>NZ_JAQGLA010000011.1 GCF_027853915.1 Saccharopolyspora oryzae
CGCCGGGCCAGCCCGGCGAGATCGGCCTGGACCTGAACGCCACCTCGGTGACGCTCCCGGTCGTCGGCGGCCTGCCCGCGGTGACCTCGGCCGGGACGGCCAAGCCGACCGTCCGCCCGGGCCACGTCCCGCCGCGGCCGGACGTCCAGCTCAACCGGGACTGACCGGAACCGTGCCGGTGGCGCGCGCCACCGGCACGGCCGGATCACGGTGCCACGTCGGCGTACTCGGTGCCGATCTTCAACGCGTCGATCTCGTTGACCACGTCGTCGCCCTCGGCGCCGTAGACGCCCCACTTCGGGTGGTTCTCGCTGTCGAAGGTGCGGCACGCCCAGCGGTGGGATCCGTCGGTGAACGTCTGCTGCTCACCGTCGAACCAGAACTCCACCCAGCCGCCGGTGGTCTCGTCGGACAGGTGCAGGCCGAGGACGATGCTGTGCCACTCGCCCGCTGCGATCGGGCGCTCCCAGATGATGCGGGTCTCGTCGGGTTGGCGTTGCAGCAGCGACAGCTTGCCGTCGATGACCTTGAGGACGACCGGGTAGTTCTGGACGTGGCTGCCGTAGGACTTCCACTGGAAGGTGGCGTTGTTGTCGACGGTGCTGGACAGCTTGCTGCGCCAGCCCAGGTAGTAGGTGGAGCCGTTCTCGAAGTCGTACTCCTGGCCGTCGACGCTGATGCCGCGGCTCTCGCACCGCCGGAGCCCGGCGGGCTTGTCGTAGCGCCAGATCGCGCCCTGCTCCGGGTCGTCGACCGCCGTGACGCTGCCCGGATCGGCGCATTCGGAACCGATGTGCGCGAAGACGCCGGTGCCGTGCGAGGCATCGCCGTCCCACATGACCGCCGCGGACGCCGGAGGCGCCGACGCGAGCAGGAACGCCGCCGCCACCAGGGCCACGGCGGGAGTTCTCCCGACCATGATCGTTCCCTTCCGGCGGCGGAAGGCCAGATCTACCGGAACTCCAGGTCCGGCGTCCAGAGGTGTCACCCGAATCGCGCTGGCCAGGACCCGTGAGCACTTTGGGTCGCTATAACAACCCAAAGTGCTCACGGGCGCCCATCAGGCCTAACCCGTGACGAGGCTGAGGCCGTAGGCGTTGAGCGCTTCCTGGACCGGCTGGAAGTAGGTCGTACCTCCGCTGGAGCAGTTGCCGGAGCCGCCCGAGGTCGTGCCCTGGGCCTGGTTGCCGCTGATGAACGAGCCGCCCGAGTCACCCGGCTCCGCGCAGACGTTGGTCTGGGTCAGCCCGTAGACCGTGCCCTCGGCGTAGCGCACGGTCTGGTTCATCGCCTGCACGGTTCCGCAGTGCCAGCCGGTGGTCGAACCCGAGCGGCAGATCGACGAACCGGTCGGCGCCACCGACGCGCCGGAGACCACGCGGCCGTAGCCGTTGTACATGTTCACCAGCCCGCGCGGCGTCCAGTTGGAGTTGGCCGAGACCCAGGCGTAGTCGTCACCGGGGAACGACGAGCCCTGGAAGGTGCCCATCGAAACCTGGTTGTAGCCGGAGACCGCGGTCCCCGGACGGCCGCAGTGCCCGGCGGTGACCATGCCCGCAGCGCCGGAGGAGGTCCGCACCGGGAAGCCGACCGAGCATCGCCCGCCACCCATGTAGTAGGCGTCCCCGCCGATGAGGTCGTAGAGCGGCCGCGGCGCTTCGGCGACCTCTTCCACCCGCACCGAGTCGTCGAGGCTCCGCGCCTCGGCCAGGAAGTCCTCGGTGGCGGCGTCGCGCTGCGTGCGGTCGACCGACACCACGACGGAGTTCGACCGCACGTCCACGCGCCAGCCCGTGACCGACCGCGGCGCGGACGCGTCCATGCTGTCCAAAGTGGACTTCGTGGCGTCGAGGTCCCGCTCGCTGTTGGACACCACCACGGCGTCCGCGCCGGCGGCGCGCGCGGCTTCCGCCGCACGTCCGTCGGTCACCGCCGCGACGAGCTTGCCGCGCGCCGCGTCGAAGTAGGAACCGGCGAAGGCCCCGCCCGTGCTGCCGCGCACGGCCTGGTCCAGCCGGATCGCCTCCGCTTCCCGCGCCAGCCGGTCGTGCGCCTGCTGCTCGGTCAGCCCGAAGTCCCGCTGCATCGCGGCGAGCAGTTCCGGGGACACCTGTTGCTCCGCGGGTGCGGCGGTGGAGGGCACCGCCAGGGCGGCGAGCGTGCCCGCCGCCAGCACCGCTGCACCCAACAACCGGGTGGTTCTGCCTCGACTCATGGTCGACTCCCTCGATCCGTTTCTGGGCAGGGATCACCCGCGCACGACCGATCGGGCCGCGATGCGCGGGAGCTGGAGCCCCGGCGTCCACCGCCGGGGACGAACGCCCGCCCGAAGAGCAGGGCGGGTGGAGCAGAGGAAGGAATGAGCCCGAACCGACCGCAGACCGCGACGATTCGTGCGAAGGACATTTAAAGAGACCGTCGCCGCAGCGGACACCACCTTTCGGGGCATCCTTGACACCTGAATCCCGCTGCAGGACGGGCTTTTCGGCGCGGAACCGCCAGCAGCAGCACTGGCCGATGGGCCGAGCGGGGCGAAGGCGGTTCGTCGCTTCGAGCCGGGAGCGGAGCCGGCGCGGGGCGGTCTCTACCATCGGCGGCGTGCGCTTCGTGCTTGCTTCCGCGTCCCCCGCCCGCCTCTCGGTCCTGCGCTCCGCCGGCATCGAGCCGCTGGTGCGGGTTTCCGGCGTCGACGAGGACGCGGTGACCGCTTCGCTGGGCGACCCCTCGCCGACCGAGCTGGTCACGGCGCTGGCGCAAGCCAAGGCCGACGCGGTCGCCGCCGAGATCGGCGCCGAGGAGCCGGACGCGGTGGTCGTCGGCTGCGACTCGATGCTGCTGATGGCGCACGGCGAGATCGTCGGCAAGCCCGGCACGCCCGAGGCGGCCGCCAAGCGCTGGGCGCAGAACGCGGGCAGCAGCGGTGAACTGCTGACCGGGCACGCGATCGTCCGGCTCCAGGGCGGCGAGGTCATCGCGCGCGCCAACGGGCACCTGGGCACCACCGTGCGGTTCGGGGAGCCCAGCGAGGCCGAGCTGGAGGCCTACGTCGCGACCGGCGAGCCGCTGCACGTCGCGGGCGGGTTCACCCTCGAAGGCTTCGGCGGCTGGTTCGTCGAGGGTGTCGACGGCGATCCGTCGAGCGTGCTCGGGATCAGCCTGCCGCTGACCCGCAAGCTGCTCGCCGAGGTCGGCGTCAGCGTCGTGACGTTGTGGAGCACCCCGACTGCGGAGTGAGATCGGGCATCCGGCGCCCGAGTGAATACGAACACAATTCGGTTACCCCTGGATGGGTTTCGCCGCGCGGCTGGTTACAAATGTTCGCGATGGACACCCTCCGACGGCTGTATCTGACTTCTCGCCTGCACGTCGATCTTCGACGGCAGGCCAGCTCCGTCTGTCTGTGATCGAGCGCGGCACGGCCGCTTCCTGAGATCCGCGCGCCCTCGTCTCGCGCGCGCCGCTCGAATCCGAACTGCCTTCGAACCCCACTCCGCGAATCCGGGAGACCCCTGTGTCCACCTCCGCTGGGCGATCGCGCCTGCGCTTCAACCCCAAGCTGTTCGCCGTGGCCGTCGTCGCGTCGCTGGTGCTCGGCGCTCTGCTCGGCTACATCGCCAAGCAGACCGGCGCCGAGTGGCTCACCACGACGCTGGACACCATCGGCACGACCTTCACCAAGCTGCTCACCTTCACCGTGCTGCCGCTGATCTTCACCGCGATCGTGGTGGGCATCAACAGCCTCCGCGGTCTCGGCGGCGGCCGGACCGCGGCGCGCCTGGGCGGCAAGACCGCGCTGTGGTTCGCCATCACCTCGCTGATCGCGGTGGTGATCGGCCTGGCCGTCGGCTCGGTGTTCCAGCCCGGCAAGGGCCTGGTCATCGAACCCGACCCGGAGAAGCTGCAGTCCATCGGCGAGAAGACCCACGGCTCCTGGCTGGACCTGGTCAACGGTCTGGTGCCCAGCAACCTGATCAGCGCCTTCTCCGAGGGCGAGACGCTGCAGGTCGTGTTCATCGCGCTGATCATCGGCGCCGCCACCTACAGCCTCGGCGAGAAGGCCGCGCCGTTCGTCGAGTTCAACAAGGCCGCCTTCGAGGTCATCCAGCGCGTGCTCGGCTGGATCATCAAGCTCGCCCCGATCGGCACCCTCGGCCTGATCGGCAACGCCGTGGCCAGCTACGGCAACGAGTTCTTCGCGCCGCTGCTGAAGCTGATCGGCTCCACCTACGTGGCCTGCGCGCTGGTGCTGTTCGTGGTCTACCCGCTGCTGCTGGGCCTGGTCGCCAAGGTCAGCCCGGTGCGCTTCTTCGCCAAGTCCTGGAACGTGCTGCAGTTCGCGTTCGTCTCCCGCTCCTCCAGCGCGAGCCTGCCGCTGACCCGGCAGACCACCGAGGACCTGGGCGTTCCGGCGTCCTACGCGAACTTTGCGGTGCCGCTGGCCACGACCACCAAGATGGACGGCTGCGCCGCGATCTACCCGGCGGTCGGTTCGATCTTCATCGCGAACCTCTTCGGCATCAGCCTCGGCCCGGTGCAGTACCTGACGATCGTCGCGGTCGCGGTGTTCGGCTCGATCGCCACCGCCGGCGTCACCGGCTGGTTCACCATGCTGACGCTGACCACCGCCGCGCTGGGCTTCCCGCCCGAGGTGGTCGCCACCGGCATCGCCATCGCCTACGCGGTGGACCCGATCATGGACATGATGCGCACCGCCACCAACGTCGCGGGCCAGATCGTGGTGCCGACCGTGGTCGCCCGCAGCGAGGGCCTGCTCGACGACGAGGTGCTGGCCAAGCCGAGCACCCCGCTGGTCGAGAGCAAGGCCGCCGACGAGACCGAGCTCGTCAACGCCTGATCCGCTCCGCTCGGAGGGCCCCGTCGACACCGGTCGGCGGGGCCCTCCGACGTTTCGCGGAACAGAGCCGGAACCCTCCGCTCACCCGGCTCGAACGGGGGTCCGCCGACCGTAGGATGGGGGCGTGGAGAAGGGACGGCGGGGCAAGGACCTCCGCATCGGCGACCCCGAGCGCGAAGGCGCGATGCGGCTGCTCGGCGAGCACTTCGCCGTCGGACGCCTCGACGTCGGCGAGTACGACGAGCGCTGCCGCCAGGTCGCCGCGGCCCGGTTCAGCTCCGAGATCGAGGCGCTGTTCGAAGATCTGCCCGATCCCCGGCCGATCCGCGTGCCCCAGACGCCCGAGCCCCGCCCGGTGGGGATGAAGGTCGCGCTCGCGGTCGGCGTGGCGGTGCTGGCCGTGCTGCTGCTCGTCGTCGCCCGGCAGGCCGCGCTGATCGTGCTGATCCCGCTGATCGCCGTCCTCTGGTTCACCTGGCGCCGCTGAAGATCACTCGGTTCATCTACCAGGACCGCGCCGCCTCCGACCACGCTTCGTTACGGTGATGGCATGCACAGCTCGCGGATCACCGGAGCTCGGCGGTTGAGCGCGCTGCTCGCCGCCAGCACGCTCGCCCTCACCGGGTGCAGCCTCTGGCAGTCGCAACCGACCGCGGACACCGCGGCCCCACCACCGATGCCGCTGCCCACGACGAGCACCCAGCCCCCACCGCCACCACGGCCCTACGAGCTCGGGCTCGACGGCGTCGCGGCGTGCACGCTGCTCACCACCGCCCAACGCAACCAGCTCGGCTTCGACCGCGACCCGATGCCCGACTCCGAGGCGGGTTTCGGCAACGCGGCGACCTGCAGCTACCGCAACACCACCGCCAAGGTGGGCGCCCGGCTGGCGCTGATCACCACCGAGGGCATGAGCGTGTGGACCGACGACACCGCGCAGGTGGAGGCCACCCAGGTGGTCGTCGGCGGATTCCCGGCGCTGGTCATCAAGACGCCCGGGCTCGACCTGTCCTGCAACGTGGCGGTGGACGTCGCCGAGGGCCAGCACCTCGACGTCCTGTACCGCGACGACGGCGGGCAACCGCCGTCACCGGTGGACCAGCTGTGCGCCGGAGCCCAGCGGGTCGCGGAGGACGCGGTGGTCACCCTGTCCTCGCCGGAGACCTCGGAACCCACGCAGACCAGGCAGACCACCCAGCCGCGTTGATCACGCAGTGCGATCAGTTGCCCAATGCAAAGAGTGATACTCACCGCTTATGGAGCACTCCCCAGCGTGACGATTGGTGACTACAGTGTCCGCTGGACGTTTAGTAGCTTGAGCGCTCGGGCGTTCCGCTCACCGGCCAGGTGCCCGCACAACACCTGACCCGGCGCGCGGCCCCGCACAACCGCGCGTTCGAGCACGAGGGCCTGCACCCGCGATCAGGGCCCTTACCTGTGGGAGGGAAAACGTGCCGCTAACTGCTCCGTGGGGCGACAGCTCGACCGAAGCCCTGCCGGGAGTGTCCGGCGGCTCGATGCAGGTCGAGCCCGCCGCCATCCCCCGGCTGGTCAACGCGCTGCAGGAATCGCTGGACGCGGTGGGCCTGCAGATCGAGCACGCCATCACCGAACTGCGCATCCGACCGTGGGCCGGCGACCCGGTCAGCGCCGACGCCGCCGAGGAGTTCAACAAGCGCTCCCTCGGCGGCGGCGACGACGCGCTGACCGCGTTGTGCGGTTACCGCGACCAGCTGCAGGCCGCCGCCGAGTCCTTGGAGCGTGCCAACCGCCAGTACTCGACCATCGACGGCGAGACCGCGATGGGCATCGGAGGCTGCTGACCAGCGATGAGCGACCACCGGTGGCAGGGGTACCGACACCCCGAGCTGTACGCGCAGATCAACGAAGGCCCGGGAGCCGACGGCTCGACCAGCAGCGTCCGGCGCTGGAGCGAGCTGACCCGCGCGCTCGGCGACATCGACGCCGGGCTGGCTTCCGTGCTGACCTCGGCGATGGCCGGGTGGAGCGGAGCCGCCGCCGACAGCGCCCACGACGGGCTGCGGCCGCTGGGCAACTGGGCCGCGCTGGCCCAGGAGGCCACGAGCGTGATGCGCGAGCGGGCCGAGGAGCAGGCGGAGTTCATCGCCAAAGCCCGCCGCGACATGCCGCCGCCGGTGCAGGTCAGCGCGGAGGAACCGAGCGGCGCGGAAACCCTGCTGACGCACCTCTTCGGCGGGCAGACCGACTACGAGGTCCAGGAGGCCAAGCAGCACGCGGCCGAGCAGCGCGCGTTCGACGTGATGCGCACCTACGAGGCGTCGACGCAGACCAACACGACGTCGCTGGCCTCGTTCACCCCGCCGCCGCAGGTCGTCGTGGACGTCCCGCCGAGCGGGGGTTCCCACGTCTCCGCCGGTCAGCAGAACGTGACCATCAGCTGGGGTCCGGCGAACGTGCCCGCACCGCGCGGATCGACGAGCGCGACGCAGCGCACCGGCCAGCCGATCACCACCAGGTCCGGCACCACCTCGACGCGGGGCGGTGAAGGCCGGTCCGCCGGTGCGGGGCGGCCGACCGGCAACGAGCGTTCCGGCGGTGGTGGACGCGGAAAGCGGGAGCAGCGCGACGAAACCGTGGACCAGAAGGTCACGGAGAAGGTCGGCAACCGCGGCGGGTTCTTCGACCTGGCGGAGTCGCCGTCGCGACCGGTGATCGGCGGCGAACCCGGACAATGACGTTCCCCGCGACCGCCCGGCAGCTGGTCCTGTCGGCGCTGGAGTTCGACGTGCTCGTCGAGCACCTCGAGCTCGAAACCATGCCGCTGGTGCTCAAAGTCCCGTCCCCCGGCCGCACCCACACCGAACGCGCCGAGCTCGTCGACTCGGCGTGGCGCTCGCTGCACGGGCGCGGTCTCGGGCGGCCGACCGACGTCGACGCCGACCTGGAGCGGATGCTGCGCCTGCTGGCCCACCCGGACCGCGAGGTCGACGGGCGGCTCTGGCTGGACCGCAGCGTGCGGGTGCTCGCCGCGGCGAAGGGCGACGAAGCGGTCCTGGTCGTCAAGGACGGGGATCAGCTGACCTTCCGCTCGGCGTCGGCGAGCGGTTTGCCGCGCGAAGCGATCTCGGTTCTGCCTGCGCTGCCACCAGGTCCCGGGCGCTCGGTCTCGCTGCGCAGCAGCGACTTGGATTCCGCGGCGGAAGAAGCCGGCAACAACGTCGAGCAGCTGACCAGTGCTCTGCAACGTCGAGGCCTCCGCCCGGACGACGCGGAAGCCCTGACGGGCATGGTTTCCGGCGTCGGCGCTCGCGGTCAGTTCGGCGCAGCGGCCCGAGACCGCTTCGGCCGCCGGGTCCGTGCAGATCGGGTCGTCGGCTTCTTCGACACGACCCACGGCCGCTACGCCCAGCTGCGCCGGGAATCCCCGTCCGGCGACGTCTGGAGCACGATCGCCCCGGTCGACGCCCGCCGCCTGACGGCCCACCTCGAAGAACTCCTCACCGAAGCGACCACCGACCGCTGAGCCCGCCGCGAACCGCAGTTTCAATTGAAACTGCGATCCGCCGTGCCTGGGTTCCGCAGTTTCAATTGAAACTGTGGTTCAGTACCACCCGCACCGAACCCCGGAACCACGACCCGACGACCCACCGCAGGACACCGGGGTCAGGTCCCGAACCGCCAGGTGCCCCGGGCCGTGTCCGGTGGGTGCTCCGTGACGGGCGCAAATTCAATGGAAATCGGAGGTCCGATTTCCATTGAATTTGCGTTGGCCCGCAACGAGATCCGGCGCCGATGCGCCGGGGAGCGGCACATCGACGCCGGGGTCAGGAGCGGTGGAGGAGGGTCAGACCAGCGGTTCTTCGATGCGCTTGCGGGCCTCCGGGGCCGCCGAGCGCTTCGCGTCCGCCGCCTGGTCGTCGGGCTGGGTCTGCGAGTCGCGCTCCGCCTCGACGCGCTGGGTGTAGACCTCGACCTCGCGCGCCACCTGCTCCTCGTCCCAGCCGAGGACGTCGGCCATCAGGCGGGCCACCGGCTCGGCGCAGTCGACACCGCGGTGCGGGTACTCGATCGAGATGCGGGTGCGCCGGGTGAGCACGTCCTCCAGGTGCAGGGCACCCTCCGCGGTGCACGCGTAAACCGCCTCGGCCTGCAGGTAGTTCGGCGCGGCCGGGATCGGCTTGAGCAGCTCCGGGCGGTCGGCGGCCAGCGCCAGCACGTCGTGGATCTCCGAGCCGTAGCGGTCCAGCAGGTGCCGGATCCGGTACGGGTGCACGCCGTGCTCAGCGGCGAGCTGGTCGGCCTGGTTGATCAGCGCGTGGTAGCCGTCGGCGCCGAGCAGCGGGACCTGGTCGGTGCACGAGGGGGCCATCCGGCCGGCGATGTCCGGGGACACGGCGTCGACCGCGTCGGCGGCCATCACCCGGTACGTCGTGTACTTGCCGCCGGCGATCGCGACCAGCCCCGGGGCGACCCGCGCCACCGCGTGCTCGCGGGACAGCTTCGAGGTCTCCTCGCTCTCCCCGGCCAGCAGCGGGCGCAGACCCGCGTAGACGCCCTCGATGTCCTCGTGCTTCAGCGGAGTCGCCAGCACCGTGTTGACGTGCTCGAGGATGTAGTCGATGTCGGCCTTCGTCGCGGCCGGGTGCGCCAGGTCGAGGTTCCAGTCGGTGTCGGTGGTGCCGACGATCCAGTGGTTGCCCCACGGGATGACGAACAGCACCGACTTCTCGGTCTGCAGGATGATCCCGGACTCGGCGACGATGCGGTCGCGCGGGACGACGATGTGCACGCCCTTGCTGGCGCGCACCCGGAACCGGCCGCGGCCGCCCGACAGGTGCTGCAGCTCGTCGGTCCAGACGCCGGTCGCGTTGATCACGGCCTGCGCGCGGACCTCGGTCTCGGCACCGGTCTCGACGTCGCGGACCCGCACACCGGCGATCCGGTCGGCTTCCCGGATGAACCCGTTGACCTGCGTGGAGGTCATGACCACCGCGCCGTAGCGGGCCGCGGTGCGGGCGACCGTCATGGTGTGGCGGGCGTCGTCGGCCTGCGCGTCGTAGTAGCGGATGCCGCCGATCAGCGCGCTGCGCTTCAACGCGGGCACCATCCGGAGCGCACCGGCGCGGGAGAGGTGCTTCTGGCCCGGGACCGAGCGGGCGCCGCCCATGGTGTCGTAGAGGAACAGACCGGCCGCGGTGTACGGGCGCTCCACGAACCGCTTGGTCAGCGGGTACAGGAACGGCACCGGCTTCACCAGGTGCGGCGCGATCCGGGTGAGCATCAGCTCGCGCTCCCGGAGGGCCTCGCGGACCAGCGAGAACTCCAGCTGCTCCAGGTAGCGCAGGCCGCCGTGGAACAGCTTGCTGGAGCGGCTCGACGTGCCGGCGGCGAGGTCGCGGGCCTCGACCAGCGCGACCTTGAGGCCGCGGGTCGCGGCGTCCAGCGCGGCGCCGGCACCGGTCACCCCGCCACCGATCACCACCACGTCGAACTCGTCGGCGCCCAACCGCCGCCAGTTCTCGGCCCGCTCGGCCGGTCCCAACGTGCCCTTCAGCCGGTTCTCGGTCTTGTCTTCGGACACCGCGTCCTCCTCGCTCGAATCGCGTCCCACCAGGTCTTTCAGCGGCGGCGGAAGCCGCGCGCGGGGTGGGACTCAGCTTGCTCCGCTGCGTGCACTCGCAGGCCTTCGCTCGAGGACTACCCCGGGCCGGGAAGGCGATCGCGGGGCACTGCCCGCGCCACCGCGCAAGTCACTTGCAACGCACTTTCCAACGCCCACCGCCGACGCGGGAACCGGACCTTGACGAATGGTCATCATGCCCGACCAGCACGGTCCGTGCCCGGTGCGACACCACGCGCATTTCCTGCCTGCTCGACCAGCGCACCGCGGTCCCGCAGCACCTCGATGTCGGCGCTGCTGGTCTTGGAATCGACGATGACGATGTCGAAGTCCTCGACCGGCGCGACCGCGTGCAACGCCCGCCGCTCGAACTTGGTGTGGTCCACGTAGAGCACCCGGCGCTGCGCGGAGGCGAGCATCGCCTTCTTGATCTGCACCATCTCCTGCTGGGGGTAGCAGCAGATCCCGTCGGTGACCGCGGAGACCGACATGATCGCCAGGTCCACCCGCAGGTTGCGCAGCGCGTCCAGCGCCATGCCGCCGACGAAGGCGTCCGCCCACGGCAGGTAGTCGCCGCCCACGCAGATCAGGCTGATGCCCGGCGCGTTGCGCAGCTCGTCGAACACGCCCCGGTGGTTGGTGACCACGGTCAGCGGCGCCCGCTCGGGCAGCAGCCGGGCCAGGTAGACACCGGTCGTCGAGTCGTCCAGCACCAGCGCCTGGCCGGGTTCGACCAGCTCGACGACGGCGCGGGCGAGCTCTTCCTTCTCCGCCTGGTTCTGCGGCAGCCGGTATTCCGACGCCGCTTCGTAGAGCAGTGACGACGCGGCGGAGACGTTGCCCCGGTTGCGGTGCACCAGGCCCTGCGACTCCAGGTCGGCGAGGTCGCGGTAGACGGTCATCGCGCTGGCACCGATGGTCGCGACCAGGTCGTCGATGCGCAGGGTGCCCTCGGCCATCACCAGCTCGGTGATCTTGCGCCTGCGGTCCTGCTGCTTCTCGGACGGACGCCGAGCGGACATCGTCGTCCTCCCTCTCGCTCCCACACCAAGCAACTCGATAAAAACACCATCAGAGGTGCCTTGCAACGTTGTTTTCCCCAAGTCTAATGTTACCGCAGAGTACGGAGCGGCGTCGGGTCGCGCTGCTGCCAGAACCGGGGCCGATCAGCACCCGCGCGGTCGATCCAAGGCGTTGGGCGGGACGGAGCAACCCGGTACCCACGACTGGCAGCATGCATGGACACGTGTTCACATGCGGCAGTACCGTCCCGACTCGCTCCATGTCGGACAGTCACGAAATCCCGCCTGTGCCAACGGCGGCATGAAGAGGGGACGTCAAGGATGACGACCAGTCTCGGGGAGATCTTCCTCTGGGAGTTGATGGGGACAGCGGTACTGACGTTGATGGGCTGCGGCGTCGTGGCCAACAACGTGCTGCGCAAATCAGCCGGGCACAACGGCGGTTGGTTGCTGATCAACTTCGGTTGGGGGTTCGCGGTCTTCGCCGGCGCGAGCATCGCTGAACCCACCGGCGCGCACATCAACCCGGCAGTCACCCTGGGGTTGGCGATCAACGGCCAGACGCCCTGGTCGGAGGTGCCGGTCTACATCATCGCGCAGATCATCGGCGGCACGCTGGGCGGCATCCTGTGCTGGGCCGTCTACAAGCTGCAGTTCGACACCCACGACGACCCCGCCAACACGCTGGGCATCTTCTCCACCGCGCCGACCGTGCGGAACTACCCGTGGAACCTCGTCACCGAGATCATCGGCACCTTCGTCCTGGTCTTCTGGATCATCCTCAGCCCGCAGGCGGGACCCTCCGGCGCGGACGGCGTGCCCACCTTCGGCAACTCGGCGCTCGGCTACGCCGCGGTCGCCTTCATCGTGATCGGCATCGGCAACTCGCTCGGCGGCCCGACCGGCTACGCCATCAACCCGGCGCGCGACCTCGGTCCGCGCATCGCCTACGCGATCCTGCCGATCCGCGGCAAGGGCTCGGCCGACTGGGCCTACTCCTGGGTGCCGATCGCCGGCCCGATCATCGGCGGTGTGCTGGCGGGTGCGTTGGCCCTCGCACTGCCCATCGCCAGCTGACCAGATTCGTCCACATAGGAAGGTAGAAGGACAGATGGCTTCTTATGTCGCCGCCATCGACCAGGGCACGACCTCGACCCGGTGCATGATCTTCGACCACTCCGGCCGCGTCGTCGCCGTCGACCAGGTCGAGCACCGCCAGATCTTCCCGAAGGCCGGCTGGGTCGAGCACGACCCGATCGAGATCTGGACCAACACCCGGCAGGTCTGCGCCGGTGCGCTGGCCAAGGCCGACCTGGTGTCCTCCGACGTCGTCGCCGTCGGCATCACCAACCAGCGCGAAACCACCGTGGTGTGGGAGAAGGCCACCGGCAAGCCGGTGTACAACGCGATCGTCTGGCAGGACACCCGCACCGACGAGATCGTCAACGCCCTCGCCGCAGGCGAGGACGGGCAGAACCGGTACCAGCGCAAGACCGGTCTGCCGCTGGCGACCTACTTCTCCGGTCCCAAGGTGAAGTGGATCCTGGACAACGTCGAAGGCACCCGCGAGCGCGCTGAGCGCGGCGAGCTGCTGTTCGGCAACATGGACACCTGGATCCTGTGGAACTGCACCGGCGGCCCGGACGGCGGTCTGCACGTCACCGACCCGACCAACGCCTCCCGCACGATGCTGATGGACCTCGAGCGGCTGGACTGGGACGCCGACATCTGCGCCGAGCTCGGCGTGCCGATGGCGATGCTGCCGGAGATCCGCTCCTCCTCCGAGGTGTACGGGAAGTTCCGCGAGCGCGGCGTTTTCGCGGGCATCCCGATCGCCGGCATCCTCGGCGACCAGCAGGCGGCCACCTTCGGCCAGGCCTGCCTGTCGCCCGGCGAGGCCAAGAACACCTACGGCACCGGCAACTTCGTGCTGCTCAACACCGGAACCGAGCGAGTGATCAGCGAGAACGGGCTGCTCACCACGGTCGGCTACAAGATCGGCAGCAACGACACGGTGTACTGCCTGGAGGGTTCGATCGCGGTCACCGGTTCGCTGGTGCAGTGGCTGCGGGACAACCTCGGCATCATCTCCGACGCCCCGGAGATCGAGCAGGTCGCCAGCACCGTCGAGGACAACGGCGGCGCCTACTTCGTGCCCGCTTTCTCCGGTCTTTTCGCACCGCACTGGCGTTCCGACGCCCGTGGCGCGATCGTCGGCCTGACCCGCTACGTCAACCGCGGCCACCTGGCCCGCGCGGTGCTGGAGGCGACCGCGTTCCAGACCCGCGAGGTGATCGAGGCGATGAACGCCGACTCCGGTGTTCCGCTGAAGTCGCTGAAGGTCGACGGCGGCATGGTGAAGAACGAGCTGCTGATGCAGTTCCAGGCCGACGTCCTCGGCGTGCCGGTGATCCGACCGGTGGTCGCGGAGACCACGGCGCTGGGCGCGGCCTACGCGGCCGGCCTCGCGGTGGGCTTCTGGACCAGCGAGGAGGACATCCGCTCGAACTGGGCCAAGGACAAGCAGTGGGACCCGCAGATGCCGGCCGAGCTCCGCGAGAAGGAGTACAAGAACTGGCAGAAGGCGGTCTCCAAGACCCTGAACTGGGTCGAGTGAGAAACCTTCTCGCCTGACGGCGAATCAAACGACGGCGCGGCCCGTACCTCTGCTCGAGGTGCGGGCCGCGTCTTCTTCGGTCTGCTGCGCGAAGTTCCCGACGTGGTTCCCTCCGGGGTGGATCGGAGGGAACCACGCTTCGGGAGGGGCGGAGCGCCCTGCCCCAGCGCTGCTCGCCCTCGGCAGCGCCGGACGGCGAGCCGAGGGGTGCTCGCCACCAGGAGGTCGGTCGCCGCCGCGAGATCGCTGCCCTTCGATCTCGTCCCTGCCGGTAAGACGTCCGGCCGACCCCGGGGTTGCTTCCCGGATCCGGAAATCTCGGCGGAACCGTTCTCGATCTCGTTTCGTCCTACCTCCAGCTCGACACCCGCAACCGGAATCGCCGTCGAGCTCTGGGGTTTCTCTTGCTGGCGTTTTCCCACTGCGCGCGCGAAAATCCGGTTCGCCCGATTTTCGTCCATAGTGGACTTCAATGTGGCGCCCGGGCTCGAACCGCTGGCGGTGGCCACCTCGACGTCCGGGCAGATCGCCCACCTCGACCAGACCCAGGAAGGCTACGTCCTCCGGGTCCGCGAAGCCGCTTCCGGCGACGAGGTCTGGAGCAGCACGCCGTGGAAGGCGCCCGACCTGACCAAGTCCCAGCTGGCAGGTGATCCGGAGTCGTGGGGCAGCGATAGGCCGATGACCGTGCCCCGGGTCATACTTCGCCGTGCTGGCCTACGGCGAGAAGCGCGCGGACCAGCTGCACGAGGCCGAAGAAGGCGTCTCGGTGTCCTTCTACCCGGCCGACAGCTCCGGTGACTCGGTCGCCCCGGTCTCCTCCGCCGACCTGATCTCGGTCGGCGACGACGGCACCGCCTACGGCTGGGCCGAAGGCGATGACGACGACTCCCCCAAGACCCCGGTCTCGGTCACCGCGCAGGGCAGCACCGCGCTGCCCCCGGAGACCCGGATCCCGGCCGCGGTGCTCGGCGACACGGGCGTCTTCGCCTCCGACCCCGGCCAGGACGCCGCCGGCTTGGTCGTCATCTCCAAGAACGGCTGATCGGTCGAGGTCGGGCGGCATCCCCGCTCGACCTCGCCGTGCTCAGCTGAAATCGCCGACGTGGTCGGCTGCCCACTCGGGGAAGGTCCGGGCCGGGCGCCCCGTCACCTGCTGCACGGTCGGCACCGGTGGGGCCGGGTTCTGCCCCGCTGTCGCCCGGTAACCGACCAGGGTGTCCGCAATTGCTTCCGGCGTCCCCTGGGCGACCATGCGGGCCTTCGCCTGCTCCGGGGTTTCCTCCTCGAAGCGGACGTCCCGGCCGATCGCGTCCCCGATCGCGCGCACCTGGTCGGCGAGGCTGATCAGCTCCGGTCCGGTCAGCGGGTAGGCCTTCCCGGCGTGCCCGTCCTCCAGCAGTGCGGTGACCGCGACCGCGGCGATGTCGTCCTCGTGGATGGGCGCCTGCAGCGCCCCGGGGAACGGTTCCCGGACCGCGCCCTCCGAACGGATCGACTCCGCCCAGGCCAGCGCGTTGGTCGCGAACGCACCCGGCCGCACGAACGTCCACTCGAAGCCGTTGTCCTCGATCGCCTGCTCGATCAGCCGGTGGCGCTGACCGATCGCGTTCTCCTCGCCGAACTCCACCGCCAACGACGACAGCAGCACGACCCGCCGGACACCAGCGGCCTTGGCCTGCTCGACGAACGTGGCGGTGCTTTCCGGAACCGGGAACAGGAAGACCCGGTCGACCCCGTCGAGCGCCTCGCGCAGCGGCTCCGCATCGCCGAGCCCGCCGCCGAACACCTCCACCCCGGCCGGCAGCCCGGCGGTTTCCGGATTCCTGGTCAGCGCGCGCACTTCCGCGCCGGAGGCCAGGAGCCGATCGACCACGCGGCGCCCGACGTTCCCGGTCGCACCCGTCACCAACACCGTCATCAAGTTCTCCTCAACCGATCGGATCAGGGCGACCACGCTAGGACCTCGAGCGCGCTGGAGGTCAAGCGCCCGGCAGCGACATGCCGTCCGGCAGCAGCCCGGCCTCGACCAGTTCCGCCCACACCGCGGACGGCACCGGCCGGTCGAAAAGCGCTGCGTTGCGGTGGACTTCGCCGGCCGACCTGGCTCCGACGACGACGCTGGCCACGGCCGGGTGCGCGCGGGTGAAGGCCATCGCCACCTGCGGCAGGCTGGCGCCGTGCCGGTGGACCACGTCCGCGATCCGTGCGACTTTCGCGCGCAGCTCCGGGGAGGCGGGCGCGTAGTCGAACATCGCCTCCGGGCCGAGCTCGTCGGTGGCCAGGACACCGCCGTTGAACACCCCGGCTGCCAGCACGGAAACGTTGCGGCGCAGGCACGTCGGCAGCATGGTGCCGGCGGCGGACTGCTCGAGCAGCGTGTAGCGCCCGGCGAGCATCACCGCGTCCAAGTCGGTCTCGGTCGCGAACCGCTCCAGCATCCGCCACTGGTTCATCCCGACGCCGATCGCACCGACCACGCCTTGGGTTCGCAGCTCGTGCAACGCCGGGTACGCCTCGTCGACCGCCTGCGCCCAGTGGTCGTCGGGGTCGTGGATCAGCACCAGGTCCACGCGGTCCAGGCCGAGCCGCCGCAGGCTGGTCTCCAGCGATCGCCGCACCCCGTCGGCGCTGAAGTCCCACACCCGCTCTCGGTCCGCGGGCACGTCGAAACCCGCCGGATCGCGGGTATTCGCGGTTCGCGGGCTCGGCACCAGCAGCCTGCCGACCTTGGTGGACACGACCAGCTCCGACCGCGGCTGCCCGGCCAACGCGGTGCCGAGACGGCGTTCGGCCAGGCCGAGCCCGTAGTGCGGTGCGGTGTCGAAGTAGCGGATCCCCGCGTCCCACGCCGCGTCCACCGCGCCGAGCGCCGTTTCCTCGTCGACCGCGCGGTAGAGGTTCCCGATGACCGCGCCGCCGAATCCGAGCGGGGACACCTCGACGTCCGAGCCGCCGAGCTTCACAGCAGCTCCCACACCTGCCGGAGACCGGTGTCCGCACCGGAGTAGTCGTCCTCGACCGCCAGCAGCTCCGACATCCGCGCCTGCCAGGCCACGTTGGCCGGGTGGTCGCGCAGCGCCCGCCGCATCGCCTGGTAGTCCTCGACCTCCACGACGTGGAACAGGTCCTGGCCGTCGCGCCAGATCCGCCAGCTGTGCACGCCGGCTTCGCGCAGCGCCGCGTCCAGCTCGGCCGGGATGACCGCGTGCACCTGCTCGTACTCGGCTTCCCGGCCCGGTGCCAGCTTGGTGCGCAAGGCGATTCGCTGCATCCGCTCCCCTTCCCTCACCCGCCGGCCCACACCGGCCCGTCGGGGTAGCTGTGCTCGCGCAGCGCCTCCGGGCGCAGCTGCGCGGAGAAGCCCGGACGCCGCGGCGCCTGGTAGTGCCCGTCCCGGATCACCACCGGGTCCACGAAGTGCTCGTGCAGGTGGTCGACGTACTCGACGACGCGGCCATCGGTGGAACCGGACACCGCGACGAAGTCGAACATCGCCAGGTGCTGCACCAGTTCGCACAGCCCGACCCCACCCGCGTGCGGGCACACCGGGACCCCGAACTTCGCCGCCAGCAGCAGGATCGCCAGGTTCTCGTTGACCCCGGCCACCCGCGCCGCATCGAGCTGCAGGAAGGACAACGCCTTGGCCTGCAGGAACTGCTTGAACACCACGCGGTTGGCGACGTGCTCCCCGGTGGCCACCCGGACCGGTGCGACAGCCGAAGCGATCGTGGCGTGTCCCAGCACGTCATCCGGGCTGGTCGGCTCCTCCACCCACCACAAGCCGAAGGGCGCGAGCTCGCAGATCCAGCTGATCGCAGTGGACACGTCCCAGCGCTGGTTGGCGTCGACGGCGATGCGGACGTCCGGGCCGACCTCTTCGCGCGCGATCCGCATCCGCCGCACGTCGTCGTCGAGGTCCGCGCCCACCTTCAGCTTCAGCAGCGGGAAACCCCGGTCCACCGCTTCGCGGCAGAGCCTCCGGAGCTTCTCGTCCGAGTAGCCCAACCAGCCCGGGCTCGTGGTGTACGCCGGATAGCCGTCGCGGAGGAGTTCCGCGGTTCGCTCCGCGCGGCCGGGCTCCGCACCGCGGAGGATGTCCAGCGCTTCCTCGCGGGTCAGCGCATCGGTCAGGTAGCGGAAGTCGACCAGGTCGACGATCTGCTCCGGGGACAGCTCGGCGAGCAGCTGCCACAGCGGTTTCCCGGCCCGCTTGGCCTTCAGGTCCCAAAGCGCGTTGATCACGGCGCCGATCGCCATGTGCGCCACGCCCTTCTCCGGGCCGAGCCAGCGGAGTTGGGAGTCGTGCACGAGTTCCCGCCACACCGAGCCGAGATCGTCCAGCACCTCGCCCAGCTGACGACCGACCACGAACGGCTCCAGCGCCCGGATCGCCGCCACCTGCACGTCGTTGCCCCGGCCGATGGTGAACGCGAACCCGTGGCCTTCGAGCCCGTCGTCGGCGTCGGTCTCGATCACCGCGTAGGCCGCCGAGTAGTCGGGGTCCGGGTTCATCGCGTCCGAACCGTCCAGCTCCCGCGAAGTCGGGAACCGGACGTCGCAGGTCCGCAGACCGGTGATCAGCGCAGTCATCGGGCCACCTCGCTTCCGCGCCAACCACCAGGTATAGCGGTCCGCGCAGGTGATGCCAAGATCACCGGGACCGCTCAGGTGAAGGTCTCCAGGAAGGTGTGCCGGGCGTCGGACGTGATGTGGGCCGACCAGAGCGCCTGCAGCGGTACCTCGATCGGCGGGGTGAGCTCGATGACCCGGACCTTCCCGTTCGCCGCCGGGCCCGGGGCAGCGGTCACGAACGCGACGTGCTCGGTTCCGAGGACCGCGGTGACCGGCGGGGTGCCCTGGATGGCGTTGCGGTGGGTGCGCGGTTCGAAGCCCGCTTTCCGGCAGCTCTCGATGAGCAGATCGGTGTACCCGGAGCGGCCCGGGTGGCCCCACACGACGATCTGCTCGTCGGCCAGTTCGGACAGCTCGACCACGTCCCGGTCGGCGAGGCGGTGCTCCGCGGCAACGGCGACCTGCAACCGCTGGTGGACCAGGGTGGCGCGGTTGAGGCCGTGAGCGGGTGCCATGGCCCGGCACAGCCCGAGGTCGAGTTCCCCGGCGAGCAGCTGCTTCTCGAGCTCGGCGGGGTAGCGCTGGTTGACGTCGGTGGCGAGGTCCGGGTGCTCCGCGTGCGCCTCGCGCAGCAACGCCGTGACTTCGTCGCCGGTGACGGCCGGGGTGTGCCCGATGCGCAGCACCTCAGATTCACCGCGACCGATCCGCCGCGCGCGCTTCAACGCGGAGCGGGCCACGCCGTCCAAAACTCGGGCGTCGGAGATCAGCGCCTCCCCGGCCGGCAGCACGGCCACCCCGGTGGTGGTGCGCTCGAGCAGGTCGACGCCGACTTCGCGTTCGAGCGCGCGGATCGAGGTGGACAGCGCCTGCTGGGACAGGTGCAAGCGCGCCGCGGCGCGGGTGAAGCTGCCCTCCTCCGCCACCGCGACGAGATGTCCCAGCTTGTGCAGGTCCAAGCCCACGTCACGCCCTGCTTTCCACGCCCGATCCGGCGCCGCGGCAGTTGACGACCAACGTCACGACCAACGCCGCAGCCATGCCCACCACAGCACCACCCAGACCGATCAGCGGAGCGCTGAACGGCAGTGCCAGCACCACGACCGCACCCGCCACGACGAACCCGAAGTTCCGCATCGCGCCGGTCCCCGCGAGACGGTGCAGCAGGCCCAGCGCGACCAGCACCAGCGCGGCCGGCACCGCGATCGCGAACGCCGCCGACTGGTCGCTGATGTGCGAGTGGTGCCCTGCCGTGTCCACCGCGACTTCGAGGCCCGAGCCCAGCGCGGCGATCGCGGCGAACACCACGAAATGACCGTAACCCCAGGTCAGCGCGACGCGCAGACTGTGGAGCCGCGGTTCGCCCGCGGCGAAGTAGGTCCACCACACGACGAAGACCAGCACGAGACCACCAGCGGCGATCATGATCAACGCCGGCGAGAGCCCGAACTCGGCGAACGCGGACTGCACCGCGGTGAGCGCACCGAGGATGACCTCGCCGAGCACGATGATGGTGAACAGGCCGTACCGCTCGGCGATGTGCTCCGGGTGCCAGCGAGTGGGCCGGTTCGATTCCGCCCACACCGGAACGGCCAGCTCGGCGAGCACCATCACCACGAAGGTGACGTACACCCACGTCCCCGGCGCCCACAGCCGCGCGATCCACCCCAGCTGGACCACCGCGATCCCAATCGCGAAGCGCCGCGCGGTGGCCCGGCCGGCCGGGTCCTCGACGGCGGCCCGCACCCAGTGGCAGATCATCGAGATCCGCATCAGCACGTAGCCGATGGTCACGACGGTGAAGTCGTAGTCCTGGAACGCGGCGGGCACCCCGGCCGCCAGCACGAGCACCCCGGACATCTGCAGCAGCGTGAGCACCCGGTAGAGCACGTCGTCGGTGTCGTAGGCCGAGGCGAACCAGGTGAAGTTCACCCACGCCCACCAGATCGCGAAGAACACCGCCGCGTACCCGGCGAGCCCACCGCCGAGATGTCCCTCGTCCAGGGTGTGGTGCAGCTGCGCTGCGGCCTGCCCCACCGCCACCACGAAGCACAGGTCGAAGAACAGCTCGAGCGGGGTCGAGACGCGGTGCTCCTCCTCCGGGTCGCGCCCCCGCATCGCCTGCCAGCCGATCCTCGCCAGGTTGACCACCGCTATCTCCTCCACACCGGCAACCAGAGCTGCCCCGATCATGCTCCGCTGCTTCGGCGCGGCAGGCGGCCGCCCCTCCTGACCACCTGCCGCACCGGAGGCGGTCACCTGGTGGTGTAGCCGCCGTTCGGGAACATCGTCTGCCCGGTGAACCACCATCCGTCGGTGGCCAGGAACCGGATCACCGGCACGATGTCCTCGATGTGGGTGAGCTGGTTGCCCATGCCCTGGGACTTGTGGAACTCGACCCGCTCCGGGGTCTCCTGCGGGTAGAAGAACGGCGTGTCCATCGGACCGGGCGCCACCACGTTCACCGAGATGCGGCGGTCGGCGAACTCCTTGGCCGCGGCGCGAGTGAAGTGCTCCAGCGGAGACTTGCCCCCGGCGTAGGTGGAGTAGCCGTCGGTGAACGCCGCGAGCAGCGAGGTGCCCAGGCTGATGATCTTGCCGTCGTCGTTGAGCCGGCGCCCGGCCTCCTGGATGAAGAAGTACGCCGCCTTCGCGTTGATCGCGAACATGCGGTCGAAGTCGTCCTCGGTGGTCTCCAGGATCGGCTTGCGCAGCACCATCCCGGTCGTGTTCACCGCGACGTCGACCCCGCCGAAGGTGTCCACCGCCGTGTCGAACAGCCGCCGCACCTCGCTGACCTGCGTCAGGTCGCCCTGCACCGAGATCGCCTCGGATCCGGCTTCCCGCACCGCGTTGACGGTCTTCTCCGCCTCGGCCGCGGAGGAGTCGCTGTTGTAGTGCACGACGACCTTCGCACCCTCGTCCGCGAACGTCGTCGACAGCAGGCCGCCGAGGTTCTTGCCCCCGCCGCCGATGACCGCGACCTTGCCCCGCAGGCTCCGCTCCGCCATGGTTCTCCCGTTCCTTCCGGCATCGCTGCTGGTCGTCGACCTCGTCGAGGTCGCATCCCGACCGTAGGAAGCGGGAGCGGGCCGCGGGAAACAGAACATCCGGGTACCACCACAAGCACCGTGGATATGCCCAGCTCGGGCGGTTCGCGCGGGTTCGAGCGCACCACCCGCCGGAGTGATCCGGCAGGTGGTGCGCGGAGGGACTACAGCATTCCCTCGACGATCTCGACGGCCCGCGCCAGACCACCGGCTTCTTCGATCTCGCGCCGCATGTCCGCCAGCCGGTTCCGGATCCCCTCGTCCGAGGTGACCTTCTCCAACGCAACGCGCAGCTGCTCAGGTGTGGCGGTGGCACCGTCCAGCTGAACGCCCAGGCCGAGTTCCTCGATCCGGGCCGCGTTCATGAACTGGTCGGCGGCCTGCGGAACCGCGATCAGCGGCACGCCGTGGCTCAGGCCCTCCATCGTGCCGCCCATGCCTGCGTGCGTGATGAACGCGCTGGCCTGGGACAGCATCCGGAGCTGCGGAATCCACCGGTGCACTTCGAAGTTCGCCGGGACCGCGCCGAGCTCGGCCGGATCGATCGCCGTCCCGACCGCCAGCACCACGTGCCAGTCGAGATCGGCGAAGGCGACCAGGCATCGCCGGTAGAAGTCCAAGCGGTCGTTGTAGGCCGAACCCAGCGAGATCACCAGGACCGGCCGGTCGTCCGGCGCCTGCCAACTCCCCTGGGACGCCCGTTCGGTCAGCATCGGGCCGACGAACGCGTACGAGTCCGCCGCCTGGTCCCCGAAGTACTGGAAGCTCCGCGGGATCGTCACGATGCAACGACGCGGATGCAGGAGGTCGTGGTTGGTCAAGGCCACGCCCTGCTCCGCGAAGTACTCGTCGTAGGCCTCCTCCACCGCTGTCGTCTCCGGGGTCGGCGTCAGGTCCAGGACCGACTCCAGCCCTTCGGTGTAGACGTGGGTCGGGCACAGCTGGAGCGCGGGCACGCCCCACTTCTCGGCGAGGACGAGGAAATCTCCGAGGTCGTAGACCACGAGATCCGGCCGATCCCCCGCGAACGCCTCTTCGAGCTGCGGCACGACGGACCTGGTCTCCTCGAGGAACATCCAGCGCGCTTCGGTCCCCTCCGACGGCCACTCCTGCCGGGACGCGTTCGGCGACCCCGGCAGCATCGAGTCGTAGCGGACCGGTGTCGCCCCGGCCTCGGCCACCTGGTCGGCGAACGGCTCGGTCACCGCGTAGCTGACGCGGTGACCGCGGTTCACCAGCTCGGTGATCAGCCCGAGGGTCGGGTTGATGTGACCGTGAGCGGGAATGGTGAAGAACGCGATGTGCGCGGGCCGGGTGCGGTACGCGTTCTGGGCAGAGTTCGTCATCTGCTGGGACTCCTGATCGAAAACAGCCTCGATGCAACGAGGAACGGGAAAACAGGTCGCTGAGCGCGCCCGGAAACCGAGCCCCACCTCACTGCGACCGCGAACGCCCGAAGACGACTCGCGATGTGCGGGCAAGGGACTGCCGGGATCAGCGGGCGGAACGCACCGCCCCGCCGAATCGATGCGGGCGCGTGGAAGGGCACGACGAAGCAGGCGACACGAAGTCGCCGCACCATGCCCTCATCGGGAGCTCGATCAGATGTAGAGCTGCAACTGCACCATGCGGGTCAGGCTAGCCCAGCCCGCTCGCCGTGTCGCACCATTTTCCGGCGGGCGACCGGCGGCCGAGCCGTTCGCCCGCGACGAAACCGCCCGCGGCAAGCTGATTCGCGCCTACCGTGCAGCTATGGACGTCGACCTCATCGCGCCCGGCCTGTACTTCCTGCGCCCCGAGTTCGGCCAGGCGTACCTCTGGCTCGAAGGACGCTCCGCGACCCTCGTCGACACCGGGATCGCCGGATCCGGCCCGGCCATCACCGCACTGCTGGCCGAGCTCGACGTCGAGCTGGAGCGGATCGTCATCACCCACGGCCACGAGGACCACGTGGGATCCGCTGCGGAGCTCCGCGCGGCCACCGGCGCACCGGTGCTGGCGCACGCCGGGGACGTGGCCGTCATCCAGGGTGAACGGCCGCGCCCCGACCCGGTGCTGCTCGACTGGGAACGACCGCTGTTCGACAGCATCGCCCCGAACGTTCCCCCGCACCCGCCCTGCCCGGTGGACCAGGAGATCGCCGAAGGCGACGTGCTCGACTTCGGCGGCGGAGCCCGCGTGCTGTCGATCCCCGGCCACACCGACGGAAGCATCGCTCTGCA
This sequence comes from Saccharopolyspora oryzae, assembly GCF_027853915.1. GTDB lineage: Bacteria > Actinomycetota > Actinomycetes > Mycobacteriales > Pseudonocardiaceae > Saccharopolyspora > Saccharopolyspora oryzae. The sequence continues at coordinate 23,944 of NZ_JAQGLA010000011.1, forward strand.
CTTGTCAAAGAGCAAAACCCTGTTCACCGGGGACACGATCGCCAACGTCGGCGAGGTCATGCTCGGCACGTTCAACCTGGACCGGGCGAAGACGATCGCATCGTTCCGCCGCCTCGCCGAACTGGACACCGAAGTCGCCTGCTTCGGCCACGGCGACCCGATCACCCGCAACGCCGGAGCAGAACTCCGCACAACAGCAGCGGAACTCACCAACTGACCACTCGCGTCGGTCCCGGCTGACGACAGTGGACGTGGACCTTCATCGGGTGCCCGCCGTAGCCCTGCGTCTTCAACCACGACTCGTCCCCGACGTGAAACAGCAGTTGCAGCGGCGCACCTGGACGCAATGCTCGGTGGAAGTGCCCGAGTACTGCAGGAATCTCGTCGTCGGGAACGTGGATCAACGATTGCCAAGCGAGCGCACCACCCACCGAGGCGGCGGGCAGGTCCAGAGCAGTCATCGAGCCCACTTCGAACCGCAGACCCGGGTGGTTGCGGCGGGCCACCTCGATCATCCCGGGCGAGAGATCGATGCCGAAGGCATCGACACCGAGCTCGTTGAGGTGAGCTGCGACCTCCCCGGACCGCAACCGACGTCGACCACCGGTCCACCGCCGGCAGCTCGCACGCTTTCGGCGAACAACGCCGAAGCCGCGCGCAGGTACTGGTTTCCGGCGCTGGCACCGCGCACCCGATCAACGTAGCTGACCCCGACCTGGCGGCCGGGCGAACCTCGGGTCAGGCCACCAGTTCGAGGAGGTCGTCGAGCGCGTCCTGGACCATCTTCCTGGTGTGGCGGAGTTCCTGGGAGTCCAGCGTGTCCAGGAGGGCCAGCAGGGCGCGCTCGGTGGCTGGTCGTGGTCGGCCGAGCTTGTCGCGGCTCTTGATCAAGCCCAGTTCGGCCAGCGCCGCACCGCGCGGTTCGTTGATGGCGCGGAACATCTTCTGCGCTTCCTGGTAGGTGCGGACCGCTTCGCCGTACCAGCAAGCCCGGAACAGGATGTTGCCGCGCATCTTCCGGTTGTAGGCCAGGGCGCTGGACAGATCCATCCGGCGGCAGATCTGCTCGCCCCGCGACAGCAGGTGCAACGCTTCGTCGTGCTCCCCGCGCAACGACAGCACGTCGGCCATCCCCCGCAACGCCCAGGCGAGACCGCGCTCGTCGCCGCCCTCCTCGGCGATCTGCGCGGCTTCGGCGAAGCGCTCCCACGCCGCGTCCAGATCGCCCGCGTTGCGGTCGAGCTGGGCGAGCCCCTCGAGCGCCCACACCGTGTGCCGGCACTCGCCGCGCTTGCGGGCTTCGGCGAGCAGCTCCACGTGGAGCTCGCGGGCCTTCTCGTAGTCACCGCGGATCCGCAGCGTTTCGGCGATTCCGGCGACCGAGTACCCGAGCGCCACCACATCGCCCGCCTTAGTGGCCATGTCACGAGCGAGCTCGAGCCAGCGCAGCGAAGCCGTCATCTGTCCACATTGGCGGGCCAGCGTGCCGCCGTTCCACAGCGCCCACGCCATCGAACCCGGCGCGTCCGCCTTCCTGGCCGCCCGGTAGCTGGCGCGCCAGGCCACGTTCGCCTCGGCGATCTCGCCCACTCGTCGGCACGCCTCGGATTCCAGCAACTTCGCCTGGGCGAGCGCCAGATCGTCGCCTTCCTCCATCGCGCGAGCGACTTCCTCACGCGCCTCGGCCAACGCCTGCACGTAGTTCGTGTTCACCGACATGCTCCGGAACTTCCCCTGGAACTCCGGCGCGAACGCCTGGCTGCTCATCTCGGCCACCTCGCATCTCGAACCGCGTTGGTGCCAAGACGCACCAATCTCGCTGAGGGCCGGTTCTCCCCGTCGATCCCCTGAGAACGGGGAGGAACCGGCCTGTTGAACCCCCGACGCCATCCAAGTTATGGCGCGACGAGGGGCCAGCGGATCAGCCGATGTGTCAGGCGAAGTCGACCGATCGGCCAGGAAGGCGAGGGGCCTTCTCGTACTTTCGGCCGAGATCTAAAGGATCAGGAACGGTCCGAACGGCCCGGACGTTGTTCATCCGGCAGTCGGCACGCCGGGGTACCGCCGGGCAGCCGGTAGCGGTTCGCGGCGATCGCCCGGTAAGCCCACCCGGCCAGCGTCCGCAACACCGGCGCGGACAGCGCGAAACCGGCCACCGGCCAGGGCGCGCGGCAGCTCTTGAGCAGCTCGGCGACGGCGTCCGCACCGCCGAAGACCCGGCCGGACGGCGCCACCCACAGCACCTCGTGGCGCGCCCGGTCCGGGGTGGTCCGGTAGGCGGCGAGGTCGGCCTCCTGCCACGTCAGCACGCGCATCCGCACCGGCAGCCGCTCGGCCAGCCGCACGCTGCGCGTGCAGAAGCCGCAGTCGCCGTCGTAGATCAGCACCGGAGGTTCGATCATGACCACTCCTCCCGGCCGGGAACCCGGCGAGCCGCAGGCTGGGAGGCCTGCGAGGTCAGTCCAGGTCGTCGTGGCGCATCAGCAGCCGGCCGGCCTCGGTGAGCGAGCCGGACAGCGACGGGTACACCGAGAACGTGTTGGCCAGGTTGTCCACGGTCACCTGGTTCTGCACGGCGAGCGCGATCGGCAGGATCAGCTCGCTGGCGTTCGGCGCCACCACGACGCCGCCCACCACCACACCGGTCTGCGGCCGGCAGAAGACCTTGAGGAAACCGCGGCGCAGGCCCTCCATCTTCGCGCGCGGGTTGGTGGCCAGCGGCATCATCACGGTCCGCGCCGGCACCTCGCCGCTGTCGATCGCCTGCTGGCTGATGCCGACGGTGGCGATCTCCGGGTGGGTGAAGACGTTCGCGGCGACCGTCTTGAGCTTGATCGGGGTGACGCCTTCGCCCAGCGCGTGCCACATCGCGATCCGGCCCTGCATGCCCGCCACCGAGGCCAGCAGCAGCAGGCCCGTGCAGTCGCCCGCCGCGTAAACGCCCGGCACGGACGTCCGCGACACCCGGTCGACCGGGATGTAGCCGCCGCGGTCGGGCTCGACGCCGATCCGGTCCAGCCCGATGTCGGTGGTGTTGGGGACCGACCCGACGGTCATCAGCGCGTGGCTGGCCTCGACCTGGCGCCCGTCGGCCAGGTGGATCAGCACGCCGGAGTCGGTGCGCTCCACCTTCTCGGCGCGGGCGTGCTTGACGACCTCGGTGCCGCGCTCGGCGAACACCTCTTCGAGCACCGCCGCGGCGTCGGCGTCCTCGTGCGGCAGCACGCGGTCGCGGCTGGAGATCATGGTGACCTTGACGCCCATCTCGGTGTAGGCGGAGGCGAACTCCACACCGGTGACGCCGGAACCGATCACCGCCAGGTGCTCGGGAAGTTCGGGCAGGTCGAACAGCTGCCGCCAGGTGAGGATCCGCTCCCCGTCCGGCTCCGCTCCCTTGAGGACGCGCGGCGTGGCGCCGGTGGCGATCAGCACGACGTCGGCGGTCAGCTCCTCGTAGCCGCCGTCGGCGAGGTCGACGCCGACCTGGTGCACGGCCATGCCCTTGGCCGGGTTGGTGAAGCGGGCTCGACCGGGCAGGATCTTCACACCTTCGCGGCGGACCCGGGAGCGGATGTCGGCGGACTGCGCGAGCGCGAGGCCCTTCACCCGGCCGTGCACGACTGCCACGTCGACGTCGGAGTCCTCGGTCTTCGCGCGGATGCCGAGCTCGCGGGCATCGCGGTACGCCGAACGCGCGCCCGCGGAGGCGATGAAGGTCTTCGACGGCACGCAGTCGTAGAGCACGCAAGCCCCGCCCAGGCCTTCGGGCTCGACCAGCGTGACCTCCGCCCCGTTCGACGCGGCGACCAATGCCGCCTCGTAGCCCGCCGGGCCGCCTCCCATGATCACGATGCGGGTCACTTCGCGTTCCTCCCCGATGCCTGCCTGTGGGCGCCACGCTCACCGTACGCTGCGAGTAGCCCGGTCAATTCGGGTGGTGTCGCCCGAATTGGCCGTCGTGGCGCGCCCCACAGCGCCACCATGACCGAGCGTCACCGCTCCGGCGCGTCGGCGGTGCGAGCCGTGACGACGACCGGTTCGGTCTGCACCCACTTTTGTGACGCGTCCGCTCCGCCGCTTGAGCTGTCGATCGCTACCCTGTTGGGCGTGCCTCTGTACGCCGCGTACGGGTCCAACATGGATCCGGCCCAGATGACGAAGCGCGCCCCTCACTCGCCGCTGGCGGGGACGGGCTGGCTGATGGACTGGCGGTTGACCTTCGGCGGGGAGGACTACGGCTGGGAAGGCGCCCTCGCCACCATCGTCGAACACCCCGGGGAGCAGGTCTTCACGGTGCTCTACGACGTCAGCCCGGAGGACGAGCGGCAGCTCGACAACTGGGAAGGCGCCGAGCTGGGCATGCACAAGAAGCTCCGGCTGCGGGTGCAGACGCTGGACGGTCCGGTGCTGGCCTGGCTGTACGTGCTCGACGCCTACGAAGGCGGGCTGCCGTCCGCGCGCTACCTCGGTGTGATGGCCGATGCTGCCGAAGCCGCCGGTGCGCCCGAGGACTACGTCGAGAAGCTGCGAAAACGGCCGTGCCACAACGTCGGGCCCGGCTCTCCACGTGATATCTGACCCGAACATCACGCCGCACGTGTGATAATCACTCCGGTTGCACACGTGGTCGCTCGTCGCTGCGCACGTGCCGGGTGAGATCTGCCCGCGGCACCGGGCGGCGACGGGCTCTGAGGTGAGGGGTTCGGCGTGGCCGAGGCGGGCGGCACACCGGTCAGCCAGCAGGGGCGGCGCGAGGAGATCCGCCAGGAGGTGCTGGCCAGCGGGTTCGTGCGGATCGAGGAACTCGCCGCCAAGCACGGCGTCAGCGGCATGACGATCCACCGCGATCTGGACGTGCTGGAGCAGCAGGGTTGGCTGCGCAAGGTCCGGGGCGGTGCGACTTCGACGCCGACGGCGCTGCTGGAGACCTCGGTGCGGGCGCGGATCGCCGACGCCGCCGAGGACAAGGCGCGCATCGCCGAGCACGCCGTGCGACTCGTCACCCCCGGTCAGGTCGTGGCCTTGGACGACAGCACCAGCGCGCTGGCGGTCGCGGAGCGGTTGCCTGCGCTGGCCCCGCTGACCGTCGTGACGAACTTCCTGTCGGTGATCAACCTGCTCAGCGGCGAGCCCGGCCTGCACCTGATCGGGCTCGGCGGCGACTACCAGCCGTCCTACGACGCCTTCCTCGGGCTGCACACCGCCAAGTTGGCCCGCACCATGCGCTCGGACGTGCTGTTCATGTCCACCACCGCCGTCGTCGACGGGCACTGCCTGCACCGCTCACAGGAGACGATCCAGGTCAAGCGCGCCCTGATGGAGACCACGGGCAAGCGCGTGCTGCTGCTGGACCACTCCAAGTTCGACCGGCGCGCGGTGCACGAGCTGGCGCCGCTGACCGAGTTCGACCTGGTCATCGTGGACGCCGGAACACCGGCCCCGCTGCTCGACGAGCTGCGGGCGGCGGGAGTCGCGCTGGAGGTCGCCGAAGGCTGACCACCCGCGTTCAGCCTGGTGCCGTGCCGTAGATGCGGTTCAGCGCATCGAGCGTGGCGGTGATCCGTTCGCGGAGTTCAGCAGGGGCGAGGATCTCGGCGTCGGCACCGAGTTTCAGCAGTTCGGGGAGGGCCTGGTCGATGGACTCGATGGGGATCGTCACCCGGGTCCAGCCGTCGGTACCGGGGCCTTCCGCGGTTCGTCGACCGCTACGTCGCCGTGTGGAACGAGTCCGACCCGTTGGCTCGGCGCACCGCCGTCTCCGCCCTCTGGGCCGAGGACGGCGTCGAGGTGATCGAGTCGGCGCAGCACCGGGGTCGCGACGAGATCGAAGCCCGGATCACCGCCGCCCACGACGAGTTCGTGCGGGGTGCCGGTTTCGTCTTCCGGTCCGCAGGCGACGCGACCGGTCATCACGACACGATCACCTTCACCACGCACATGGTGCCGGCCGGGGGCGGCGACATCGCCTGGACCGGTCGTGCCTTCGTCGTCCTCGGCCCGGACGGGCTGATCCGTTCCGACCACCAGTTCACCGTGCCGACCGGAGACACCCGGTCCACTGTGGAGGACTTCCTGCGCCGGCTCGCGGAAGGCGATCCGGACCGGATCGCCGAGGTGTTCGCCGAGCAGGTCGACTGGGTGCTGGACTGGCCGGCCGAAGGCCATCCGGCGGTGCCCTGGATCCGCCCCCGCTCGACCCGGGCCGACGTCGCCGACCACTTCCGCACGATTGCCGAGTTCCACGTGCCTGGAGAGGCGGCCGGATCCGCGGCACGGATCCTCGTGGAAGGCAACGAGGCGGTAGTGCTCGGCGACATCCGCCAGACGGCGAAGGCCACCGGCAAGGCGTACACCGCGCTCTGCGCACTGCACCTGGTCGTCGAGGACGGCCTGATCACGCGTTATGCCGTCTACGAGGACAGCCTCACCGTCGCGGAAGCCCTCTCCTGCTCCTGATCACGCCGCGAGCCAGCCGCGGGTTCGGAGTTCGGCGAGGAATCGCTGGTAGCTGGCGTCCAGCGGGGAGACCTCCGAGCGCACCGGCTCGACCAGTTCGCCCTCCGGGACCATCGCGGCTGCCGCTGTGCTCAGGTCCGGGTGGATCGAACCGCTGGCCGCTAGCAGAGCTGCCCCGAGCGCGGTGCCAGCACCTTGGACGCGCAGGACCGGGCGGTCCAGGATCGACGCCCTGATCTGGCACCAGGCGAGGCTGCGCGCGCCGCCACCAGCAGTACGCACCGGACCTGCTGCCGGCGCACCGAGTTCGGCCACCCGCTCCAGCGCGAGCCGTTCGCAGAAGGCGACACCCTCGAGGCGGGAGCGGTATTCGTCCACCCGGTCCTCCGGCGTGCCGAGCACGAACTGGGTGGCCTGACGCGCCAGGAACGGGAACCGCTCACCTTCGCCGCGCAGCGGGTAGTTAACCACGCTCGCCGGGCCGCGTTCGGTGGCCGCTTCGTCCAGTCCCGCCAGCTCCGCGGTGTCCACATCGGACAGCGCGGAGCCGCCGATGTTGGCCGCGCCGCCGGGCAGCCACACTCCGTCCGGGTGCAGGTGGCTGTACACCGCACCGGCCGGGTCGTGCACGAGCTCCTTCGACACGCCCTTGAGCACCAGCGTCGTGCCCAGCACGGTCACGAACTGCCCGACGTCGACGGCCCCGCACGCCAGCTGGCCTGCGCAACCGTCGGTCATCCCGGCGCGCACCTCGCAGCCCTGCGGCAGACCGGTCTCCGCCGCAGCTGCCGCGTCGACCACGCCGAGGACCGCTGTCGGACGCACGACCTCCGGGAGCAGCCGGGACGGCACCTCCAGCGCGTCGAAGACCTCGGTCGCCCATTCCCCGGCCACTGCGTCGTAGCCGCTCTTCAGGGCATGGCTGGTGTCGGTCGCGACCGGGCGCCCGACCAGCTTCCGCGCGATGACGTCCGGGGTGTGGCAGACCAGCGCGGTCCCCTCCGGGAGGTGCCGCGCCAGCCAGCCGATCCTGGCCAGGCCCGATCCGGCCGACGGGGTGATGCCGGTCCGCTCCCAGCGCGGTGCGCCGACCTCGACCGCGGTTCGGGCCTCGGTCTCGGCGCGCCGGTCGTCGTACATCAGCGCCGGACCGAGCGGATCGCCGTTGCCGTCGACCGCGACCACGGTGCCCGAAGTCGCCGAGATCGCCAGCGAGGTGATCTCGGAGCTGCGCGCGCCCAGCGCGGCCGTGCACTCGGCCAGGCAGTCCCGAACCGCGGGCCACCAGGCGCTCGCGTCCTGCTCGGAACGGCCGCCGGACGAGCGCACCGGCTGCGGCAACGGGCGGGAAGCCGCGGCCACCACCGCGCCGGCCTGGTCGTGGACCTGCACCCGAACGTTCGCGGTCGCGATGTCGACCCCTGCGACGAGCTCTCCCATCAACACCCCTCCCCGGAGCGTGCACCGCTGGTCATCCGGCGGCCTGCAGCTTCTCCAACGCCTCCGGCAGTTCGGCCATCGAGAACACCGCGATGTCCGGCTCGGCGAGCAGCTCGGGCGTCGGGTTCGGAGGGGCCTCGCCGCTCACCACCCACACCGTCCGCAGGCCGACCCGCTGGGCACCGCGCACGTCGGTGTCCAGCCGGTTGCCGACGTGCACCGCGTTCTCCGGTCCGACACCGGCTTCGCGCAGCGCGTGCTGGAAGATCCGCGGGTCCGGCTTCTCCGCGCCGCCGACCTCCGAGATCGCCCAGATGTCCACGAAGTCGGACACGCCGTCGCGGCTCAGGGCGTCCACGACCACCGCGCGCTGGTTGGCGACGATCGCGATCTTGTAGCGGCCGGCGAGCTTCTGGAGCGTCGGCAGCACGTCGTCGTGCAGGGCCGACACCGGGTACTCCCAGTACTGCTCGGCGCGCTCGGACAGGCGCTGGCGGTCCTGCGCGGTCAGGAACCGCTCGGCGACCGCGGTCCGCAGCGAACCGCCCTGGGCCTGGCGGCGCTCGTCGTAGACCTGCTGGAACTCCGCCTCGTCGATCTCGCGGCCGTCCACGGCAGCGAGATCGCGCGCGGCGCGCAGCAGGGCGTCGCGGTAAGCGCTGTCGTCGTAGACCGGGCCGCCGTCGTCGAGCAGCACCAGGTCGATGCGGCCGGTTCCGGACTCGGTGGGTTGAAGCGGCACGTCGCGTCCTTCCGGTGGCGGTCCACTCCCGGGACCGCGGTGTCACATCCCACGGCCAACATAACACCCATCTTGAAATTTTTAACACTCGATGCTGTGATGTTCTCGGGTCGAGCACTGGCGCCGACCCGCCAAGCGGGATCTGGAGGGAACACCCGTGATCACCATCGGCATCGACGCCGGCACCTCGGTGGTGAAGAGCGTCGCCTACGCCGCGGACGGAACCGAGCTGGCGGTCGCCCGCCGCCCGACCCGAGTCGAGCATCCCCGCCCCGGCTGGGCCGAGCAGGACATGCTCGAGGTCTGGGGTGCGGTCGCCGACACCGTCGCCGAGCTCATCGCCGCGACGGGTTCTGACGTCGCGGCGCTCGCGCTCACCGCGCAGGGCGACGGGTGCTGGCTGGTCGACGACGCCGGCCGACCGACCGGTCCCGCGCTGCTCTGGAACGACGCCCGCGCCTCCGAGATCGCCGCCGACTGGGCCGGGTCCGGAGTCCTCGCCGAACTGTTCAAGATCAACGGATCGGTCGGCTTCGGCGGTCTGCCGCACGCGCAGCTGCGCTGGCTCGCCGAGCACGAGCCCGACCGGATCGAGCGCTCCGCGAAGGTGCTGACCTGCGGCGGCTGGCTGTTCCACTGCCTGACCGGACGTCTGGCCTGGGACGTCTCCGAAGCCTCCAACCCGTTCCTCGACGCGCGGACCGGGCAGTACTCCCCCACCGTGCTCACCGAGCTCGGGCTGAACTGGGCGCAGCCGCTGCTCCCCGACGTGGTCGACGGCCAGGAGCGGATCGCGCCGCTGCACGACGCTGCGGCCGAACGCCTCGGCGTCCCGGCGGGCACGCCGGTGGTGCTCGGGGCCTACGACGTGATCTCCACCGCCATCGGTGCCGGTGTCACCGAACCCGGTCAGGCGTGCACGATCCTCGGCACCACGATCTGCACCGAGGTGATCAGCGACGACCCGCGGCTCGAACGCACGCCGGTCGGCATGTCGCTGCGCACGCCGACACCGGGGCGCTGGATGCTCGCCAGCGCCACGCTGTCGGGCACCGAGGTGGTGGAGTGGGCCTGCCGGATGCTCGGACTGCCCAACCCGGAGAACCTCACTGACCTGGCAGAACAGGCCGAACCCGGCAGCAAGGGCCTGCTGATGCTGCCCTACCTCTCGCTGGCAGGGGAACGCGCGCCCTTCTACGACCCGGCGGCGCGCGGCAGCCTGCACGGCCTGAGCCTGGAGCACGGTCCGGCCGAGATCGCCCGGGCCTGCCTGGAAGGGCTCGCCATGGCGATCCGGGACTGCCTGCGGGCCTCCGCCGCGCAGCCCACCGAGCTCCGGCTCACCGGCGGCGGTTCGGCGAACCGGCTGTGGCGCCAGGTGATCGCCGACGTGACCGGCCTGCCGGTCGTGCGCACCACCGACGAGCAGGCCGGGGCCCGCGGCGCGACGGTGACCGCGCAGTCGCTGCTGACCGGCCGCAGCATCACCGAAGTGGCCGCCGAGCTGGTCGGGACGTCGGAGCCGCTGCAGCCGATCGAGGCCAACCGCGCTGTCTACGACGATGCCTACGCGCGGTTCATCGCGGCTCGCGAGGCAGCCCAGGCGGCCAACTGGTTCCAGCGCTGAGAGCGTCATCGCGCACCACCGATCCCAGCGCTCAGCGCGCTGTTCGGCTTTGGCCAGGCCAACCCGAGCAGCGCGCTCGCGCGTCGGGTGCCGCGACGGTCCCGGCGGCGGGCTACCCGCTCGGCCACCAGCTCCCGGAAGTGCTCCGCGTGCTCGCCGAGCTGCCCGAGCGCCTGCTCCAGGCAGTCCAAGGCCTGCCGCTGGTCACCGGTGCACAGCAGCTCGGTGATCGCGAAGTCCAGGGCTTGGGTACGCAGGCCGTCCAGCTCGACGACATCGCACTCCCGGACCCACGCCTGGTGGACCGTCAGGTCTGGCTGCGACCGCACCTCGCGGTCGTAGGGGATGGTCACGTCCACGACCTCGTCGGCCGGGCCGCAGCCGTGCATCGCGACCGCGGTCGGACCGGACAGCACCGAGTACGGCCCGGCGCGCAGCAGCGCAGCCGCTGCCCGGGTCATCGGATCGTGCGCGCGGGCTGCCGGGACCACCACACCGTGCCAGGGCTGCACCCACTCGCCGTCGTCCAGCGCCGCGGACAGCTCGTCCGGGCCGAGCAATCGTTCGGCATCAGCCCTGGTCATCGCACCGTGCCGGGCTGAGGGAGGCCATTCCGCAGTGCTGGTCGGGATTCGCTCTTCGAGGCAGATGATGTTCGTCGTCATACCTATACAGAGGAGCGAACCCCGCCCACAGATACAGCTGCGAGTGGATACACCTCGATCAGGTGGAACCGCCGAGCAGCTAGTCCTGCAGCGTCAGCAGCGCCGTGTGGACCATCGCCCGGACCCCCACCAGCAAGGCCCGCTCGTCCAGCGCGAACGTCGGTTGGTGCAGGTCCTTGACCCGTCCGGAACCGGAGTGCACGCCCAGCCGCGCGAACGAACCCGGCACGTGCTCCAGGTACCAGCCGAAGTCCTCACCGCCCGAGGACTGCGGGGTGCTCGCGAGCGCTTGCTCGCCCAGCCCGGCCTCGATGCCCGCGCGGAACAGCTCGGTGCTCTCCGCGTCATTGACCACCGGCGGCACGCCGCGGCGGTGGTGGAGGTCGAAACCGACACCGAGCGGCGAAAGCAGGCTGTGCACCAGCTCGTGCACCAGCGGCTCCAGCTTCGCCCAGGTGTCGCGGTCGCCGGTGCGCAGCGTGCCGGTGAGCACCCCGTCCTGCGGGATGGCGTTCGGCGCCTCCCCCGCGTGCACCGCGCCCCAGGTCAGGACCGTTCCGGTGCGCGGGTCGACGCGGCGCGACAGCAGCGTCGGCAGGCCGGTGATGACGGTGCCCAGCGCGTGCACCAGGTCCGCGGTCAGGTGCGGCCGCGAAGTGTGCCCGCCCGGCGAGGTCAGGCGGAGTTCCAGCAGGTCGCTGGCCGAGGTGATGGCGCCGACGCGGGTGCCGATCTGCCCGACCGGGAGCCGGGGGTCGCAGTGCAGGCCGAAGATCCGGTCCACCCCGTCGAGAGCTCCGGCGGCCAGCACGTCCAGGGCGCCGCCGGGCATCACCTCCTCGGCGGGCTGGAAGATCATCCGCACTCGACCGGGGAGTTCCGGCGCGGCGGCCAGCGCCAGCGCAGCACCCAGCGCGACCGTGGTGTGCGCGTCGTGACCGCAAGCGTGCGCGACTCCGTCCACAGTGGAGGCGTACGGCAGTCCGGTGGCCTCGGTCAGCGGCAGCGCGTCGATGTCCGCGCGCAGCGCCACCGTGCGCGTGCCGGGGCGGTGCTCGCCGATGTCGCAGACCAGCCCGGTGCCCACCGGCAGCACCTCCGGCTTCAGGCCGGCGCGGGTGAGGCGTTCGGCCAGGAAGGCCGTGGTCTCGTGCTCGGCGCGGGAGAGCTCGGGGTAGGCGTGGATGTGCCGCCGCCAGGCGACCACCCGCTGCGCGTTCTCGGCCAACCAGGAGTCCAGCCAGGACGGCCCGCGACCTGCACCCAGGTCCACCACCCCGGCCCCGACGCTGGTGTCCACGCTGGACATGGTGCTGCCGATCGGGGTGGACGGCTCGCCCACGCCCGGCGCGAGGAGCGTGCCCGGCGCAGCGGAACGCTCCGCCGCGAGCCAGTCCGCTTCTTCCACCGCCGAACCGCCGTTCGAGCGCCGGCCCGGTTCCGAGCCACGAGAATCCACCACGGTCACGCCATTCCTCCAGTGTGTAGCGGGGTGCCCGAACCCGGTCCGCAGCACGGGCGAGGAGCGGTCAAGCACCGCTCACGCCACGCCTTCGGCGTCCTGCTCGGCACCCGCACCCGGGCCGCGGCTGGTGACGCCGCCTCCCGACGTGCAGAACTCTTCCGACGAACTCCCAGCGGAGCGCTCGCGCAACGCCGCCAGGAGGCGGTTCCGCTGCGCACCGTCCACTGCGGCGGCCACCGCCGTCCAAGCCATCGCCAACGCCCCGTCGAGCACCGCCCGGTCGGCGGTCGGGGTCGCGCAGGCCGCGGCGAACTCCGCCTGGTGGTTGACCGCGTCGCCGCAGTCGATCGCGATCATCGGGTGGATCGCGGGCAGGAACCTGGTCACGTTGCCCATGTCGGTGCTGCCGATGACATGGCCCTGCTCTGCACCTCGGTCGAGCGGTTCCCGCCCGAGCTCGGTGATCGCGCGGCGGTAGGCCTCCGACAACCAGCCGTCGGGGTCCAACTCGGCGTAGATCGGGGAGATCTGCACGACCTCGTGCGTGCAACCGGTCGCCGTCGCGCCCGCCTCGAAGCAGGCCCGGATGCGGTTCTCCAGGCGCTGCAGGGAACGCGCTTCGGCAGCGCGCAAGTTGTAGACCGCCGCGGTGCGCGCGGGAACGATGTTCGGCGCCGCGCCACCTGCGGTAACGATACCGTGCACCATCTGGTGCGGCTCGAGGTGCTGGCGCAGCAGGCCGATCGCGACCTGCGCGACGGTCAGCGCGTCGGCCGCGTTGAGGCCCAGCTGCGGGGCCGAAGCGGCGTGCGCCTCGCGGCCGGTGTAGCGCACTTCGAGATCGTTGATGGCCAGCGAGGTCGGGCGGCAGACCTCCGCCGGACCCGGGTGCACCATCATCGCCATCGCCACGTCGTCGAAGGCGCCGCGCTCCAGCATCAGCACCTTGCCGCCGCCGGTCTCCTCGGCGGGGGTGCCGATCAGGCGGACCGAGATGCCCAGGTCATCGGCGACGTCGGCCAGCGCCAGGGCGGCACCGACCGCGGCCGCGGCGATGACGTTGTGCCCGCAGGCGTGCCCGACCTCGGGCAGCGCGTCGTACTCGGCGCAGACCGCGACGGCCAGCTCACCGCTGCCGGACTCGGCGACCAGCGCGGTGTCCAGGCCGGCCACCGGCGTGCTGACCACGAAGCCGTGGCGGGCGAGCAGGTCCGCGACCTTGGCGGCGCTGCGGTGCTCGGCGAAGGAGAGCTCCGGCTCGGCGTGGATGCTGCGGGAGAGTTCGACCAGCTCGCGCTCGTGGCGTTGCACCGAGGCGCGGCAGCGAGCGCGCGCGGCGGCGGCACGATCGTGATCACGGTGCGGAGCGGGAACTGTACTCATTTGGCCCTATCCTGCACCATCGCGATGGTCTAGCGGGCGCCAACCGGCGAACACCGAGCCCACCGGTACGCCCCCTGCGACGAACGGGCGGTCTCGATTCAGCGCGACCGAAGAATTGTTTTCAACGCGCATTGATTTCACGTTCAACCGAGCGGAAACACCCACCACCAGCGCATTCCGCCGGATTGGTGATCGTCGGACCAGAGCCGATGGTTGAACGGGCAACCAGAACGGAGTTCGCCGAACGGGTGCGGACAAGGGTGTGGGTTGGCACCGGTCGGGGGGCTTCCCGGTGCCAACCCACGTCTGAGGGGGCTCTCGCCCCGGACCCGCACGTCGGACGCTTGTCGCTTCCTGGGGCTTGCGCCTACGCACGTAGTCAGTTGTGAAAATCCCACAGGTTCGGCGCCAGGTCTAGTCCATGGCGAGAATTGGCAGTGAAATTATTTCGCAAAGGGGTCGGTCACCCGGTTCGCCCGGGAACTCACGACTTTTTCCACGTGACGAACAAGACCGGCTTCTTGCGCAGGCGGCGCGACAGCAGCACCGCACCGATCAGCACGAGACCGCCGATGCCGATCGCCATGCGCTGGCGGGTGTCGACGCCCGGGTCTTCAGCCGGCGGAGCGGGCGGCTGGTCTTGCGCCAGCACGACCACCTGCGGAGGCGCGACGGCCTCTCCCGCCGAGGCCACCGCAGTCGGAGCCAGGAACAGGGACAGCGCGATCGCGAGGCCAGCGAGCACGCGGCCGGTCCGCCACATGATGGCTCCACATCCTTCTGCGCCGCGTCGGACTACCGACACTTTCGTGGTCACCCGTACAGGACCATTTGATCATAGTCGGCGCGGAGTGTGACCAGACGCGTTCAAGATGTGCCGGATCGGATCAGCGGACCCGGCGCTCCCGCTCGATCCGGTCCCCCATCTCGTCCACCACCAGGGTGTCCCGGCGGATGCTGTCCGCGCGGTAGGCCGCCCGGCCCACCAGCTGCGCCATCACCGGCGCGGTGAGCATCTGGAACAGCCCGACCAGGATCAGGCCCGAGGCGTAGATGAAGTCCAGCTGCACCGCGGTGCCGATCAGGATCAGGATCAGGCCCAGCGTCTGCGGTTTGGTGGCGGCCTGGAGGCGGGCCAGCACGTCGGGGAAGCTCAGCAGCCCGATGGCGCCGAGCAGGCAGGACAGCGCACCGCCGATGAGGCACACCGCCGAGAAGACGTCCAGCAGGCTCATCGGTACGGCTCCTTCTTCTCGACCAACCGGGCAGCGCTGACCGACCCGATGAAGGCCAGCAGCGCGAAGGCGGCCAGCAGCGCGATGTTCGAACCGTCCTGCAACCAGCCCATGCCGACGCACGTCCCCGCGATGATCATCGTGACGAACACGTCGACCGACACGATCCGGTCCAGCGTGCTGCGGCCCAGGATCAACCGCACCAGGACCAGCAACCCGGCCACGCACAGCAGGCCGAAGGTCACCAGGAAGACCCAGGTCATGCTCGGTCCCGCCTCTCCGCGATCTTCAGTGATGGTTGCGTTCGGGAGTGATCTCGCGTTGTGGGGGTTTCTTGTGGCTGGGTTGCATCACGGTCCCCTGAGGTGCGGTCGAGCAGAACTCCGGTTGACACAAGAGATGTCATGCGCGTCCCTCTGTTCCGCTGACCAGCGCCACGTCGTTCGCCGAGCCGACCGCCCGCACCACCCGGCGCTCCAGGGCCAGCACTTCCCGGCGCACCGACTCGGCGTCCTCGACCTGCATGCCGAGCGCGTAGACGTAGCAGATCCGGTTGACCCGGTCGATCTGCAGCACGAACTTGCCCGGCGCCAGCGACAGCGCGTTGGCCACCATCGCGATGATGTGGTCGGAGTCGGTCCGCAGCGTCACCGCCACGATCCCCGCCGTCGCCCGCGGCCCGCGGGTCACCGCCTGCCAAGACACCCGCGCGGTGGAGATCACCAGGTCCCAGGCCAGGTAGCCGACCAGCGCCAGCAGGCTCAGCGGGCGCACCGACATGTTGGTGTTGATGGTCGGCGTCGGGAACAGCGTCGCGACGAACACCGCCACCACCAGGCCGAAGAACAGCGTGCCCAGGTCGAAGGTGCCCCACAGCATCACCCAGACCACGGTCAGCCAGGCCACCAGCGGCAACCGCCGCACCAACCCGCCGCGCCGTGCGATCCGCTCACTCACCGGCGGCACCTCCCAACACCGCGCTCCGGTAGGTCTCGCCGTGCATCAGGTCCGTCGCGGCCCGCCCGCTGACCTCCGCCAGCGGACCCGCGACCAGCGCGATCACCACGCTGGCGGCCACCAGCACCCCGCTGGCCACCACCATCGGGCGGTTCGAGTCGGCGGTGCCGACCACCAGCTCGTCGGTCGGGTCCGGGTCCTGCTCGGGAGCTTTGACCTGGCCCCAAAACGCCCGCGTCCACACCCGCGCCATCGCGTACAGGGTGAGCAGGCTGGTCAGCACCGCGCCGCCGGTCACCACGTAGGCGGGCCAGGTCGCGGCGCCGACACCGGCCTGCAGCAGCGCCAGCTTGGCGACGAAGCCGGAGAACGGCGGCACCCCGGCCAGGCTCAGCGCGGGCAGCGCGAACAGCACCGCGATCAGCGGCGCGGCCTTGGCCAGCCCGCCCATCCGGGTCAGCGCCACGGTGCCGGTGTGGCGCGTGATCAGACCGCTGACCAGGAACAACGTCGCCTGCACGGTGATGTGGTGCACTACGTAGAGGATCACGCCGGTCAGGCCGATCACGTCGTAGACGCCGAGCCCGAACAGCATGTAGCCGATGTGGCTGACCAGCAGGAACGACAGCAGCCGGTTCAGGTCGTTCTGGGCCAGCGCGCCGAGCGCGCCGACGATCATGGTGATCAGCGCGATGCCGAGCATCAGGTTCCAGCTCTCGGCGTGGCTGAACACCAGCGTCTGGGTGCGGATCAGCGCGTAGATGCCGACCTTGGTGAGCAGCCCGGCGAACACCGCGGTGACCGGCGCGGGCGCGGTCGGGTAGCTGTCCGGCAGCCAGAAGTGCAGCGGCACCATCGCCGCCTTCACCCCGAAGACGATCACCACCAGCAGCGCCAGGGCGCTCTGCAGGCCCTCCGGCAGCTCGTGCACCTTCTCGCCGAGGTCGGCCAGGTTCACCGTGCCGGTCGAGGCGTAGACCAGCGCAATCATCGTGATGAACAGCAGCGAGGACGCCAGGCTGACGATCACGTAGGTCATGCCCGCGCGGATGCGGGTGGCGGTGGTGCGCCGGGTGATCAGCACGTACGACGAGCTGAGCATGATCTCGAAGGCGACGAACAGGTTGAACAGGTCGCCGGTGAGGTAGGCCAGCGAGACACCGGCGCACAGCACCAGGTACATCGGGTGGAACGTGGTGCTGGAGCGCTCCCGGCCGTAGTCGGTGATGCGCTGGCCGATCGAGTAGATCAGCACCGCGAAGGTCACCACCGAGGAGACCAGCAGCAGCAGCGCCGAGAGCCGGTCGGCGACCAGCGTGATGCCCATCGGGGCCGGCCAGGCGCCCATCTGCAGGACGACCGGGCCGGAGGTGTCGGCGACGTGGAGCAGCACCGCCGCGTCCGCGATGATCGCGCCGAGCACCAGGATCCCCAGCGCGCGCTGGAAGTCCGCGAAGCGCCCGAGCGCCAACGACAGACCGGCCGCGAGCAGGGGGAGCAGTACGGGCAGGGCGACGAGAACCGTCACTGAGTGGCCTCCTTCGCCAGGTCCTCGGCGCTGTCCTCTTCGGACTCGGCCAGCCGGCGCTCCAGCCGCTGGATGCGCCGGTCCTCGATGTCGTCGCGGACCTCGTCGTGGCCGAGCAGCGTCCACGAGCGGTAGGCCAGGGCCAGCAGGAACGTGGTCAGCGCGAAGGTGATCACGATCGCGGTCAGCGCCATCGCCTGCGGCAGCGGGTCGGCCATCTGCGCCGGATCGGTGGTGCCGATCATCGCGGCCCCGGCAGGCGGCCCGCCCGCGGTCTGCAGCAGCAGGTTCGAGCCGTGCCCGAGGATCACGATGCCCAGCAGGATGCGCATCAGCGAGCGCTGCATCAGCAGGTAGAAGCCGACCGAGTACAGCACCGCGAGGACCACGGCCATGGTCAGGTTGATCGTCATCGCTGCCCCCGCTCCGCCGCGTCGACGTCGGCCTCGATGCCCGAGCCCAAGGTCCGCAGCAGGTCCAGCACGACGCCGACGATCAGCAGGAACACCCCGCTGTCCAGCAGCACGCTGGTGACGAACTTGATCTCGCCGAGCGGCGGCACCGCGAACTTGTAGATCGCCGTCTCCAGCAGCTCGCCGCCGAACAGCAGCGGTAGGAACGCGGAGGCGGTGGCGATGGTCAGGCCCAGGCCGATCAGCACCGGCGGCCGCATCGAGACGATCGCGCTGTCGTCCATCCGGCCACCGGCGAGGTAGCGCAGCACGAACGCCTGCCCGGCGACCAGGCCGCCGCTGAACCCGCCGCCGGCCCGGTCGTGCCCGGCGAACAGCAGGTAGATCGACAGCACCAGCACGGTCGGGAAGGCGATGCGGGCGACGAGCTCGAGCAGCATGGTGCGCTGCTTGCCGTCGCGGCAGAAACCGGACAGCAGCCAGCGTTCGGTCGGCGCGTCCCAGGTCGTCCAGGACGGGCGCTTCACCGGCGTCGTCGTCATTCGCGCACCTCCTCCGGCTGCTTGATCGTGGTCTTGGCGGTGATCGGCGGTACTCGCGTGCTGCGTTTCCGCCGCTCGTGGCGGGAGGCCAGGATCAGGCTGGCCACGCCGGTGGCGGCCACCGCGAGCACCGAGATCTCGCCGACGGTGTCGAAGGCGCGGAAGTCGACGATGATCGCGTTGACCACGTTGGTCGCGCCCGCGCCCTTCTCGGCGTTGGCGATGAACTCGGCGCTGGCCTCCGGTGGCGCGTGGCGCGCGCCGCTGAAGATCACCGCGGCCAGCGAGATGAAGATCCCGGCGGCACCGGCGATGATCGCCCGCGGCGCCCGCAGCGCTGTGGTGTCGGACTGGGTGAAGCGCACCGGCAGGCGGCGCAGCACGAACACGAACGCCACCAGGGTCAGCGTCTCCACCAGGAACTGCGCCAGCGCCAGGTCCGGGCCGCCGTCCACGATGAACAGACCACCGATGCCGTAGCCGACGACGCCGACCAGCAGCACCGCGGTCAGCCGCCGGCGGGAGCGCAGCACCGCGATCGCCGCGACGATCACCACGATGGCCAGCGGGATCTGCAGCAGGTCGTCGTAGCTGCGCAGGTCGTCCGGCAGGTCGGTGCGCAGCAGCAACGCCGAGCCCGGGACCGCCAGGACGGTCAGCAGGATGATGCCCAGGTAGGTCGGCAGCGAACCGACCTGCAGGCGACCGGTGACGCCGACCGCCACCCGCTCCAGCAGCGCCATGATCCGCTCGTAGCCCCGCTGCGCGTCCAGCGGCCGCGGCAGCCGATTGCGCATCGCCGTCAGCTGAACCCGGCTGAGGTGCAGCGCGACACCGCCGGCGACGGCGATCGCGGACAGCAGCAGCGGCAGGTTGAAGCCGTGCCAGAGCGCCAGGTGGTACGGGTCGACGACGGGCGTGAACGCCTCGGCGTAGGAGCTGGCCAGCGTGTCGGCCACCGGGTAGCCGAGGCCGAGCACGACGCCCACCACCGCGGGGACCGCGGCCGGCAGCACCGCCTGCAAGCCGGGCTTCTTGGCCTTGGTCGCCGGCACTCCCGGCTTGTCGGCGAACGCGCCGAACAGCATCCGCAGGCTGTAGGCGACGGTCAGCATCGAGCCGAGCACCAGCACCACGTCCACCAGCAGGTCCGGTCGACCGCCGGTGAGGAAGGCGCTGAACGCGGCTTCCTTGCCGATGAAGCCGAGCATCGGCGGAAGTCCGGCCATCGAGGCGACGCCGAGGACGGCGATCATCGCCAGCCACGGCATCCGGCGCCCCAGCCCGGACAGCTCGCGGATGTCGCGGGTGCCCGCCTGGTGGTCGATGATGCCGACGACCAGGAACAACGTCGCTTTGAACATGCCGTGCGCGAGCAGCATCGCGGCACCGGCCATCGCCCCGGTGTGGGTACCGGCGCCGAACAGCACCATCAGGAACCCGAGCTGGCTGACCGTGCCGTAGGCCAGCAGCTTCTTCAGGTCGTACTCGTGCAGCGCGCGCCAGCCGCCGAGCAGCATCGTGGCCAGGCCGAACAGGATCGCGGGCAAGTACCACTGCGGCACGCCCAGGAACACCGGCGCGAGCCGGGCCACCAGGAACACACCGGCTTTGACCATCGACGCGGCGTGCAGGTACGCGCTGATCGGGGTGGGCGCGACCATCGCTGCGGGCAGCCAGTTGTGGAACGGGATCTGCGCGGACTTGGTGAACGCGCCGACCAGGATCAGCACCGCGGCGACCGCGGTGGCGGTGCCGCCCGGCGGGTGCTCGACCAGCTCGGAGATCCGGTAGGTGCCCGCGGTCTCGCCCAGCACCACGAAGCCGAGCAGCATGACCAGCCCGCCCAGGCTGGTGATCATCAGCGCCTGCAGCGCCGACCGGCGCGATTCGCGGCTGAGCCCGGCCTGCCCGACCAGCAAGAACGAGCAGATCGTGGTCAGTTCCCAGAAGACGTAGACGGTGATCAGGTCGTCGGAGAAGATCAGCCCGAGCATCGCCCCGGCGAAGGCCAGCAGCAGCGGCGCGGAACGCCGGGCGTCGCCGCCACCGCGGGTGAAGTAGGAGTCGGCGTAGACCAGCACCACCGCGCCGAGACCGGCCACCAGGACGGTCATCAGCAGCGACAGCGCGTCCAGCCGGAAGGCGAACTGCAGGCCTATCAGCGGTGCCCACTCGACGGTCTCGCTGATCGTCTGCCCGGACAACACCGGTCCTGCCTGCGACAACACCCAAAACAGAGCCGCAGCCGGGGGAACGGCTGCGGTCAGGAATGCGGCTCGGGTGCTGCGCCGGGCGAGGAACGGTAGCGCCAGGGCCACCAGCAGGTGCACGACGACGAAAGCGAGCAAGGGCACCTCCTCGACGCCGATTGGTCGTGGTCAGCTCGACCCGCCGACACCCGATCACCGGGGATTGTTCGCCACCGTCATCGCGGACGCACCACAAGCGGATATGCTGCTCGTTCCGGCGCGCGACGCTGCGAGTATCGGCGTTGAGAAGGCTCGGGCCAGCGAGGTCCGATCGGCGTCCAACTTATCCGAAACACACGAGTCCGAGCCAATCCGCGATCTTGCGACCGGTAGCAGATCGACACCGGTTTTTCCGTTGCGGCGGAATGACCTTGGCCGCGCTGACCACGCCTTTCGGGCGACTTCGCAGGTGGGATTACTCACGTTGTGTAACGCCGATACGACCGATTCGCGCTGATCACCCGGGAGGCAAGGGGGCGTCCCAGCTGAGCAACGATCGGCGGTTTCGCCCTCGCGCGGTCGGTTCGCTGTGGAGAATGTCCTCCGTGCCCGCGAACGACAACGACATCCTCACCGGTGCCGGCCGGCTGATCGGCGACCGGTACCGCCTGGACCGCAAGCTCGGTGGCGGTGCGATGGGCACCGTGTGGGCCGGTACCGACGAACTCCTGCGCCGCCCGGTGGCGGTCAAGGAGGTCAAGCTGCCGCCGGGGATGCCCGACGAAGAGGCCGCCGAGATGCGCGAGCGCGCGCTCCGGGAGGCCCGGGCCATCGCCGTGCTCTCGCACCCCAACGTGGTGACCCTCTACGACGTCGCCCGCGAGCACGGCGAGCCGTTCGTGGTCATGGAACTCGTGCCGTCGCAGAGCCTCGCGGCGATCCTCGGCGAGCACGGCGAGCTCGACGACCACCAGATCGCGATGATCGCCGAAGGCTGCGCGGCCGGGCTGGACGCCGCGCACCGGGCAGGCATCGTGCACCGCGACGTCAAGCCGGGCAACGTGCTGATCGGCGACGACGGCCGGATCAAGGTCAGCGACTTCGGCATCTCCCGCAACATCGCCGAGCACACCATCACCAGCACCGGAATCCTGCTCGGCACCCCGGCGTACATCGCGCCCGAGGTCGCGGCGGGCGAGGGGGTCACCGCGTCGGCCGATCTGTGGGGACTGGGCGCGACGCTGTTCGCCGCTGCCGAGGGGCGCTCGCCCTACGACGTCGGCGACGACCCGCTGGCCACCGTGACCGAGGTGGTGCGCGGCCCCGTGCCGCGGGTGAGCCGCCCCGGTCCGATCGGCGAGATCATCACCGCGCTGATGGTCAAGGACCCGACGCGGCGGATGCCGCTGACCGAGGTGCGCCGCCGGGTGCAGCACCTGCTGCCGGAGCCGGGAGCGCGTCCGTTCGCGATGCTGCTGGACCCGGAAGCACCGACGGTGCGCGTCCGCACGCTGGTCCCGGCGACGCCGTCGAACCCGGTGGTTCCGCCTCCCCCGCAGACCAAGCACCCCACGCTCAACTCCCAGGCCGGGCAGCTGGCGAGAGATCCCGGGCTGCCGCCGTTCGAGCTGAAGGACCCGCCGCCGCCCCGCCGCTCGCCGTGGGCCGCGGTGGCGCTGACCGCGGCCGCCGTCGTGCTCTTCGCCGGTGCGGTGGGCGGTGGCTTCGCCGCCAGCCGGGTGATCATGGGTCGCGACGTCCTGCCGCACTCCGGCACCCCGCAGGGCGTGGCGACGGAAACCCACGTGGCCGACCAGATGGACCTGGTCGGGCGCGCCGACAACGCCAAGCACACCGCCGCGCCCAACGGCGGCGAGTTCAGCATCCTCACGCCCAACGCCCAGGGGTGGCGGCGGTTCCACAGCGAGCGCACCGACATCGCCAACAGCCTCGTGGTGTCGAACGTGTCCCCGGACGGACGCATCGAGATCGCCGTGCAGCGCTACGGCAACTACTTCAACTCGGGCTACACAGTCGACGACTACCTGAGCCAGCTACCGAAGACCGCGGGCGAAGGCGGCCAAGTCGCCGCGGAGCAACCGGTCGACAACAGCACGGGCAAGCGGCTGAGCTACACGACGACGGTGGCACCGACGCTCGGCACGCAGGGGGCCACGGCCGAGCGCTTCTCGCTCGCCGACCTGACGCGACGCGGCAACGACCTGTGGATCGTCCGGGTCACCGGCCCGGCCGGGACCTACGTGGAGAACCAGAAGATCCTCGACCAGATCTCCCCGAGCCTGCAGACCAGCAGCTCCTGACGCGGGAAAGCCCCGGACGATTCCCGGAGCAGCTACTAAGCTGCGCGGCTGTGACGTCTAGTACTGCTCCCGACCCGTCCGCCGCCGCTTCGGCCGCCGCCGCGAAGCTCGCCGAGGCCACCGGCGTCGACCGCCACGACCTGGTCGTCGTGCTCGGCTCCGGCTGGCAGCCCGCCGCTGAGGAGATCGGCGCTCCCGCCGCCGAGATCGGCATGGCCGAACTGCCGGGCTTCGCCGCGCCGGGCGCGATCGGGCACAGCGGCAAGATCAGGTCCGTGCCGGTGGGCGACAAGCGCGCGTTGGTGATGCTCGGCCGCACGCACCTCTACGAGGGCAAGGGCATCGACCCGGTGGCGCACGGCGTGCGCACCGCGATCGCCGCCGGTTGCCGCACGGTGGTGCTGACCAACGCGGCCGGTGGGCTGCGCGAGGGCATGCAGGTCGGGCAGCCGGTGCTGATCAGCGACCACATCAACATGACCGCGCGATCGCCGCTGGTCGGCGCGAACTTCGTGGACCTCACCGACCTGTACTCGCCGCGGCTGCGGGACCTGGCGCGCAGCATCGATCCGACGCTGGAGGAAGGCGTCTACGCGGGTCTGCCGGGTCCGCACTTCGAGACCCCGGCCGAGATCCGGATGCTGAGCACCCTCGGCGTCGACCTGGTCGGCATGTCGACGGTGCTGGAGGCGATCGCGGCGCGCGCCGAGGGCGCCGAGGTCTTCGGCCTGTCCCTGGTGACGAACCTGGCGGCGGGCCTGAGCGGCGAACCGCTGAACCACGAAGAGGTCCTGGAAGCGGGCCGCGCATCCGCGAGCCGCATGGGCAAGCTTCTTCGCTCCGTCGTCGAAGCGTCCTGATGTCGTGAGTGCGTAACAGTGTTCGAACACTGTTACGCACTCACGACCCCTTTGCTGGGCACACCTGGGTGTATCGGAGGCCGCGTGAGCGAATCGGTGGTTGGGTCCGGGACTGATGTGCGGGCGGCGGCTCGGCGGTGGATCGCCGAGGACGTCGACCCGCGCGCGCAAGCGGAGTTGCAGCAGCTGGTCGACGCCGATTCGCCGGAGCTCGCGGACCGGATGTCCGGGATGCCGCGGTTCGGCACCGCCGGTCTGCGCGCCGAGGTCCGCGCCGGGGCGAACGGCATGAACCGCGCGGTGGTCGTGCGCACCACCGCCGGGGTCGCCGAATGGCTGGCCCGGCACGGCTGCGGCGGTGGCGTCGTGGTCGTCGGCCGGGATGCCCGGCACGGGTCGGAGGACTTCGCCACCGATGCCGCCGGGGTGCTGGCAGCAGCGGGTTTCGACGTGCGGCTGCTGCCCGAACCGCTGCCGACGCCGGTGGTCGCGCACGCCGTGCGCGCGTTGGACGCGGTCGCCGGCATCCAGATCACCGCCTCGCACAACCCGCCGCAGGACAACGGGTACAAGCTGTACCTGCGCGGCGGCATCCACCTGGTGAACCCCACCGACGGCGAGATCGAGGCCGCGGTGGCCGCGACGCCGGCGGCGAATTCGGTGCCCCGGGCGCAGACCTGGACGATCCACGAGTCCGCGTTGGACGACTACCTGGACCGGGTCGCGACCTTGCCGCGCGGCAGTGCCCGCGGCCTGCGCATCGCGGCGACCGCGCTGCACGGTGTCGGCGCACGACCGCTCCGGGAAGCGTTGCGCCGCGCGGGTTTCGCGGACGTGCACCTCGTCGCGTCCCAGGCCGAACCGGATCCGGACTTCCCCACCGTCGGGTTCCCGAACCCCGAGGAGCCCGGGACGACGGACGCGCTGCTGGAGCTGGCCGCCGAGGTCGACGCGGACCTGGCGATCGCGCTGGACCCGGATGCCGACCGGTGCGCGCTGGGCGTGTTGGTGGACGGCACCTGGCGGATGCTCCGCGGCGACGAGACCGGCGTCCTGCTGGCCTGGCACATCTTGTCCACTTTGGATCGCACGGCGACGCCGGATCCGCTGGTGGCCACGACGATCGTGTCCGCGACCATGCTGCGCTCCATCGCCGCGGAGTTCGGCGTCCGCTACGACGAGACGCTGACCGGGTTCAAGTGGCTGGTGCGCGCCGGGGACGGCGCGGGGACAGGACTGGTCTACGCGTACGAGGAAGCGCTGGGCCACTGCGTCGACCCGGATTTCGTGCGCGACAAGGACGGCATCTCCACCGCGGTGCTGGCCAGCGACCTGGCCGCCACGCTGAAGGCCACCGGACGCAGCCTCCCGCAGCTGCTCGACGAGCTGTCCACCGCGCACGGCCTGCACCGGACCGGGCAGATCTCCGTCCGCGTCTCGGACCTGGACATGATCCCGCAGATCATGCAGCGCCTCCGCGAAACGCCGCCGACCCGGCTCGCTGAGACCACTGTGGACGTCCAGGACCTGCTGCCGGACACCGATGCCTTGATGATCACCGGCGCCGGAGGTCTGCGCGTGGTCATCCGGCCGTCCGGGACCGAACCGAAGCTCAAGTGCTACTTGCAGGTCGTCGAGCAGGTCGATGCGCTGCCCGCCGCCAAGCAGCGCGCCGCGGACCGGCTCGCCGCGCTGGAGCAGGCCGTTTCCGAACTCGTGCGAGGAGGCTGAATGCCCCGCCTGCTGATCGTGCACCACACGCCGTCGCCGGGCATGCAGGCGATGTTCGAGAAGGTCGTCGAGGGCGCGACGACCGACGAGATCGAGGGCGTCGAGGTGGTGCGCCGCGCGGCGCTGAGCGCCACCGCCTCCGACGTGCTCGAGGCGGACGGCTACCTGCTGGGCACCCCGGCGAACCTCGGCTACATCAGCGGCGCGCTCAAGCACTTCTTCGACACGATCTACTACCCGTGCCTGGACTCGACCGCGGGTCGCCCGTTCGGCTACTACGTGCACGGCAACGAGGGGGTCGAAGGCGCACAGCGCGCGATCCGCTCGATCACGACCGGACTCGCCTGGCAGCAGGTCGCCGAGCCGGTCACCGTGCTTGGCGCGCCCGAGAAGTCCGATTTGGCGGCCTGCTGGGAGCTCGGCGCCACCGTCGCCGCCGGGCTCATGGACTGATCGGCCCTCGTGAGCACTTCGGGGTGCTCTAACGCCCCGAAGTACTCACGACCCATGAGCAGCTTTCGCTTGCGGGACAGCAGAAGAACCCCAGTTGATCTTGGTCCGGGAGGGCCTTGTAACCTGATCGTGTCGTCGGGGCGCGCCCCTTGACGACAGGGGCGCCCTGGGCAAAGCCCGCCTTCCCTCATCAACGTGCGATGTTCGGGGCGCCCTCCCTCCTCGCACTCGGTAACCGGCCGAATCCCGCTCAACTGCCCCGTTCGGCCCACACCGGTGCATCCATGCAGGGACTCCGACAGCATTTGCATGGCCGGAGGGGTTACGCTGCGACAGTGAGTGAGGAAACGATCCGACTCGAACTCGACGATTCCGGCGTCTCGGTGGATCTTCCACAGCCCCCTGGTTCACACGATCAGGTTCAGGGCGTCCCCTACCGACCTGTCGAGTTCCGCGACAACGACCTACCGGCCGCTTTGGAGCGTTCCGCCAAGTGGCTACGCGAAGCCCAGGAATGGCTGGGTGAACCCGTCGACGTGATCGCAGTCCACCTGGATTACGACGACGGCGAAGGCGCCCCGTACTACAACCTGAAGTTGCTCTGCAACGAAGAGGACCTGGCGGGCGCGCCGATCGCAATGCGCAAGCTGCAAGGCGGCCCCGTCGGCTGACCACCACCCCAACCGAAGCACGAACTCGGTGGCCCGGCCGGAAATCCCGACCGGGCCACCGCTCGCCCGGCGAGCACCGGGGTTCTGGAGCGTTTCAGAAACCGCTCCCCCGGCGCGCACGCGGACTCAAGCCTTCGGCTTCGCCCAGGACTCCAGGAGAGCGGCGACATCGGGGAGCTCTCGCTGGTCCCGGCCGACCTCCCGGACCAGGTCCAGGGCCGCGTCGTCGCCGGCTTCCACCCACCAGCCGTTGAGATCGCACATCGCCACTGCGGCCACCCAGGCCAACCGCCAGTTGCCCTCGACCAGCGGTCGGGTGCGGACGATCGAGTCCAGCAGCGCGGCGGACTTCAACCACAACGTCTCGTAGGCGGGAACGCCGAACATCTCGGCGTGCGGGCGGTACGCCGCCGCGTCCAGCAGGCCGCCGTCCCGCACCATCAGGTCGCCGTCGGTCACCGCCGTGGCGAGCAGGAGCAGGTCCGACGTGTCGAGGTAAACGATCACGCCGTCAATGGTCGATCATGCGCTGCCGAGCTTGTCCAGCAAGCCCTGGTAGCGAGGCAGCACCCGCTGCACGACCTCGTCGAGCTGCTGCTCCTTCTGCTGCCGCGCCCAGCGCTCGGCCAGCGCACTGCGCACGACCTCCTGCTTGGACCGGCCTTCAGCCGCCGCCAGCTCGGCGAGCCGCTGGTTCTCTTCCTCGGTGAGGCGCAGGGTCATGGCCATGCGCTAGATGGTATCGCGCTGATACCACTCGTTGAAGGCGATAGTTTCTGGCAATGGCTAGACCGCGAGCGCACGACGACGCCCTGCGCACCCGGTTGCTGGACCGGGCGGGCGAGCTGCTGTCCGCGCACGGCCCCGAAGGGCTGGGCCTGCGACGGCTGGCCGCGGACGTCGACACCTCCACCACCGCGGTGTACTCGCTGTTCGGCGGCAAGCCCGGACTCGTCCGGGAGCTGTACGTGGAGGGCTTCCGGCGGCTCGGCGACCGGATGGAGCAGGTGCCGCGCACCGGCTCCCCGGTGGAGGACCTGTGCGCGCTCGGGCTGGCCTACCGGGAGAGCGCGCTGGCCAACCCGCACTTCTACTCGATCATGTTCGGCCGGGCGGTGCCCGACTTCGTCCCGGACGAGGAGGCCGCGGCCACCGCGCTGCGCAGCATGGGGCCGCTGCAGGAGACCGTCGCGCGGGGCATCGAGCAGGGCGAGCTCGTCGACACCGATCCTGACGAGATCACCTTCGCCGCCTGGTCGCTGGTGCACGGCCTGATCTCGCTGGAGCTGCTCGGATCCGCGGTGGCCGGGAACGCCAGCAGCGCCCGCTACGAACGGGCGCTGCGGAACGGGATGGCCGGCTGGATGCGCTGACCCCGGAGCGACGGGGGGTTCCTCCGGGGCCAGCGCGTCGTGTCCGATCTGGCGGGTCTCACCACACCGACCACGACAGCTCGCGGTGTCAGCCGAGCGCGTTGTGGATGGCGGTCATCAGCTCGCCCTCCGGGGTGTCACCGTCCATCGACCAGACCATCGCACCGCCGAGACCCTGCTGCTTCAGGTACTCGACCTTGCGGGTGATCTCGGTGGCGTCGTCGAACGTCCAGAACGTGGTGCCGTCGAAGAGCCAGGCGAATCCGGCCTTGTCGTCGCGGTGCAGGGTGAACTGGCCGGCCTTGGCCTTGAGCACCTTGTAGTCCTCGATGCCCGCCTCGTAGGTGGCCGGGGCGGGGCCGGTCGAGTTCTGGAACAGCCCGTTGTTCTCGTTGGTCACGCCCGTCCAGCCGCGCCCGTAGAACGGCACGCCGAGCACCATCTTGTCGGCGGGCGCCCCGGCATCGCGCCAGGCCTTGACGGTCTGGTCGATGCTCCACTTCTCCGGCGACGGGTCGCCGTCCGGGCTGAGGATCGCCGACTGGTGGTTGGTCGTCGGGTCGTAGGCGCCGTGCAGGTCGTAGCCCTGGATGGTGCCGAAGGTCAGCAGGTCGAAGACCTTGGGCACCTCGTAGCCCGCCTCGATCTTGGCCGGGTCGGCGGGCAGGAAGGCGCTGATGTCGTAGTTCTTGCCGAGCTCCTGGCCGGCGGCGTCGAGCTGCGTGCGCCACTCCTGCAGCAGCGCGGTGTAGTTCTGCTTGTCGGCCGGGTCGACGACGTTGCCGGGGCCGCCTTCGGACGCGGGCCACTCCCAGTCCAGGTCGACGCCGTCGAAGATCCCGGCGGCCACGCCCTCACCGCCCTGCGGCTCGCCGATCTGCGGCAGGTTGCCGCGGAACCACATGTCGATGCAGGACTTCACGTGCGCGGCGCGCGATTCGGGGGTCGCCGCCGCGGCGTGGAAGTTCTTCGACCAGGTCCAGCCGCCGAAGGAGATGTAGACCTTGAGGTTCGGGTACTTCTCCTTGAGCTGCTTGAGCTGGTTGAGGTTGCCCGCCAGCGGCTGGTCGTAGGCGTCGGCCTGGCCGTTGACGCTCTGCTCAGCGGTGAAGCGGCGCTGGTAGTCGGCCCAGGCGTCGCCCTCGCCCGCCTGGTTGACCTGGAAGCACTGGCCGGAGGCGTCGAGGTTGCCGAAGGCGTAGTTGAGGTGGGTCAGCTGGCCTGCGGCGCCGGAGGTGTCGAGGTTCTTGACGAAGTAGTTGCGGTCGTAGATCGACCACTGGGTGAAGTAGCCGACCTTGCGGGCGGCGGCCTGCGGTTGGGGGTCGGCGGGGGTGTCGGTGGCACCGGCCGGGGAGGCCAGGACCGGCAGTCCCAGCGCGAGGACCGCGGCGAGCAGCACCGGGAGCCGGAACGGGAACCGTCGTCTTCGACTGGACATGGCGACTCCTGCTTCATCGGGGGGATCGCTCCATGTGTGGTATAGACCATATTCCGATCAGGTCTAGACCAGCCATCGCCCGTCCAGCCGAACCCGCTTGCTCCCCGAAAAGCGCCCTTCACCGTTCACACCGCCGCGTGCTGCGCCCAGAAATGCGAAAGGATCCCGATTTCGGGGAAATCGGGATCCTGCTGCGGTGGAAATGTGGGAACGGGTCAGACCGCGCCGTACTCGCGGTCCCCCGCATCGCCGAGGCCCGGGACGATGTAGCCCGACTCGTTCAAGCGCTCGTCGACGCTCGCGGTCACGATGCGCACCGGAAGACCGGAGTCCTCCAGCTTCCGGACGCCTTCCGGGGCCGCCAGGGTGCAGATCGCCGTGACGTCGGTGGCGCCGCGCTCGACCAGGATCCGGATCGTGTGGACCATCGAGCCGCCGGTGGCCAGCATCGGGTCGAGCACCAGCACCGGACGGCCGGACAGGTCGGCGGGCAGCGACTCCAGGTACGGCGTCGGCTGCAGGGTGGTCTCATCGCGCGCCAGGCCGACGAAGCCCATCTGCGCCTCCGGGATCAGCCGGTGCGCCTGGTCGGCCATGCCCAGCCCAGCCCGCAGCACCGGCACCAGCAACGGCGGGTTCGCCAGCCGGTAGCCGTCGGTGCGCGCCACCGGCGTGTGGATCGGCTCCACCGCCACCTCGGCATTCCGCGTCGCCTCGTAGATGAGCATCAGGGTGAGCTCTTGCAACGCGGCGCGGAACGCGGCGCTGTTGGTGCGCGCGTCACGCATGGTGGACAGCCTTGCCTTCGCCAGGGGGTGGTCCACGACCCGAACATCCATGACCGACAACAGTAACGGCCACCCACCGCATCCACGTCGCAGCTGCTCGACAACGTGTCGCCGATCGCAACCACCCGCTGCGCAAAGTCAAGCACCGATCACCAGGCGCCACACCTCCGCCGTCCCGAGGTCCGCAGTTTCAATTGAAACTGCGGACCCCACCCACGGCGGATCACAGTTTCAATTGAAACTGCAGACCCACCCGGACACGGCACCGGCGTGTCAGACACCGACACACCGGGCTTGTGGACAGGTCGTCCGGGTTGTGGAGAACTTCCGCAATTTCCATGGAAATCGGAGGTCTGATTTCCATTGAAATTGCGTTGATCTTGGTCAGCGGGGGGTGGTGGCGAGGCCCCGGACCAGGAGGTCGAGGCCGAATTCGAAGCGGTCTTCGTCGGTGCCGTCCATCAGGACCGGGAGGAGGGCCGTGATCGTCGGGAAGCGCTCCGGCGGGAGCTGGGCGAAGTACTGGCCGACCTGGGCGAAGCGCTCGTCGCGTTCGGCGTCGGTGAGGCCGAAGTCCGCGGTGCGCTCCATCGCCACCGCCGTGCCGTAGAGGGCGAGGATGTCCACGGCGAAGGCCACCGTGCGGTCCGGCATCCCGGCCGAGCGCAGGACCGCCATCATCGTTTCGCTGACGACCAGCGCGTTCGGACCGGTCGGCGCTGGCGTGCGCATGACGACCTGGGCGATGCCGGGGTGGGCGCTGAGCACCGCGACCTGCTGGCGGATCAGCTCCTTGATCTGCTCCTGCCACTTCTCCGGGTCGGGTTCCGGCAACGCGATCTCGCCGATGACCAGGTCGAGCATCAGCTCGTGCAGCTCGTCCTTGTTGCGGACGTAGGCGTACAGAGAGGCCGCGCCGGTGCCGAGCCGCTGCGCGACCTTGCGCATGCTGACCGCGTCGAGCCCTTCGGTGTCGAGCAGGTCGAGCGCGGTGCGCACGATCAGCTCCAGGCTCAACGGCTGCTTCACCGGCCGCTCGCGCACAACGCGCTGCCGCCAGGGCGGGACGGGCACGGACATCGGTCTCCACTTCTCCGGTCGCTGCTACGAACACCGTACTTGACGCGAACACCGTTCGAGCGTAGAACAGCGTTCGTCACACGAACACTGTTCGCGAAGAGGGGTCACCGAGATGTCCGAACGCACTCCCGTCCTGATCGTCGGCGCCGGCTTGGCCGGTCTGTCGACCGCCGTCTTCCTCGGCCTGCACGGCACTCCGTCGCTGGTGGTCGAGCGCCACCCGACGACCTCCACCCAGCCGAAAGCACGAGGCCAGCAGCACCACGTGATGGAGGCGTTGAACTACGCGGGCCTGGCCGATGCCATGGTCGGAGCATCGCCGCGGGACACGGGGTTCCAACTGCGAATAGCGGAAAGCGCGAGCGGCCCGGTGTTCCGCGAGATCTTGCACGACACGTTCATCCCGCTCGACGAGCTGACGCCCTGCCGCTCAGCGGATGCCAGCCAGGCCAGCGCGGAGCGCATCCTCGCCGAGCGCGCCCGCGAACTGGGCGCCGAGATCCGCTTCTCCACCGCGCTGGAGTCGTTCGAGCAGGACGAATCCGGGGTGCGCGCAGTGCTCTCCGACGCCGGCGGAACCCACGCGGTGCACGCGGACTACCTCGTCGCCGCCGATGGCCACCGCAGCCCGATCCGCGAGCGGCTCGGCATCGGCACGCATGGCCGCGGCGCCCTGTGGCACTCGGTCCTCTGGCTGATCCGCGCCGACCTGGCGCCCGTCGTGGGTGACCGCCAGGTCCTGTACAACCTGCAGAACCCGCAGCTGTCCGGAGGCATGGGCTTCCTGGTCAGCACCGACCGGCCGGACGAGTTCGTGGCCGGGGTCGGCTACGACCCGCAGCGCGAAGACCTGGCCGATTTCCCGGAAGAGCGCGCGCTGGACCAGATCCGGATGGTCATCGGCAAGCCCGACGTGGAGCTGGAGATCCTCAACGCCGACACCACGACCGCCGGCATGCACGTCGCGGACCGGTTCTCCAGCGGCCGGGTGCACTTGGTCGGCGATGCCGCCCACACCATGCCGCCGCAGGGCGGGATGGGCGGCAACACTGCGGTGATGGACGGCTTCTACCTGGCGTGGAAGCTCGCCGCCGTGCTCCGCGGCGAAGCCGGTCCGGGCCTGCTGGACAGCCACGACGTCGAACGGCGCCCGGTGGGCGAGCTGATCGCGAAGAACCAGTACATGAACGCCATCGTGCGCAGCATGCCGCACCTGATGCGGCCGGACGACACCCCGCCGATCGAGGACGCCGCCGTGCTGATGTTCGGCTACCGCCACAACAGCGCGGTCGTCGCGGAACCCGGCGACGAGGGCGAACTCCTGGAGGAGCCGCGCAATCCGACCGGCCGACCGGGCTCGCGAGCTCCGCACGTCCGACTGTCCACACCGGACGGAGAGCGGTCCACGATCGACCTGTTCGGCCGGGAGTTCGTCCTGCTGACCGAATCCGAGACCTGGGCCGAGTCGGCCGAGAAGCTGGCCGAGGACCTCGGAATCCGCCTGCGCGCGCAACTGCTCGGCGGCGAGGTGACCGGCGACTGGACCGGCAAGTACGGCGTCACCGCCGACGGAGCCGTCCTGGTCCGCCCGGACCGCTTCATCGCCTGGCGCGCCAAGGGCGCCGGCTCGGCCGCCGATCTGGAGAACGCCCTCCGCGCGGTCCTCGACCGCTGAGAACAGGGTGCGCGGTTCCAGCTGGAACCGCGCACCCGCACCATCAGCTCGCGGCCAGTTCGCCGAGCAGCTTCCAGGTCCGGCGCTCGTCCTCGGCCGAACCGATCGAGGTCTGGACGTAGATGAGCTCGGTCGCGCCCGCCTCGAAGTACTCGGCGACCTGCTTCGCGATCATCTCCTCGTCCCCGATCGCGACGAGGTCGACGGGGTTGTCGATCCCTTCGCGATCCAGCGCCGCGCGGTAGGACGGGATGTTCCCGTAGGGAGCGATGAGTTCCTCGGCGCGAGCTCGGGCACCTGCGACGTCGGCGGTCACCACGCCGGGGACGATCACGGCGATCCTGGGGTCCGGCCGCCCGGCGGCTTCGGCGTAGCGGCGCAGGGTCGGGACGGTGTACTCGGCCAGCGTCCGCGGCCCAGACAGGATCGGCAGCGCACCGTCGGCGAGTTCGGCGGCCGCGCGCAGGGTCAGATCACCGGCCGCCGCCACCAGCACCGGCACCCGCGGCCGGGCTCCGAGCACGCTCGCGGGCATCGCCGTTCTGGCGACCAGCGTGTCCCCGACCAGGTCCACCGACCCCGATTCGAACAGGTCGCGCAGCGCCGCCAGGAATTCGCGGAGGTGCCGGACCCTCGGGTGCGGGATAATCCCGTAGGCGTGCTCGACGAACGACTTGATCGACATCCCGACGCCGAGGGTGAAGCGGCCGTGGCCGGCGGCCTGCGCCGTTTGGGCCTGCATCGAGAGGGCTATCGGATGCCGCGGGTAGATCGGCACCACCGCGGTGCCGACGTCGATGCCGGGGACCTCCCTCGCGGCGAGGGCGGCCACCGTGGTCGCGTCGAAGTCGAACCGCTGGGTGAACCAGGCTGCGTGCAGCCCGGCGTCGGCGAGCTCTTCCACCTGGCCGATCAGGGCGTCCACGGAGTTCGCTTCGCTGGAGACCCCGGTGGTCTCGCTGTGCAGTGCAACGCCGATGCGCATGAAGTGCTCCCATCATTCGCGGAGCACAAAGCTTAACCGAGTTAAAAAATTTACCAAGTAATCATCCGTGCTAGCCTCGGTGACGTGGCAGAACGAGTCGGTCTCCGGGAGCGGAAGAAGCAGCGAACCCGGGCCGCGATCGCGGACGCGGCGATCGCGATGTTCCTCGAATCCGGCTTCGACGAGGTCTCCTGCGCTGACGTCGCCGCGCGGGCCGAGGTGTCGAAACCGACCCTGTTCAAGTACTTCCCGGCGAAGGAAGACCTGGTGCTGCACCGCATCGCCGACCACGAGGGCGAAGCGGCGGCGGCGGTCCGGGAACGGGCCGCGGGCGAAGATCCGCTCGCCGCGCTGCGGCGGCACCACCTGGCAGCGCTCGCCGCGCGCGATCCGATCACCGGCCTGAACGACAGTCCGGAAGTCCGGGGCCTGCACCAGTTGATCGAGAGCACGCCCGCCCTGTCTGCCCGCATGCTCGGTTTCGCCGAACGCCGCGCCGAAGCGCTGGCGGACGCGCTGGTCGAAGCAGGTGCGCCGGCGGGAATCGCGACTCGCATCGCGGCGCACCAAGTGGTGACGGCACAGCGCGTGCTCGCGGAGGAGAACGTCCGCCAGCTCTCGAGCGGCCGCTCCCCCGACGAGCTCTACCCCGAGGCCGTCGCCGCCGCCGAGTGCGCCTTCGACATGCTGCGCACCGGCCTCGACGGGATCTGCGGCGACCTCCGGGCGGAAGGTGCAGGGCGCCTTCCGCCGAAATGATCAGCGCCCTGCACCTGAGCAGGTCGTCACGGGTGGAGGACGACCTTGGTGTAGCCCTCGATCCGCTGGTCGAACTTGCGGTAGGCGTCCGGGGCGTCGGAGAGGGACAGCTCGTGGGAGACCACGAAGCTCGGCTTGGCCCTACCCGCGATGATCATGTCGCGCAGCTGCCGGTTGTAGCGCTTGACGTTGCACTGACCGGTGCCGATGACCTGGCCCTTCTCGAACATCCGGCCGACCGAGACCAGCAGCATGCCCTTCTTCGCCTCGTCCGTCGGACCGCCGGGGTCGGAGGGCACGTACAGGCCCGGCACGCCCAGCCGCCCGGTCGGGCGGACCGTGTCGATCAGCGAGTTCAGCACCACGGCCGGTTCTTCCTTCTCGCCGGAGCCGACCTGCGCCTGGTAGCCGACCGCGTCGACACCCTTGTCCGTGCCCTCCCCGTCGGTCTGATCCTTGATCATCTGGACCGGGTCGCCCTTCGAGAAGTCGATCGGGATGGCGCCCATCTCCTCGGCCTTGGCCAGCCGCTCCGGAACGCGGTCGACGCTGAACACCCGCGCGGCCCCGCGCAGCAGCGCCGAGTAGGCGGCCATCAGCCCGACCGGCCCGGCCCCGTACACCACGACGCTCTCGCCCGGCGCGACCTGCGCGAGCTCGCAGCCGTGGTAGCCGGTGGGGAAGATGTCGGCGAGCAGCACGAAGTCGGCCTCGTGGCTGCCGTCGGCGGGCAGCTTCAAGCAGTTGAAGTCGGCGAAGGGAACCCGCAGGTACTCGGCCTGCCCACCGGTGTAGGGACCCATCGCGACGTAGCCGTAGGCCCCGCCGGCGAAACCGGGGTTCACGGTCAGGCAGAACCCGGTGTTGCCGGCCATGCAGTTCTTGCAGAACCCGCAGGCGACGTTGAACGGCATCACCACGCGGTCACCGCGGTTCAGGCTCGTCACCCCGGAGCCGAGCTCCTCGATGATGCCCATGTTCTCGTGCCCGAACACGATGCCCGGCTCGGCGGCCGTGCGGCCCTCGTACATGTGCAGGTCGGAGCCGCAGATGGCGGTCGAGGTGACCCGCACGATCACGTCGTTGGGGTGCTGGATCGATGGCCGGTCCACTTCGTCGACGGCCACCGAGAACGGCTCCTGGTACACGACTGCCTTCATGGCAGACCACCTCCGGGTGAAGACGCGCGTTTCCCCCTGTCCGTGCCGCCTCGGGACTACCCCGTACCGGGCCAAACAAGACACGGATGGCGGTCACCCGAACGAGGGCACTCGAAAATCGGCCACCCGGCGGCGTCGACCAGATCCACACCGCGCGAGGAATCGACGCACAGCTGCCGCTCGGCCATTCGGGGGCCAACGCTGGTGTTTCGCCGCAGCGGACGGTCAGGATGGGGGTCCGCCGCCGACGGACTGAAGGGAGTCGTTGTGCGGCGTCGTTCTTTTCTTCGGGCTGCCGTGATCGGTGGCGGGGTTGCCGCTTTCACCGGTGGGTTGTGGACCGGGGCCGCTGTGGGCGGGCCGGTCCGGCGGGTTGCCGAAAGTCCCTACGGGCCGCTGCTGGGCGCCGATGACAACGGGATCGAGCTGCCGGAAGGCTTCACCAGCCGGGTCATCGCGCACTCCTCCGACAAGGTCGCGGGCACCGACTACACCTGGCACGACGCACCCGACGGCGGGGCGTGCTTCGTCGACGGGGACGGCTGGATCTACGTGTCGAACTCCGAGGTCGAGCCCGGCGGCGGGGTCGGGGCGATCAAGTTCGACGCCGGCGGCAACGTCGTCGACGCCTACCGGATCCTCGAGGACACCCGGCGGAACTGCTCGGGCGGCGCAACTCCTTGGAACACCTGGCTCTCCTGCGAGGAGGTCAGCTACGGGTACGTCTTCGAGACCGACCCGTGGGGGCGCAACGAGGCCGTTCGGCGGGATGCGATGGGCAGCTTCAACCACGAGGCTGCGGCGTGCGACCCGGTGCGCAAGGTCATCTACCTGACCGAGGACGAGCCCGACGGCTGCTTCTACCGGTTCCGGCCCAACAACTGGGGCGACCTGGGCGCGGGCGGACTGCTGGAACTCCTCGTCGCCGGGGACGAGACCTCGGGCAAGGCCAGCTGGGTGGAGGTGCCGAACCCGACGCCGTCCGAGGGCGACACCCCGACGCGCGAGCAGGTCGACGGCGCGAAGCACTTCGACGGCGGCGAGGGCTGCTACTACGCCGCCGACCGGTGCTGGTTCACCACGACCGGCGACACCCGCGTGTGGCAGTTCAACGTCGCCGACGACACCTTCGGGCTCGCCTACGACGGCGGCGGGGACCTGGGCGCCGTCGACAACATGACCGGCAGCTCGTTCGGCGACCTCTACGTCGCCGAGGACGGCGACAACATGGAGATCTGCATCATCACGCCGGACGACGTGGTGGCGCCGATGCTTCGGGTGAACGGGCACGACTCGTCCGGGCTCACCGGGCCGGCGTTCAACCCGGCAGGCGACCGGATGTACTTCTCCTCGCAGTACGGCCCTTCGGGCGAGTTCTCCGACGGCTACACCTACGAGATCAGCGGACCGTTCCGGAAATAGCGGCCGTGCGAGTGCTTTTCGGTCCTGCTGCGCCGAAAAGCACTCGCGGTCCCGGTGATCGCCCGGCCACGGCCCACCTTGCTCCGCCTGATACCGGTCAGGCGCTGGCTCGTGAGTACTTTGGGGCGTCCTGGCACCCCAAAGTACTCACGTGACCTGACCAGGGAAAACCTGGCCCAGGTGGAGATCGACCGGGCACTGAGGATGCTCGTCGACGTTCCACCGCAGCCGATGTCGACCCACGTACTCGACGACCTGCTCCTGCGGCCACTGCACTTCTTCCGGCCGCAGCTCGTGATCCGCAATTTCCGTCGAAACCGCAGTTTCAATTGAAACTGCGGGAAGCACCGGCCCTGGAGGACGGGACTGAGGCCGGCAAGTGTGCTCTCAGCGACACGAAAGACCGCGCCGGCGGGACCCTCCGCTCAGCCGGGCTCAGTGGGCCGGGGTCTTGGCTGCTGTTCGGCGATGTGGCTGAGGTTGCGCCACAGGAGCGTGTAGCGCCAGAAGAGGCGGCGGCGGAGCACTGATCCTGGGAGGGTTTTCGCTGCTGCTGCGCGGATTTCCGACAGGGTGTCCGTCGGGTCTTTGACCGGCATGCCCTTGTCGTGGGGTTTGCCCGCGCGCCCCCGCGCGGCCTTGTAGGCGCCGACCGCTGCGTTCGCCGGGAGCGTCAGCGCGTCCAGGGCGAAGTCCGCCCGGGTCGCCTTCCGGTAGTGGCCGACGACGGCGAGGACCCCACCTGGCCGCACCAGCTCGGACAGCCTGGTCAGCACCAGGTCCAAAGGCATGTGGTGGACGCTCGAAATGGCCGTCACCGCGTCGTACCCGGACGGATCGAGCTCCAGCTCGGGATCGAGCAGGTCACCGCACAACCACCGGACGTTCATCGCAGTCGATGCGCTGCTGGCGTGCTCGATCATCTCGGCCGAGCGGTCCACCGCGTCGACGTGCTCCGCCCGCTCCGCGAGCTGCCGGACCAGCGCACCGGTTCCGCATCCGACGTCGAGGACCTTCGCGCTCCGCGGTGGCAACTGCCGCAGCAACCACGGGTGGTAGTGCGCGTTGTGGTCCCACAGCAGCGCTTTCGGTAGCTGGATCACCTGGACCTCCGAGCCCCAGCGAACCCCGGTGCGGTACCGGGGTCGTGAGTGCGGATGGTGGTAAGAACGCGGTTACGCACTCACGACCCGTTCTACCAGGATCAGCTTCAGCCGAGGGCGTCGAGCGGGACGGGGAAGACGCGAACCCGTTGAACGCGCCTTCCCGCTCCGCGCTCGCCCGCGTCAGTCCGCGGCGTAGAGGTCGGGGTTGTCGGAGAGCGCGGCCACCATCGCGGCGCGCGATCCCACGCCGAGCTTGGTGAAAATCCGTCGCATGTGGGCGGAAACCGTGTAGAGGCTGATGTCCAGGACGGCGGCGATGGCTCGGTTGGTGTAGCCCAGACCGACCATCCGCGCGATCTCCCGCTCCCGCGGGCTGAGCAGTTCGTCGACCTTCGGCGCAACCGGCACCAGGAGGCAGCGCACGCCGAGATCGGTGATGTCCAGCAGCGGTTTTCGCACGCCCCGGTTCGGTCCGGCGATCTCGCCGACGCGGCGCACCAGCGCCCGCACCAGGTGTTGGACCAGTTCGTCGGAGTGCAGGTCAGGACTGCGCCGGGTCGGCTCCGGCAGTTCGCGTCCGACGTGCGGAATCGGCGTTGCAGTCGCGTCTTTCGTCAATGCAACCGGCCTCCCCAGAACCAGTTCGGGCGGCGGGTCGCGCCGCCTCGGAGTGGCCCCGCGCCCCCACGCCGGGCCGATGCGGCGTCCACCGCGCGTACCAGCAAAGCCAACATCGTCCATCCGCGCATCGTCGATTCGTGTGACACGCGGGCTGACTAATCCTTCAAATCGGCATCAGAACGTGTGACTACCACCCGAATGCCGCTTGAACTGGACTGTTCGCACGCGCTCACCGACGACCGGCCGACAACTCCGCCGGCCGCGGTGCAGGACAGGAGGACCCACCATGAGTCGCTACCGAGCGGTCGACGGGGAGCTGGAGGACGAGCTGGCCCGCGAGCTTGAGGACGAGCTGGAAGGCGAGTTCGAGGACGAGTTCGAAGACGAGGACTTCGCCCGGGAGCTCGAGGACGAGATGGAGGACGAGTTCGAAGACGAGCTCGAGGACGAGCTGGAAGGCCTGGTCCAGGAGCTGGAGGACGAGCTCGAGTTCGAATTCGAGGACGAGGACGAGTTCGAGGACGAAGACGAGGACGAGCTGGAAGCGGAGTTCGAGCAGCTGGTCCGCGAGCTGGAAGCGGAGTTCGAGGACGAGTACGAGTCCTTCGCCAACCCGGTCAGCCGGGTCTACTCGGACGCCGAAACCATGGCCAAGCTCGCCTTCGAGGCCGAGCGCGCCGAGTCCGAGGCCGAGGTCGAGGGATTCCTGGGCGCACTGGCACCGATTGCGATGAGCCTGGCGCCGAAGGTCGCGCCGCTGGCCAAGAAGTTCGCCCCGAAGATCATCAAGGGCGTCAAGTCGGTCGGCAAGAAGTTGTGGCGCAGCCCGGTGACCCGCCGCGCGGTCCGCCAGGTACCCAAGATCGCCGGCCGCACGGTCCGGGACATGGGCCGCCGCTACGCGCGGGGCCAGAAGGTCACCGGCAAGCACATCGCGCGCTCGCTGGCCGGGCACACCGCCAACGCCGTCGGCCGCAGCAAGGCCGTGCGCGGGCGCCGGCGTCCGACCAAGCGCCGCGTGACCGCGCCGAAGAACCGCCGCGCCATCCAGGCCCGGCGCGCAGCCCAGATGCGGAAGGCCCGCGTCGCCAGGGGCCGGGCGAAGGCGCCGCGCCGGAGCAAGGGCCGTGGCCGCCGGCGTTGAGCTGCGGTCGGCCGCGGCGCGCACCCGGCGGCCGGCGCAGCCGATCGACCGCGGAACCGCGCGCCTGCTGGCGACCTGGGTGCGCACCCAGGCCATCAGCAGCGAACGCCACCTCGCCGCGCTCCGGCCGTTCAGCTGGTCGGAGTTCGGCGACCCGGCCACCGGCCCCAGCCGAGCGCACCTGGCCGCGGTCAACGAGACCATGGCCGGTCTCCGCGAACCCCTCCACGAAGCCACCCGCGACCTGCGCCGCGTCGCCGAACAGGCGGCCCGGCAACCGGATTCGCAGCGGGTGCGGACCGTGCTGCGGGCGAAGTCCAAGACCTACCGGCTGGTGCGCGACACCGAGCGGATCTGGGACTTCTACCTGGAGCTGTTCAACCAGCGGCAGAGCTCGTTCGCCCCGTGGCTGGT
The DNA here is from genome assembly GCF_027853915.1 of Saccharopolyspora oryzae. Lineage (GTDB taxonomy): Bacteria > Actinomycetota > Actinomycetes > Mycobacteriales > Pseudonocardiaceae > Saccharopolyspora > Saccharopolyspora oryzae. The sequence continues at coordinate 64,593 of NZ_JAQGLA010000011.1, forward strand.
CGCCGCGGACCGGATCGCGCTCGACTGCTACCAGTACGCCTACCTGGGGATCGGGAAGTGGCGCTCGATCCCGACCCCGCCGCCGTTCTGCTACCTGGAACCCAGCCACGGGCCGGCCACCTCGCGCCGCGGCATCCCGCTGCAGCGGCTGAGCCACCGGATCAACCCGTTCCCGCTGATCCAGCTGCCGTTCCACCGGCTGATCAACCCGTGGACGCTCGGCGCCGTGCTGCACGAGGTCAGCCACAACCTGCAGAACGACCTCGGGCTGGCCAAGGCGGTGCCGATGCAGGTCGCGGCGCGGGTGACCGAGACCGGGGTGCCGCCGGCGAGCGTGTCGCAGTGGGTGCGGTGGAACCGGGAGACCTTCGCCGACCTGGCCGGGCTGCTGCTGGGCGGGCCGATGATCGTGGGCTCGCTGTTCGACGTGATCGCCCGGGATCCGCGCGCCGCCTCGAAGTTCCGCGCGCGGGACCCGCACCCCTCGTCCTACCTGCGCGGGAAGCTGAACATCGAGCTGCTGCGGCGGATGGGTTTCCCGAAGCGGGCCGAGCAGCACGAGCGCGCGTGGCACGCGATGTACCCGCGGCCGAAGCTGATCGGCGCACCGCCCGCGCTGCTGGCCACCGCGAACAAGGCGGTCCCGGCCGTGGTGCAGGCGATGTGCTTCACCTCGTACCCGACGCTGGGCGACCGGAAGCTGGCGCAGGTCCTGCGGTTCGAGCCGAAGGAGCAGCGGATGGTCGAGGAGGTCGCTGAGCGGCTCGCCTGCGGGGTGTCCCCCGGCGTCGCGCCGGAGCGGTTCCTGATCGGCGCCGTCCGGTACGCGCTGGAGCAGCGGATGGCGCCGCCGAAGCGCTTGGCGAGCTTCTTCGTGGAAGAGCTGGGGAGGCGGGCGCGGTGACCTTGCGCGGCGAATTCCCAGTGCTGGCCCGGAAGTTCCGGCAGCTCGCGGCGGCGTGGCGTGCGCTGGAGGTGAGCGTGGTCGAGGACCTGCCGAGCGGTGAGCGCCCGGCCGCCTCCGACCGGCTCGCCGAAGTCGTCACCGACGGCACCGCGGACCTGCAGCCGGCGCTGCGTGCCATGGACGCAATTTCAATGGAAATCGGACGTCCGATTTCCATTGAAATTGCGGACTCCTTGCACGCCGCCGCGTTGGCGCTGCTGCGCACGCAGCGGCGGCTCGACGACGAGTTCCGGTGCCACCGCGCGGCCACCGAGCTGGCGCGGGCCGTGCAGGGGCGCGGCCCGCGCTGGATCGGCTGGGCCCGCAGCATCCGGTCCGGTGTGGACGGATGCGTGGATTCGTTGCGCAGCACGGAGAACACCATGCTGCGGTGTTGGCGCGAAACCGCCGAACTCGCGATGCGGTTCGGCATCGAGGAAGGCAGCGAGGGCAGGCGATGACCATCAACGACGACCGCCAGCGCGACGCGGAAGAGGACCGGGGCGCCGCACTCCCCCAAGCCCAGGACATCGACAGCGCATATCCGCTGGTCACACGGCATGAACCACCTTGCCCGCCGTGGTGGGCGCATCCGGGGAAGGTGGCGAACAAGGCGATCAGCGACGTGCTCGGCTGGAAGTGGCGCAACGGCGACACCAAGGCCTTCACCGCCGCGCTGACCGGCAGCTTCGAGCTCAAGCGCGTCGAAGGGCACACCGAAGCGCGGTGGACGCCGCGCGGCTACGCGGTGCAGGCCGACCTGGGTGCGGTCACCGGTGGCCAGGCCTCGCTGGCCGCCCGCGCGCGCAGTGCCATCAAGGACGCGACCGAGCTGCTGGACTCGCTGAAACCGCTGCGCCCGGGCGCTGATCCGGACAACTGCGAAGGATTCCGCAGCCTGGTCCGGCACGACCTGGAGGAGATCCGCAAGGAGCTCGAGTGCGCTCTGCTCCGCGTGCCGCGCGTCGACCAGCTCTTCCTGCTGCTGCTCGGCAGCCCCTCCGCCGCGGTGGACCCGGACCGGGTGCGCGGTCACCTCGGGATGCTGCGCGACGAGTTCGGCATGGTCGGCGGCCTGGTCAACACCATCGAGGAAGAACGCATCCAGACCTCGTTCATCACGCTGGTCGACTGGGTGCTGTCGCTGTACCGGGGCTGGCTGGACTCGCGGGACCGCATCGACCCGTTCGCGCAGCCGGAGAACGGCCAGCCGTTCTTCGGGCCGGCCGTGACCGCGTTGTCCCAGCTGCTGTCGGCGACCGCGGTGCAGGTCGAGGAGCTCGTCGGGGCGCTGAAGTCGGTGCACATCCACCGCGGCGACCGGGAGGTCCTGCGGATCCCCGATCCCGAGGGCGGCTCGATGGCGCTGGGCGGTCTGCTGCGCTGGGTGCACGACTTCGCCTGCTTCGAAGGCCGCACGCTGATCGAATCGGCGGGCAAGGACGGCGTGGACAGCGCATTCCTGCAGGTGGTGACGCGGTTGACGCGGATCGTCGGCGCCCTGCCGCGGCGCGACGAGGGCGGCACCGAGGACGTGCACGGCAACTACCGCGCGACGCTGCCTGCCGGGTTCTTCAGCTCCCGCGTGCAGCGCGCGATCGACGAGCTGCACGACCACCTCCAGGAGATCGTGCGCGTCGCCAAGCCGATCCGGCACGGCGCGATGCCCGAAGACCCGCCTGGTCCACCAGCGCCGCCGAACCCCGGACCGATGCCCCCGCCGGACGCGGGCCCGACACCACCCCCGGCTCCCGCACCACCGCCGGGCGCCGGGCAGCCGACGCCGGTGGTCAGCGCCTCGGTGGAACCGGTCGTCGCGGAGCCCGATGCCGCGACCAAGCGGCGGACACGCAAGCCGCGACCCGAGCCCAAGCCCGCCCCGCGGCCGGAATAGCGGTCCGCCCGCGCCCCGCACGGAGGAATGATGGCCACCGAAAAGCAGTACCGGGAACTGTTCGACCGGGTCGCCGCGCTGCGCAGGGAAGTCGCCGGCAACCTGTCGAACGAGCTCGGCAGCAACCCGCAGGTCGGCGAGGCGCTGCTGAAGCAGATCGACGACATGCTCTTCGCCGTTGAGACCGAGGACCAGAGCGAACCCCGACCACCGGACGGCGGTCTCGCGCAGCTGGTCGGCATCGGCGGCGAGTCGGCCGGGGACATGGGCTCGACCCGCATGCCGCACGGCATCGAGAACTACGACGAGACCATCGCGTCCGAGCGCATCATCGCCGTCGCCGACATGTACTACCTGTACCAGCACGAGCGGATGGGCATGTTCCGCGTGGTGCAGAAGCTGCGGGAGCTGTTCGAGCGCGGCGCGATCCGGTTGTTCGACGGGGAAGGCGCGTTCGGGCTGTACCGGTTCGACCGGCGGGACGTGCTGCGCTACACCAAGCGCGACCGGATCAACGCCTACCGCCGGGTGCTCGGCTACGGCCGCGGCCTGGGGTCGGGCCACTCGCGGCCGAACACCGACTTCCACCGGCTGTTCACCCAGTTCAACAACCAGACCGCGCTGTTCTGGCGGGACAAGCGGGTTTCCGACGTGATCCGGGAGCGCGCGCACGACCCGTCGTTCGGCAGCATGGCGGTGGTGCGGCGCAGCGGGCTGGACCTGCGCAACAACCTGAAGTTCACCTCCTACGGCCACCTGAACGTGCTGCGGGTGGAGGTCATGCAGCTGCTGGACGAGTGCTTCCGGATCCTCGACGCCGAGGACGTGAAGGACCTGTTCGGCGCGGCCAACGCGTGGGACGTGATGGACGAGGTGCTGGTCCGCTACTTCGGCGAGCAGCTGGTCACCTCGCCGCGCCAGCGGATGGCGGTGACCGGCCGGAAGGTCCTGCGCTGGCTGGCGGCTCCGCACATCCTGGAGACGACCCGCTCGGAGTTCGAGGCGCTGCTGCTGGAGATCGCCGAACCGTCGGAGGAATGGCTCACCTCGGCCCAGTCCCTCCGCCTGGCCGACCGCAGCAGCTCCAAGCAGCTCCTCCCCTGGGACCGCCAGCAAACGGCAGGAGTCACCACCCCCAACCGAGGAGACCGCCAACCAGCAACAACCCGCCGCGCCCGCAGGTGACCGAGGGATCCGCAAATTCCATTGAAATCGAACCTCGAAATTCAATGGAATTTGCGGATCCCCCAGTCCCGTGAGCACTTTGGGTCGCTATGACAGCCCCAAAGTGCTCACGGGAGGATCAGCACGCGGATCGTGAAGGCGTCCACCAGCACCGCCACTGCGAAGGTCAACAGCAGCAGCCAGGACTGCCGAGTACCGGTCCGATGCGCGACAACCACGGGTGGGACCCGCAGGTGTCGCGAATCGCCTCGGCCAACCACCTCCGCTGCTCAGCACCGAGCAGCGGCAGCAGCGCGGCGAAGTCGGTCTCGTCCTTCGCCCGGGTGTTCTTCGCCTTGTAGAACAGCAAGATCTCGGGCGCGAGGTAGGGGATGCCGCCCTCGCCGATGCGGCCGATCGACCGGACGCTGCGGCGCACCCGCGGGTTGCGCCGCGACGTCCAGCACTCACCTTCGGACTCGTCGACCATGATCTGGATCCGCCACGGCTGATCAGCGGCCGGGCGGCACCAGACGTCGCAGACCCCGGCAGGCAGAACCTCCCCGGCGCGCCAAGGGCGCAGCGCTCCCGGCGGATCGGCGGCCCACAACTCCCACCCGCGCAGGACCTCCTGAACAGCCAGGTGATCGCGTCGGAGCACCAGCACGTCGATGTCGCCGTGCTCGCACAGCGAATGCCCCAGCGCGAGCTCGACGGCGAAGCCACCGGCCAGCCACCACGGCGCCGGGAATTCGGCGAACAACTCGTGCACATCGGCCGGTGCAGCCGGCTCCCAATCACCCCACGGGGTGTGCGTGCGAGCCACCTCCCCAGCATGCCGCAGCTGTGATCCGCACCATCGTGGGTTGACCTTCAAACCGGTTTGAGGCCATAGCGTCCTCGCTGAGCCCGGACGGGTGAGAAGCACGAGCTTGGGAGATGGGCATGACCTCTTACGTCGTTCAGCGCAACGGCCGGGAAGCCACCGCCGAGGAGTTGGCGCCGCTGGCCTTCGCCGGCTTCGCCCACATGACCGCGATGCAGGTGCGGGACGGCGGGGTGCGAGGCCTCGACCTGCACCTCGAGCGGCTGCGCACCGCCTCGCTGGCGATGTTCGGGCAGGCGCTGCCCGACGACCAGGTGCGGTCCTACCTGCGAACGGCCGTCGGCGGTTCGCCCGCCGACCATTCGTTGCTCGCCAACGTGTTCTCGGGAGCGGGCGAGTTCACCGCGGCCGACCACCCGCTCAACGTCCTGGTCCGCACCTCCCCGGCCACCAGCGGACCCACCGGGCCGCTGTCGCTGGCGGCGGTCGAGCACGAGCGGATGCTCCCGGAGCTGAAGCACGTGGGCGAGGTGGCCAAGACCTACTACCTGCGGCAAGCCGTGGCGCGGGGTTTCGACGACGCGGCCTTCGTCGACCGCCGCGGCCGGTTCAGCGAAGCGTCGATCTGGAACCTGGCGTTCTGGGACGGCGAAGCGGTGGTGTGGCCCGAAGCCGAGATGCTGGGCGGCATCACGATGACCATCCTCCGCAGGCAGCTGGAGCAACTCGGCGTTCCCCAGCGCACCGCGGAGATCACGCCCGATGGCCTCCCGGGTCTGGCCGGAGCGGTGGTCATGAACTCCTGGACGCCGGGCGTCGCGGTGCACCGGATCGACACCACGCCCATCACCGCGGCACCGGAGTTCGTGGAGCTGCTGCACGAGGCGTACGCGGCCGAACCCCTCGTCGCGCCGTGAATCAGGACTTCTCGAGGTATGCGGCGAGGTTGCTGCGGCTGCGCTGGAGTTCGGCGATCCGCTCCTCGGCGATCGCCAGCTCCCGGTCCATGATGGCCCGCACGTCCACGCACCACTCGAACTCCGGCAGCTCACCGCGGACGCACGGCAGCACCGCGCGGATCACCTCGGTGGACAGCCCGGCGTCCAGCAACGCGCGAATCTGCCGCACGACGACCACCGCGTCCTCGTCGTACTCGCGATAACCGTTCGCACCCCGGCGCGGTTCGAGAAGTCCCTGCGCCTCGTAGTACCGCAACAGCGGCGCGCTCACCCCGCTGACCTGCGCCAGCTCCCCGATCAGCACGTGCACCACCCCGTTCGGTCCCGGACCAGTATGCCGAGTCGGCCGATCAGCTGGCGTGATCGCTCCAGGCCCGGCGGTTCGGGAGGCGTGCCGCTTAGACTCCCGGTATGGCACAGTCGCCGACTTCGTCCGAGCTCGCCGATGCGGTCCGGGATGACCGGTCGCTGCGGCGGTTCCTGCACGGCTTGCCCGGTGTCGACCAGGTCGGGCTGGAGCAGCGGGCCGCCGGGCTCGGCACCCGGAGCATCAAGAAGGACGCCAAACTCCAGGCGATCGACACCGCGATCTCGATGGTCGACCTGACCACGCTCGAAGGCGCGGACACCGACGGCAAGGTCCGCGCGCTGTGCGCCAAGGCGCGCCGCCCGGACCCGGCGCGACCGGACACCCCGCAGGTCGCCGCCGTCTGCGTCTACTCCGACCTGGCCGCGACCGCAGTGCGGGCGTTGGAAGGCACCGGCATCCACGTCGCCTCGGTCGCCACCGCGTTCCCGGCGGGCCGCGTGGCGCAGGCCATCAAGCTGGCCGACGTGGAGCACGCGGTGGCCGCCGGAGCCGACGAGATCGACATGGTGATCGACCGCGGCGCGTTCCTGTCCGGCCGGTACGGGCAGGTCTTCGAGGAGATCAAGGCCGTCAAGGCCGCCTGCGGAGACGCGCACCTGAAGGTCATCCTCGAGACCGGCGAGCTGGCCACCTACGACAACGTGCGGCGGGCGTCCTGGCTGGCGCTGCTGGCCGGCGGCGACTTCATCAAGACCTCCACCGGCAAGGTCTCCCCGGCCGCGACCCTGCCCGTGACGCACCTGATGCTGCAGGCGGTCCGCGACTGGCGCGACACCACCGGCGAGCTGCGCGGCGTCAAACCGGCGGGCGGGATCCGCAACACCAAGGACGCGATCCGCTACCTGGTGGCCGTGCACGAGGTCGCCGGTCCGGAATGGCTCACCCCCGAGCTGTTCCGCTTCGGCGCGTCCAGCCTGCTCAACGACCTGTTGATGCAGCGGCGCACCCAGCTCGACGGCCACTACAGCGGCCCCGACTACGTGGCGGTGGACTGATGATCGAAACCCCGTGGGAGTACGCGCCCGCCCCCGAGTCGCGGGACATCGCGAACCTCAAGCCCAGCTACCGGATGTTCGTCGACGGCGAGTTCGTCGACGGCGGCGGTGAGCCGCTCAAGAGCATCAACCCGGCCACCGAGGAGGTGCTCGCCGAGGTCGCCGGCGCTGATCAGTCCGATGTGGACAAGGCGGTGCGGGCGGCGCGGCGGGCCTTCGACCAGAGCTGGTCGACGATGCCGGGCACCGAGCGCGCCAAGTACCTGTTCCGGATCGCCCGGTTGATCCAGGAGCGCGGCCGCGAACTCGCGGTGCTGGAAACCCTGGACAACGGCAAGCCGATCAAGGAGTCCCGGGACTCCGACATCCCGACGGCCGCCGCGCACTTCTTCCACCACGCCGGCTGGGCCGACAAGCTCTCCCACGCCGGTTACGGCCCCGACCCGCGCCCGCTCGGCGTGGCCGGGCAGGTCATCCCGTGGAACTTCCCGCTGCTGATGCTGGCCTGGAAGATCGCCCCGGCGCTGGCCTGCGGCAACACTGTGGTGCTCAAGCCCGCCGAAACCACTCCGCTGAGCGCCCTGGTGTTCGCCGAGATCTGCCAGCAGGCCGGGCTGCCGCCGGGTGTGGTGAACATCGTCCCCGGCGCCGGGGACATCGGTGCCGCGCTGGTCGCCCACGACGGCGTCGACAAGGTGGCGTTCACCGGATCCACCGAGGTCGGCAAGCAGATCCAGCGCACCGTCGCCGGTACCGGCAAGAAGCTGACGCTGGAGCTCGGCGGCAAGGCCGCCAACATCGTGTTCGACGACGCGCCGCTGGACCAGGCCGTCGAGGGCATCGTGAACGGGATCTTCTTCAACCAGGGCCACGTCTGCTGCGCGGGCTCGCGGCTGCTGGTGCAGGAGTCGATCGCCGACGAGCTGCTGGAGAAGCTGCAGGCGCGGGTGCAGACGCTGCGCGTGGGCGACCCGCTGGACAAGAACACCGACGTCGGCGCGATCAACTCGGCCGAGCAGCTGGCCAAGATCACCGAACTGGCCGACAGCGGCGACGCCGAGGGCGCGCAGCGCTGGACCAGCTCGTGCCCGCTGCCGGAACGCGGGTTCTTCTTCTCCCCCACGGTGTTCTCCGACGTGCAGCAGTCGATGCGGATCGCCCGCGAGGAGATCTTCGGCCCGGTGCTGTCGGTGCTGACGTTCCGCACCCCGGCCGAGGCCGTCGCCAAGGCGAACAACACCCCGTACGGCCTGTCCGCCGGGATCTGGACCGACAAGGGCTCGCGGATCCTGTGGGCGGCGCAGCAGCTGCGGGCCGGGGTGGTGTGGGCGAACACCTTCAACCGCTTCGACCCGACCGCCCCGTTCGGCGGCTACCAGGAATCCGGATTCGGCCGGGAAGGCGGCCGGGCCGGTTTGGAGGCGTACCTCGATGTCTGACACCTCGGAGCGGCTTGCCGTGGCCAAGACCTACAAGCTCTACATCGGCGGATCCTTCCCGCGCTCGGAGTCCGGCCGGGTGTACCCGGTGCGCAGCGCGGACGGCGAGTTCCTCGCCAACGCCGCGCACGCGTCCCGCAAGGACGTCCGCGACGCGGTCGCCGCCGCGCGCAAGGCGTTCCCCGGCTGGTCCGGCGCGACGGCCTACAACCGGGGCCAAGTGCTGTTCCGGATCGCCGAGGTGATGGAGGGCCGGCGCGACCAGTTCGCCGCCGAAGTCGCCGCCGCGGAAGGCGTTTCGGCCGATCAGGCGCAGTCCATCGTGGACACGGCGATCGACCGGGTGGTCTGGTACGCGGGCTGGACGGACAAGATCTCGATGGTCCTCGGCGCGGCGAATCCCGTGGCGGGACCGTACTTCTCGTTCAGCGTCCCGGAACCGACCGGCGTGGTCGGCGTGCTCGCGCCGCAGGAATCCGCGCTGCTCGGCCTGATCAGCGTGGTGGCGCCGGTGCTCGCGGCCGGCAACACCTGCGTGGTGGTGGCCAGCGCGGACCGACCGCTGCCCGCGGTGACCCTCGCCGAGGTGCTGGCCACCTCGGACGTCCCCGGCGGCGTGGTCAACGTCCTGACCGGTCAGGCGGCCGAGCTCGGCCCGTGGCTGGCCTCGCACGCCGACGTCAACGCCCTGGACCCGACCGGCGCCCCGGCGGACCTGCGCGCGGAACTCGGGCGCGCGGCGGCGGAAACGGTGAAGCGGGTGCTCCCGGTCCGCGGCGAGCCGGACTGGACCCGCGAGCCGGACATCCAGCGCCTCCGCGCCTTTACCGAGGTCAAAACCGTCTGGCACCCCGTCGGCACCTGACCCCGGCTCCTGGACTTCCGCAAATTCAATGGAAATCGGACGTCCGATTTCCATTGAATTTGCGGAAGTTCTCCACAACACCCACGACCTGTCCACACCCTCCGGCGTGTCCGGCACCCGGCACACCTCGTGGGACCACAGTTTCAATTGAAACTGTGTTCAGTCGTGACTGAAACATCTAGCCGCGGTGGACATCGCTGGGTTCGGCGGAGTCAGCTGACCTTCGGGTAGACCACTCGACCTCGACGGGCCGCACGGACCATGAAGGCGATGGCCCCTGCGAGCGCCAGCGCACCGAGGACGCCTGCGCCCCAGCGCGGCAGCTCGTACAGCGGGGTCACGTCGTCGAAGAACTGGCCGGCGAGGTACTGGGCCAGGATGCCCAGCCCGAACGCCGCGATCGCCGCAAACCCGAAGGCCTTGTTCGCCGCCTTCGCCGTGTACGCCTTGAACACCAGCAAAGTCCCGGCAACGAACAGCACCAGCAGGGACAGCAGGGCCACGGTGTCCTTCAGCGTGTAGGCGATCGAGTCGGTTCGCTCAAACAGCGCGTCCAGCAGGAAGTCCGAGCCGAACATGGTCAGCGCTGCCGTCGCCAGCACGCTGATCGCGATTCCCAGCGTGGACGACTTGCCCGCGCCGTCCAGCTGCTCGGCGACCTGCGCGGCGTACTCGCGGGGCTTCCCGAAGGCTTCGGCCGGGTCCTCCCCGGTCTCCCGGACGTGCGCCTCGACCTCGGCCAGCACCTCTCCGACGTACTCCCCGGAGATCTCGTGCATCCGCAGCGCGAGCAGCAGCTCGTCGCGGTACTTCTCGTCAAGCGCCATCACGACTGCACCCCTCGTTCCACAACGGAGATCGAGTTCTTCGCGAACTCGACCCACTTGGGCCCCTGTTCGGCGAGCACCGCGCGCCCTTCGTCGGTCAGCGCGAAGAACTTCCGACCGGGCCCGCCTTCCCCAGCCCGCCACTCAGCGCTCAGCAACCCATCGGCCGCAAGCCGGTTGAGCAGCGGATAGAGCGTCCCTGCCTTCATCCCCGGCAAACCGGCCTCGGCGAGCCGCTGCAGCAACGTGTACCCGTACCCCTCGCCGCCCTCGGCCAGCAGTGCCAGCACAGCGAGGTCGAGCACGCCGCGCAGCCACTGCGCCTGCCGCCCGGAGACCGTCCTGTCCGCCATGCCAACACTGTAGCGCCAACTAGTAGGCGCCACAAACTAGTCGGCGACATGGACCCCAGGTCCGATCAACACGCCCCTGCCCAAAAGAGCTAACCCGCACCGAGGCTCCCCTCGGGCGCACGCAGCCTCGGGACCTGCAGTTTCAATTGAAACTGTGATCCGCCGTGCCTGGGATTTACAGTTTCAATTGAAACTGCGGTTCTGTACCAGACCTCACCTGGCGACGGAGCAGCAGTTGATGTCACCTGGAAGTGAGCGGTTGGGCGATCAGCGGATTTGCCAGTCGAGGCGGCCGTCTTCGGTGATCGTCGGGTAGCTGTGGCCCGCCGGGACTCCTTCGGCCAGGGCTCGGCGGACGTCGGACAGCATCGCCGCGACACCCTTCCACTCGGGGCGGAGAACCTGGGCCGCTTCCTGCTCCCACTCCAGGACGCAGCCGTGCAGCGGCCCTGGGCGCAGGTCCACCACCAGTTCGTCGGCGAAACCGTCGCCGGCGATCGGGATCCAGGCAGGGTGGAAGCTCGAACCCGGCGAGCCCGCGTAGTAGTCGCAGGCCGGGCGCTCCCACTGAGCGGCCCAGTGTTTGCGGTGATCGCGCCACGCCTGGAGAGCTTCGGCCGCGCTGTAGGGCGTGTAGAACGGCGGCAGGACGTCAGCGAGCACGTCCGCGTCGGTACCCCCGCAGGACAGCCACAGCTCGCGGAGTTCGGCCGGGATCTCGACGGCGAACTCCCCCTCCAGCTCGGCCAGGTCCGGGGGCACGGGCGGGCGCAACGACGCTGCGGTGACCGGCGCGTGCTCCGACAACCAGCGCACGATCTCGGTCCACAGCTCCGTGACGTCCATTCCGATCATGATCGCCCGGCGGACGTCGGAGGGGTACCGCCAAAGGTGACCTCGAGCCCCGCTGCGCCGAACAGCCCAACCGCGTTGGGACGCATCCACCACACCGACGACTGATCGTTACGAATTGTTCCGTCGACCGTTGCACTCCCCGGGCTCGATACGGTGACAGCTGGACCGGGGAACACGCAGCGAACGGACAACCCGTAGGCTTCCGCGAGGTCTGGTTCGGTGACCGGAGGTAGAGAGATGGCGCACGACATCGTCCCCATCGAGCTCGGGCTGCCGCAGGGCGACGTCGTCACCCTGTGGGCGCCGCGCTGGCGCGAGGACGGCGAGGAGTGGGAAGCGTTCCTCGGACACGAGGACGACCTCTACGCGTTCCCCGACGCCGCGCACCTGGCAGCGTTCGTGCGCACCGCGAAGGAGCACGACCTCGACGACCACCCGGCGTGGCACGTGGTGCCCCAGCTCGCCGCCGAGGACCTGAACCCGGACGAGGACCACCAGTACGACCTGGTGGGCGTCCCGGAGCTGGTGGCCGAGCCGCTGGACACCTGGACCGTCGGCGAACTCGCCGACATCGTCGAGATCGCCCGCTCGCTGGCCGACGTCTGCGAGCTGGACGCGGTGCACGAGGTGCTGGACTCGGCCGACGGCTTCGCCATCCTCGACCAGGGCACCTTCGCCTTCTCCGGCAAGGACGGGCAGCGCCGCTGGACCGAGCTGTGCAAGGTCGTCGTGGAGCGCTGGGACGAGGTCCTGGACGCCATCGACGCCGTCGTCACCACCCCGGAGGTGCCGGCCGACGCGGTCGCCGCCGCCGAGACCGAGCTCGCCGAGTCCTTGGAAGCCGACACCGAGGAGGAGGCGGACACCTCCGACGAGTCCGACGTGGACGAGATCGAAGAGGTCGAGCTCGGCTTCTGGAGCGAGGTCGGCATCGACCCGATCCGCATCATCACCAGCACCGGCGAGCACTACTCGCTGCGCTGCTACCTCGACGACGACCCGGTCTTCCTGGGCAGCGGCGGGAAGATCGACGTGTTCCCGAGCGCCCGCGCGCTGGCCCGGTTCGTCGCCGACGACGACGCGGTGTCCGGCACCGACCTGGAGCGGGTCTCGACCTGGTCGCAGGTGCGGGACAAGGCCACCGCCGGTGAGCTCGAGGTCGAAGTCGACGACGACAACACCTACGTGCTGACCGGCCTGGACGCCGACCTCGGCAGCGGTCCGTCCGATGTGGACCCGACGCAGCTGGACCTGGCCGAGGAACTGCTGATGGACGCGGCGGCCTGGGCCGGCGACACCAGCGTCGAGCAGGCGCTGCAGCCGTCGGAGCGGCTCGGCTGGCTGGTCTCGTTCATCCTGCGCCCCAGCCCGAACCGGCTGCCCCCGAGCGGCCCGTTCGACACCGAGGTCGAATCCTGGCGCAAACTGGTCGAAGACCTGGAGGAGCGTTTCCGCTCGCACTGACCCGAACTCGAGAAAGCGCGCACTTCTTCATCGGAGGTGCGCGCTTTTTCGGTTTCCGGGTTCGAACGGGGATCAGGCGGCGGCCAGGAGTTCGCCGGGGGCGGCGAGGCGGCGCTGGGCCGGTTCGCCGCGGCAGACCTGGGTGTAGGCCTCGCGCAGGCCCTTCCGGGCGCGGTAGGTCAGCGCTGCCGCGCTGTTCCGGCTGATCCCGAAGTACCTGCCGACCTCCGCCGGGGTCTGCTTCTCCACCTCCACGCACCACAGCACGTGGCGCCAGCGGCGCGGGAGCCGGGAGAAGGCCTGCTTGACCAGGTTGCGCTCCAGCTCCGCCACCGCGGGATCGACGAACGGCAGGGTTTCGTCCAGGTGGGAGCCGTCGAGCTCGGCGGCCAGGAAGACGCGCCGATCACGGCTGCTGGCCGCGGCCGCGAGGTTCCGGATGGTGGTGAGCAGGTAGGCGCGGAAGGCGGTGACCGGTCCAGCACCGCGCTGGAGGACGTCGAGGATGTTGGCGAACGCCTCGGACACCAGGTCGTCCACATCGGCGGGGGTCGCCGCGACCTGCTTGGCCATGGTCCGCGCTGCGGCGCGGTGCCGGGCGTAGAGCTCGGCGAACGCTGCGGACGAGCCGGATCGAACCGCTTCGAGCAGTGTTCCGTCGTCGCCCGCGTACATGGTTCCCCTCAGCCTTTGCACCGGTGAGGGGCGCCGCCAAGGGGGTGGTCAACGCCCCTCACCGAATACGCCCCCGCTGCGAAAGATGTTCGCGAAACCGCTGGCATAGGACAAGATGGAATATTTCAGATAGTGATTCCTCCCAGGTGGGAAGGATTTCCGCGCTCGAAAGTCACCCGACCGTGGGAAAGTCGCCGACGACCGCGACCGTCCTGGAGATCTCCCCGGCAGCCGTGCGCAACGGGTTCTCGAAGGAATCGGTGGCGGTGAGCTTGCGCGCCGGGAACGAAATCGCCAGCGTCATCGGCGAGGCGGTGCCCACGACCGGCGCGGCCATGCACGCCGTGCCGAGCGAGTACTCCTCCGAATCGGTGACGACCGCGTTCTCCGGACCGTCAATCAATTCGTGGGTCCGGGTGATCGTGCGCGGGGTGAGGTCCGCCGGCGGGTAGCGGTCGAGGTGGTCCGCGCGCTCTTCCCGGCTCAGCCCGGACAGCAGGCACTTCCCGATCGCGGTGGCGTGCGCGGCTTCCTTGAAAGCGGCCCAGGTGTCCACCCGCGGGTTGCGCGGGCTGTCGACGATGTCGGCCACGACCACGTCACCCTCGTGGTAGTGGGCCAGGTAGACCGCCGCGTTCAAGTCGTCGCGGAGCTCGGTCATCACCGAGCGGATCCGGCTGCGCAGGACCTGGTCCTGCGCAGCCGAATGCAGCCCGGCGACCTGGGAACCGACGATGAACGCGCCGTCGTCCAGCTTCTCGAGGTAGCCCTCGTGGGCCAGGGTGCGCAGCAGGTGGTACGTGGTCGGCAGCGCAGCGCGATCCCGGTCCGCCTGGACAGGTTCTTCGCCGTGGTGCCGGACGGCTGCTCGCTCACGGCCTCCAACAACCGAAGCGCGCGCTGCACCGACGTGATCAGCGTTGGCTCGCCACCCCGTGCCACCGTGTCCCTCCCCGGGAGTCCCCGGCGCCGCTGTCCTCGCGCCTACCACGAATCGCGTTCAGGACTGGCAGTATCCAATGCCGCCGATCCGAACGCAGCACCTTATGCGCAAAAAGCGATGCAGCAATTAGTCCAGCAGTGCTGCGTAGCCCGGCTTGATCACGTCGTTGATCAGCTCGAGGCGCTCGTCGAAGCCGAGGAACGACGACTTCATCGCGTTCACCGTGAACCACTGCATGTCCTCCCAGCCGTAGCCGAAGGCCTCGTGCAGCGCGGCGAACTCGCCCGACATCGAGCAGTGGCTCATCAGCCGGTTGTCGGTGTTCACCGTGACGCGGAAGCGCAGCTTCGCCAGCAGCCCGATGGGGTGCTCGGCCATCGACTCGGCCGCCCCGGTCTGCAGGTTCGACGACGGGCACATCTCCAGCGGGATCCGCCGGTCCCGGACGTAGGACGCCAGACGGCCCAGGTGCACCGAGCCGTCCTCGTCGACCTTGATGTCGTCGACGATGCGGACGCCGTGCCCGAGCCGTTCCGCGCCGCAGTGCTGGATGGCTTCCCAGATCGACGGAAGCCCGAACGCCTCACCAGCGTGAATCGTGAAATGCGCGTTCTGCTGGCGCAGGTATTCGAACGCGTCCAGGTTCCGGGTGGGCGGGAATCCCGCCTCCGGTCCGGCGATGTCGAAACCGACGACTTCCGCGTCCCGGTACCGGACCGCGAGCTCGGCGATTTCCAGCGACCGCGCATTCTGCCGCATGGCGCACAGCAAGGTACCGATTCGGATACGTTTTCCGGCGGCGGCTACGCGGCGTTCACCTTCCCGGAATCCGTCCTGGACGGCCTGCACGATCTGGTCGAGCGTCAGCCCGCCGTCCTGGAAGAGCTCCGGGGCGTAGCGCACCTCGGCGTAGACCACGCCGTCCTCGGCCAGGTCCTCGACGCACTCGGCCGCGACCCGGATCAGCGCCTCCTCCGTCTGCATCACCGCGACGGTGTGCGCGAAGGTCTCCAGGTACCGCTCCAGCGAGCCCGAATCCGCCGCAGCTTCGAACCATCGTCCCAGTTCAGCGGCGTTGTCGTGGGGCAGCTCGGAATACCCGGCAGCATGCGCCAGATCGATCACGGTCTGGGGCCGCAGGCCACCGTCGAGGTGGTCGTGCAGCAGTACCTTGGGCGCCTGCCGGATGGAGTTCAGGTTCACCGGAGTCGACATGCATCCACGTTACAGGGCGCCGATGGCCGCACCACGGACAGCTACCAGCGACAACCCCGCGAAAACTTCGGGAACAGCGGGTTTCCGGGGCGCACCGAACCGGACAACCGTCCCGCAAAACTCACTCGGACGGATCCCGAATACAACGCTTATCGCAGTGAACGGCGAGTCGGCTGGACTTTTCGGCGGAACAATGCTGCTCCAAATGGATCCATGCCCCGTCGGGTAATCACGCAATGTATCGGGGGGCGCCTGGGAACGCTGGAACAGAGTGGCTAGGCTCGGCGAGTCCTCATCCCCCCTCGACGAAGGACGCCCCTAGCCGTGACCGAGAACATGTCGTTCGACCGCATGCGCAACATGCTCACGCGTGCGGCTGAGATCCGCGAGAGCGAACAACAGCAGATCTTCGACGCACTGGACGAGATCCACGCCCGGCTCTCCCCGCTGGAGTCGCTGGGTTCCGTGCGGAAACGCCTGAGCGAGCTGCCGGACCGCACCGAAGTCAGCGTGCTGGCCGAACGACTCGACGAAGCGCTGGCCAAGCTCGAGGCGCACGACGGCTCGCTGCTCGAGCTGAAGGGCTCCGTCGACGGTCTGGTCGACAAGCTCGCCAAGCCCTTCGCCCAGCTGGACGGTCGGCTCGACGGAGTCGGCGGGCGGATGGACGGCGTGGTCGGCCGGATGGACGGCCTGGAGGACAAGCTCGGCCACATCCACAAGCGCCTGGACGAGCTGGGGCTGCACCTGGACAAGCAGGACGGCCGCCTCGAGTCGCTGCCCGCGACGGTGCACGGCCCGGTCCGCGAGCGCATCGACTCGCTGGAGACCAGCCTGCGCGGCCGCTTCGCCGAGATCGACGAGGGCGTCCACGAGCACCTCGACGGCACCCGCGAGGCCCTGCAGCGCGCGGTCACCGAGTCCACCGGCAACGCGCAGAACGCGCTGTCCGACGCCGTGGCCGGCACCCGCGACCAGATCGACGCCAAGCTGGACCAGCTCGCGGCCCGCCCGGCGGTGGACCCGACCGACAAGCTGGACAAGCTGGCCGACCGCCTGGGGCAGCTCACCGACCGGCTGGACCAGGTCACCGCGCGCCTCGACCAGGTCGAGGACAACGTCAACACCCGCATCGACACCGTCGAGCAGGGCTTCACCAACCGCCTCGACACCGTCGAGGAAGGCGTCAAGACGGGTCTGGGCGACCTCGGCGGCACGCTGTCGAAGAACCTCACGCAGCTGTCGGGCACGCTCGCGTCCCGCCCGGACAGCGACTCGCTGAACGCCCTGGTCCGCGAGGCCAACGAGGAGAGCGAGCGGCGCCACGCCGGGCAGCTCGACGAGGCCATGGCCACCTTCGCCGAGCTGATCCTCGGCGGCAGCGCGCCGTCGGCCCCGCCGCCGCCCACCACGCTCCCCCGCCAGCAGCGCCGCGGCCGCTCCAAGAGCGCCAAGCGCGACACCACGGACAAGGCTCTGACCGACGGCGAAGAGGACTTCACCGCCGAGAGCGCCTGATTCCAGGCTCTGCGCGGCGGCGCGGGTAGTGCCCGAGCCGCCGCGCATCAGCTGAGTCAGCTGTTCGCAGCCACTCGATCCAGGATCAGCGGCGTCGACGTCCGGTCGGCGCCGCTGATTTCGTATGCGCCGGCCAGTGCCTCTCTGGCGCCCGCGACGGTTTCGGGCCGGTCGGTGTGCAGTTCCAGCAGCGGCTGGCCAGCGCTGATCCGATCGCCCGGCTTGGCCAGGCACAGCACCCCGGCGGTGTGCTCGACGTCGTCCTCCTTGCGGGCCCGTCCCGCACCCAGCCGCCATGCCGCGATGCCCACCGCGAACGCGTCGAGCTCGGCGAGCACACCGCCCTCCGGCGCGGTGATCACGTCGACGTGCCGCGCGCGTGGCAGTTCCGCTTCGGGATCTCCGCCCTGGGCCCGGATCATCCGGCACCACGAGTCGTAGGCACGACCATCCGACAAGACCTCCGCGGGGTCCACATCGGACAGTCCAGCGTGGTCGAGCATCTCGCGGGCCAGAGCGAGGGTCAGCTCCACGACGTCCGGTGGACCACCACCGCGCAGAACGTCCACTGCCTCGGCCACTTCCAGCGCATTGCCGACCGCGCGCCCCAACGGGACGGACATGTCGGTGATCAGCGCGCTGGTCCGCAACCCGTTCGCGGCACCGATCTCCACGAGCGCGGTGGCCAGGTCCCGCGCCTGGCCGGGTTCCTTCATGAAGGCGCCGGAGCCGCACTTGACGTCCAGCACCAGCGACTGCACGCCCTCGGCGATCTTCTTGCTCATGATGGAGCTGGCGATCAGCGGGATCGACTCGACCGTGCCCGTCACGTCCCGCAGGGCGTAGAGCTTCCGGTCGGCCGGCGCCAAACCCTCCGTCGCCGCGCACACCACCGCGCCGACGTCGTCGAGCTGCGCGCGGATCTCCTCGTCCGAGAGCTGCGCCCGCCACCCGGGGATCGACTCCAGCTTGTCGAGCGTGCCGCCGGTGTGCCCCAAACCGCGCCCGGACAGCTGCGGCACGGCGGCACCGCACGCGGCGACCAGCGGGGTCAGCGGCAGGGTGATCTTGTCCCCGACGCCACCGGTGGAATGCTTGTCCACAGTGGGTTTTCGCACCCCGTCGAGCGCTAACACCTCACCGGAAGCGACCATCGCGGCGGTCCAGCGCGCGGTCTCCGCCGCCGTCATGCCGCGCAACAGGATGGCCATCGCCAACGACGCCATCTGCTCGTCGGCGACCTGGCCGCGCGTGTAGGCGTCGACCACCCAGTCGATCTGCTCATCGCTGAGCCGCCCACCATCGCGCTTCGCCCGGATCACATCAACCGCGGAATGCATCCCAGCCACCTCCAGCTCGAAGAAACCCCTCGCATGTATAGAGGCGCGAACCCCTCCCACAGATACATCCCGAACGAGTGATCTCCCCAGAAGTCCTGGTCAGAGCGGCAAATTCTGCCGCGCCTACAACTCGAAGGCGTCGGGGAGGACTTCGGTCATCGGGAGGATTCCTCGCGGGGTGTCGACCAGGCAGTCCGGGCCGCCCAGCTCCTGGAGGACCTGGCGGCAGCGGCCGCAGGGCATCAGGAGGTCCCCGGTGCCGCTCCGGCAGGCCACCGCGACGAAGCGGCCTCCTCCGGTCAGGCGGAGCTGACCGGCCATCGTGCACTCCGCGCACAGGGTGACGCCGTAGGAACCGTTCTCAACGTTGCAGCCGGTCACGACCCTGCCGTCGTCGCACAGGGCCGCCGCACCCACCTGCAGGTTCGAGTACGGGCAGTACGCCATCGATGCGGCCTTCACCGCCTCCGCGCGCAGCAATTCCCAGTCCACTGCGGTCACTAGTCCGCCCCTCTGCGGTACTGCAAGCCGTTCGCCGCAGGTGGTCGCAGCCGCTGCGATGCTGCGCCCAGCACCACCAGCGTCACCAGGTGCGGGGTGTAGGCGGTGAGCTCCTCGGGCAGCGAATCGGTGTACCAGTACACCGAGTACATCACCGCCGCGGCGACCAGCGCGATACCGGCGGCGAACCAGCTGCGCCGCCACACCTGCACCGCCGCGACCACCACGAGCAGCAGCGTCGCACCGTAGAACAGCGCGTGCACGCTGGTCTCGCCGCTGCGCAGCTGCAGGCCGTCGGAGTAGCCGAAGAGCGCCGCGCCGCCGAGCAGACCGCCCGGGCGCCAGTTGCCGAAGATCATCGCGGCCAGGCCGATGTAGCCGCGGTTGTTGGTCTGGCCCTCCAGGTAACCAGCCTGGCCGGGGTTGAGGATCAGCGCCGCACCACCGATCCCGGCCAGCGCGCCGGAGATGATGACCGCCAGGTACTTGTAGCGGTAGACGTTGACGCCCAGGGATTCGGCCGCGACCGGGTTCTCCCCGCAGGAGCGCAGGCGCAGGCCGAACGGCGAGCGCCACAGCAGCAGGTAGCTGGCGGGCACCAGCAGGTACGCCAGCATCGTCAGCGGCGAGACCTCGGTGACCAGACCGCCGAGGATGCCCGCGAGGTCCGAGATGCCCACCCGCTGCATGTCTTCGAGCTGTTCCAGCCAGGTGCCCAGCGGTTGCGCGGAGTAGGTGTCGAACTTCGGCACCATGGGCGATTCCCGCGGGTTCCGCGAGATCGGCTCGAACACCAGCGTCGACAGGTACTTCGCGATGCCCGCGCCGAGCAGGTTGATCGCCACACCGGACACGATGTGGTTGACGCCGAAGGACACCGTCGCGATCGCGTGCACCAGGCCGCCCAGCGCGCCGAACACGGCCGCCGCGACGAGCCCGGCGAGCGGTCCCCACTGGTAGCCGGCCCAGGCGCCGCCCCAGGTGCCGAGGATCATCATGCCCTCGAGGCCGATGTTGATGACCCCGGCGCGCTCGGCCCACAGGCCGCCCAGCGCGGCCAGCAGGATCGGGATGCCCAGGCGCACCGCGGACTGCACGGTGCCCGACGAGGTCAGCTGCGGCACGCCGGTCTGGTACGAGGCGATCGCCACCGCCGTGAACGCGACGACCACCCAGAGCACGACGCGCGCCCAGCCGGGCATCGGGCGTCGAGCCGCCTTGTGCGAAGTCTTCTCCGGTTCGGTGCTCAGCGCGGTCGTCATGCCCGCTCACCTCCGGTGGCGACCGGCTCGCCGGTCCCCAGCGCGCGGCCGACCCGCCGCTGCTCGGCGGCGAGTTCGCGGCGGCGCACCAGCTCGTAGGCCACGACCACGGACAGCACGATGGTGCCCTGCAAGATGGTCACGATCTCCTTCGGCACCCCGATGTTGTCCAGCGTCAGCGAGCTCTTGTCCAGGAAGGCCCACAGCAGCGCGCCGAACGCGATGCCGATCGGGTGGTTGCGGCCCAGCAGCGCGATGGCCAGGCCGGCGAACCCGTAGCCGATCGGGAAGTTGACGGTGAAGGTGTGGTCGCGGCTCAGGATCTCCGGCAGCCCGGCCACCCCGGCGATGGCACCGGAGATCAGCATCGCCGACATGATCATGCGCTTGGAGTCGACGCCGCCGGCCCGCGCGGCGGTCGGCGACAGGCCCGATGCGCGCAGCTGGAAGCCGTAGCGGGTGCGGTCGACGAGCACCGCGTACCCGACGCCCACCGCCACCGA
Source organism: Saccharopolyspora oryzae (assembly GCF_027853915.1). GTDB lineage: Bacteria > Actinomycetota > Actinomycetes > Mycobacteriales > Pseudonocardiaceae > Saccharopolyspora > Saccharopolyspora oryzae. The sequence goes on from NZ_JAQGLA010000011.1 coordinate 85,507, forward strand.
CAGCAGCACCAGCCCGAACACCGTCCCGGCACCGCCCAGCGGAATCCCCGGCACCCAGCCGGATTCCGGGATGATCGCGGTGCCCTGCATGTTGCCGCGCATCTCGCCGAAGTCCTGCACGAGGTAGGCGATGAGCCCGATGGACAGGGTGTTGAGCATGATCGTGGAGATCACCTCGGACACCCCGCGGTAGACCTTCAGCACGGCCGCGATCCCGCACCACAGCGCACCGGTGACCGCGCCGACCACGACGACCAGCAGCGCGTGCAGCCCGAACGGCAGGCTGACCGCGCCGCCGACGATCGCCGCCACGCAGGCGCCCAGCCGGTACTGGCCCTCGATGCCGATGTTGAGCAGGTTCATCTGGAACCCGATCGCGGCGGCGATGGCGACCAGGTAGTAGCTGCCCGCGGTGTTGACCACGTCCACCGCAGTCGTCCCGCGGCCGACCTGGGTGACCATCTCCAGCAGCGTGTCGACCGGGTTCGCGCCCGAGAACACCAGCACCGCGCTGCACAGCACGGTCGCGAAGACGATCGCCAACGCCGCGGGGAGCAGGCGTGTCCGCCAGTTGTTCATGCGCATTCCGCCTCTCCGCGATTCACAGTGGTGGTTGCCTCCGAAAGCGACCTCACGTTTCGCGGTTTCCTGTGGCTGAGTCGCGTCACGTTCCCCTGAGGTGCGGTTGGGCACGAACCCACTCCTGCGGCAGTTCCGCCTTTCCGTGGTTCCCCTGAGGTGCGGTCGGGCACAGAGCGACTCATGCGACCTCACCGTCCCTGGCGCCGGTCATCGCGGCGCCGAGTTCTTCCGGGGTCACCGAGGTCGGGTCCGCTTCGGCGACCAGACGGCCGCCGAACATCACCCGGATGGTGTCGGACAGGCCGATCAGCTCGTCCAGGTCGGCGGAGATCAGCAGCACCGCCAGTCCTTCCGCGCGGGCGGCGCGCAGGTGGTCCCAGATGACGGCCTGGGCGCCGACGTCCACGCCGCGGGTCGGGTGCGCCGCGATCAGCAGCACCGGGTCACCGGAGAGCTCCCGGCCCACCACGAACTTCTGCTGGTTGCCGCCGGAGAGCGCGGCCGCGTCGACCTCGATGCCCGGGGTTCGGACGTCGAACTGCTCGACGATGCGCACCGAGTCGGTCCTCGCGCCCTGCCGGTCCAGCCACTTGCCGCGGGCGACCGGGCGGCGGGTCTGGTGACCGAGGATGCGGTTGTACCAGAGCGGTTCGTCGAGCAGCAGGCCCTGCCGGTGCCGGTCCTCGGGCACGTAACCGATGCCCGCTTCGCGGCGGGCCAGCGTGGGCAGGCCGGTCAGGTCGCGCTCGCCGAGGGCGATCCGGCCCGAGTCGACCGGGCGCATGCCCATGATCGCCTCGACCAGTTCGGTCTGGCCGTTGCCCTCCACCCCGGCGATGCCGACGACCTCACCGGCCCGCACCACCAAGTCCACGTCGGACAGCACCGCCCGGTCCTGCTCCGATGCGGACAGTCCGGAGAGGACGAGCACTTCGCGATCGGTCACCGTGGACTCGCCGCGCTCGGGCACCGGGAGCTCGCTGCCGACCATCATCTCGGCCAGCCGCTGGCTGGTGACCTCGCCGGTGGGCACGGTGCCGACGGTGGTGCCGCGGCGCAGGACCGTGATCGTGTCGGCGATCGCGCGCACCTCGTCGAGCTTGTGCGAGATGAACAGGAACGTGAAGCCCTGCTCGCGCATGGTGCGCAGGGTCGCGAACAGCTCGTCGACCTCCTGCGGCACGAGCACCGCGGTGGGCTCGTCCAGGATGATGATCCGCGCGCCGCGGTAGAGGACCTTGAGGATCTCGACGCGCTGCCGGTCGGCGACGCCGAGGCGTTCGACCAGCACGTCCGGGCGAACTTCGAAACCCGCCCGGGAAGCCAGTTCCCGCACCTCGCGGCGGGCTTTCGCGCCGATGCCGTGCGCGCCCTCCGCGCCGAGCACGATGTTCTCCAGCACGGTCAGGTTGTCGGCCAGCATGAAGTGCTGGTGCACCATGCCGATCCCGGCGCGGATCGCCTCGGCCGGGGTGCGCAGCCGCACCTCCTCGCCGCGGACCCGGATCGTGCCGGAGTCCGGGGCCTGCATGCCGTAGAGGATCTTCATCAGGGTCGACTTGCCGGCCCCGTTCTCGCCGCACAGCGCGTGGACCTCGCCGGCGCGCACCGACAGGTTCACGTCGGAGTTGGCGACCACGCCGGGGAAGGCCTTCGTGATGCCGGTCAGCTCGACGGCCGGCGGATCACCGGATTCCGGTTCGGTGGCGGTGTTCATGGCGCTCCAGGGGACGTCGTCTCGCAGCGGCGAAGCGAACGGACGCTCAACAATGGACGGTTTCGGCCCCGGCGCAACCTCGTTGGCGCGAAACCGCCACCGCCCGGGTGAAACCTCCGCGCGGCGGTTCCGCGCGGGACCCGCGCGGAACCGCCGTCGAACGTCACGGCTTGTCGGAGACCTTGATGTCGCCGTTGGCGATGGCGTTGCGGTAGGCGTCCACCACCGGCACCAGGTCGTCGACCTTGCCGCCGGACTTGGAGTAGCCGACGCCGTCGATGGCCAGGTCGAACTTCTTCGGCAACGAGCCCAGGTCGTCGCGGGCGACCGCGGAGATGTAGTCGTACACCGCGAGGTCGACGCGCTTGAGCATGGACGAGATGATCACGTCCTTGGACTCGGCCACGGTCGGCTGGTTGTACTGGTCGGAGTCCACGCCGATCGCCATCGCCCCGGACTGCTTGACCGACGAGAACACGCCCTTACCGGAGGCGCCCGCGGCGTGGTAGATCACGTCCGCGCCCTCCTCCAGCTGGCCGGTCGCGATCTCGGCGCCCTTGTTCGGGTCCTGGAAACCGCTGAAGTCGCCCGCCGGGGTCAGGTACTTGCTGTCGATCTTGATCGACGGCGCGGCGGCCTTGGCGCCCGCCTCGAACCCGGCCTGGAACTTCTGGATCAGCGGGGTCCGCACCCCGCCGACGAAACCGACCTGGCAGTTCTTCGACCGGTGCGCGGCGATCACGCCGACCAGGAACGAGCCCTGCTCCTCGGCGAAGACCAGCGGGGTGACGTTGGGAACGCCGTCGACCTGCTCGTCGATGATCGCGAACTTGGTGCCGGCGTACTCCGGCGCGACGGCCTTGATGGCGTCCGCGTAGGCGTAGCCGACGGCGATCACCGGGATGTAGCCCTCGCGCGCCAGCTGCCGCAGGCGGGTCTGCTTGGCGTCCTCGGACTCACCGGCACCGGCGTCGAGCTCCTTGACGTCGGAGAAGCCCATCTCGGACTTCGCCCGGTCCAGCCCGGCCACCGAGGCGTCGTTGAACGAGGCGTCGCCGCGCCCGCCGATGTCGAAGGCCAGCCCGACCCGCATGTCCTTGGCGTTCGGCGGGGCCGGCGGCGGCTGCGGCGGGTTCGGCGCCGGGGCTCCGGCCGGCGGCGCGGTGAGCTGACATCCCTGACCGCTGGCGTTGTTCCCGCCACCCCCTCCGCTGTCCTTCGCGCAGCCGGAGAGCGCGAGCGCTCCGGTGAGCAGCACGGCCACCGCGGTGGCCGTTCGTGAACGTCCGGCACCCGAGCGCCTCCATGTCGGCGTCCGCCGCATGCCGTTCCCCTTTCCTGTTGGTCCCACCGCGACGCCCCCAACCGCGCCCCTCCGGCATGCCGGAGAGATCCGGTTCCGGTAGAACTCCACTCGATGGTGTCGTCCTCGGTGGATTGTTCTTCCGGTTCGCGGCGCACGCCATTCGGTGACGTGGCTCTCGAAATTAAGTCTTGACGCCACCGAGTGGACATTGCTCGCGTGTCACGAAATGATTTCTACATCGATCAACCGGACCGGCCGGCTTGTCTGGTCGATCACAGAGAGCGCGGGCGAGTAGGCCTGGGTGTTTGGTCGGGTCTAGCATCCGATGCGTCAAGGCCCCTGTTCGTGGCCGGTGACGGGCGTGCACCCAATACCCATTGGGACCAACTGCGACTCGGGAGCCGGTCGCTCCTGTTCCCGAACGGGGCCGTCAGTCCACCAGCGAGGTTGGAGGCCTTCCACCATGGCCAGCACCACCGCCTCCGCGGCCGACGCACCGGAACGCGCCACCGAGGTGCGCGCCAAGGGGCGTCTCTACCGCGGCGATCTGGGCATGTGGTCGTGGGTCGCCCACCGGATCACGGGCGTACTCACCTTCTTCTTCTTGTTCGTGCACGTTCTGGACACCGCCCTGGTGCGGGTCTCGCCCAACGCGTACGACACGGTCATCGAGACTTACAAGCACCCGGTGATGATCCTCTTCGAGCTGGGTCTGCTGGCGGCCGTGATCTTCCACGCGTTCAACGGCATCCGCGTGATGCTCGTCGACTTCTGGTCCAAGGGCACCAAGTACCAGAAGCCGATGCTGTGGACCGTCCTGGTGCTGTGGCTCGTCCTGATCGTCCCGGCCGCGATCAGCCTGCTCAGCCGCGCCGTCAACGAGTTCTTCGGGGGTTGAGGGCAATGACCGTCACCGACGCACCGCTTTCCGTGGAGAAGCCGCGCTCCTCCTCCCGGCCCGCCGCCCGCCGCAACAACTTCGAGCTCTACAGCTGGTTGTTCATGCGGCTGTCGGGCGTGGTCCTGCTGTTCCTGGTCCTGGGCCACCTGCTGATCATGCTGTTCCTGGACGGCGGCGTGCAGCGGATCAACTTCGCCTTCGTCGCGGGTCGCTGGGCGTCCCCGTTCTGGCAGATGTGGGACCTGACGATGCTCTGGCTGGCCGGCCTGCACGGCGGCAACGGTCTGCGTACCGTCATCAACGACTACTCGCGCAAGGACGGCACGCGCTTCTGGCTGAAGATGCTGCTGTACGTCTCGGTCTTGCTGACCGTGGGTCTGGGCACCTTCGTCCTCTTCACCTTCGACCCGAACATCGGCTAGCCGCAGACGACCACATCGCGGCGAGGTCGTCGCCCGACCACGGACCTCGCCGCCGCCCGAGGAGGCGACCATGCAAATCCACAAGTACGACGTGGTCATCGTCGGCGCAGGAGGCGCCGGGATGCGCGCGGCGATCGAGTCCGGGCAGCGCGCCCGCACCGCCGTGCTGACGAAGCTCTACCCCACCCGTTCGCACACGGGCGCCGCCCAGGGCGGCATGTGCGCGGCGCTGGCCAACGTCGAAGAGGACAACTGGGAGTGGCACACCTTCGACACGATCAAGGGCGGTGACTACCTGGTCGACCAGGACGCCGCCGAGATCATGGCGAAGGAGGCCATCGACGCGGTCCTGGACCTCGAGAAGATGGGTCTGCCGTTCAACCGGACCCCCGAGGGCAAGATCGACCAGCGCCGGTTCGGCGGCCACACCCGCGACCACGGCAAGGCGCCGGTCCGCCGCGCCTGCTACGCCGCGGACCGCACCGGCCACATGATCCTGCAGACGCTGTACCAGAACTGCGTCAAGCACGGCGTGGAGTTCTACAACGAGTTCTACGTCCTGGACGTGATGCTCAGCGAGGGCCCGGACGGGCAGCAGGTCTGCACCGGCGCCATCGCCTACGAGCTGGCCACCGGCGAGATCCACGTCTTCCACGCCAAGGCGGTCATCTTCGCGACCGGCGGCTTCGGCAAGGTCTTCAAGACCACGTCGAACGCGCACACCCTGACCGGTGACGGCATGGGCATCGTCTACCGCAAGGGCCTGCCGCTGGAGGACATGGAGTTCTACCAGTTCCACCCGACCGGTCTGGCCGGCCTGGGCATCCTCATCACCGAGGGCGTCCGCGGCGAGGGCGGCATCCTCCGCAACGCCGACGGCGAGCGGTTCATGGAGCGCTACGCCCCGACCATCAAGGACCTCGCGCCGCGCGACATCGTCGCCCGGTCGATGGCCCTGGAGGTGCTGGAAGGCCGCGGTGCGGGTCCGAACAAGGACTACGTGCTGCTGGACGTCACGCACCTCGGCGAAGAGCTGCTCGAGGCGAAGCTGCCGGACATCATGGAGTTCTCCCGCACCTACCTGGGCGTGGAGCCGACCGAGGAGCCGGTGCCGGTCTACCCGACCGCGCACTACGCGATGGGCGGCATCCCCACCAACGTGGAGGGCGAGGTCCTCCGGGACAACGACAACGTCATCCCCGGCCTCTACGCCGCCGGTGAGTGCGCCTGCGTCTCGGTGCACGGCTCGAACCGCCTGGGCACCAACTCGCTGCTGGACATCAACGTGTTCGGCCGCCGGTCCGGCATCGCCGCCGCGGAGTACGCGAAGGCCCACGAGCACGTCGAGATGCCGGAGAACCCGACCAAGCTCGTCGAGGGCATGGTCGACCACCTGCGCACCGCGCACGGCGGCGAGCGGGTCGCCACGATCCGCACCGAGCTGCAGCAGACGATGGACGCCAACGCGTCGGTGTACCGCACCGAGGAGACGCTGAAGACGGCGCTGTCGGACGTGCAGGCGCTCAAGGAGCGCTACGGCCGGATCTCCGTGCACGACAAGGGCAAGCGGTACAACTCCGACCTGCTGGAGGCCATCGAGCTGGGCTTCCTGCTCGACCTGGCCGAGGCCCTGGTCAACGCCGCGCTGGCCCGCAAGGAGTCCCGCGGCGGGCACGCCCGCGAGGACTACACCGCCCGCGACGACGTCAACTTCATGCGGCACAGCATGCAGTACAAGGTGCTGCCGGAGAAGGAGGACCCGGACGCCCCGCTGGGGCTGACCGGTTTCCAGTCCGACATCCGGCTGGACTACAAGCCCGTCGTCGTCACCCGGTACCAGCCGATGGAGCGTAAGTACTGATGACCGCCGCCACCACGAACAACGAGACGACCCAGCTCCCGGACGACGCACCGCCGATCCCGGACGACGCCACGATGGTGACCGTCAAGATCCTGCGGTACAACCCGGAGACCGACGAGGAACCGCACTTCGAGGCGTACCGGATCCCGGCGCTGCCCTCGGACCGCGTGCTGAACCTGCTGCACTACATCAAGTGGTACGTCGACGGCTCGCTGACCTTCCGCCGGTCCTGCGCGCACGGCGTGTGCGGGTCCGACGCGATGCGGATCAACGGCGTCAACCGGCTGGCCTGCAAGGTCCTGATGAAGGACCTGCTGGTCAAGGGCGGCGAGACGACCCTGACCATCGAGCCGATCAAGGGCCTTCCGCTGGAGAAGGACCTGGTCGTCGACATGGAGCCGTTCTTCGAGGCCTACCGGTCGGTCAAGCCGTACCTGATGACCTCGGGCAACGAGCCGACCCGCGAGCGGGTGCAGTCGGTGGCCGAGCGGGCCCGGTTCGACGACACCACCAAGTGCATCCTGTGCGCGGCGTGCACCACGTCGTGCCCGGTGTACTGGTCGGACGGGAACTACTTCGGCCCGGCGGCGATCGTCAACGCGCACCGCTTCATCTTCGACAGCCGTGACGAGGGTGCCGAGGAGCGCCTCGACATCCTCAACGACGTCGACGGGGTGTGGCGCTGCCGCACGACCTTTAACTGCACGGACGCCTGCCCGCGCGGCATCCAGGTCACCAAGGCGATCCAGGAGGTCAAGCGCGCGCTGATGTTCCGGCGCCGCTGACCTTCCCGGCAAGAGCGGAACCGGCGCTCACCCCTCGGGGTGGGCGCCGGTTTTTCGTGCTCGGCGGACCGGTCTGCAGCTGGTCAGGACCCGTGAGTCTTTTGGGCTGTCCTGGCGTCCCAAAAGACTCACGGGTGCTGATCAGGTGGAACGGAGCGTCAGGCCTTGGTGTTCTGGTCGGTCGTCTTGCGGGTGGCCCGGAACGCGCGCCAGCCGATGACGCCGATGATCGTGCCCAGGACCAGGGAGACCACCGCGATCACCAGGTGGACGATCAGGTAGCTCGTCGGGGAGCCGTCCGCCCAGGACCGGTCGCTGTTCCAGATGTTGCGCACGAAGTTGGGCCACAGCAGGTAGGACCACACGCCGAAGGCCAGCAGGAACAGCGCAACACGTCGGGAAATCGTCACGGGGCCAGTATCCGCTGTAACCGGCCTCACCCACCGGTCCGGGTGGACTCTGCCCGGACGCGGGCGTTCCGGATTGGCTAGCCTGCTGCGTGTGCCTCGACGTGCCCGCGGTTCGGTAAGCCTGCTTCGCACCAAGATCGCCATCTGCGCTCTCGGCGTGGCGCTCCCGCTCATGGGTGGCACCGCGCACGCGCAGGACGGTTGCCCCGCTGCCGCGGCGCCTCCGCCGCCGGTGGACACCTCCGAGGTACCCGCGCCCGGCCAGCCCGTCCCGGAGCCCGTGCCGGTGCCTGAGACGCCCGTGGGCGGCGACCAGATGAGCGGGTGCGGGTTCGTCGCCCCGCCCGGCGCGCCGGCTCCGCCGCCGGAGGTCTCGGCGGCCAGCTGGGTGCTCGCCGACCTGGACTCCGGCGAGGTGCTGGCCGCGCACGACCCGCACGCCCGGCACCGCCCGGCGTCCACCATCAAGGTCCTCACCGCGCTGACCGCGATCCGCGAACTCCGCCTGGACGACACGATCGTGGTCACCCAGGAGGACGCGAACCAGGAGGGCAGCCGGGTCGGCCTCGAGCCCGGCGTCACCTACTCGGTCCAGCAGGTGCTGACCGGCCTCATCCTGCGGTCCGGCAACGACGCCGCGCACGCGCTCGCGATGAAGATGGGCGGCGTGGAGACCACCGTCCAGAAGATGAACGCGTTGGCGGAATCGTTGGGCGCCTTGGACACCCGCACCGCGACACCGTCCGGTTTGGACGGTCCGGGCATGAGCACGTCGGCCTACGACCTGGCGACCATCTTCCGGGTCGCGATGCAGGAGCCCGCCTTCGCCGCGATCGCCGGCACCCACCAGGCCTTCCTGCCGGGCGCGCCGGGCGGTCCACCGCTGGAGGTGTGGAGCGACAACCAGGTGCTGCGCGCCTACCCCGGCGGGATCGGCGGCAAGACCGGGTTCACCGACGACGCCCGGCACACCTTCATCGGCGCCGCCGAGCGCGACGGGCGACGGCTGGTCGCGGTGCTGATGCGCGGTGAGAACGAGCCGATCAGGCAGTCCGCGCAGACCATGCACCTGCTGGACTACGGATTCGCCCTGGGCGATGCGAGCGCCGTCGGCGAGCTGGTGACCACTTCCCCGGGCGCACCCACCGAGACCCGGGCGGACGGCCAGCCGGTGCAGGCCCAGCCGGAAGCCGCCTCGATTTTCGGCACGGTCGGCGGACCGCTGGCGCTGCTGGCCGCGGCGGTCGTCGCCATCGCCGCCGCGATCGTCGTGCAGCGCCGCCGGGCTGCCATCGCCCGCCGTCGGCGCCGCGGCGGCGACGACCACCCCTGATCCGAAAGGCCCTACCGGTCGGCCGCCGGCCGTGGTCTTATTAGTTAACGGACCCGTACCGTTAATCAATTGGAGCGGACGATGGGCGTTCTCGTGGTGGGGGCAGGTCCGACCGGACTGGCGCTGGCGTGCGGCTTGCGCGCGCACGACGTCCCGGTTCGAGTCGTCGATCGAGCCGCCGGACCCGCGACGACCTCGCGGGCGAACATCCTGCACGCACGTGGCGTCGAGGTGCTGAACCGGCTCGGCGCTCTCGGCGACCTGCCCGACCGCGCGCACCGGGCCATGCAGATCACCATGCACGCCGGGGACAAGACCCTCGCCACCATCAGGTTCGGCGAGGTCGAGGGCGAACAGCTCTCCGCGCTCGTGGTGTCGCAGGCCGAGGTGGAGGCCGAGCTGCGGCGGCGGTTGACCGAGCTCGGCGGCACCGTCGAGTGGGACCGCGAGCTCACCGACCTGGTGCCAGACGCCGGCGGAGTGACCGCGACGATCTCCGGCGAAACGACCCGCGCGGACTACGTCGTGGGCTGCGACGGCGCGCACAGCGCGGTCCGCAAGCTCACCGGCATCGGCTTCCCCGGCGCGCAGCTGGTGGACCAGTGGCTGCTCGCGGACGTGGACGCCGACTGGGACCTGGACCGGCGCGGCTCGTCGAGCTGGTTCGCCCGGGACGGGATGTTCATCGCGATGCCGATGCGGAGCGGGACCGACGACCGGTGGCGGCTGATGGCCGACGTCGAGCACGCCGAGGACGACGTCCTCACCCAGCTGCGCCGCCTGCTCCCCGAGCGCACCGGCCGGACCGACGCGCGGCTGCGCGGGGCCACCTGGACCTCGGCCTTCCGGATCCACCGCCGGCTGGCCGACAGCTACCGCTGCGGGCGGGTCCTGCTGGCCGGGGACGCCGCGCACATCCACAGCCCGTTCGGCGGTCAGGGCATGAACACCGGCATCGGTGATGCCGAGAACCTGGCGTGGAAGCTCGCGCTGGTGCTGCAGGGCCGTGCGGCTGCTGCGCTGCTGGACACCTACCAGGCCGAACGACGGCCGCTGGCCGAGAGCGTCCTGCGCGGTACCACGGCGAACACCAAGCTCATGCTGGCCGAGGGCGTCGTCGGCAGATCGGTGCGCAACCTGTTCACGCGGGTGGCCAGGCTCGGACCGTTCCAGCGGCGCGGGACGTGGCTGGCGTCCCAGCTGTGGGTGAACTACCGCAACGGCCCGCTCGGCTCCCGGCGCGGACCTCGCCCGCGTCCCGGCGACCGAGTGCCGGACCTGGTGTGCCGGGACGGCAGCGGACGGCGGACCCGCTTGCACTCCGAGCTCGGTGGCCGCTGGGCGGTGCTTTCCAGCCAGGAAATCCCGACCCCGATCGGCCATGCCGTCGTGCACCTGGTGCCCGAGAACCCGCGTCGCGAGATCTGGTTGGTGCGCCCGGACGCCCACCTCGCGTGGCGCGGGACCAGCGCGGCAGAGCTCTCGCGCTGGCTCGGGACGACCTTGCGAACCGGGAGGGCCGCATGACCGGAACGCGCGGGCGACCCCGCAACCCCGAAGCGGACCGGGCGATCCTCCGGGCCGCGCTGGACCTGTTCGTCGAAGGCGGCGTCGAGGGCACCAGCATCGAGCAGATCGCCAAGCGGGCCGGGGTCGGCAAGCTCACCGTCTACCGGCGGTGGGACTCCAAGGAGGCGGTGCTGGCCGCCGCGATCGAGTCCGCCCGCGACGAGATCCCCGAAACCGCACCGACCGACGTCGCCGACGTGCCGGTGGCGACGCTGATCCGGCAACTCCTGCCCGGTCTCGCCGAGGCGATCGCCGAACCGCGGCTGCGCGCGATGATCGCCCGCGTCTTCGGGGCGAGCGTCAGCCACCCGGAGCTGATGGCGACCTACTGGGAGAACTACGTCCTGCCCCGGCGGCGGATCACCCGGGCGCTGCTGGAGCGCGCGCAGGCCGAGGGAACGCTCGCCGCCGACGCCGACCTGGACGTGCTGATCGACATGATGGTCGGCGCGGTGCTGTTCCGGCTGGTCCAGCCCGAACCGCTCGATGCCGCGGGGGCCCGCGCCTACCTCGAATCGGTGTACCGCAGCGCCGGACTCCTCGGCGGTCCGGAGTAGCTGTCGGACCTGGCCCCTACTGTCCGGAGGCATCCGAAGGACGAGGAGCGACGATGGCGACGTTCGTGCTGGTGCCCGGTTTCTGGCTCGGAGCCTGGGCTTGGGAGGACGTGACGCGGGAACTGCGGGCGGCGGGGCACGACGTGCACCCGGTGACGCTGCCCGGGCTCGCGGACCGCGTTGACGAAGCCACCCCGGAGGTGGACGTCGAGACCCACATCGCCGACCTGGTGCGGCTCGTCGAGGGCGACGACCTGCGCGAGGTCGTGCTGGTCGGGCACAGCGGCGCGAACGTGCCCGTCACGGCCCTCGGCGACCGCATCCCGGAGCGGATCGCGCGCGTGGTCTACGTCGACGCCGGGCCGATGCCGGCCGGGGCATCCGTGCTCGACTCCAATCCGCCGGAAGTCCAGGACGCGTGGCGCAAGAGCGTCGCGTCCGACGGCGACGGCTGGCGCCTGCCGCTCCCCGACTTCGGCCCGGAGGACCTCGCCGGGCTCGACGACGGGCAGCTGGCCCGCATGCGCGCCATGAGCACCCCGCAGCCGTTCGGCACCCTCACGCAGCCGCTGCGGCGGCCCGACGTCCTCCCGGACGTGCCGCGCTCGGTGATCGCGACGACCTTCACCCCGGAGGACGTGCGAGCCATGGTCGACAGCGGCGATCCGAAGTACGCGGTGATGGCCGGAGTCGACGTGCACCACCTGCCGACCGGCCACTGGCCGATGTTCTCCCGCCCCACCGACCTCGCCGCGCTGCTCGCCGACCTCGCCACCTGATCCGGCACGCCCCGGCATGTCGTCTCCCGACACGCCGAAACATGGGGACAGCTCCGGGCTCCTGTGGAGAACTACCTCAATTTCAATGGAAATCGGACCTCCGATTTCCATTGAATTTGCGGATCAACGGCGGCGGCGCCAGGCCCAGCCGGCGAGCGCGCCCAGGCTCACCAGGCCCGCCGTGGTGCGGGCGCCGATGCGGTTGCCGCGGACCTGGACGATCGGGCGGATGATCGCCGGGCCCGGCGGGGGCGGTGGCGCCAGTTCCATGTTCTCCGGGGCGCAGGCCGTCCAGGCGGTGACGAACAGGATGAACCGCGAGGTCAGGTTGGCGAACACCAGCAGACCGAGGATCGGGCCGAACGCCGCCCCGGCCGGGGAGGTGGTGACGCTGTTCAGGTAGATCACCGCGACCTGCTTGAGGACCTCGAAGCCGATCGCGGCGAACAGCGCGCCCCACACCGCGCTGCGCAGCGTGACCGGTTTGCGCGGCAGCCTGGCCAGCACCCACAGGAACACCAGCCAGCTCGCCGCCAGCGACAGCAGCGTGGTCAGCCCCTGCAGCACGAGCAGGGCCACCGCGGTGTGCTCTATCCCGACCAGTTCGAACAGCCGCAGCCCGAGACCGCCGAGCGCGCTGATCCCGATCGAGACCGCCATCGCCGCGCCGAGACCGATCAGCGACAGCAGGTCCGAGACCATCCGCCGCAGCATCGGCTGCTGGTCCGGCACCTGCGTCCACTGCGCCGTGAGCGCCTCGCGGAGGTTGGTCATCCACCCCAGCCCGGAGTACAGCGCGGTGAGCAGACCGATCACCCCGACCGCCCCGGCCTGCCGGATCGCCTGGTCGACGACGCCGGTCAGCATCTGGCTCATCGCCGGGCTGGGCACGGCCGTGGTGATCGAGGCCTGCAGCCGCCCGAGCAGCTCCGGGTTGCCCGCCAGCACGAAACCGGCGACCGCGAAGGCGATCATCAGCAGGGGCACCATGGCGAGCACGCTGAAGTAGGTGATCGCCGCGGCGTAGTAGTCGCCGTACTGCTTCTGGTACCGCTCGAACGCCCGGATCAGCCGGTCCAGCCACCCGTGCTTGCGGCGCAGCAGCGCCAGCCGCCCCGGTTTCTCCTCCTGCTGCCCGGTCACGGTGCACCTCCCGCCGCAACGGCTTCCCCCGAACGGTGGCAGGCTACCCGGAGTTGATCAGATCAGCCCATCGGTCGAAGGAAGCCCACTCGATCGAAGACGGTGCGCAGCGTTTCGCCCGCCACCTCGCGGGCGTGCTCGGCGCCGCGGTGCAGGACCTTGTCCAGCTCCGCCGGGTCGTCGAGGTAGCCCTGGACCTTGTCCTGGAACGGCGTCACGAACTCGACCACGACCTCGCCGAGGTCCTTCTTCAGGTCGCCGTAACCCTTGCCCTCGTAGGCGGTTTCGAGCTCCGGGACGTCGCGCCCGGTCAGCGCCGAGTAGATCGCCAGCAGGTTGCTGATGCCCGGCTTGTTCTCGACGTCGTAGCGGATCTCGCGCTCCAGGTCGGTGACCGCGGAGCGGATCTTCTTCGCCGAGCGCTTCGGCGACTCCATCAGCTCGACGACCCCGGCGGGCACCGACTTGCTCATCTTGGAGGTCGGGTCCTGCAGGTCGTAGATCTTCGCGGTGCCCTTGGGGATGTGCGCGGCCGGGACCGTGAAGGTGTTGCCGTAGCGGGAGTTGAACCGCTGCGCCAAGTTGCGGGTGAGCTCCAGGTGCTGGCGCTGGTCCTCGCCGACCGGGACCGCATCGGCCTGGTAGAGCAGGATGTCCGCGGCCTGCAGCACCGGGTAGGTGAACAGCCCGACGCTGACGTGCTCGGCTTCCTGCCGGGCGGACTTGTCCTTGAACTGGGTCATCCGGCCGGCCTCGCCGAAGCCGGTCAGGCACTCCATCACCCAGCTGAGCTGGGCGTGCTCCGGGACGTGGCTCTGCACGAACAGCGTGGAGCGGTCCGGGTCGATGCCGAGGGCCAGCAGCTGGGCGGCGGAGAGCCGGGTGCGCTGGCGCAGCTGCTCCGGGTCCTGCTCGACGGTGATGGCGTGCAGGTCGACGACGCAGTAGAAGGCGTCGTACTCGTCCTGCATGACGACCCACTCCCGCAGGGCGCCCAGGTAGTTGCCGAGGTGGAACGAGTCGGCGGTCGGCTGGATGCCGGACAACACCCGCGGCCGGGCCGCGGACTGGCTGTTCTGGGGTGCGGTGTCGCTGCTCACGTGCTGATTCTCGCAAGCCGCGCGCCGCCGGTGGGAACGACCTCCGGCAGCACTCGCGGGGGTGCCGGTTTTGCCTGGACCGACCGGGCGCCGGGACGCTGGTTCCGGGCTGAACCGACCGTCGCCCGGGAGGCTCAGGAGGTCTTGCGCTGGTTCTCGGGCGTGACCTTCTTCTTGCGGAACACCCCCGCGACCATGCCGGCCACACCGAGCCCGACTGCGGTGAGGCCGACCGGCGTGGCCAACGAGTCCATCGGTCCGCTCACGGCCATCGCCCGCGGGTCGGCAGCGGCCGCCGTGGCGGTCACCAGCGACGCCGCTCCGGCGGCAGCGCAGAGCACGGAGACTCGCGTGGCCACGCGAGATATTCGGCTACGCACGAGCGCGCCTCCCTAACGACAGTTGACCCGATCGGGTCAGCATTCGTCCGAGTCTGGTGGCGGACCGTACCGGTCGGCCGTTACGCGCGTGGTCGCTTTGCGTAAACCGACCACGACGGAATGATCATATTTTCCCGAGAAATGCGCCTGAATTCGGGTCTGTTGATCTTTGAACGACGCAGGTGGACGGCCGGTTTCCCAGCGTTCACAGCCACTCGATCCGGTTAAAGCCGTGAGATGGGACACACTCGAACGGGTCAGGACTGGCTGATGCCCAGCTGCACCCGCCCCGCGCGGCCGTAGGTGGTGGTCCGCTGCCGCGCCGGACGACCCGCCCGACCAGCCAGTTCGTGCAGCTCCTCGACGCTGCGCTCCGAACCGTGCTCGGACCCGGCCATCCGGCTGATCGTCTCCTCCATCAACGTCCCGCCGACGTCGTTGGCCCCGCCGTTGAGCACCTCGGTCGTCCCGGTGTCGCCGAGCTTGACCCAGGAGCACTGGACGTTGTCGATGCGACCGTGCAGCAGCACGCGCGCCATCGCGTGCACCGCGCGGTTGTCCCGGTGCGTGGGGCCCGGGCGGGCCAGCCCGGCCAGGTAGATCGGCGCGTTGCGGTGCACGAACGGCAGCGGCACGAACTCGGTGAGCCCGGCGTTGCCGTGCTCGGCCGCGGTGTCCTGCACCCCGGCCAGCGTCCGGAAGTGGCCCAGCCAGTGCTCGGGCGTGTCGACGTGGCCGTACATCATCGTCGACGAGGACGGGATGCCCAGCCGGTGCGCGGTGCTGACGACCTCGATCCACTCGGCGGCCGGCAGCTTGCCCTTGGTCAGCACCCAGCGCACCTCGTCGTCGAGGATCTCCGCCGCGGTGCCCGGGATGCTGCCCAGCCCGGCTTCCTTCAGCTCGGCCAGCCAGTCCGCGACGCCCACCCCGGCCTTGGCCGCGGCGCTGACGATCTCCATCGGGCTGAACGCGTGGACGTGCATCTCCGGCACCCGCTGCTTGATCGCCCGCACCAGGTCGGCGTAGCCGGACACCGGCAGCCGCGGATCGATGCCGCCCTGCATGCAGATCTCGGTGGCGCCGGCCCGCCACGCCTCGTCGGCGCGGTCGGCGACCTCCTCCGGCGAGAGCCGGTAGGCGTCGGCGTCGCGCTCGCGCTGCGCGAAGGCGCAGAACCGGCAGCCGACGTAGCAGATGTTCGAGAAGTTGATGTTGCGGTTGACCACGTAGGTGATGTCGTCCCCGACGACCTCCCGGCGCAGCTCGTCGGCGATCCGCGCGAGCTCGTCCAGAGCGGCTCCGTCGCAGGTCATCAAGGCCATTGCCGCATCGTGGTTCGCTTCGTCGAGCAGTGCCGCGGGGTCCGACCCGGCCAGCTCGAGCCCAGCCCGCACGTCGGCGTCGAGCCGCTCCGGGGCGGCGTCGGCGGGCACCTGCGCGCGCAGCTCGTCCCAGTCGCCGTAGACGGTGTCGAAGTCGCCGCGGCGGTCCTCGGTGCGACCCGAGGTGTCGATGCTGCGGTGCAGGTCGGTGCGGCCGATGGACTCGAACCCGCCGTCCGGCTCCTGCCACTCGCGGCCGACGATCTCCGCGTCCGGCAGCCGCAGGCCGTCCTCGGCGGCCAGCGCCGCGACGTGCCCGGCCACCCGCAGGTCCAGCCACTGCGTGCTGTCGCCCGCGAGCCCGGCGCGCACGTAGCGCGGGTAGGCGGTGAGCCGTTCGCGCAGCTCGAACCCGGCTTCCGCGGTGGTCGCGGCGAGGTCGTCCAGCTGGGGCCAGGGGTGCTCGGGGCTGACGTGGTCCGGGGTCACCGGGGAAACCCCGCCCCAGTCGTCGATCCCGGCGCGCAGCATCAGCAGCTGCTGGTCGCCGACCAGGTTCGGCGGCGCCTGCACGCTGACCCCGGAGGGCATGAGCAGCCGCGCGACGGCGACGGTGGCGGCCAGGTCCTGCAGATCGGCGTCGGGCACGTCGCGCATCGCGGTGTCCGGCTTGGCCCGGAAGTTCTGCACGATGATCTCCTGCAGGTGCCCGTACTGCCGGGCGACGCTGCGCAGCGCGAGCAGCGATTCAGCGCGTTCGGTGCGGTTCTCGCCGATGCCGATGAGGATTCCGCTGGTGAACGGCACCGCCACGCGCCCGGCGTCCTCCAGCGCTCGCAGCCGGACCGCGGGTTCCTTGTCCGGGCTGCCGAAGTGCGGTCCGCCCTTGTCCCGCCACAGCCGCTCTGCGGTGGTCTCCAGCATCATGCCCATGCTGGCCGCCACCGGCTTGAGCCTGGTCAGCTCGGACCAGGACAGCACGCCGGGGTTGAGGTGCGGCAGCAGCCCGGTCTCCTCCAGCACCGCGATCGCGCAGGACCGCACGTAGTCCACAGTGGAGGAATAACCGCGCGACTCGAGCCACTCCGCGGCCGCCGACCAGCGCTCCTCCGGCCGGTCGCCCAAGGTGAACAGCGCTTCCGTGCACCCGGCCGCGGCGCCCTGCCGGGCGATCTCGACGACCTCCTCGCGCTCCAGGAACGCCGACTCGACGCGGTGCGGCACGGTGGCGAAGGTGCAGTAGTGGCAGCGGTCCCGGCACAGCCGGGTCAGCGGGATGAACACGTTGCGGGCGTGGGTGACCACGCCGGGCCGCCCCTCGGCGACCAGGTGCGCGTCCCGCGCGCGGCCCGCTGCGGCCAGCAGTTTCTCCAGGTCGTCGCCCCGGGCGTGCAGCAGCACGGCGGCTTCGGCGGCGTCCAGCGAAACGCCGTCGGTGGCTCGGCGGAGAGCTCGGCGCATGGCCGATTCGCTCGGGGTGGGCTCCGGCTGGGCGAGTTGCAGATCTACGACCGACACCAGGCGACTCTATGGCCGATGCGGGGCGTCGCGCAGCCGCCGAAGACGTGGCCCAGCGCTCACTTTCGGCAAGGCAATTACTCCGTTTCGCCCTATCAGGGGTCGTCAGAACAGGCGCAGAATCCGACGGATACCTGGGTGGATCACACACTCTGTCTCCATAGGAGGGACACGTGTCACGCAAAGGACTGAGTGGCAGAACTGCGCGCATCGCCGGTTCCGCCCTCGCGCTGGCCCTGTTGGTGCCGGCCGGAATCGTCAGCGCGGCTGCCCCCGCGCCGGCGACCACCGCCGCGCCCGCGCACTTCGTCGTGGTCGGACCGACCGGTGACGGCCTGCGGCAGACCGAGGACTCGGTCCGCGCGGTCGGCGGCGCGGTCGTGCAGAGCTGGCCGCAGATCGGGGTCGTGGTGGCGACCTCCACCGATCCCGGATTCGCCGCCGCCGTGCGAAACCAGCCCGGCGTCGAACAGGCCGGGAACAGCCGCAACCTCGCCGAGCAGCTCCCGCCGGCGCAGTCGATGCGGCTGGAATCGCTCGAAGGCACCACCAGCGCCACCACCTTCGCCGCGCAGGCCGACCAGGAACCGCTGGAAGCCGAGCAGTGGGACATGCGGCAGATCAAGGCCGACCAGGCGAACGCGATCTCCCAGGGCAGCAAGGACGTCACCGTCGGCGTGCTGGACTACGGCATCGACCCGACGCACCCCGACCTCAGCCCGAACCTGGACCTGTCCAAGTCGGTGAGCTGCGCCAACGAGGGCGTTCCGGACACCCGCCAGGAGGCCTGGCAGCCGAAGGACGAGACGCAGGCCCACGGCTCGCACGTGGCGGGCACCATCGCCGCGGCGCGCAACGGCGTCGGCATCGCCGGTGTCGCACCGGACGTCTCGCTGGCGTCGGTGCGGGTGATCGACGACGGCGGCTTCATCTACCCCGAGTACGCGATCTGCGGTTTCATCTGGGCCGCCGAGAACGACATCGACGTCACCAACAACTCCTACTTCGTCGACCCCTGGTACCTGTGGTGCGACTCCGACCCGGACCAGAAGGCCGCGGCCGAGGCGGTGCGCCGGGCGGTCGACTACGCCAACGGCAAGGACGTCGTGACCGTGACGTCGGCGGGCAACAGCAACTGGGACCTGTCCAAGCCGATCCGCGACACCAACAGCCCGAACAACGGCGGCCCGACGCAGGACCGCATGACCGGCAACGACTGCCACGTCCTGCCGGGCGAGCTGCCGGGCGTGGTGTCGGTGTCCGCGGTGGGCTCCGACGCGGTGAAGTCGTACTACTCCAACTACGGGCTGGGTTCCATCACGGTGACCGCCCCGGGCGGTGACAAGAACCAGATCCCGGACACCCCGTCGCAGAACGGCCGGGTGCTCTCCAGCGTGCCCGGCGGCGGCTGGGGCTGGATGCAGGGCACGTCGATGGCCGGTCCGCACGCGGTCGGCGTGGTCGCGCTGCTGCGCAGCAGCCACCCGGAGTGGAACGCCCAGCAGACGATGGGCGCGCTGGCCAACCAGGCGGACGCCCTGAAGTGCCCGACGAACTACGACCCGGACGGCGACGGCAAGCCGGACGCGGTCTGCGCGGGCGGCAAGAGCGGAGCGGGCTTCTACGGCGCAGGCCTGATCGACGCCCTCGACGCGGTCCGGTGACCCCCGGGGACCGCAGTTTCAATTGAAACTGCGGATCTCCCCCACGGCGGATCACAGTTTCAATGGAAACTGCGGATCTCGGACCCCCGAACAGGTGATGAGCGAAGGGCCCCTCCGACCCGGTCGGCCGGAGGGGCCCTTCGCCGCTCTGGGTTGCCGGACCGAACCCGGGGACCGACGCTCGGTGCCAGTGGAAACCGGTGGGAGCGAGGTCGGCCGTGGGCGATTCGGAGAGGTTCGTGATCGTGGGCGCCGGGATGGCCGGGGCCAAGGGCGCTGAGGCGCTGCGGGAGCTGGGGTTCGACGGGCGGATCTCGCTGTTCGGCGACGAACCGCACCGCCCCTACGAGCGACCGCCGCTGTCCAAGGACTACCTGCTGGGCAACGCCGGGTTCGACGCCGCCTACGTGCACGACGAGAACTGGTACGCCGACAACCGGGTGGACCTGCAGCTCGGGATGACGGTGCAGCGCATCGACCGGTCGCTGCGCCAGGTCGAGCTCACCGACGGCACCCGCATCGAGTTCGACAAGCTCCTGCTCGCCACCGGCGCGCACCCCCGGTCCCTGCCGGTGCCCGGCGTCGACGCCGAAGGCGTGCTGTACCTGCGCCGGGTCGAGGACTCCGACCGCATCAAGCAGACCTTGGCCGAGATCGATCGGCTCGTCGTGATCGGCGCGGGCTGGATCGGCCTGGAGGTCACCGCCGCGGCCCGCGCCGCCGACGTGGCCGTGACCGTCGTCGAGACCACCGAACTGCCGCTGCTGCGGGTGCTCGGCTCCGAGGTCGCCCAGGTGTTCGCGGACCTGCACCGCGCGCACGACGTCGACTTCCGCTTCGGCTCCGCGGTCGACGAGATCCTCGTGACCGACGGCCGCGCGACCGGTGTCCGCCTGACCGACGGCACCGACCTCCCCGCCGAAGCGGTGCTGGTCGCCGTTGGTGCGGCCCCGGACGTCGCGCTGGCCCAGCAAGCCGGCCTGCGAGTGGACAACGGCGTCCTGGTGGACGCCTCGCTGCGCACCCCGGACCCGAACATCGTGGCGGCCGGCGACGTGGCCAACGCCTTCAACCCGTTGCTGGGCAAGCAGATCCGCGTGGAGCACTGGGCGAACGCGCTGAACCAGCCGGCGACGGCAGCGGCCTCGATGCTGGGCCGGGACGCGGAGTACTCGGAACTCCCCTACTTCTTCACAGATCAGTACGACCTGGGAATGGAGTACCTCGGCTACGCCGAACCGGGCGACTACGACCAGGTGGTCTTCCGGGGCGACGTGCCGAACCGGGAGTTCATCGCCTTCTGGCTCGACGGTGGCCGGGTCCTGGCGGCGATGAACGTCAACATCTGGGACGTCCAGGACCAGCTGAAAACCCTGATCACCTCGGGAACGACGGTCGACGCGAAAGCGCTGGCCAACCCCAGCACTCCGCTGAACGACCTGATCGCCCGCTGACGTCGTCCAGCGCTCGGGTCAGGTGGCGAGGGAGCGGTTCACGAAGGTGGCGATGAGGTCGTTCTCGTCGAAGTCCGCCAGGACTTCGGGGACCGTCAGGTGTTCCAGGATCAGGCCCGTCATCGCGTAGTAGAGCAGGACCGTGGTCATGTCGTCGCCGGGGATGCCGGACGCGCGGTGGCCTTCGACGTTCATGTTCAGGTTGTCGCGGAGGGTTTTCGTCAGCGCCGCTTGGAGTTCCGGGCGGCGGGTGGCTTCCAGGCGGAGTTCCAGCAGCGCGAGCCAACCGGTGCGGTCGCGGGAGATGTGGTGGTAGAGCGCGCGCATCAGCTCGGTGAGCAGTTCCGGTGACGGCGGCAGCTGGGCTGATTCGACGCCCGCCGGGTCGAGCGTCAGCCGGTGGTGGATGTGCGCGCCGACCTGGTTGAGCAGGTCATCGCGGTTGGCGAAGTAGTTCGACGCGGTGCCCTTGGGCACGCCCGCCTCGGCGTCTACCGCGCGGAAGGTCAGGCCCCGCGCGCCGTCGCGCGCCAGCACCTCGATCGCCGCGTCGACCAGCGCGATCCGCCGCTCCTGGTTCTGCACCATCGCTCCTCCAGAAATTGCCGGTTGACAACCACTACGGCCATAGTACTACATTTGAAGCACTACATACGCAGTGGTTTCTCGGAAGGAACAGATGCGAAAGCTCACCTACTTGATCGCCTCGACCATCGACGGCTTCATCACCGGCCCGGACAACACCGCTCCGGACTTCTTCCTGCACGAGGGCGACCACGCCCAACCGACCCGCGACGAGTTCCCGGAGATCATGCCGACGCAGCTCCGCCCGCTGCTCGGCCTCGAAGACGCGCCGAACAAGCACTTCGACACGGTCCTGCAGGGGCGCAGCACCTGGGAGGTCGGCGTGCGCGACGGCATGACGAACGCCTACCAGCACCTGCGCAACATCGTGTTCTCCCGCACGATCACCGAAAGTCCCGATCCCACGGTGGAATTCGTCGCCACCGACCCGCTCGAGCACGTGCGGAAGCTCAAACAGGAGGACGGGATGGGCATCTGGCTCTGCGGTGGCGGAAAGCTCGCGGCAACGCTGCGTCCGGAGATCGACGAGCTGTTCGTCAAGCTGCACCCGGTCGTCGCCGGGGCCGGAATCCCGCTGTTCGACGGGGAATTCGGCCCCGAGCAGTTCGACCTGACCGACACCCAGGTCTTCGACAGCGGCGTCGTCCACCTGACCTACGCCAAGCGCTGAACCCCGGAGGAAGCACCTTGCGAAAGCTCACCTACTGCGCCGCCATGACGATCGACGGCTTCATCGCCGCCCCGGACCGCTCGGACCCGAGCACCACCGGGCTCATGGCGCCGACACCCGAGTACATCCCGGCACTGCTAGCCGAATTCCCGGAAATCATCCCGACCCACCTGCGCGAACCGCTCGGCATCGCCGACGTCGAAGCGAAGCACTTCGACACGGTCGTCGAAGGCCGCAACTCCTACGAGATCGGCCTGCAAGCGGGAGTGACCAACGCGTACGCGCACCTGGCGCACTACGTGTTCTCGCGAACGATGGCCGAAAGCCCGGACCCCGGAGTGCAACTCGTCGCGACGGACCCGCTCGAGAAGGTCCGCGAGCTGAAAGCCGAACCGGGCAAGAAGATCTGGCTGGTCGGCGGCGCGAAGCTGGCGGCAACCCTGCGCCCGGAGATCGACGAACTGATCATCAAGCTCAACCCGGTCGTCGCCGGAGCCGGAATCCCCCTGTTCGACGGCGAATTCAGCCCGGACCACTTCGACCTGACCAGCGCCGACCCCAAACCAGGAGGAGTCGTCCACCTGACCTACCAGAAACGATGACGGCCCCACCGCCCGAGCCGCAGCAGATCAGCGGCTCGGGCGCACGAACTCAGACGTCGAAGGTCACTGTGACCGGGGCGTGGTCGGACCAGCGCTGGTCGTAGGTCTCGGCTCGTTCGACCACCGCCGACGTCGCCTTCTCCACCAGGCCAGGGGTGGCCACGTGGAGGTCGATGCGCCAGCCCGAGTCGTTGTCGAAGGCCTTGCCCCGGTAGGACCACCAGGAGTACGGGCCGGGGCCTTCCGGGTGGAGGTGGCGGACCACGTCGGCGTAGCCGCCCTCGTAGAGGCTGGTCAGCCAGGCCCTCTCCTCCGGGAGGAAGCCCGCCGCCTTGCGGTTGGCCTTCCAGTTCTTCAGGTCGACCTCCTGGTGGGCGATGTTCCAGTCACCGCACGCCAGCACCTCGCGCCCCTCGGCCGCGGCGCGCTCGCGGAGGCCGTCCAGGTACGCGCGGAACTCCTTCATGAAGCGTTCCTTCTCGTCCTGGCGCTCGGTGCCCACCTCGCCGCTGGGCAGGTAGAGGCTGCCGATCACCAGCCCCGGCAGGTCGATCTCCGCGTACCGGCCGCTCTCGTCGAACTCCGCGGAGCCGAAACCGATGCGCACCGCTTCGGGCTCGGTGCGGCTGTAGATCGCGACGCCGGCGCGGCCCTTCGCCGCGGCCGGGGCGAGCAGGGTGTGCCACCCCTCGGGTTCGCGGACGGCGGCGGTGAGCTGGTCGGGCTCCGCGCGCGTCTCCTGCATGCAGATGACGTCGGCTTCGGCGGCGGCCAGCCACTCCACGAAGCCCTTCTTGGAAGCGGCGCGCAGGCCGTTGACGTTGACGGTCGACACAGTCAGCACGTCTGCGAGCGTAACCACCACCCCTGACGATCACCCCATGTGGTCGCACCGACTCCGGCCACCCCAAGGAGCGCGCGTTTCCGCTGGTCAGGGGCCGTGAGTACTTTGGGGTGCTATAGCGACACAAAGTGCTCACGGGTCTTGACCAGGGACGACTCGACCTCAGCCGGGCTCACCGATGCGGGCGGGTGCGGCGGCGGTCGCGGCGGCGGGTCTGCCGAGGTGCCGCCGGGCGCTGCCAGAGCCACATGCAGACGCGGGCTCCGCCGAGGCTCGAGCGGTCGACGGCGAGGCGGCCTCCGGTCGACTCCGCGACCCGGCGCGCGATGTCGAGGCCCAGCCCGGTCGAACCGGCGCTGCTGCGACCGCGCTGCACGGCCTCGGACAGCTCCGCCACGCCCGGCCCCGCGTCCTCCACGATCACGCCGACCACGCCATCGTTGCGCTGCAACGACACCACGAACTGGGTGGCCTCCGGGGTGTGCCGGAAGACGTTGCCCACCACGGCGTCCACCGCCGCCGCCAGCTCCGCGCTCGGCACCGGAACCAGGACGGACCCGTCCGCACCGCGCAAGCCCCACGGCCGTTGCTGGTCCTCGGCCAGCGCCGACCAGAACTCGAGCCGTTCGCGCAGCAGCGCCGCGACGTCGCAGTCCGCGTCCTCCCCCGGACCTGCGCGGCGGGCGCTGGTGATGACCAGGTCCACCTCGCGCTCCAGCCGGTCGATGGCGATCCGGGTCTGCTCGGCGGCTTGATCGCGGCCCAGCGCTTCGGCGTTCAAGCGAAGCGCGGTCAGCGGGGTGCGCAGCCGGTGCGACAGGTCCGCCGCCATCTCCCGCTCCGCGGCGAGCAGCTGGCGCACGCGGTCGGCCATGGTGTTGAAGGCCCGCCCGGCCGCCACCAGCTCCGGCGGACCGCTCGGATCCACCCGGACGCCGAGATCTCCCGCCCCCAACGCCGAGGAAGCATCGGCCAGCCGGATCGTCGCGCGCACCATCCGCGCCGCCAACCGGTCCGCGACCAGCAGAGAACCGAGCACCAGCAACAACCCGACCGCGCCGAGGATCAGCCAGGACCGCAGCACCCCGCGGGTCTGATCGGCCTCCGGGACGAAGACCTCCGCGATCGCCGTGCGCCCGCCGTCGAGCGCGATCGGCTGCACGAACGCCGCCCCGCCCGGCACCTCGAGGGTCGAGGTCCGCGCATCGGCCAACGCCAGCCGAACCTCCCCGGCCCGGCTGGTCCCGATCACGCCGCCGTCCGGCAGGTGCACCGCGAGACGCCCCAGCTGGCCTGCTCCGGTGCTGGCCACCGCCTTGCCGATCAGCCCGTGGTCGTCGGTGGTCGCCAACACCGGCGCCAGCGCGACGGCCTGCCGCTCGGCGTTGGAGATCGCCTGGTCCCGGGCCATCTCGCGGACCACCAGGCCGAGCGGGATGAGGAACGCCAGCGCGACCATCGAGGTCACCGCCAGCGCCACCAGGACGACCGTGCGCCTCATTCCGGTTCCACGAGCTTGACCCCGACACCGCGCACCGTGTGCAGGTACCGGGGTTCGGCCGCGCTCTCCCCCAACTTCCGGCGCAGCCAGGACAGGTGGACGTCGATCGTCTGGTCGTCGCCGTAGGACTGACGCCACACCTGGGACAGCAGCTCGCGGCGCGGCACCACCCGTCCCGGCCGCGAGGCGAGGTAGGTCAGCAGGTCGAACTCCCGGCGGGTCAGCTCCAGCTCGACGTCGTCGAGCACGACCACCCGGCTCTCCGGGTCGATGCGCAGCCCGCCGACGGTGATCAGCTGCGCCGGCTGCGCACCGCGGGCACGGCGCAGCACGGCTTCGATGCGGGCGTTGAGGTGTTCGCTGGAGAACGGCTTGACCAGGTAGTCGTCGGCGCCGGCGCGCAGCAGGCGGACGATCTCGGTCTCGTCGTCGCGGGCGGTCGCGACGATGGTCGGCACGTCGGAGACGCCGCGGATCATCTTGAGGGTCTCGCCGCCGTCGAGGTCGGGCAGCCCGAGGTCGAGGATGATGACGTCCGGCGGGTGTTCGGACACTTCGCGCAGCGAGTCGAGGGCTGTGCCGACGCTGCGGACCACCCAGTCGCGCGCGGTCAGGTCCCGGATCAGCGCAGCGCGCACCACCGGATCGTCCTCGACAACCAGCACCACAGCCATGGCGGGCACCATAACGGGACGGTGAGAGACATTCGTGTTTCGGTGGACCTCCCCACCCCGCCGGCAGCGGTGCGGGTTCGGCTGGTTGCGCGGAGTCGGCGCGGACGTGGATGATTGCGCTCCCGTGCGCATCCATCGAGCATTCACCTACGCAGGCGTGTGGCTGGCGGCGACCGCTGCTGCCGTCACGGTGACCTGGCTCGGCGTGCGCGACGTCATCCACGGCGCGGTGTTCGACCGACCGGATCCGCCACCGGTGGCCCGCGCCGTCACCGCGACATCGACGGAGCCGCCGCCTCCTCCCGAGCCACCGCCACCGCCGCCGCCCAGCGAGCCGCCGCCGACCACCACCCCAGAACCCACCACAGTGGACACTCCGACGCCCGAAGCCACCACGGCGACCGAGGAACCGGACGGCGCCGAAGACGTGCGCACCTACGACGTCGCCGGCGGCACGGTGGTGCTCGAAGTGCTCCCCGAACGCGCAACGCTGATCTCGGCCACCCCGCGCGCGGGGTACACGGTGCAGACCTGGGAACAGCCCGGCTGGCTGCGCGTCGAGTTCACCACCGACGGCGCAGCGTCCTCGCTGATCGCCACCTGGCACGACGGCCCGACGTCGGTCCAGACGTTCGAGAACTGAACCGCTACTGCGAACGCAGGGTATTTGCTCGATTTCTCCAGGTTACGGGCCGGTAGGTGCGTCCGATCCGGGCAAGCCGCTCGACCTGGGCACGGATTCCACTACTATCCCCTCGCGTAACGTTCCACAGCTGGATCACGACTAGCTGTCGTAGTGTTCCCCCCTCAGGAGGTCTCGCGTGGCCCCGGACAGCGCCACGAGCAGCGGTCCCACTGCGCGCCGCCTCGTGCTCGGCAGTCAGCTGCGCCGGTTGCGCGAAGCGAGCGGGATCTCCCGCGAGGACGCCGGGTACGCCATCCGCGGCTCCGGTTCGAAGATCAGCAGGCTCGAGCTCGGCCGGGTCGGCTTCAAGGAACGCGACGTCGCCGACCTGCTGACCCTGTACGGCGTCAGCGACGGCGTCGAACGCGAGTCCTTTTTGGACCTGGTCCGCCGCTCCAACGAACCGGGCTGGTGGCACCGCTACAACGACCTGATGCCGTCCTGGTTCCAGGACTACGTCGGCCTCGAGGAGTCGGCCTCCCGGATCCAGACCTACGAGATCCAGTTCGTGCCGGGCCTGCTGCAGACCGAGCGCTACGCCCGCGCGGTGGCCACCCAGGGGCGTCCGGAGTTCACCGAGGACGAGCTGGACCGCCGGGTGCGGCTGCGGATGCAGCGGCAGAAGCTGTTCAGCCAGCCGAAGGGGCCGCGGGTGTGGGCGGTGATCGACGAGTCGGTGCTGCACCGGCCGATCGGTGGCCGCGAGGTGCTGCGCGAGCAGATCGAGTTCCTGCTCGAGGCGACCAGCCTGTCGTCGGTGACGCTGCAGATCCTGCCGTTCGAGCTCGGCCGGTCGGGCGCGGAGGGCGCGTTCACCATCCTGCGCTTCGCCGAGCCGGAACTGCCGGACATCGTCTACCTCGAGCACCTCTGCGGCGCGCTCTACCTGGACAAACCGGACGACGTCGAGGTCTACAGCAAGGCCAGCCACCGGCTCGCGGTCGACGCCCAGACGCCGGAGCAGACCCGCAAGACCCTCAAGGCCGCCCTGCAGCAGGCCTGAGCGGGACCGCCCGCCCGGACGGGCGCTGACCACTTTTTGCCGTTTTCAGCACTGAGCGACGTCCGCCCACACACCGCTCCGCCTTCGCGCCGAACCTACGGCGATCATCAAAACGCGCTGCTCACAGCGGTTCTGCGCGCCCGAATCGCGACTTCCGGGCGGAGCCCAACGACGCCGCGTTCGCCCGGTTACGGCCCCGATGTCGACCATGATCAACATCACACCAGCGTGCACGTGCATTTAATCGTGCATCTGCACCTGCTAACTTGAGTGCACGATCAACTGCACGTGCAGATGGTCGTGCAGCGTTAGTTCGGGGGAAAGTGGGGTTCGGATGCCGAACATCCAGAACGGCATGCCTGCCAAGCAGGTTCCCAACGCGACGTGGCGCAAGAGCCGTCACAGCGGCGCGGTGGGCAACTGCGTGGAGCTTGCACCGGTCGACGGCGGAGTGGCGGTTCGGAACTCCCGCTTCCCCGAAGGGCCTGCACTGGTCTACAGCCGGGACGAGCTCGCCGCCTTCCTCCACGGAGCCAAGGACGGCGAGTTCGACGACCTGATCGCCTGAAGGGCGAAGGCCTCGCGCCGAGCGGGGTCGCAGCCCTCACGACGGATATCGGTGGCGCCATGTACGACATTACGAACGGCCTGAGAGCACTGGTCGCGCGCGACTTCCAGTTCGCGCATCCGCGTGATGCCGACGGTGGTCTGGTCGCCGTGGTCGGCATCCGGGTGCACCGCGGCGTCTTCGACATCCTGCAGCTGTTCGGCGAGACCGACGCCGACGCGGCCCGAGTGCCCGGGGACGAGGCGGACGTGCTGTTCCCGAGCAAGGTCCTGTGGCGCACCACCGGCCCGGCCCACGACGTGATCAACGAGCTGCTGGCGCTCAGCGACCCGGCCCCGGACATGGGATCACCCGCCGCGGGCTGCTGGATGCCGACCCACGCCGGCCGTTCGGCCTGGCTGGCCGCCTCCGCCTGAGCCCAGCACCCCCAGGACCCCGCCCCGACCCCGGCGCCGAGCCCCTCCGCGGACTCGAAGCACCGGGAACCCCGAAGAGATCGAGTTCCCGCGCCACCCCCGACATGGCGCGGGAACTCGGTCGGGGCGGAAGATCCGGAAACCGCTGGCCAGAGCCGCTCTTCGAACAGCGGCGACTATCGCCAGCGGGTTCCAGGGATTATTAATAGCGATTCGGCCGCGCAGTTCAGTCCACTTTGTACATCGGGTTGGGGAGCTTGACGCCCAGTTCGGCGTGGCCGCCGTCGAGGTCGGAGTTCTGGTCGCCGACGTTCAGCACGATCCGGTAGCCCTGGCGTTCGATGTCGGCCCGCGCTCCGCTCTTGTACGGCACCACCGACGGGTCGTGGTCGTCGGCCGGCCGCAGGTAGAGGGCTCCGAACTCCGAGTAGCCCTCCTCGCGGAGGTCCTGCTCGGTGGCCGTGCGCATCTCCGGGGCTTCCCGGCGGCCGGTGACGAAGAAGACCGCGACGCCGTTGGAGTTGGCGAACCGCACCAGGTCGCGCGTCGCGGCGATCGCGGTGGGCTGGCGGGACAGCACGTACTCGTCGAACGCGGCCTTGTCGTAGCCGAAGTCGTGGTCGGTCTCGTAGCCGTAGGTGGACAGGCTCGTCTCGTCGATGTCGAGCACGATCGCGGGCTTGTCCACGCCCTGCTTCAGCCGCTGGGCCAGGTAGTGCTGGCCGCGCTCGTCCTCGCGGGCGATGTCGGCGTCCCAGCGACCGGACTCGTGGTAGTCCACAATGGACTTCTTGAGGTCGGCCAGGTTCGGGAGCGGGTCGGCCGGTCCGGCGCCCTGCGCCGTGGCGCAACCGGAGACGAGCGCGCCCAGCAGGGCGATTGCGGCGAACGATCTGATGCGCACGTGCGGAACCTCCTGGTGAGAAACCACGTCAGCAGCCTCGGAGAACCCGGTGTCGATTTCGTGCGAAATCGACAGTCCTCCGCTGCGAGCCGGAGTTTCGCACGCTCGGCACGCCTGCGCCGGGGCCTTGCCGAACTCGGCGGTTTCACGCCGCGCCAGTTGTGCCCAAAACTGCTCCCTGGCCGGTTTTGGGCACAACTGTCACCCGATCACGCGGCGCCGCGGGTCTCCTCCGCGCCGCAGAGGCGCTCGACCAAGCGCTCGCCGAAGGTGCGGTCGGTCTTCAGGACCACGCGCACGGTCGCGCTGGCGTCCGCCGGGAAACCGCGGTACTGGCCGCGGAGGTCGGCGACCGTCGTGCCTCGGGCCGGTCCGTCGCCGGTTTCGACGTCGACCGGGACGATCGGGGCCAGCAGCGGCTCGACGTCGCCCACCGCGATCGCCGCGGCCAGCGGGTCGTGGCAGGCGGCCTTGCGCTCGCCGAAGGCGTTCTTCGCGTAGAAGTCCAGGTACAGGTCCAGGATCGCGGCGGTGAAGGTCGTGACCGGGGAGCCGAAGTCGGCCAGCCGCTGCCGCTGCTCCTCGGTGATCGCCTCGGTCATGGTGGCGTCGAGCGGGACCAGCGTCACCGGCCAGCCGGCCCGCAGCACGATCCGCGCCGCTTCGGGGTCGTTGCTGATGTTCGCCTCGGCGGCCGGGGTGACGTTGCCCGGGTGCATCATCGCGCCGCCCATGATCGTGACGTGCTTGACCAGGCGGGGCAGTTCCGGTTCCAGCTCCAGCGCGGCGGCCAGGTTCGTCAGCGGACCGACCGCGAGCAGGTGCACGGCGCCGGGGTTCTCCCGCGCCGTGCGCACGATCAGCTCGGCCGCCGGTTCGCCGATCGGCGCGACCGCCGGGACCGGCAGGTGCGTGTTGCCCAGGCCGTCCTCGCCGTGCACGTCCGGGGCGAGGTGCCGGTTGCCGCGCAGGTTGTGGGGCGCTCCGATGGCCACCGGGATGTCCGGGCGGCCGGCCAGCTCCAGCACCCGCAGCGTGTTCAGCGCCGCCGTTTCCGGATCGGTGTTGCCGAAAACCGTTGTCACCGCCCCGATCCGCACGCTCGGATCGGCCAGCAGGTACAGCAGTGCCAGCGCGTCGTCGATGCCGGTGTCGCAGTCGACGATCAGGATTTCCTCGGACGCCATCGGTTGCGCGCCTTTCTGCTCTCGGTGCTCATCGGGATTGGCGCACCGGGATGCCGGGTGCGCCGCTGGGCAGCGCGTACTTCGCCGCGATCAGCGGAGTTCGCTCGACCGACACGACCTGGGTGATCAGCACGACCGGGGTGTCCGGTGACCGCCCGAAGACCTCGCCGCGGCGTCGACCGAGCACGGTCGCGGTCACCGAGCTGGCCCCGCTGAGCGGCAAGCCCGGATCGAGGGCGGAGGCCGCGTGCAGCATCGTGCGAGCTCCGCCTGCCGCCAGCGCCTCGGGAAGTGCCTGGTCGACGGCGGCCAGCGCCTCGTCGGGCACGCACCACTCCTCCACCAGGCAGCTCGGCACGCCGTCGACGGCGACCAGGCTCTCCCAGAAGCGGACTTCGCAGCGCGCCGGGACCAGCAGGTGCTGCATGACCAGGTCGGTCGGTTCCTCCACCGCCCTGACCAGTGACCGGACCTCGACGTCGTCGGCGCCGAGCAGTTGCTCGATCGGTTGCAGCCGTTCGAAGCCGCGCCGGGCCGGGCGGTCGTTGACGGTGCGCCCCACGCCGCGCCGGACGGTGATCACGCCGTCCTCCTGCAGCAGGATCAGCGCTTCGCGCAGTGCCGGCCGGCTCACCCCGAGGTCGGTGGCGAGCTCGGGTTCGGAGGGCAGCGTCGAGCCCGGCGGGTAGGTACCCCGCCGGATCGCCTCGACGATCCGCTCGTAGAGGTCCACGACCGGTCGTCGTTGCGGGCGCCTGGCCACCATGCCGAACTCCCTCGCTGTTGTCAGACAAGCTAGGAGGGCTGGAGCCGCACGTCAAACCTTCTATGTGCCAAATCACCACGAACGCCGTCGACTTGTCAGACAGGGTGTGCGCAACCGGACGAATCTTCGGCCTCGACCGATGAGATTCCGGTCCGGAGCTGGTCCAACTGGACGGACTGGCCTCGCGAGGTGCGCGCGAACGGAGTATGCAGTACCTCCGAGTGGTCGTCCCAAGCCCGGAAGCAGGCCGACGAGCTCGGCCGATGAGAACAGGAGCTAGCGATGAGCCGCGTCCGAGTACTCGTCGGCACCCGCAAGGGTGCGTTCATCCTGACCGCAGACGGCAAGCGGCAGGACTGGGAGATCAGCGGGCCGCACTTCGGCGGCTGGGAGACCTACCACCTCAAGGGCTCCCCCGCCGACCCCGACCGGCTCTACGCCGCGCCGTCGCTGGGCTGGTTCGGCCAGCAGGTCCAGCGCTCCGACGACGGCGGCCGGACCTGGCAGCCGGTCGACAACCACTTCTCCTACGAGGGCACGACCGGCACCCACCAGTGGTACGACGGCAGCCAGCAGCCGTGGAAGTTCACCCGCATCTGGCACCTCGAACCGTCCCCCACCGACCCGGACACCGCCTACGCCGGGGCCGAGGACGCCGCCCTGTTCCGCACCACCGACGGCGGGCAGAGCTGGCACGAGCTGCCCGGCCTGCGCCAGCACGGATCGGCGTCCGGCTGGCAGCCCGGCGCCGGCGGCATGTGCCTGCACACGATCATCCAGGCCCCGGACGACGAGAACCGCTTCTACACCGCCATCTCCGCGGCGGGCGCCTTCCGCACCGACGACGGCGGCCAGACCTGGAAACCGATCAACCGCGGCCTGCACTCGCAGGGCATCCCGGCACCGGAGGCCGAGGTCGGCCACTGCGTGCACCGCCTGGCGCTGCACCGGAACCGGCCGAACGTGCTGTTCATGCAGAAGCACTGGGACGTGATGCGCAGCGACGACGCGGGCGAGTCCTGGTACGAGATCAGCGGCGATCTGCCCACCGACTTCGGCTTCCCGATCGACGTGCACGCGCACGAACCGGACACCGTCTACGTGGTGCCGATCAAGAGCGACGAGCAGCACTACCCGCCGGAGGGCAAGCTGCGCGTGTACCGCAGCCGGACCGGCGGCGGCGAGTGGGAGCCGCTGACCACCGGACTGCCCCAAAGTCATTGCTACGTCAACGTTCTGCGCGATGCGATGGCGGTCGACTCGCTCGACGAGTGCGGCGTCTACTTCGGCACCACCGGCGGTCAGGTGTACGCGTCGGCCGACGCCGGGGACAGCTGGCAGCCGATCGTCCGCGACCTGCCCGCGGTGCTCTCGGTGGAGGTGCAGACGTTGCCATGATCCGCGTCCGATTGCCCAACCACCTGCGAACGCTGGCCAGGATCGAGGACCGCGAGGTCGTCCTGGAAGTCGACGGCGAACCGACGCAGCGCGCGGTGCTCGACGCGCTGGAAGCGCGGTTCCCGGTGCTGCGCGGCACCGTCCGCGATCACGAGACCAAGCAGCGCCGGGCGTTCATCCGGTTCTTCGCCTGCGAGCAGGACCTCTCGCACGAATCGCCGGACGCCCCGCTCCCGCCCCAGGTCACCGCCGGAGCGGAGCCCTACCTGATCGTCGGGGCGATGGCCGGCGGCTGATCCGGCTACGCATAGCGCGCACAGTTAACCGAAAGTGTGGTCGGCCAGCACGTCCCGGCGTGTTGGCCGTGCGCTCGACGGCGCCGGTGGAAGGTTTGCCGCGTCTCAGCGGCCGGGCCGCGAAAGCTCTGGCCCGCAGCCGTTTCGAGACCGAATGGCAGGCAGTCAGATCGGAGTTTCCGAAGTGCGTAACACGATTCGTTTCCTCCTGGCCGGAGCAGCTGCGACCGGGGTGCTCGCGATGGGCGCCGGCCCGGCGCTCGCCGCGAAGGACAAGAAGTCCGACGACGACTCGGTCGTCACCTCCGCGTCCCAGGGCGGCAACGGCGGCCAGGGCGGCAACGGCGGTTTCGGCGCGAACGTCTGCCCGGCGATCGGCATCCTGGCCAAGGGCCAGGCCGAGTGCGGCGCGGGCAACGGCGGCGCGGCCAACGGCGGCGACGCGGAGTCGTACGCCGAGGACGACGGCCAGGACACCGAAGAGGAGTGAGCCGGTCAGCGGCACGAGATCCAGGAACGGAGCAAGAGTGATCACTTCTTTCCGCCTGCTCGGCAGCGCCGCCGTGCTCGGTCTCGGCGTGCTCGCCCCGAACGTTCTCACCATCCCCGCAGCAGTCGCCGACACCTCCGCCGACGCCACCCGCGGCACCGCGGGCGAGTCCGGAGAGGAAGGCAGCGGGACCAGCCTGTGCCGACCGATCTCGCTCACCGGCGGCTCGCTGGTCGCGCAGTGCTCGGCCGGGCCGAACGGTGCGAGCGCGGACGGTTCCGAGTCCGCCACCGCCGCGGGCGACGACGAGGGCTGAATCCTCGAGCACCAGCGCGAAAACGGGTCGGCTCCCGCTGCGGGAGCCGACCCATTTCGTTGCGGCGGCCAGGAGGGAGCAAATCTCCTGGCGCAGCGCTCACTTGTGGCGCTTGTACACCTTGTCGTGACTGTCGTCCTCGGCGTACGAATCCGCGTCTCCACCGTTCGCGCTGCCACCGTTGCCCGCGCCGCACTCCGCCGTAGCCGGAGCCAGCACACCGATCGCCGGGCAGATGTTGACGCCGAAACCACCGTTGCCGCCAGTTCCCCCGGCGCCACCCTCAGAAGCCGCGGTGACCGTGGAGTCGTCGTCGGACGACTCCTTGTCCTTCGCCGCGAACGCCGGGGACGCTCCCATGGCGAGCACGCCGGCCACGGAGAGGCCGGCGAACAAGGCACGCACAGTACTGCGCACTGCAGACTCCAATCAGGATTGGGAACCACTGCTGTCCGGCGCCCCGCACCGAAATCCGCGGAAGACGCCGTGATCAACGCGGGAACCCTCCCACCGGAACCTGCTGCGCTCCCCCAACGACATGCCGTCCGCGCTCCCGATCACCCGTAGGTGCGAACCAAATCCATTGCCGTCGCAACGAAAACCCGGAGAACTTCAGGAAAAATGAAATGTGCCGACCCGCGGAACGGATCGGCACACTTCATCAACTGCGCATCACGGCGATGGTCGCCTCAAGGTCGCGTCAGTCGTTACCTGCGACGGAGGAGGCGTCGCCGCCGACACCGTTGCCGCCGTTACCGGCCGAAGCGTTCCCGCCGTCACCGCTCGACAGGACGCTCAGACCGCTGAGCACGTTCACACCCAGACCACCGTTACCACCGGTGCCGTTACCACCGGCTGCTTCGGACGTCGCGTTGTCGCCGTTGTCCTTTCCGTGCCCACCACTGGCGAACGCAGGCGAGCCGATGGCCAGCGCAGCGGCGCAAGCAGCGGTGACACCGATAAGACGAAGCGAAGTACGCATCCTTTGACTCCCATCCATGATCGGATCATCGCCAGGTCGGCAGTATTTCCCGGAATTTTCCGGTATTTGGGGGTGCGCCGACCGGCAGGACATACGTTGCCATCCATTCCTCGAGTTCCGCATTTCCAGCCACACCAAAGAGGACCTCCGTCCCCCCATGCGGCCAATCGATCACCCTGCGTCGTTCATGCGGCATATTCACGAGAGCGCGGATGGACTGATCAGATGATGAAAGCGTCCTGCCGCAATAAGGATCACGAAGTAAGATCCCGCTCCCGATCACGGGATGATCAAGAACCGGACACCGCCGAATCTCGTCCAGGCAAGGGACTTTCCCGCGGATCGACGCGCCCACCGGTGAACACCGAGGTCGACGATGTTCGCCGTGCGCGACGAGCGGTCCGGCTCTAGCGTTCATCAGCGATCCCGCACAGAAGTCCTGCAGGAGGCAGATCATGGGAATTCGCCGCGAGGCAGCGGTTCTGCTGGCCGCGTTGGGAACGCTGGCCGCCGGCAGCTCGGTCGTCGCCGCGACGGCCTGGGCCGGGCCGCCGCTGAACGTGGAGGTCGGTGAGGCGCAGTGCCTGCACGCCGACTCGCCGCTCATCCCCGCCCCGCTGAAGGGGGCCTATCCGATGGTCACGTTGAAGATGAGCAGCACGGCCAAGGAGAACGAGCGGACCGACTACTCGGTCGCGGTGAACGGCACCGAGCGCGCATTCGGCACGGTCGCCGGTGGCGGAACGGCCGTCAACAGCATCAGCGTGGACAACGGCAAGCCCTCCCGGGTCGTCGTCACCAGCGGGAAGTCCATCGTCCTCGACCGGATGGTGACCGGCCGCTGCTGATCGGGCCGACGGCGAACGAGAATCGGGGAGCAGACCACCGGTCTGCTCCCCGATTCCCTTTGTGACCGGGCAATTCCTGTTTTCCCTCCGAGCTGATGCCCGCTCGGACTGGAGGTGGTGGCTCCACCGAAACGAATCCGGTGAAGCCACCGAGAACGCGACGCAGGCAGCTCGCCGGGCCGAGTCACGCCCAGCACCCGAACCCGCCTTGGCTCCGAACCCGTGGAGTGCGCGAGGGGGGCCACGAGATCGGCGACTTTCACGCCACATTCCTTGCCTGCAACGGCAAGTCTTGAATCCGCTCCGACAGCGGGATCAGAAGTCGAAGAACGCTCCGGTGCGGGCCTTGAGCTCGCAGGGGTTGGGAGCCGAGAGCTTGATCTCCACCGGCTTTCCGCGCCAGTTCCCCTTCGCCTCGGCGTTGACGTCCCGGCGGTCCTTGGTGCAGTTGTTCCCCGCCCGGGCGTCCAGGCGCTGGAGGTTGCCGTTGACGAGCTGGAGCTGGTTGCACGCCGCGGCCGCCTGCGGGTGGTTCCCGCCGACCGGATCGCAGTTCAGCGTCACCGTCCTGGTCTGCTGGTTGGATTCGGTGACCGTCAACGTGAAGGCGCTCTGCTCCGCGCTGTTGTCCGTTGCTGCCGCAGCGGCTCCGGGGACCAGCACTGCCACCGCGCACGCAACACCCGCTGCGGCCCGGCCGAGCAACCGAATATCGGACATTTCGCGTCATCCTCCGTCCGAGCGGAAAAACAAACCCGTGTCTTCTTTACCGCACGGCAGACGATCTCTCCTGGCGAGCAAGGGATGATCACTGATCGGGCGGACCCGAACAGGTAATCGCAACGCACCGCTGAGCACGAAGCTGATCTGCGCGCTCGCGCGTAATCCCGCAGAACGTCGATCTCCACTATCCGGCGGCAACATCGACATCCGGCGCGACGGCCGGTGATCACGAGTAACCCGATGGCGGCATGCCCTCAGGAATCCGACAGGATTACCCGGCTCCAGCTCGAACGGAGTGCGGGAGCGCAAGTCGAATCCGCGCGGCATCCGGCTAACCCACAGTGATCTCACGGCCCACCTGCACGGTGATCGAGCGCCGATCGCCTGACCCGGCATCTCGGCGCCGCTGAGGATCAACTGCGGAACGCCAGCGGCTCGCCCCTGACGGCGGTAATCATCGACGAACGATGCCAGGGCAATTCGAGTTCTCGATCACCGCATGAGGTGAGGGCGAACAATTCCGGGTTGCACGCCGCTCTCCGGCAGCTAATGTTCCGGGTGTTCCCGCCGACCGCGGGATATCCCAGAAATCCCTACCAGGACCCGCGCTTTCACATGCTCGCGCATTGGCGCGCGGATTGATCCGGCACTACTCACCATTTGCAGGAAAGGTATTTCTGATATGCGTTCTGTCAAGCGCGTCATTGCCGCTACCGCTCTCGGCCTGCCGATCATGTTCGGCGCCCCGGCAATGGCGTTCGCCGGTGGTCACGAGAACAGCGACGACCAGAGCCAGGTCCAGGACCAGGACGCCTCCACCGAGCAGTCGAACTCCAACGTCTCGCCGATCTACCAGTTCCACGTGGGCAGCAAGGGTGAGCAGAACGCCGTGAACGCGGTCGACCAGGACAACAACGCCTCCACCGAGGAGAACGCCGGCGCGTCCCAGAGCGACGAGGACTGAAGTCGCACCACCGCTGATCAAGCCCAGCGGTGAAAGATGCTCGGCCCGGCGACGTCGTCGCCGGGCCGAGCATCTTTTCCGGAGCTAGTCGTGCGGGCCCGTCACTCCTCGTCCTGGAAGGCGCCCTCGTCCTGCTCCGTGTCGTTGGTGTTGCCCTGCTGGGTCCAGGTCATCGCGTTCTGCTCGCCCTTGCCGTTGTTGACCTGGGTGACCGGCGAGACGTTGATGTTGTTCTGGACCGTGTGGTTCTGCGCGTCCTGCGACTGGAGCTGCTTCACGATCTCCGAAGCCTTCGGCGGCTTCGACGGCCCCTTACCGTTGGCGGCCAGCGCCGGGCTCGCGATCCCCAGCACCAGTGGCAGTCCCAGCGCCGCCACGGTGAGCGCGCGCTTAGCAGTACGCATCAAATGCTTCCCTTCATTGCACTTCCGAGTTCCCGGAGCGGAGCCGCGAGAACGCGCAACTCGAGGTCCGGGCTGCCCAACCGGCGAAACGGGCAGCCGGAACCTATCGGGAAACACCGCGCACGCCCGGGCAACGACACCAGCGATCACCCCAACCGGTGATCGCGGACGTGGCGAAGCCCGTTGGTCCGGCACGACCGCGCCGGACCAACGGGCTTCAGAGCCGTTCAGGGGCGGATTTCGGGAGCGCCCCGGGAAATTCAGAACCTGAAGCTGAACACCGCGTTGGGCGTGTCGGAGTTGCCGCCGGTGTCCAGCGGCCGCTGACCGAGCATCAGCTCCGGCCCGCGGTAGTACTGGTCGGCGACGACCGCGAGGCCGGGCCGGCTCTGCGGCGTGATGACGAAGCCACCGTGCGGGCTGCGCACCAGGTCCCACTTCTGGCCCTGCTTCCACACCGCGCACGGCGCGGTGAAGACCGGCCCGTTGGCCTGCATGGTGGACTCCGCGCACTCGTTAGTCGCCCGGTTGCGGAAGACGGTCGAGCCGTCCTGCTGCTGTTCGAGCGTCCACGAGCCCCACGGCCCGGTCGCCTCGGTGGTGGTCTCGATGTTCTGGCCCGCGCCCGGGGAAACCCAGTGCGTCCCGTTGCCGACGTTGGTGATTTCCGTGGAGTTTCCCCAGTCGGCTTGCGCCGAGGCGGGTAGAGCGGGTGCCATCGCGAGCGTAGCCATGGCACCAAGGGCACCCAGCGTCCAGCGAGCGCGCATCATAACTACTCCTCCATGCAAGGAAATTTCAGATGTGGACGTCCTTTTCGTCCGCCCAAATAGATCTCTACCAGCGTCGGCGGAAAATCTCGCACCGAGTCACTACAACGGGTGGCAGTGAAGTGCGAGCGGTGATCGAATTCCCCACGACGCTCGGATTATTCCAATCTGGACAGACCCGAAGCGAAGGTGGCTACCGTCCCGAACCCCTTGCAGGCAGCAGGAAACATGACGAAATGTTGAGGGCGCGGCTACCCTTTCCAGATGATCGTCCTCTTTGGACATTGGCAACCGAGGAAAGTTAGACGCTCCCGCGTGAACGTGAATTCCTTGCCATTCTTTTCACTCCCCGTTTCATTCAGGAGCCGCACTGGGAGAATCCCGCGCCATGTTCATCAATGTGCGTGATCGCTGAAGATGTCGGCTAACGGAACCGGGCTTGAATTCGATGAACAGTGCCACTGGCCGACCGCCGAAGATCGTCCACAGGGGACGCTGCGGTCCCAGCCCGAAAGGCAGAAGCCCCGGCTGGGGTCAGCCGGGGCTTCGTCTGGTGCGCGATACTGGGATTGAACCAGTGACCTCTACCGTGTCAAGGTAGCGCTCTCCCACTGAGCTAATCGCGCGGAGCGGTGTTCGTCCGCGTGCCCCCAAAGCTTAGCGGAGGCCCGATCGCGGCTTCACACCACCCCGTTGTTGTCAGGGTGCGCAGGCACTACCCGGCGCGGGCAGCAGGTACTGCTGGGCGGCCCACCGCCCGTCACCGAGGTCGCGGAAGCCGTCCACGACGTTCGGCAGCGCGTTCACCTGATCGCCCTGCCGGAGGGTGTCGACCTGGTGCTCCGCCGGCCCGGGCCCGGAGCGGACGTTGAGCACGTCGGCGGCGACGTGGAACGAGCAGTGCTGGGGCGGGTCGGGAGCACTGCCGACCTCGTGGGTGCTCGTCAAGTAGAGCGCGCCGATCGCACCGGCGCCGATGAGCAGCAGTGAACGGGGCACGAAGAACACGGCGAACCTCCTGGTCGGGCGCGGCAACCCCAGCTTCGGCGCCGCGGCCCGGCAGCGGGAACCCGGAGCACCCGTCAGCACGCCCCGTTCAACACCTCGGGTGTCGCCCACAGGTGCTCGTGCGCGCCCCGTGACGTCCCAGGGAAAGCAGAACGCCGCCCCCTCGTGGGGAGCGGCGTCCTCAGACCTCGCGGAGGAAGATCAGCTGTTGGCCATCTTCTTCTGCAGGTTCTCGTCCAGCGTCGCGAGGAACTCCTCGGTGGTCTGGAACTGCTGGTCGCCGCCGACGAGCAGCGCCAGGTCCTTGGTCATCTTGCCGCTCTCGACGGTCTCGATGACGACCTGCTCCAGCTTCTCGGCGAAGCCGATGACCTCGGGGGTCGAGTCCAGCTTGCCGCGGTGCTGCAGGCCGCGGGTCCAGGCGAAGATCGACGCGATCGGGTTCGTCGAGGTCGGCTTGCCCTGCTGGTGCTGGCGGTAGTGGCGGGTGACCGTGCCGTGCGCGGCCTCGGCCTCGACCTTGCCGTCGGCGGTCATCAGCACGGAGGTCATCAGGCCCAGCGAGCCGAAGCCCTGCGCCACGGTGTCGGACTGGACGTCACCGTCGTAGTTCTTGCAGGCCCAGACGTAGCCGCCCTCCCACTTCAGGGCGCTGGCGACCATGTCGTCGATCAGGCGGTGCTCGTAGGTGATGCCCTTGGCGTCGAACTCGGCCTTGTACTCGGCGTCGAAGATCTCCTGGAACACGTCCTTGAACATGCCGTCGTAGGCCTTCAGGATCGTGTTCTTGGTCGACATGTAGACCGGGAAGCCGCGCTCGAGGCCGTAGCGGAACGACGCCCGCGCGAACTCCTCGATGGACTTGCGGTAGTTGTACATGCCCATCGCGACGCCGCCGTCCTCACCGAACTTGGCGACCTCGAACTCGATCGGCTCGCTGCCGTCCTCCGGCGTGTAGGTCATCGTGACGGTGCCCGGGCCGGGGACCTTGAAGTCGCTGGCCTTGTACTGGTCGCCGTGCGCGTGACGGCCGATGACGATCGGCTTGGTCCAGGTGGGGACGTAGCGCGGGATGTTGGAGATGACGATCGGCTCGCGGAAGATGACGCCGCCGAGGATGTTGCGGATCGTCCCGTTCGGGC
Organism: Saccharopolyspora oryzae; assembly: GCF_027853915.1. Taxonomy (GTDB): domain Bacteria; phylum Actinomycetota; class Actinomycetes; order Mycobacteriales; family Pseudonocardiaceae; genus Saccharopolyspora; species Saccharopolyspora oryzae. The sequence continues at coordinate 126,059 of NZ_JAQGLA010000011.1, forward strand.
TCCGCCACATCTTCTTGAGGCCGAACTCGTCGACGCGCGCCTCGTCCGGGGTGATGGTGGCGCACTTGACGCCGACGCCGTGCTTGGCGATGGCGTTCGCGGCGTCGACCGTGACCTGGTCGTCGGTGGCGTCCCGGTGCTCGATGCCCAGGTCGTAGTAGTCGAGGTTGATGTCCAGGTACGGGTGGACCAGCTTGTCCTTGATGAAGGACCAGATGATCCGGGTCATCTCATCGCCGTCGAGCTCGGCTACGGTGCCCTGAACCTTGATCTTACCCATGTGGCGGGGTGCTCCTCTCGCGAGAATGCAAGCGGTACGAGCGTACTGCTATCGCGTTCGATTGTGCCCTCTACCCTGCATCGACCACCAGCCGTTCCGACGCGCGATGCGCCACTGTTCGGCGCGTCGACCTCGTGTCGTGATCTTCTTCTAGGCTCGACCCGACACAGGTGATCATTCGACCGGACGATCTTGGAGGGGGCTCGTGTCGACCGGACCTACCCACGCGATGAGCGGTTTGGCCTTGTGGGCGGGCGTCACCGCCCTGGCCGACACGCACGCGCTCGGGCAATTATCCCCGAAGACCTGGGTGGTGGGGGCCACGCTGTGCTCCGGCGCTGCGCTGCTGCCCGACATCGACCACCCGAAGTCGACGGTGGCCAACACCTTCGGCGCGGTGTCGCGCGGCATATCGGCCGTGTTCAGCGGCATCAGCGGGTTCCTCTACCGCCTCACCCACACCAAGCGCGACGGCAAGCGCGAGGGCACGCACCGCGCTTTCACGCACACCGTGGTGTTCGCGGTGCTCGCCGGGCTGATCACCACCGCCATCGCGCAGACCGGCAACGACACCGCGATCGGCATCCTGATGTTCTTCTTCGCGGCGCTCGCGGTCCGCGGCCTCATGCACGTCAAGTCCTCGCGGATGGACGCGCTGGTGATCGCGGGGGCCTCGCTCCTGCTCACCGTCGCCTGCTGGGCGTGGGCGGGCGACCAGCCGACCAACCCGGCGGCGTTCGGGGTCGCGGTGATGCTCGGCTGCGTCGCGCACTTCCTCGGCGATGCGATCACCGAGCAGGGCTGCCCGATGCTGTGGCCGGTGCCGCTGGCCGGCCAGACCTGGTACCCGATCGCCCCGCCGAAGGCGATGCGGATGACCACCGGCGGCAAGGTCGAGATGGCCCTGGTCGGCCCCGCCCTGACCATCGCGGCCGTGGTGCTGAGCTCGGTGGTGCTCTACCGGATCGGTGCGGCGCCGTGGATCGCCCAGCTCGACCTGCCACCCGAGATCATGGCCTGGATCAACCCGTAGCCGATCCATCCGGCACGGCAGTGCAAAAACTCCGAATCGATCTCGGATCACCTCGGAAACGACATTTCACCCATCTCGTCACCGAGGCCCGATAGGGTACAAGAGCGGCACCACCCCCCGGTGCCGCTCCTAGCCCCGGAGGGACGATGCGAGCTCGGAAGAAGTTCGTGGCAGCAGCGCTGTTAGTGCCGCTGCTGACCGGCTTGGCGGCGTGCGGCCAAGCCCAGGAAGCGACGCAAGGCCTGGACCGGGCCAGCGAGCAGCTCCAGGACGCGAAGCAGGGCTTCGACACCTGCTTCCACGCCCTCAACGCCGCGAGCTTCATGCCCAACTTCGCGGATCCGGAGAAGGCCAAGGCCGATGCCCAGGCCAAGGTCGACGAGCTCCGCCAGCTCGCCGACAAGACCGCCGACCAGACGCTGCGGCAGAACCTGCTCGACGTGCAGCAGTCCGTCCAGCAGGTCGCCGACGGCGAGATCAGCATGGACTCCAGCAACGACTGGACGACCGCCCAGCTGGAGAAGTACCAGCAGGTCGTGACGACCTGCTCCCGACAGGGCGGCTGAGCTCCGCTGCGAAGTGTGGCCCCGGTCACTTAGTCTGGGCCTGCGGAGGTGATGGGCATGAGAGCAGCCGTGGGTGACCAACTGCACGTGCACAGCAAGCACGTCGACGAGGCCGATCAGGTCGCCGAGATCCTGGAGGTTCGCGGCCAGGACGGGGCGCCACCGTACTTCGTGCGCTTCAAGGACGGGCACGAGAGCCTGGTGTACCCGGGCGGCGACTGCGAGATCGAGGCCCACGTGCCCCGCCAGGGGCGCTGACCCGCAGCTACCGCCGCGGCCGGCGCGGCCCTCCCACCCCGGGCCGGCCGCAGGCGGGGCCCTCACTCCCAGGGCTGGTCGAGCACCGACGCCACCTCAGCCCGGAACAGCGGCTCGGGGTCGATGCCCATCGCGGTGAACTGGCCCTCGACCTCGAGGCTGACCAGCCCGTGCATCCGCGTCCACGCCTGCAACCCCCGCTGCACCACCGCGGGCGGCATGGCTTCCGCACCGCGCATCGCCCGCCACTCGACCAGTTGCCGGTCCAGCTCGGTGCGCGCCGCGGGCAGGTCCGCCGGGGCGAGCTCGGCCAGCGCGTCCAGCAGCGGCTGGATGGCCCGGTCGGCGAGGGCGAGCGTGAGCTCCGGCGCGCTGAACCCGGGGACCGGGGTGCCGAACAGCAGCAGGTAGCGGTGCGGCTGCTGCACGCCCCACGCTCGGAACGCCGCGGCCAGCTCGCGGAACCTGCTCGCCGGGGCTTTCCGCCGGTGCTCGTGCGCCGCGTCGCGGATCGCGTCGCCGAGGTCGCGGTAGGCGTCCACCACCAGGTCGGTCAGCAGCGCGTCCCGGTTCTCGAAGTACCGGTACAGCGCGGGTCCGGTGATGCCCATCCGCTTGGCGATCGCGTTCACCGATATCCCGGCAGGCCCCGACTCGGCGAGCTGCTCGAGCGCGACCCGCTTGGCCTCGTTGCGGGTCTGCTCCCGGAACCGCTCGCGCGGGCTGCGCGGCGCTGCGTCCATCCCGGTTCTCCCCTTCCCTTGACAGCCCCACCGTAACAGCCTCATATTTGTGTTAGAACTTGTAACTAACATTTGAACTTCTAGCGGAGGTAGTCATGGCGATGCCCGACAGCGGCGTCGAGGTCGTGTTCACCGAGCTGGGCGGCACCGAGGTCGTCGCCACCCGCTCCAGCGCGCTCCAGGCGCCGGGCCCGCACCGCGTGCTGGTACGCACCGAAGCCGCCGGAGTCGCCTTCGCCGAGGTCCAGATGCTGCGCGGGCGCTACCCCGCGCAGCCGAAGAACCCGTTCGTCCCCGGTTACGACCTGGTCGGCGAGGTCGTGGCGGTCGGCCCCGAGGTGACGGCGTGGCGGGTCGGGCAGCGCGTGGCGGCGCTGCCGGTGACCGGCGCGTGGGCCGAGTACGTCGAGCTCCGCGACCAGGACCTGGTCGCCGTGCCGGACGAGCTGGACGCCGCGGAGGCCGTCGCGGTGGTGCTCAACGGGGTCACCGCCCAGCAGCTGCTGCGGGCTGGAAACGTCCGGAGTGGACAGACGGTCCTGGTGCACGGCGTCGGTGGCGGTGTCGGGATCCTGCTCGCGCAGCTCGCGGTGAACGCCGGGCTGCGGGTGATCGGGACGGCGTCGGCCAGCAGGCACGCCGCGCTCGCCGACCTCGGCATCGAGCTGGTCGACCACCGCACCGCCGACGTCCGCAGCGAGATCGCCGAACTCGCGCCCGGCGGGGTGGACGCGATCTTCGACCCGCTCGGCCCGACGAGCCTGGACGAGTCGTGGCGGATGCTCGCGCCCGGCGGCACCCTGGTCAGCTACGGCAGCTCCCGGACGCTGCACGACTCCGGGCCGTGGTGGAAGCCCTACCTGAAGGTCGTCGGCAAGCTCGCCAAGTGGCGCCTGCTGCGGCTGATCGGCAGCACCGGCGACCGGCGGGCCCGGCTGTACTACATCAAGTCCGACGCCCGGTTCCGCGCCGACCTGGCCGAACTGTTCGGGATGGTCGCGAGTGGACGGTTGCGCCCGCTGATCGCCGCGCGGTTCCCGCTGGAATCCGCGGCCCAGGCCCTGGACCTGCACATCTCCGGCCGGGAGACCGGGCGCATCGTGCTCGTCCCCGGACTTTCCGCCGAATAGAGCACAACTCCCTCGCGCGAAACGGCTACGCCCCGTACCCTCCCTCGTCGCGCCACGCGATGGGCAGCCCGGGGCAGGCTCTAAGGTGGTCGCGATGAGGGGTGCTTGGCAAGGAGGCGGTGAGGAAGTGTTGTACGACCAGGAGGCGGGGGCACCGGGCGATCTGTCCGCGGTTTTCGGCACCGGAGTGTCCGTTTCGCTGCCACCTGGCGAGATCCTCACCGAGCAATCGGCCTTGTCCGGCAACCCCACGCCGCTGTGCTGGATCAGCGATGAGCCGCCGGCGCCGCAGCTGGTCGCCACGTTGCGCGCAGAGCACCCGCAGAGCGGGTTGTGGCCGTTGCTGCTGTGCGACAGCGACGAGGTCTACGGCGAGCGCTGCACCGTCGGCGTCGTGCCGCCGGAACCGCTGGAGCACATCGACCGGTGGCGGGTCGTCGACGTGATGGCCCGGATCTGGGACGGCCTGGTGCAGGCCGACGACGAGCTCGGCCCCGCCTACGACCTGGAAGTCCTGGCGCCGTTCGACTACCACTGCCCCGGCCCCGCGCGCGCCGGGAACCTGCTGGCGGACCCGGACATCCTGGCCACCCAGCAGCTGCCGAAGTTCATCGACGACGACATCCGCCTAGCGCTGATCCCGGTGCGCCGGGGCGCGGACGTGCTGACCGCCCTGGGCTGGTCCGGCGCGTCCAACCACGTCTCGCGCACCGCGGGTCTGTCCGCGATGGCGCGCAGCTGGGAAGAGCGCTTCGGCGCCCGGATCCTGCGCCTGGGACCGGACCGCCTCGACCTCAGCGTCGCCGCACCGCCCCAGGACGACGACCACGCCGCGGCGGTCGCGGCGGAGCACTGGACGTTCTGCCCGGACCGGATCCTCCAGGAGACCGGCACCATCGCGGCCTACGCCCAGGAGATCCGCGGCCGCCGCACCTGGTCCTTCTGGTGGGAGTGACGGGTCAGGCCTCCGGCGGCAGGTGGACGGTCATGATCAGCCGGCAGGTCCCGGTTCCCGCACCGCGGTAGGAGTGCGGGACGTCGCCGTCGAACGTGGCGGTCTGCCCGGCGTCGACGGCGTGCTCCACGCCGTCGACGACCAGGGTCATCCGACCTTCGACGACGCTGACGGTTTCCACGACCCCGGCCTGGTGGGGGCTGCTGGGGTACTCCTCGTCCGGTTCCAGCTGCCAGCGCCAGATCTCGACCGGCGCCGCCCCGGACGTCGTCAGCACGAGCCGGGCCTCGCCGCCCCGCTCCCCCGTCCACAATGGATTCGCGGTGTCGGCGGCCACGACGCGGACCCGCCCCTCGGGCGATCCCTGCACCAGGGCGGACACCGAGATGCCGAGCGTGTCCGCCAGCCGGACCAGGGTGGCCAGGTTCGGATTCCCCTGGGCCTTCTCCAGCCCCACCAGAGCACCCTTGCTGACCTGGGCCCGCCGACTGAGCTCGTCCAGGGAGAGGCCGGCGCGCATCCGGGCAGCCCGGACGTTGTGCGCCACTGCCCGCAGCGCCGCGGCCGTCTCGGCCATCTGATCACCATCCTCGCAACCAGGTCATTCTAATGCACCGTTCGGTCGGCACATTGACACCAGTCGGTCGGTCTGATGTACAGTTCGGTCGTTCGAATGCCCTGGTGCTCCGGCCGAGGTCCGAGCGGCCCGCGTACGCGATGCACCTCGCAAGCAAGGAACGGAAAACCCGCCCATGCCCGTCTTCCGCCTCGACCCCGCCGTCGCGGACGGCTTCCCCGACGCCCGGATCGCCTTGGTGACCGCCGATGGCCTGCGCGGCCACGAGCCCTGGCCCGCCACCGCCACCGCCTTGGCCGCGCTGGAGGACCAGCTCGCCGACGGCACCTGGTCCCCCGCCGACGAGACCGACCCCCGGATCGAGTCCTGGCACACCGCCTACCGGTCCTTCGGCACCAATCCCCGCCGCATCCGGCCCAGCGTCGACGCGCTCGGCCGCCGCCTCGCCAAGAAGGGGACGTTGCCGCGCATCAACCCGGCCGTCGACTCCTACAACGCCGTCTCGGTCCGCCACGGACTCCCGGCAGGCGCCTTCGACCTGGACCACGTCACCGGTGATGCCGTCATCCGCCACGCGGACGGAACCGAGTCGTTCACGCCGCTCGGCGAACCCGACACCGTCGAGCACCCCAAGCCCGGCGAGATCATCTACGCGGACACCACCGGAGTGCTGACCCGCCACTGGAACCACCGCGACGCCCACCGCACCCGCGTCACCGAGGACTCCAAGCACGTCGTCTTCGTCCTGGAGACCCTCGATGCGCCCCGGGACGGCCACCTCCTGGACGCCGCGGCGGAGGAGTTGCGGAGCTTGCTCGCGCCGCACGCCGAACTGACCGCCGTGCACCACATCAGCCCGGCACAACCGCAGCTCACCGTTTGAGTGCTTGCCTGAAGCACTCGCTTTGCGTGGCGGCGCCGGTGGCGGAACCTCAGCGCCCGCCTGGACTGCGGGTGCCAACCCTTCTGTATGCCAGCGAGCGCCTGGTCAGCGGACCACTCGGCGGAGCCAGATGGCCAGGAGTTCGACGAGCATCACCACGGCGAAGGTCAGGACGAGAACCGTTGTGACCACGCCGAATTCGAGCACTCGCGAGGCGTTGAGCAGGTAGTAGCCGATGCCGCCCGCGCCGACCAGGCCCAGCAGCGTCGCCGAGCGCAGGTTGGTGTCCAGCTGGTAGAGGACGTGGCCGACGAAGGCCGGGGCCGCCTGCGGGACGGTCGCGGCGAAGAACACCTGGAGCCGGGTCGCACCGGCCGCGCGCAGCGCCTGTTCCTTGCCGCGGTCCACCTCCTCCAGGGAGTCGGCCACGAGCTTGCCGAGCAGACCGACGGATCCGACGCCGAGCGCGAGAGCTCCCGCCACCCCGCCGAGGCCCGTGATCACCACGAACACGATGGCCAGCACCAGTTCCGGGACTCCGCGGACGGCCAGGACCACGCCCCGGAAGAACTTCGCGACCGCCGGGTTCGGGGCCACGTTGTTCGCCGCCAGCGCGCCCACCGGCAGCGCGAGCACCGCGCCGATCAGGGTTGCCGCCAGCGCGATCTGGATGGTGACCAGGAGTTCGGCCAGCAGCTCGGCGAGGACGCCGCCGGTTTCCGGCGGCCAGAACAGCGCCAGCGTCGGGCCGAAGTCGGTGATGGCGCGCTGGAACTGGTCGAACGAGATGTCCGCGCCCCAGATCGAGGCGGCCACGACCAGCGCGGTCAGCAGCCAGTACCCGCTGCGCCGCACCCGCGCGGGAGTCCACGGTGGACTGATGGGTCGTGAGGGCGAAAGCCGGTTGGAACCGGTTTTGCCGCTCACGACCCCTTCTTCGCGCGGAGCAGGCACCTGCACCCGCCGCCGGAGCGGGCTCCGGCGTTCCTCCCGCACGCCGAGGAGGCCGCGGCGGATCGCGCCGGACACCACCTCGACCAGCACGCACAGCAGGAACACCACCGACGCCAACGCCATGCCGCGCTGGTAGTCGAGGGTGCGCAGGGCATCGGAGATCGCCTGGCCGAGACCGCCGACGCCGACGAAGCCGAGCACCACCGATACCCGCAGGTTGATGTCCAGCCGGTGCAGCGAAGTCGCCACGAACGACGGCATCACCTGCGGCAGGACCCCGCCGACCAGCTGCTGCAACCGGGTTCCGCCCGCCGCGCGGATCGCGGTGCGCGGGCCCTCGTCGATCTGCTCGATGGCGTCGGCGTAGAGCTTTCCGATCATGCCGATGGAGTGCAGGCCCATCGCCAGCACACCGGTCAGGCCGCCGAAGCCGAACATCCGGAAGAACACGATGGCCAGCACGACGTCCGGGATCGCCCGCGCCACCACGATGATCACGCGAGCACCGAGCCTGCTGGTGCCGCCCAGCGAGGTGTTGCGCGCGGCGAGCACCGCCACCGGCGCGCTGATCAGCGAAGCGAGCAGGGTCGCGCAGACCACGATCGCCAGCGTCTGGCCGCACAGCGCCAGCAGTTCGCCGAGCGGCGGGAAGTCCAGCGGCACGGTGCGGGCGGCGAAGTCGACCGCGTTGGCCGCGCCGTCGACGAAGGTCGCGACGTTGAGCCGCAGCGAGACGAACGCCCAGATCGCCGCGCCCAGCAGGGCGAGCACGACGACGGCAGCGGCGGATCCCGCCGGCGTGGGGCGGGCGAGCGTGCGCCGCGGCTGCTCTGCCGTGATGGTCAAGGTGTCACCCCACCGCTGCGAGGTCGGCCGAACCGACCTTGGCGTAGATCGACATCGCCGCGTCCCGGTCCAGGCCCTCCACCGGGGTGTCCAGCACGACCCGGCCGGAGCGCAGCCCGATGATCCGGTGGCCCCAGCTCAGCGCCAGGTCCACCTGGTGCAGGCTGCACAGCACGGTCAGCCCGTCCTCCCGGCCGATCTCGGCGATCAGGTTCATCACCTGCGCCGCCGAGTCGGGGTCGAGCGAGGCGACCGGCTCGTCGGCGAGCAGGACCTCCGGCTTCTGCAGCAGCGCCCGCGCCACCGCGACGCGCTGCTGCTGCCCACCTGAGAGCGTGTCCGCCCGCTGCATGGCCTGGTCGACCAGCCCGACCCGCTCCAGCTGCTCCATCGCGGCGAACCGCACGCGCTTGGGGTAGCTGAACAGCCCGAGCCGCGGGCCGCGCAGGCTGCCGAGCGCGCCGGTGCACACGTTCTCCAGCACGGTCAGCGAACCGACCAGGTGGAACTGCTGGAACACGAACCCGACCCGGCGCCGCAGCGCGCGCAGACCGGATCCGCGCAGCGCACCGACGTCCTCGCCGAGCACCCGCACGGTGCCGGAGGTGGCGCGCTGCAACCCGTCCACGTGCCGCAGCAGCGTCGACTTGCCCGATCCGGACAGGCCGAGCAGCACGGCCACCTCACCGGGCTCCACGTCGAGGGAGATCTCGTCGAGCGCCCGCACGTCGCCGAAGGACTTGGCGACCCGGTCGAAGCTGATCACTGGCATTGCTTGTCCCTGGTGGTCGCGCAGACTTCGCGGATGCCGTCGTAGAAGGAGTCCTCGACCGGCTTGAACCCGTACCCGTCGACGTCGCCGATCTTGCACTCCCCGCTGCAGAACCCGTTCTCGCGCAGGTAGTCGCTGTTGGCCTTGTCCCGCAGCGCGGCGGTGAGCTTGTCCTTGACCGCGGGGTCGAGGCTGTCGGAGAGGGCGACCGGGTCGCCGGGGATCGTCGCCGACTTCCACACCGTGCTGAGCTGCCCGGGCTTGAGCTGGCCCTTCTCGATCAGCTGGCGGTCGACCATGCTGTCGTAGGCGAAACCGGCGTCGCAGTCGCCCTTGGCCACCGCGATCGCCGAAGCGTCGTGCCCACCGGCGAAGATCGCCTGCACGTCGGTGTCCGGGTTGATGCCCTCCTTCAGCAGCCCGGCCTTCGGGTACAGGTAGCCCGAGGTCGAGGTTGGGTCGACGAAGCAGACCTTCTTGCCGCGGAAGTCGGCCAGCGAGCGGATCCCGGTATCCGGGCGGGTGATGGCGTAGGAGGTGTAGCCGGGCTCGCCGCCCTGCTCCTCGACCTGGCCGGCGACGGCGGTGGCCGCCACGCCCTTCTGCTTGGCCAGCACGTAGGAGAACGGCCCGTACTTCGCGATGTCGATCTTGCCGGCGCGCTGGCCCTCGATGATCGCGGCGTAGTCGGTGGCCTTCTGGAAGGTGATCTTCTTGCCGGTCTCCTTCGCGAGCATGTCCAGCACCGGCTGGAAGTCCTGCTGCAGGCTGGCGGATTCCTCCGACGGGACGGCGGCGAACACCAGCTCGTCGCGGTCACCGCCGCTCTGCTGCGCGGCGCTGGGACCGCATCCCGCGAGCAAGCTCAAGGCGGCCAGACCGACGAGGGCTCTGCTGATCCGTTTCACGACTGATCATCCTTTGTGGACAGGAGGGCGGGGAGGTCTCGGACGGATTCGATGACGTGGGTGGCACCGGCGCCGGTGAGCGCGTCGCGCTCGTGCGCGCCGGTGAGGACGCCGGCCACGACGGACGCCCCGGCGCGGAGCCCGGACTGGACGTCGTAGACGGTGTCGCCGGCGGTGGCGACCTCGCGCACGTCGTCGATGCCCAGTCGCAGCAAGGCGGTGAGCACCATGTCCGGGTGGGGACGGCCGCGGCCCGCCTGGGCCGGGGTGAGGGTGAGGTCGGTCAGGTCCTCCCAGCCCAGCGCGGCCAGGATCTGGCGCTGGGTGGTCTCGGAGAACCCGGTGGTCAGCGCGACCTTCACGCCGCTGTCGCGGAGCTGCCGGATCGCGTCCTCGGCGCCGTCGACCGGTCGGCACTCGCCGTCGGCGACGCGTGCGGCGTAGGCGCGCTCGAAAGCCTTGTTCGCTTGCTGCGCAAGGGATTCGTCGCCGTCGAAGAGGTACCGGAAGACGGTGATCTTCGATTCGCCCATGGTGCGGCGGACGTGGTCGAGCATGGCCGGGTCCTCTGCGACGCCGATGTCGGCGATGGCCTGGGTGAACGCCCGCTCCACCAGGCCGTCGTCGGCGACCGTGGTTCCGGCCATGTCCAGCACTGCCAGCTTGATCATGCTTCGACCTCCTGCCAGGTGTCGGCGGCGATGGCGGGCGAACAGGTCATGCCGCGGCCGCCGGGTCCGGTCACCAGCCAGACACCGGGCAGCACCTGCTCGCGGTGCACGGGCAGCGACTTGTCCGCGGTCTGCGCGTAAACCCCGGCCCAGCGGCGCAGGATGCGCGGCAGCGGACGGCCGAGCAGCTCCTCGGCGCGCTGCCGCAGGTGCTCGTAGGGGTCTTCGTGCACGTCGAAGGGGAATGGGTCTTCGTACTCGTGGGTGTCGCCGATGGTCAGCCCGCCGTGCAGTCGCTGGACCAGCAGCAGCTGCATGCCGTTGTCCGCCGCGACCGCCGGCTGCGGTTCGGCGGCGTTGAGGGCGTCCAGCTTCTCGCCCTGGTAGCCGGGGTAGTAGCGCATGCTGTCGCCGTCGGCCAGCGACGTGGTCAGCTGCTCGTCGAGCGGCTCGGTCTGCATCATCTGCAGGCGCACCCGGCGCACCGGCAGCTCCGGGCGGAGCTCCTTGACCAGACCGCTCAGCGCGGCACCGGTGCAGAGCACCACCAGGTCGCCTTCGTGGCGCTGGCCGGTGTCGTCGCGCACCCAGCCCTCGCCGACGTCGCGGACCTCGCGGCCGGGCAACCAGGTGTAGCGGCCGGTCTTCGCCATGTGCGCACGCAGCGCGGGCTGCGCCGTCCGCGACTCGACGGCACCGTCCTGCTCGCACCAGAGCGCGCCGAGCATTTCGCCGCGCAACGCGGGATTCAGCGCCCGGGCCTCAGCGGCGTCGAGGAGCTTCGTGCCGCGCTCGGCGGCGTCCGGGCGGGCGACGAACTCCTCCGCAACCGCCATCTCACCGGGCGTGCGGAGCACGGTCAGCGAACCGTTGCCCCGGAAACCGAGGTCCGGCACGTCCGCGGCGATCCGCTCCCAGTCCCGCCTGGCGCGCATCGCCACCTCGAGGTCGTGGCCGGGCTCCCGGCCGCTGACCCAGATCAGCCCGAAGTTCCGGACCGAAGCACCACGCGCCTCGGCTTCCCGTTCCAGGTGGACAACTTCGTGGCCCCGCTCGAGGGCCCGCAACGCGTGCATGCTGCCCAGCACGCCGCCGCCAACAATCAGAACTCGCACGCCGCACACGCTCGCCGCCGCCCGCGAACCGCCAGTGGAGCCCGACCGAACCCCAGGTGAACAACCACCGAAGGACTAGATCAGTTATCGTTCTGTTACTTTTTGCTCCGCGTCGCCCAGCGGTGATCAGTCGCGGAGGCGGGTGATGAAGCTGAAGCGGTCGCCGCGGAAGAGGGAGCGGACGCGCTCGATCGGTTCGCCTTCCGGCGTCCACGACCGGCGGTGCAGCAAGATCATCGGGGTCGCCGGGTTGGTGCCGATCAGCAGCGCTTCGCGCGGCGTCGCCAGCACCGTCTCGATGCGCTCCTCGGCTTCGCCGAAGGTCACGCCGAGCTTCTCCTGCAGGAACGCGTACAGCGAGCCCGTCGGGTCGAACTCCCCCAGGAGTTCCGGAAACCGGCGCTTGGGCAGGTAGCTGGACTCCAGTCCGACGCGCTCGCCGTCGGCGAGCAGCACGCGCTCCAGGTGCACGACCTCGTCACCGGGCTCCACCCCGAGATCCGCCGCCAGTTGTGCGTCGGCGGGCCGGGATTCGATGTCGATGACCGACCGGCCGGGCTCCAAACCCTGCTTGCGAACGCTCTCGGTGTAGCTGGCCAGCGCCAGCGGCTGCACGAGCTTCGGCGGCGCGACGACGGTCCGGCTCCCCTGCCGCCGCATCAGCCGGCCCTCCAGCATCAGCTCGGTGACCGCCTGCCGCAGCGTCACCCGCGACACCTCGAACCGCTCGGCGAGCTCCCGCTCGCTCGGCAGCGCGGAGCCCTCGCCGAGCTCCTCGAGCAGGTCGAGGAGCTCGATCTTCACCGCGTAGTACCGCGGAATCCGGCCGTGCTCGGGAATCCCGGCGCGAACCGGCTGATCCGCCCGGTGTTCGATGCGCACGAACCAACCCTACTGCGCCGAATCCCCCGACATCCCCACCGCGAAACCCCGCCCACTCCCCTCAGCCCCGCCGGGGGACGCAAATTCAATGGAAATCGGAGGTCCAATTTCCATTGAAATTGCGGAAGTTCTCCACAGGTAGGACGACTTGTCCACAGGTGTCGGCGTGTCGGGGTCCAGGGGGCGGGGTCCCGACACGCCGGGGTCCCGACACGCCCGGGTGTGCAGTTTCAATTGAAACTGTAAAACCCAGGCACGGCGGATCACAGTTTCAATTGAAACTGCGGGTGGGGACGGGACCGGTCAGCCGAAGACTCCGCCTTTGATCGTCATTGCGACGGCGAGGATCACGACGCCGAAACCGCTGTAGAGCAGGACGTCCACGGCGCGGCTGCGGATCGCCAGCAGGCCCACCCGGTCCGGCGAGATCACCGCGCGCAGAACCGCCGCGACCAGCATCGCCAGGGCGAGCAGGACCGCGCCGCGGCGCCAGTGCTGCATCGCCACCAGCAGGAATCCGACCAGTGCGATGAGCAGCACGAGGCCGAACGGCACGTGCATCGACAGGCGCGACTTTCCGCCGAACTGCTCGCTCACGTTCCTCCTGTCGGGTCCGGGCTTCGTGAGCGGCGACGGTGGCTCCCACCACCACCGCCGCTCACGAGGAGGCTCAGCGCTCGGCGGCCTCGACGACGTTGGTCAGCAGCATCGCGCGCGTCATCGGGCCGACGCCGCCGGGGTTCGGCGAGATGAAGCCGGCGACCTCCGCGACGTCCGGGTGCACGTCGCCGGACAGCCCGTCCTCGGTGCGGGTCACGCCGACGTCTAGCACCGCCGCGCCCGGCTTGACCATGTCCGGCGTGATCAGGTTCGGCTTGCCCGCCGCCGCGATCACCACGTCCGCGCGGCTCACCTCGGAGGCGAGGTCCTTGGTCCCGGTGTGGCACAGCGTGACGGTGGCGTTCTCGCTGCGCCGGGTGAGCAGCAGCCCGATCGGGCGGCCGACGGTGATGCCGCGGCCGACGACCGCGACCCGCGCACCGTCGAGCGGCACGTCGTAGCGGCGCAGCAACTCGATGATGCCGCGCGGCGTGCACGGCAGCGGCGCCTCCTCGCCCAGCACCAGGCGGCCGAGGCTGATCGGGTGCAGCCCGTCGGCGTCCTTCTCCGGCGCGATGCGCTCCAGCAGCGGACCGGCGTCGAGGTGCTTGGGCAGCGGCAGCTGGACGATGTAGCCGGTGCAGGCCGGGTCGGCGTTGAGCTCGTCGAGCACCGCTTCGACCTCGGCCTGGCTGACGTCAGCGGGCAGGTCCTTGCGGATCGACTTGATGCCGACCTTGGCGCAGTCGTTGTGCTTGGCGCGCACGTAGGACTGCGAACCGGGGTCGTCGCCGACCAGCACGGTGGCCAGTCCGGGGGCCCTGCCCTGCTCGGCGAGCCGGGCGACCCTGGGCCGCAGCTCGTCGAAGATCGCTTCCTTGGTGGCCTTGCCGTCCAGAATCGTCGCGCTCACGGCTGTTCATCGTGGCAGACGTCGCACACCCCGTCCCGCCCGGTCCGGCATTGCCGCCACGCCCACGGCCACCAGCGTGAGCAGCACGCCGACCACCGTCGACGTCGCGATCCCCTCCGCGGTGGCCGGGGCGAACACGTCCAGCAGCAGCGCCCCGATCAGCTGGCCGGAGATCATGCCGAGGCTGAGCATCAGCACCCCGGTGTAGCGGACCAGCGCGACCGAGCCGCCGATCACGAAGATCCCGAGGAAACCACCGGTGTAGAGCCAGCCCTCGGCGGGGAACTCGGGCAGGCCGCGGACCAGCACCTCGACCGCGAAGGCCAGGGCCAGCGCCGTCATCCCGACCCCGAAGTTGACCATCGAGGCGAACACCGCCGAATCGGCCGCCTGCTTCATCCGGCCGTTGACCGCCGCCTGCCAGCCCAAGCCGATCCCGGCCAGCGCGGGTAGCAGCACCAGCCAGCTCGCGTGCGCACCGCCCAGCTGCGCGGACACCGAGACCAGCACGGCCACCACGGCGAGCGCAGCACCGAGCAGCCGGGTCGCGGTCACGTGCTGCGGCCCGGCCGGGCCCAGACCGAGGCGGTCCACCACCAGTCCGCTGCTCACCTGCCCGGCCACCACCGCGACCGTGAACATCGCGACGCCCAGCGCCGTGGCGGCCATGCCCTGGGTGAACACCAGGTACCCGCCGCACACCCCGCCGAGGCACTGCCATGACCGCAGGCCGTCCGGCTCGCGCAACGCCGCGGCCAGGTTCTTGAAGCCGCGGCGAGCGCGCGGGATCACCAGCGAACCGGCGAGCAGCACGACGAACCCGCAGCAGAACGAGATCAGCCCGGCGGCGATCCCGTCGTCCATCCGGGCCCCGAGCGTGCCGTTGATCCGGGCCTGGATCGCCAGCAGCACACCCACGCCAGCCGCACCGACCATGCCGAGCACGCGCTGGCGGACTTTCGGACCGGAAGGTTTCACTGGCGAAAGAGTCACGTGACCGCACTCTCCTCCGCCTCCCGCGCGACGCGCGACGCCCTGGCGTTGTGAGATGCGACAAGTCCGGCGGCCAGCAGGGCCAGCCCCGCGGCCGCCGCAGCTGCCGCCGCCGGACCGGCCAGGTCGAGCATCATCCCGGACAGCGGTGCGGCCAGCGCTCCGCCGAACATGGTCGCGCTGGCCATCCAACCGAACGCCTCGTTGCGCCGCTCCGGCGGCGCGATGTCGGCCAGGCGCCCGTTGCTGGCGGCCAGCGTCGGGGCCACCGCCGTCCCGCCTATCAGCAGGATCGCCCCGACCAGCAGCGGCGAACCCGGTTCGACGATCGGCGGCAGCACCGGGATCAGCGCGACCAGGCCGAGCGCGGCCAGCGACGCCCGCAGCCAGAGCCGGGGACGTCGCGCCGAACCGCCGAGCACCAGCCCGCCGAGCAGCGAACCGACCGCCCACACCATCGCCAGCACGCCGGCCAGCTCCGGCTCACCGCGTTCGCGCGCCCACCCGACCAGCACCAGGTCCATCGAGATCAACCCGCCGACCAGGAAGGCGAAGAAACCGAGCAACGAGACGAAACCGGGCGTGCGGAACAGGGATCCGGACTTTCGCCCGCTCTGTCCTCTTCCTCCCAGACCTTCGGTGAAACCCGCGCGCCACAGCGCAACGGCGAACAGCACCGCACCGGCGGCCGCCCACGCGGCGCAGGCGGACATCGCCACCACCGGACCCCAGATCGCCACCACGAACGCGGCGAGCATCGGCGCCATCACGAACAGCAGCTCCTGCAGCGTCGCCTCCACCGCGAACGCGGCCTCCCGCGCCGGACCGTCCGCCAGCAGCGGCCAGATCCCCCGTCCGATCTGGGTGATCGGCGGGTGCGACAGCCCGGTGCCCAGCGCCACCGGGAGGATCAGCCACCAGTGCGCCGGATCGACCCAGCTGGTCACGGCGATGATGGCGACCATCCCGAGCCCGGAACCCAGGCCGGTCACCACCAGCAGCCGAGGCGGTGAGCTGCGGTCCGCCGCCCGCCCGCGCAGCGGCCCGGCGATGGCCTGCCCGACCGTGATCGTCGCGCCGATCACGCCGCCGATCGCGTAAGAACCGGTCCAGTCGACGGCCAGGAACGCCAGCACCATCCCCAGCGCCGGCATGTGCAGGCGTCCCAGCAGGGCGAAGAACATCAGGTTCGGGGCGTGCGGCACCGCCGCCAGAAGTCGGTAAGGACGCAGCACGTCGTCCACTGTCTCTTCTGGCACGGGTGTACCGCTACCGAATTTCACCGACCGCTGACCGCCGACGACGCACCGCTGAACCAATCCACCTGGTGGTGTGATGTTCATCCGGACGAGAAACCGGCAGGCTCTCGTGACGAGATCACCGCACGCGGTGACATGGATCTTGAACGCGCGCACGTGTCCTGGATCAACGGAACCGAAGTCATACACAGCGCACATGTCACGGCCCGCGTCGAGTAGCGTCTTGGCGGGGTGGAGTCGGGTTGCCTCGTCGAGAGGGGGAGGATGTCACCCATGTCGCGTCCGACAGCGATCAGTCCGGAAGAACAGGAGCAGATCGCCCGCAAGATCGGTGTTCTGCTGTTACAAGGGGCTCCTGAGGACTGGCAGGAGATCACGGTGGAGTACCGCGCCACCGGCGAGTACCACGACCTGCTGGGTGAGGTGACCGCGCAGGACGGCAGTTCCCGGTCGCTGGAGCCTCCGGTAGAGCTGCGGGAGATCTTCGAGAGCCTGCGCGAGGGCATGTACCGGCCGGACGTCGGTACCTGGCTGAGCGCGCTGTACGTGGTCGAGCGCCCGTCCAGCTACCGCATCGACATCAACTTCGACACCGAGCCCGGCTGGCAGCGCCCGCTGCCGCGGGCGGCCTACGTCGACGAACTGCGCCGCTACCCGCGCGCCGAGGAGAACATCCCGGACTGGATGCGGGACCGGATCGACGGTACCGGTCCGGTGGCCGAGGCCCCGGTCAACGGCGCGCCGGTCGCCCAGTCGCCGGTGGCCGAGCCCCCGACCGCCGAGCAGGACGCCGTGGAGCCGCACGACGTCGAGCCGCCGGTCGCCGAGCCGTCCGCCGCCCAGTCGTCCGTCACCGAGCAGGCCCCCGCCCCGGAGCCCGAGGTCGACGAGCCGACCGGGTTCCAGGTGGCCAACGCCTTCGACGACTTCGACGAGCAGGGCCGCCCGGTCGTCGCCGACCGCGAGCCGGTCCCGGCCGAGGAAACCGCCCGGCTGCGCCAGTACCTGGAGAACGCGCCGGTCGTGCTCGCCTCCCGCGAGGACGAGGAGGACCAGCTCGACCCGGAGCGCCCCGCCGTCGTGCCGGGCACCTGGCACACCGACGGCACCTGGCTGTGGCCGGGCGCGATCGCGTTCTACCTGGCCCAGTACGGCGTGCCGCCGGAGCCCGAGCTCGTCGCGCACGTCCGCCGCCGCGGCTTCCAGCTGACCGAGGTCGACGACGCCACCCGCGACGCCGCGGTCAGCGAGCTCATCGACCAGCCGGCCGACTCCGACGACGAGCCGGCGGACTTCGACGACGAGCCGCAGAGCTCCGCCGTCGAGGTCCCCGAGGTCGCCGACGCGGAGCCGGTGATCGCCGACGAGACCCCGAGCTACGCCGACGAAGCGCAGGACTTCGACGACGAGCCGCGCGGTTTCACCGAGCCGGACGCCGCAGAGGCCCCTGCCCCCGCAGTCGTCGAGGACGACGAGGTCGAGCAGACCGGCGGATCGCGGCACGTGCTGGACGACGAGGAAGAGCTGCCCGACACCGAGTCCGTGCTGGGCAAGCTGCACGACCGGCTCACCGAGTTCCAGGTGGACGGCAGCAGCTACCGGATCGGCAGCATCAGCGAGAACGCCCGGTGCCTGGTCCAGGAGGGCCCGGACTGGATCGTCACCGCCGAGCAGGGCGAGGACGTCCGGTTCGCCCGGGTCGACCACGCCGCGGCCTACCTGCTCGGCAGCCTGCTCCTGGAGGAGCCGGCCGCCGACGCCCCGCAGGTGGCCGAGCAGGCGGAAGCGGACCTGTCCGATGACGAGTCCGACCTCCCGCAGCGCACTCCCGAAGCGGACCTGCCGCAGCGGACGCCGGAGGCCGGTCTGCCGCAGCGTCCGGAGCCGGAACTGCCGCAGCGCACCCCGGAACCGAGCCTGCCGCAGCGCACGCCGGAATCTGGTCTGCCCCAGCGCACGCCCGACCTCCCGCAGCGGGCCGCCGAATCCGACCTGCCCCAGCGGGCACCGGAATCGGACCTGCCCCAGCGGGCACCGGAATCGGACCTGCCGCAGCGCACGCCGGAGGCCGGTCTGCCGCAGCGCACGCCGGGCGACGCCCTGCCGCAGTCGCAGCGGGCACCGGAGCCGGAGCTGCCCCAGCGCGCGCCGGAACCGTCGGCCGCCAACCCGCTGTTCACCGCGAACCAGGAGCCGCCCGCTCAGCCCGAGCCGCCGGTTCAGCCGGAAGCGGCCCCGCCCGCGGCGCAGCCGAACGAGGAGGCGACCCGCCTCCAGCAGGCACCGCAGCTGGACCGCCCCGCAGCCGCGGGTCCGCCGTCCCCGCCGGTCGGCCAGCCCGTCCAGCAGCCGCCGGTCGGTGGACCGGGTGCACCACCGCCGCTGCCCAAGCGCCAGCCGCGTCAGGGCGGAAACCCCGCGCCGCAGGGTGCTCCGGGCCCGGTCGGTGGCGCGGAACGCCGTCCCGGCCCCGGTGGCCCGGGCATGGCCGGTCCGCACCGGCAGGGTCCGCCGCCCGGACCGCCGCGTCCGCCGCAGGGCGGTGGCCAGCAGCCAGGCGGCCAGGCAGGCCCGCCGGGTGGCCAGCAGATCCAGCCGCTCAACGGCGAACCGCCGCTGACGCTGTACCGCGACCGGCGCGTGATCATGCTCCAGCCCGGTACCGAGCTGGACCGCTTCGGCGAGCCGAACGGCAACGTGGTCTACGCGATGCGCACGCCGTACACGCACCGCTCGCTCCCGCCGCAGTGGTCGAACCGCTCGTACTTCGCCTACCGCATCCAGCGCCCGATCCAGGCGATGCGCGGCACGGCGGTCCCGTGGTTCGAGCAGCCGGGCGGTGGCACGGCGTTCGTGCTCCCGGCGTCGATCAGCGAACTCCTCGCGGACGGCACCCTGGCGGAGATGCCCGCCACGGAACGCCCGCCCATGGAGTAACCGCAACCGAGCAGCGAGGGGCACCCGCGATTTCCGCGGGTGCCCCTCGTGCTTTTCCGGCCCCGCCTCGAAAACGGCGCTACCGCAGCAGAACCCGACCGCGCGGGCGGAAAACGATGGCTTCGCGCGCGGTTCGACGTCACGATGGGCACGTGCTGATCGATCACTTCCCGCTCGTCGGGCTCAAGCTGACGACGCCGCGCCTCGAAGTGCGTCTGCCTTCGCCCGACGAACTCGGCGAGCTGGCGGAGCTGGCCGGCAACGGCGTCCACGACCCGGACCTCATGCCGTTCACCGAGGCGTGGACGGACGGCACGCCCGACCAGGTCGCGCTGAACGTCATCCAGCACTACTGGCGGCATCTCGGCAGCTGGACTCCGCAGCACTGGTCGCTGAACCTCACCGTGTTCCACGACGGAGCCGTCGTCGGCCAGCAGAGCATCGGCGCCCGGGACCTGGCCATCACCCGCGAGGTGAGCACCGGCTCCTGGCTCGGGCAGCGCTACCAGGGCCGCGGGATCGGCACCGAGATGCGCGCCGCCGTGCTGCACTTGGCTTTCGCCTGCCTCGACGCCGAAGAAGCCGTCTCCTCAGCGATCGAGCACAACGTCGCTTCCCGAGCTGTCTCCCGGAAACTCGGCTACCAACCCGATGGCAGCCACCGCGAGGCCGTCCGCGGAGACCTGGCGGTCGTGCACCGGCTGCGGCTGACCCGCGCGGATTGGGAACGGCACCGCACCGTCCCGGTCGAGGTCGAAGGGCTCACACCCTGCCTCCCCCTGCTCGGGGTCGACGTGCCGTAGCCGTCCCCTGGTCAGAGCCAGTCGTGTTCGCGGGCGTAGCGGGCTGCTTCGTGGCGGGTTTGGGTCTGGGTCTTCTGCATCGCGTTGGAGAGGTAGTTGCGGACCGTGCCCGGTGCGAGATGGAGCTGGGTGGCGATGTCGGCCGCGGAGTAGCCCTCGCCGGTCGCGCGCAGCACGTCGAGCTCCCGGTCGGTGAGCGGGCAGTCGTCGACGAGAGCGAGTGCGGAGACGTCCGGGTCGATCCAGCGCTTGCCCTCGTGCAGGACACCGATCACCGAGGTGATGTGCGCTGGTTCGGCGGACTTGCTGACGAAGCCTTGGACGCCGAGCTTGAGGGCCTTGCGGAGCACACCGGGTTTGGCGTGCCGGGTCAGCATGAGGATGACCTGGTCCGGGTGGGTGCGGCGGATCTCCGCGACGGCGCCGAGTCCGTCCACACCGGGCATCTCCAGGTCGATGACGAGCACGTCGGGCCGGTGCCGCAGGGTGGCCTCGACGGCCTCCGCGCCGTTCTCCGCTTCGGCGAGCACCGCGATGTCGCCTTCGAGCGGGAGCAGCGCGGCCATCGCCTTGCGGAGGAGCGCTTCGTCGTCGGCGAGCACCACGGTCGTCATCGGTCTGCCTCCGCTCGTCGGTTCGGGAACGCCGCTGCTGTCCGGAATTCGCCATCGTGCTGGTCGACCGACAGCTCACCACCCTCCGCGGCGACGCGTTGGGCGAGCGCTGCCAATCCCCTGAGTTCGGTCACCGGAGCGCGCTGGGCGCCGTCGTTGACGATGCTGATGCTCGACGCCGACAGCGTTATCCGCACCTGGGTCGCCTGGGCGTGCCGCAAGATGTTGGTGGTCGTCTCGCGGAGGACCTGGCCGAGCAGTTCGCCCACGCGCTGGTCCACGTCGGCCTCCCGGTCGACGCGCACGTCGATGCCGGCCGCTTCGAAGAGGTTCCGCGCGTTCTCCAGCTCGGCGGAGAGGTTCAGCCGCCGCTGCGCGTAGGCGAGTTCCTTGGTCTGGGTGATGGTTTCGCTGACCAGGTCGTGTATCTCGCGCAGTTCCTGCTCGGCCCGTTCGACGTCGCTGCCCACCAGCTTCTGCGCGAGCGCTGCCTTCAGCTTCACCACGTGGAGGGTGTGCCCCTGGATGTCGTGCAGATCGCCGGCGAAGCGGACGCGTTCGCGGATGACGGCCAGCTCCGCTTCCCGCTCCCGCGCCTCCTCCAGCTCCGCGACGATGTCGTAGAACCGCTTGTTGGGGAACATCAACCCGACCAGCACCACGGTGACCCCGGTGGGGATCAGGACGTACCGGATCAGGACTTCCGGCGCCTCCTGGTGCGAGACGAGCAGCCTCGCCGCGCCCACCGCGGCGACGTAGCCCGCCAGCACCACGGCCGCCCAACCCCGCCAGCGCGACAGCCGGGGGACGACGAGCGCACCCACGAAGGAGATGCCGAAGAACGCCATCCGCCCGTCACCCACCAGCGCCCCGAAGGCCCAGACGGCAGCCGTGGTGGCCACGGTGGCGGGTGCGACGCGCAGGAGGTCGTCGGCCGCCCACCGGACGAACGCCACCAAGGTCGCCACCACACCGGCGGCCAAAACGGCGGCCTCCCACCAGTTCCGGGCGTCGAAGGCGACCGTCACCGCACCGACGACGGCCAGCACCGGACCGAACATCGTGAGGTTCGTCTTGCGGAGCTGCACCCTCGCCCGCGTTCGACGTGCGTGTTGCCGCATCAGCCTCGCCCGCGATCAGCGGCGTCGGGCAGCGGTCTGGTGTTCACGAGTGCTTCTCCGGAGTCGCACGGCGGGTTCGTTCAACACTATTGCTCCGATCGCGCGGCGAGCACCAGTGACACAGCGTCATGCCTTCCCGCCAGGAATGTCACGGCGGGTTCCTGACGCGGCGGCACTGGGCGCGGCGGCCCCGGGCCGCTGGAATCGGAGTCATCGACATCCGAGCTCACCGTCGCTGGGAATCCGCTGCCGCGACAGCACTCCCAGAGATGTCCATTGTGGAGCTGCTCAGAGGAGAGCTGATGCGCAAACCCGCGTTGACCGTCCTCGCCGCCGCGGTGGTGGCGACCCTGACCCCGATCTCAGCGTCGGCGACTTCCGGCCGGCTCGACTGGGGCGCGTGCCCCGAGGACGTCACCAAGCCCGGCCTGGAGTGCGCCACGCTCGACGTTCCGCTGGACTACCGCGATCCCGGCGGTCAGACGATCACGATCGCGATCTCCCGCCTGGCCAGCACCAACCCGGAGAAGCGCCGCGGCGTGCTGCTGACGAACAGCGGCGGTCCGGGCGGGTCCGGGCTGGACTTCCCGGCCGCCCTGCGCGACCTGGGGATGCCGCAGGACGTGCTGGACAGCTACGACGTGATCGGGATGGACCCGCGCGGGGTCGGGCGCAGCACGCCGGTGACCTGCGACCTGACGCTCGCCGAGCAACCGACCAACATCCCGATGTACGCCCGAAACCCCGCCGCCGTCGAGGAGGAGGCCGAGCGGGTGGCAGCGGTCGCGGAGAAGTGCGGATCGTCGCCGACGGCGCCGCTGCTGCCGCACATCACCACCGCCAACACCGCTCGCGACATGGACCGGGTCCGCGAGGCGCTGGGCGAGCCGGCGGTGTCCTACTTCGGCATCTCCTACGGCACCTACCTCGGGTCGGTCTACACCGCGATGTTCCCGCAGCGCAGCGACCGGTTCCTGATCGACAGCGCGACCGGCCCCGACGGCTGGGACTCGGAGTTCTCGAGGTCGTTCGGGCAGGGCTTCGAGGACAGGTTCCCGGACTTCGCGGAGTTCGCCGCGGCCAACCCCGAGTACGGCCTCGGCGAGACCCCGGAGCAGGTGGCGGCGAAGTACTTCGAGCTCGCCGCCCGGCTCGACGAGACTCCGAGCCCGGACGGCTACAACGGCCAGGCGTTCCGCTTCGCCACCTTCGCCGCCCTCTACTACGACCGGGAGCTGCCGCGGCTGGCCGAGACCTGGCATGCCCTCGACACCGGCACTCCGGTACCGGCGCCCGATTCCAGCGCCGTCGCTGCTGCTGCACCCGCGGACAACTACCAGGCCAGCCAACTGCACGTGATCTGCAACGACTCCGACTGGCCGGAGGACGTCCGGACCTACCAGCGCAACGTCGAGGTCGACCGGTTCCGCCACCCGATGTTCGGCGCGGCGGGCGCCAACATCACGCCGTGCGCGTTCTGGCCGTCCGAGCCGGTCGAACCGCAGGTGGAGATCACCGACGAGGGCCCGTCGAACGTGCTGATCATCCAGAACCTCCGCGACCCGGCGACACCGCTGGCCGGTGCCCGGAAGCTGCGGGAGGCGTTCGGCGACCGGGCCCGGATGGTGACGGCCGATCAGGGCGGCCACCTGGCCTACCTGTTCCTGGACGACCAGTGCGTCCACCGCATCGCGACGAACTTCCTGGTCAACGGCGAGCGTCCGGGACACGACCTCGCCTGCGGGAAGCCCTGAGCCCAGGGCCGGCGCAGGAGCACGAGCTCGGGGGTCTCGTGCTCCTGCGCACTTCTAATCCTTGCGGCCCGTCGCCGCGATGGAGACTCCGAGCCCGATCATCGCGAGTCCGCCGACACCGCCGACCGTGGCGAGCCGCCGCGGCGAGCTGGCGAACCAGTTCCGCGCGGTGGCGGCGGCGATCCCCCACACCGTGTCGCAGAACAGCGCGAGGGCGTTGAAGATCAGGCCGAGCAGCAGCATCTGCACCGCGACGTGGCCCTGATCGCGGTCCACGAACTGGGGCAGCACGGCGGCGAAGAACACCATCGTCTTGGGGTTGGCCACGCCGACCGCGAAGCCCTCCCACAACGTGCGCAGGCCACCGCGCTCAGGCCCACCTCCGGTGAACGCAGCCTGCAACGCCTTGCGCTGCCGGATCGCCTTGATGCCCAGGTACACCAGGTACGCGGCGCCCACCAGCTTGAGGACCGTGAACACCAAGGCCGAACGCTCCACGACCGCCCCGATCCCGAACGCCACGGCGATGACGAGCACGTAGCACCCGAGCGTGTTGCCCACGACCGTGGTGAGCGCGGCGCGGCGGCCCTGGGCCAGGGCCCGTCCGACGACGAACAGCACGCTCGGACCGGGGATCACTATCAGCAGCAACGACATCGCGACGAACGCGAGCAATCGATCGGCGGAGACCATTCCACCATGCAACCACGGGTCCGCCTCCAGCTGAAGCGGTTTTCCGGCGCGCTGATCAGCGGAAACGGCCCGTTCTCAGTCGATGCGGAGGCCGTGGGCCGCAGCGAAGGCGATGGCGAGCATGGTGTCGACGCGGGCTCCCTTGAGGTTCGCCTGGACCAGGGCGTCCGCGTCGATGCGGGCTTCGCGGAGGTCCGACTCGGCCAGGCGGGCGCCGAGGAGGCGAGCACCGGTGAGGTCGGCTTCGCGGAGGTCGCAGCGGCGCAGGTCGCACTCGACCAAGTTGGCTTCGCGGAAGCGGATTCCGCGCAGGTCCAGACCTCGCAGGTCGGCCCGGCCCATGCCGACCAGCGTCAGGTCCGTCTCGCGCAGCTGCCACGCGCGCAGCCGGCAGTCCACGAAGCTCGACCCCAGCAGGCTGCACCCGTCCAAAGTGGACTTGCCGAACACGGTGCGCTCGAACTTGCAGGAGCGGAACGCGGTGGCGAAGTGGCGCGAGCCGTTGAGGTCCGTCCCGGTGAAGACGCAGTCGGTGAACACGCAGTTCCGGGTGTTCAGACCGGTCAGGTCGGCGTCGCTGAAGTCGCAGCCCTCGAAGGAGCGCCCCTCCCACTCCTGGTCCGTCAGCACCGCGTCCTGGAAGTCCTCACCCACCACTTCAGTCATCGGCCCAGCCTGCCACGCCCGCCCGACAGGGCCGTTTCCCGCTCCGGCCGCGATCACCCGATGAGGGTCAGGGCACCACGACCACGGGGCGGACCGCCTCGACCACCAGCGTCGCGGGCACCGTGCCCAGCAGGCCGCCGCGGCGCCGGGAGCGGCCCACCACGATCAGGTCCGCCCGGTACTGCTCGGCGACCTGCTCCAGGCCCACCGCCGGGTCGCCGCGGTGGTGCACGAAGTCCCAGTCGATGTCCACCCACTTCAGGTGCGACACGACCTCCTTCTTCAACTCCTCCACCAGGCTCTCGGCCGCCTCGCTGGCGACCGCGACGCCCATCGGCGACCAGTAGGCGACGCCGCCCACCGCCTCGACGTAGACCAGGACCAGGCGGGCGCGCTCGCGCCGCGCCAGGCCGGCGGCCCAGGCCGCGGCGTGGAAGCTCGCCGGGCTGCCGTCCATGCCCACGACGATGCCGCCCAGACCGTCCTTGCCGATCTCGAATTCCCGCTCGGTGTTGTCGCTGTCGCCTTCGGCCACGCGGAGATGGTAGTGGGCGCGGCCCGGGACGTTCGACGCATGCGACACACTCGAAACGTGGAAAGCGCTCACACCCCCTCCGACCTCGAACGTCGCGCGCTCGACGCGGTGGACCTCGACGGTGTCCTGAACGACCTGCGCGAACTCGTCGCCATCCCCAGCGTGGGCGGCACCAGCGGCGAGCACGACGCCCAGCAGTGGTGCGCCGACCGGCTGGGCGCGCTCGGGCACCAGGTGGACCACTGGCGCATCGACGTCCGCGAGCTCGCCGAGCAGGACGGCTTCCCCGGACAGGAAGCCGAGCGCGACGTCGCCTACGGCTGCGTCGGCGTGCGCGGTGATGGCCCGGAGCCCGCGCTGATCTTCTGCGGGCACACCGACGTCGTACCGCCCGGCGACCTCGACCGCTGGCCCGACCGCGACCCGTACGCGCTGCGCGTCCACGACGGCATCGCCGCCGGCCGGGGCACCTGCGACATGAAGGGCGGGCTGGCCGCGATCTTCGGCGCGCTCCAGGCCCTGCGCACGGCCGGGATCGAACTCGCCCGCCCCGTGGCGGTGCACACCGTCGTCGGCGAGGAGGACGGCGGGCTCGGCGCGTTCGCCACGCTGCGGCGCGGGCATCGCGGAGCGGCATGCGTGCTGGCCGAGCCGAGCTCGGGCACGATCGTGGCGGCCAACGGCGGGTCCCTCACGTTCCGCCTCGAGATCGCTGGTCAGAGCACGCACGGTTCCACCCGCTACCGGGGCGTGAACGCGCTGGACAAGCTCGCCGACCTGCTGCCGGCGCTGCGCGAGCTGGAAGCCCGCCGCAACGCGGACCCCGACCCGCTGGTCGCCCACCTGGAAGTGCCGTACCCGCTGTCCGTCGGCATGGCGCGGGTCGGCGACTGGGCCAGCACGGTGCCGGACCTGGCGATCGCCGAAGGCCGCTACGGCGTCCGGATCGGCGAGTCGGTCGAGTCCGCGAAGGCCGAGTTCACCGACGCCATCGCACGGGCCTGCGCCGCCGATCCCTGGCTGGCCGAGCACCCGGTCCAGGTCAGCTGGCCCGGCGGGATCTTCGCCAGCGGACGGCTGCCCGAGGGCCACGAACTGCTCGGCCAGACCCAGGACGCGGCAGCCGCGGCCGGGGCTCCCCGCCCGACGGCACTGGGTGCGCCGTACGGCACGGACCTGCGGCTCTACTCGGGCGCCGGAATCCCGACGCTCCAGTACGGCCCCGGCGACATCCGCTACGCCCACGCCCACGACGAGCACGTCGCGATCGAGGAGCTGGAGCAGGCCACCCGCGCCTACGCCCTGCTGGCGATCCGCCGCTGCGGCATCGCCTGACTCACGACGCCTTCTTGAAGACCTCGAACACCGCCAGGTAGTTCTCGTCCCGGTGGCCCGCGTCGAGCGCCTGCTCGGCGATCGACGCCAGGTGCCGGGCCTGATCAGCGTGCACGCCCTGCTCCACGCAGGTCCGCACGATGTGTTCGAGCGCGTTCAAGTTCATCTGCATGGTGCCGAGATCACCCGGGTAGCGGGCCGCGTCCAGATCGGCTGCCTGCGCGAGGAGAGTCGAGTCCACCACGGTCGGCATGAACCAGTTGATGGCGAGGTCTGCGAACTCGACCGCCGGGACGTTCGCCGAACCCACCAGGGCGGCGGCGTGCATGAAGCCGTTCATGGTCGCGTACATCATGCCGAGCAGCGCCGTGTTGTGCAGCACCGCCAGCCCCGGGTCGGCGCCGAGGAAACGCGGCGCCCCCATGCTCGCCAGCGTTTCCCGGTGTTCGCTGAAGACTTCTTCCGAACCGCTGTACAGGAAGGCGGAATCGGGGTGCCCGACGAGCGGCGGCGGCACCATGATCGCGCCGTCGAGGTACGCCACACCGTTCTTGGCGGCCCAGCCGGCTGCTGTGATGGCCTCGCTCGGCGTTCCGGAGTTCAGGTTGACCAGGACCCGCCCAGGCAGGACATCAGCGGCGGAGCCGAGAACTCCGTACATGGTCTCGTAGTCCTTGAGACAGATGATCACGACGGGACTCGCCGACACCGCCTCCGCGACGCTCTCCACGCGATGGGCTCCCTTGGTGACGACGCCGTCCGCCTTCGCCGGAGTGCGGTTCCAGACCGTTGTCGGGTGGCCGCGATCCAGGAGTGCTTCGGCGAGCGCGAGGCCCATCGGGCCGAGTCCGACGACAGTGACCGGTGCGTTGTGCGGAACTGCTCCTCGCTGATTCGTCATGCGGGCTAGGCTCCGGTGTCACATCGATGTGAGAGTCAACCCGGAGTGGCGGTCATCACGTGCGCATGGGGGAGTTCTCCCGGCTGACCGGGGTCAGCCAACGCCTTCTTCGCTACTACGAAGAGCAGGGACTGCTCGCGCCCTCGCGGCTGCCGAGCGGGTACCGCGAGTACTCGGAAGCGGACGTCGCCACGGTGCGGGGCATCCGAATGCTGCTCGCAGCAGGGCTCGGCACCGCCACCATCGCCGAGCTGCTGCCGTGCATGGCCGATGACGGAAGTTCCCTGGCCCCGGCCTGTTCCGGCATGCTGCCGGACCTGAACCGGGAGCGCGAACGGCTCGACGCAGCGGTGGCCGACCTGCTGGCCGCGCGCGACGCGCTGGACGACATCATCGCCGCCACGGAGTCGACCGGCGTCGCCGATCCGGAAGCCTGTGCCGCGCTCGGCGTCCCGAAGTGATCGGTCGAAATCGGCGCGGCTGAACGAGATTTCCGTTCAACGCCTGGTTCTCCGCTAGCGCAAGGTTCCGAAGAACGCCCGGATGTCGTCCACCAGCAGATCCGGGGCTTGCAGCGAGGCGAAGTGCCCTCCCGCGGGAAAGCTCGTCCAGCGGGTGATCTTGTGGGAGAGCTCCGCCAAACCTCGAAGCGCCCCGTCACCGGCGAAGTTCGCCACGCCGGTCGGGACCGTGGTGCGCTCGGGGCGCCGGCCCCACCCGTCGGCGGACTCCAGGTAGAGCCGCGCCGCCGAACCGGCCGTTCCGGTCAACCAGAAGATCGTGACGTTGGTCAGGATCGCGTCCCGGTCGATCGGGGTCTGCTCGGTGCGCGCGGGATCCCAGTCGACGAACCACTCCAGGTTCCACGCCAGCTGACCGACCGGAGAATCGTTGAGCGCGTAAGCCAACGTCTGCGGACGGGTGGACATCTGCACCGCATAGCCGGAATGCCCGTACCAGAGCGCCTGGTTCCGCTCGGCCTGCGCACGCTCCTCCTCCGACAACCTCGCCAAATCGCTGGGACCGCTTGCCACCGAGGCGTCCACGAGCGCGTTCACGTGCACGCCGAGAACGTTCTCCGGTGCGATCCGGCCGAGCTCCGGCGACACGATGCTGCCGAAATCGCCGCCCTGCGCCCCGTAGCGCTCGTACCCGAGACGCCGCATCAGCTCGGCCCAGGCACACGCGATCCGATTCACTCCCCACCCCGTCCGCGTGGTCGGCCCGGAGAAGGCGAACCCCGGCAACGAAGGCGCGACCACGTGGAAGGCGTCCGCCGGATCCCCACCGTGCGCACGCGGGTCGGTCAGCGGCCCGATGACGTCGACGAAGTCATAGACCGTGCTCGGCCAGCCGTGCGTGATGATCAGCGGTGTCGCGTCCGACTCCGGGGAACGGACGTGCAGGAAGTGCACCCGCTGATCGTCGATGACCGTCGTGAACTGCGGGAACGAGTTGAGGCGAGCCTCGTGCCGACGCCAGTCGTAGCCCGTGCGCCAGTGCTCGACCAGATCGGCCAGATAGTCCTGGTGCACGCCGTACGACCAGCCGACTCCGGGGAGTTCCCCCGGCCAGCGGGTGCGGGCCAGCCGCTCCTGCAGATCGTCCAGGGCTTCCTGCGCGACATCGATCCGAAACGGCTCTGGTGCGTTCATTCGGACAGGATTGCGTTGGAGTAGGACAGTTTCGGTCCTGCTCCTCTGGCAGGGTGGGCGGATGCTGGCAACACCCGCTCGTCTGCTCCGGCTGCTGTCGTTGCTGCAGATGGGCCGCGACTGGTCCGGCACGGAGCTCGCCGAACGCCTCGAGGTCACCACCCGGACCGTGCGGCGAGATGTCGATCGCCTGCGCGACCTGGGCTACCCGGTGCACACCACGATCGGCCCTAACGGCGGGTACCGGCTCGGTTCCGGCGCGGCGCTGCCGCCGCTCCTGCTCGACGACGACGAAGCGGTCGCTGTCACGGTCGGCCTGCACACGGCAGCAGCCGGTCACGTCACCGGGGCCGAAGAAGCCTCGCTGCGGGCCCTGGCCAAGCTCGAACAGGTCCTGCCGTCCAGGCTGCGGCACCGGGTCACCACGCTGAAGAACGCAGTCGTGACCGTCTCCCCCGGCAACGAGCCGGGAGTTCAGGCTGCGGTGCTCACCGCGGTTTCGGCCGCCGTCCGGGCTGCTGAAACACTGCGGTTCGACTACCTCGACCGCAACGGCACCGCGTCCCGGCGCAACGTCGAACCGCACCGCCTCGTCTGCTGGGGCCGGAAGTGGTACCTGGTCGGCTGGGACGTCGAACGAGCCGCCTGGCGCACCTTCCGGGTCGACCGGATGACCCTGCGCACCCCCAACGGACCGCGCTTCGCGCACCGCGAACCACCGGACGGTGATGTCGCGGCATACCTGCGCAGAACCATGGGGTTCGAGATGTGGCCACTGCGCTCGCAGCTGCTCGTGCACGCGCCCGCAGCGGATATCAGCAGCCGAATCGACGGCATCGTGACCCCGGTGGACGACAGCACGTGCCGACTGGAGCTCGCCTCGGACTCGTACGACCTCGTCGCGCTCGTGGTGGGCATGCTCGATGTCGACTTCGAAGTCGAATCACCTCCAGAACTCGCTGAACACCTGCACAAACTGGCCACTCGATTCACCAATGCGATCCCCCGGGACCCGGGTGGGCGCACCTGAACTCCGGTGGGTCCGGACGCGGCGACGGTGGGTTCGCCGCGCCCGGACCCCGGCGTCGTTCGATCGCCCGCGCACTGGCCGGAGGCAACACCCTGGGAGGGAGTGGTGTTTCGTCCGCTGCCGGCCGGGCCGGTCGACGCCGAGTTGTGTTGGCCGCTAGTGGAAGTCGCGCGAGGTCGAGGGGATGCGGACCTCCAACTTCTGCAGCCGGTCAGCTCTGAGATTGATCACCCCCTCCGCCCTCTCGACGATTCCGCGCACCAGCAATGCCGCGCTGGAGCGCCCGACTTTGCGGTACCGCGCCCACAAACCCGGCGAGCACATGACGTTGACCATGCCCGTCTCGTCCTCCAGGTTCAGGAACGTGATCCCGCCCGCGGTGGCTGGTCGCTGCCGGTGCGTCACCGCACCACCGACCAGCACCCTGGTCCCGTGCTCCACTTCGGACAGACGGTCGGTCGGAAGCGCGCCCATCGAGTCCAACCTGGCGCGGACGAACTGCAGCGGGAAGCTGTCCGGGGAAACCCCGGTGGCCCAGACGTCCGCCGCAGCCACGTCGACGCCGTCCATGCCCGGTAGCGCCGGAGCAGCAGAAGAAGCCGTGGTTCCTGGCAACCGGTCCGGTCGGTCCCCGGCTGCGGCAGCGGCGTTCCACAGCGCCTCGCGCCGGGACAGCCCGAAGCAGCCGAACGCGCCGGCCGTCGCCAGCGCCTCCATCTGCGCTGCGGTCAACCCCACGCGTCGAGCCACATCGGCCATGCCGGTGTACGGACCACGCTCCGCACGTTCGGCGACCAACTTCTCGGCGCCGTCACCGATTCCGCGCACCGAAGCCAGCCCGAGCCGCACCGCCTGCCGCCCCTCGCTGGCGGCATCGGGTTCCAGATCGGCCTCCACCCGGCTTGCGTTGACGTCCGGGCCGCGCACCCGCACACCGTGCCGCCGGGCGTCCGCGACCAGCGACTGCGGCGAGTAGAAGCCCATCGGTTGCGCCTTGAGCAGCGCCGCGCAGAAAGCCGCCGGGTAGTAGTGCTTGAACCACGCGCTGGCGAACACCAGCAGCGCGAAGCTCAACGCGTGGCTCTCCGGGAAGCCGTAGTTGGAGAAGGCCAGCATCCGCCGGTAGATCTGCTCGGCCAGTTCACCGGAGATGCCGTTGGCCGCCATCCCCTCGAACAGCCGCCCCTTGAGCCGGGCCATCCGCTCTTCGGACCGCTTGGCCCCCATCGCCCGGCGCAGCTGGTCGGCCTCCGCCGGGGAGAACCCCGCGACGTCCACCGCCAGTTGCATCAGCTGCTCCTGGAACAGCGGAACCCCGTAGGTCTTCGCCAGCGCGCCTTTCATCAGCGGGTGCTCGAAGTCCCACTCCTCCTCGCCGTTGCGGCGCCGGATGTAGGGGTGCACCGAACCGCCCTGGATCGGCCCCGGTCGGATCAACGCCACCTCGACCACCAGGTCGTAGAACTTCCGCGGCTTCAACCTCGGCAGCGTGGCCAGCTGGGCCCGGCTCTCCACCTGGAACACCCCGACCGCGTCCGCTCGGCGCAGCATCTCGTAGACCGCGTCGTCGGCCAGGTCCAGCTCGCCGAGATCGACCTCGCGACCGTGGTGCTCGCGGACCATCTCGGTGGCGTAGCGCAGCGCCGAGAGCATGCCCAGCCCCAGCAGGTCGAACTTGACCAGACCGACCTCGGCGCAGTCGTCCTTGTCCCACTGCAGGACCGTGCGGCCGGGCATCCGCGCCCACTCCACCGGGCAGACCTCGCCGACCGGCTGGTGGCAGATCACCATCCCGCCGGAGTGGATGCCCAGGTGCCGGGGGAACCCCATCAGCTCACCGGCCAGCCCCCGCACCGGTGCCGGGATCTCGGAATCCTCCGGCAACGGACCCCAGTGCTCGATCTCCTTGCTCCAGGCGTCCTGCTGTCCGGGCGAATAGCCGAGCGCGCGGGCGACGTCGCGCACCGCGGACCGCGGCCGGTAGCTGATCACGTTCGCCACCTGGGCGGCGTGCATCCGGCCGTACTTGCGGTAGACGTACTGGATCACCTCTTCGCGGCGGTCCGACTCGATGTCCAGGTCGATGTCCGGCGGCCCGTCCCGCTCCGGCGCCAGGAACCGCTCGAAGAGCAGCTGGTAGCGCACCGGGTCCGCGTTGGTGATCCGCAGCGCGAAGCACACCGCCGAGTTCGCCGCCGATCCCCTGCCCTGGCACAGGATTCCCCGGCTGCGGCAGAACTCCACGATGTCGTGCACGATCAGGAAGTAACCGGGGAAGTCCAGCTCCTCGATCACCGCCAGCTCGTGCTCGATCTGCCGGTACGCAGCGGGGTTCTGCTGCGGCAGGCCGTACCGCTGCAGCGCGCCCCGGTAGGTCTGCTCGCGCAGCCAACTCGCCTCGGTGCGCCCGTCGGGCACGCTGAACGGCGGCAGCTGCGGAGCCACCAAGCGCAGGTCGAAGGCGCACTCCTTGCCGAGCTCGGCAGCTCGCTGCACGGCCCCCGGGTACCGCGCGAACATCTCGGCCATCTCGGCCCCGGAACGCAGGTAGTTGCCCGCCCAAGCGGGCAGCCAGCCGTCCATCTCGTCCAGGCTGCGACGAGCCCGGATCGCAGCGACCACACCGGCCAGCGCGGCCCGATCCGGCCGGGCCAGGTGCGCACCGGTGCTGGCCACTGTGGACACACCGGCGCGGTCGGCGAGCTCGGCCAGCGCATCGTTGCGCTCGGAATCGGCGGGAAGTCCGTGGTCGGTCAGCTCCACCGCCACGTGGTCCCGGCCGAACAGCGCGACCAGCCGGTCCAGTTCCGCCGCAGCCGCGTCGAACCCGCCCGCCGCGAGCGCGGCCGGCACCGCTCCCTTCCGGCAGCCGGTGAGCACCTGCCAACGCCCTTCGGCCGCGCCGGCGAGCTTCTCCAGCTCGTAGACCGGACGCCCCTTCTCCTCACCGGCCAGCTGCGCCGTGCTGATCGCCCGGCACAAGCTCGCGTAACCGTCCAGATCCCGGGCCAGCACCAGCAAGTGCCGCCCCTCCGGATCGGCCATCCCGTTCTGAGCCCCGGAGAGCCCGAGGCTCAGCTCCGCGCCGAACACCGTGCGCACCCCGTGCTCGGCGGCGGCCTCGGCGAAGCGCACCACCCCGTACAGCCCGTCGTGATCGGTGAGCGCGATCGCCTCCAACCCCAGCCGCGCCGCTTCCGCCACCAGCTCCTCCGGATGGCTCGCCCCGTCCAGGAAGCTGAAGTTGGAATGCGCGTGCAGCTCCGCGTACGGGACCGACGGCACCGCGGGAACGACATCGGCCCGGTACTCGGCACGCCGCCGGGTCCACGCCGGGCTGTCGTTCCCGTCGCCGGGGTTCCGCTCGTCGCGCGGACCCCGCCCATCGGCGGAAGCGGGCCGGCCGGAAAGCGCGGTCTCCAGTTCCGACCAGGTCTGGGGCGGGTTGAACCAACTCATGACAACCAGTGAACTCCTGTTCGATTCGGCGATGCCACCGAAATACCGACCAACCACTCGAACGAGTGTTCGTCGCTATCGATAGGCGCCCTGAACCCACCAACGGCCCTGCTCGTGCACCAGCAGCAGGGCCACCTCACCCGCCTCGAGCTCAGCGCCCGGCGCTCCCGGCTCAGCCGTGCTGGAGTCGGCTTCGAGCACCACCTGGACCCGCACCAGCGACCGCGGCGGCACCTGCGTCGCCGGGGCCGTCTGCCCGGCACCATCGGCCAGCAGCTCCACCCACCAGCGCTCGGTCACCGGCCACGGCCCGGCCCAGCCGGACACCGCGCGGGACCGGCCACCCGCCACCTCGACGCGGCTCGGCGCCGCCGTCAACCGATCCCGGTCGGTGACCTCCACCGGCCGCCCCTCGACGTCGAGAACGACTGCGGGCCAAGGCGAATCCGGCACCACCGAGGGCGACGGGGACGGGATCCGCCCCGGCCACGGGTGGTCCGGTGCCAACGCGGGGCGGCGCTCGTCGCCCCACGGCACGAACCGCACCTGATCGCGCAGATCACGACCGCCGTCGAGCACCCCGGTCAGCACCGCCTCCGGTCCGAGCATGCCCTGCACCCGGGCGAACGCGCGGCCGGCGCGGGCATCCGCCTCGCCGGTCGCGGCGCTGAGCAGGTCGAGCTGCAACCCACCCGCTCCGACGACCTCCTCCGGCCGGAGGCTCAGCACGCTCACCCCGGCCGTCGGGCGCTGCGACCCGCTGCGGCCGTTCAGCCAACCGTCGAGCTGCCAGCGCACCCGATCCGCGGTGGCCGCCGGGGTCAACGGCTCCGCGCACCGCCACACCCGATCCAGCTCCTCGCCGTGCTCGGTCCGCGCCGAAATCCCCAGCCGCGTGCACGCCAGACCGAGATCGCCGAGCCTGGCGTGCAGCCGGTCCGCCAGCACCTTGGCCGCGAAAGCCGCCCGGTCCACCCGGTCCACCGGCGGATCGAGCTCCTCGGACACCACCAGGTCCGGCGGGACCTGCCGCCGCAGCACCGGCCGCTCCTCCCGGCCCCCGGCCGCGCGGTGCATCACCAGCGCGGACCGGCCGAACCTCGTCGCGACGTCCGACGGATCCAGCGCGGCGAACTCGCCCAACGTGCGAATTCCCAAGCGCCGCAGCAGATCCACCAGCTCCGCCCGCTGCGCGACCTGCCGGCCGGTGAGTCGGTCGGCGAGCTGGTCGATCTCGTCGACGGCCAGCGGCGCGAGGAACTCCGGGCTCAACCCGGGCGCGACCAGCTGGCCGCGCCGAGCGGCCAGGACCGCCGCGAACAGCCCGTCCGCGATGCCCACCTGGCACTCGACCCCGACCTGCGCGTCGATCTTGTCGATCACCCGCTCAGCAGCGCCCGCCTCTGATCCGAAGTAGCGCGCAGGCCCCCGCGCCGGAACCGCCACCAAGCCCGGGCGCACGATCTCCACCCCCGGCATCATGTCCTCGACCGCGGCCACGACCGGCTCGAACAACCGCGCATCCCGATCCGGATCGTGTTCGCAGACAACGAGATCCGGGCAACGGCTCTGCGCCTCGCGGCGGCGCATGCCGCGGCGCACCCCGCCATCGCGGGCCGTCGCGGAGCAGGCCACCACCCGGTTGGCCGCGAACACCGCGGTGGGCACCAACGAACCGAGTTCGGCCGCGCGGGCGGCGGCGACCACCGGCCAGTCCGGGCACCACACGACGAGTCGACGAGGGGGCATCACGAGCACCCCACCACCGGACGCAGCCGCGGCCGCGTGATCTCCACGGGCTCGTCCGCCGGAACTCCGACAGCTCCGCTGCGCGCCGGGAGGAGGAGCCGGCTCGAACGCGGCCGGGACGCCGCACCACGTCCGCCCGCGTGCACCGTGACAGCACGTTCCCGCAGGTAGCCATGGCCCTGACCGAGCCCTCGCCAGCTGGCGTCAGCACAACGCAGCTGCACCTCGGCACCCGCCCACGGGCCGAACGGCAGCAGCACCGAACCGCGGTTGCGCGCTCTCGCCGACAGCCGTCGAGCATCCGAATCCGCGATCCGCCGAGTACCACCGACAGCGACCAGGTCCACCCCGTCGAGCAGCGCGGCGACCACACCCGCCGGGTCGCCGCCCGGCCGCGGAACCACCGCGAGCCTGGAGAGCTCCACACCGGCTTCAGCCGCGGCGACCAGGCTGATGCCGGCCAGCCCCACCACCGCGGCCCACGAGCCGTTGGCGGTCGCTTCGGCGAGCAGCGCGAAGAGGAGGGAAACAGATCCGTGCACCGCCACCGTGCTGCCACGGCGCAAACCTGGCCATGGCAGCACGGCAGCGAGCTCCGTCCGCGTGGGCAGCACCCGGCCCGCACCAGGAACACCACCCGCTTCGACCACCGGCACACCCACGGACACCCCGTAAACCGCGGACGCGCCCGGCGACGTCGAAGACGCCATCGCGGACATCGCTGCCTCCCCACATCGTGCGAGTGGATGCCCGACCCCGGCGCGGGCACCCACCAAGCCGCTGTGGGGAAGACAGCGGTGGAACCAGCACTGCGCCTGCACCCGAACGCAGCGCCGGTTCCAACGGATCAGTCGACCCCGACATCGCCTGATCCGAACTCGAACCTCAGTTCGAACAAGACAAGTAAACCCCGGCCAGAGCTCCGCGTCAAGGCCCGTAGCCAGATTGGGTGAACATTTGTTCGATCGCCCGAAATTCGGCTGAGCGAAGGGGAAAAAGCCGCTACAACTCGATCGACGACCGCGTTCCCGGGCCCACCCGGACGGCCGCCCGGACCGCCCAGCAGCGGTCCGGGAACAGCCTCACCGAGCTCGCCGGGCCGGGGCTCCACGCCCCGACACCACCCGCCGGGCCAGCCGCGCGGCGAACGGATCCCACATGCTCCAGGAGGTTTCCCATGCGCACGTCCCGAACGGGCCAGACCCACCAGCACACCGCCGCGCTCGACAGCCCGGAAAAGCGAGCGGCGCGGACGACCGTGGTCGTCCGCGCCGCTCGAGGCAATCCCGGGTCAGTGCGCGAAGTGGCGCGTCCCGGTGAAGTAGAGCGGCACACCGGCCGCCTCCGCCGCCGCGATGGTGTCCGCGTCCCGGACCGAGCCACCCGGCTGCACGATGGCGCGCACCCCGGCGTCCAGCAGGACCTGCGGACCGTCGGCGAACGGGAAGAACGCGTCGGACGCGGCCACCGAGCCCTTCGCCCGGTCACCCGCGCGGGAGACCGCCAGGCGCGCCGAGTCGACCCGGTTCACCTGGCCCATGCCCACGCCGACCGTGGCCCCGCCGTCGGCCAGCAGGATCGCGTTGGACTTCACCGCGCGGCAGGCGCGCCAGGCGAACTTCAGGTCCGCCAGGGTGGCCTCGTCCACCGGCGAGCCGGCGGCCAGCGTCCAGTTGGCCGGGTCGTCGCCCTCGGCGTCGATGGCGTCGGAGCCCTGCACCAGCATGCCGCCGGAGATCGCCCGCATCTCGATCCGGCCGCTCTTGGGCGGCTGCGCGGTCAGGATCCGGATGTTCTTCTTCTTGCTCAGCACGTCCACCGCGCCGTCGGCGTAGCCGGGCGCCACGACGACCTCGGTGAAGATCTCGGCGACCTGCTCGGCCATCGCCACCGACACCTCGCGGTTGGTCGCGATGACACCGCCGAACGCGCTGACCGGGTCGCACTCGTGCGCCTTGCGGTGCGCGGCGGCGATGTCGTCGGCCACCGCGATGCCGCACGGGTTGGCGTGCTTGATGATCGCCACGCACGGCTCGTCGTGGTCGTGCGCCGCGCGCCAGGCCGCGTCGGAGTCGACGTAGTTGTTGTACGACATCTCCTTGCCGTGCAGCTGGGCCGCGGCCGCGAGACCGGTGGCCTCACCGCCGGAGACGTACAGCGCGGCGGGCTGGTGCGGGTTCTCCCCGTAGCGCAGCGCGGAGCGGCGCTCCCAGGTCTCGCCGATCCAGCCGGGGAACACCGAGTCGTCCCCGGTCGGCACCTTGCTCATCCAGGACGCCACCGCGACGTCGTAGGAGGCGGTGTGCCGGAACGCAGCAGCGGCCAGCTCGACCCGGTCGGACTGCGTGAAGCCGCCCTCCCGGACCTGCTCCAGCACCCACTCGTAGCGGTTGGGGTCGACCACGACCGCGACGTTCGCGTGGTTCTTGGCCGAGGCTCGCACCATCGCCGGACCGCCGATGTCGATCTGCTCGATCACCTCGTCCTGCGCGGCGCCCGAGGCCACCGTCTGCACGAACGGGTAGAGGTTCACCACCAGCAGGTCGAACGGGGCGATGTCCAGCTCGCGCAGCTGGTCGGCGTGCTCCGGGCGGCGCAGGTCGGCCAGCAGCCCGGCGTGCACCCGCGGGTGCAGGGTCTTGACCCGGCCGTCGAGCGCCTCCGGGAAGCCGGTGAGCTCCTCGACCGGGGTCACCGGCACGCCCGCGGCCGCGAGGGTGCGGGCGGTGCCACCGGTGGACACGATCTCCACACCGGCCGCGTGCAGCCCGGTGGCCAGCTCCAGCAGGCCCGACTTGTCCGACACGCCGATCAGCGCGCGGCGAACTGCGCGCCGCTCCTGCGAGTTCGCGGTCACGGGATACTCACCTTCCGTCCCTGCACGGTCCAACCGTGCAACGCCAGCTGTTCCAGGGTGTCGACCAGCAATCGCCGCTCGACTGCCTTGATCCGCTCGTGCAAGCTCGCCTCGTCGTCGTCGGGCCGCACCTCGACCGCTTCCTGCGCGAGGATCGGTCCGGTGTCCACCCCGGCATCGACCACGAACAGCGTGCAGCCGGTGACGCGCACGCCGTACTCCAGCGCGTCGCGCGCGCCGTGCATGCCCGGGAAAGAGGGCAGCAGCGCCGGGTGGCTGTTGAGGTACCGGCCGTCGAAGCGGGCCAAGAAGTTCGCGCCGACCAGCTTCATGAACCCGGCGGAGACCACCAGGTCGGGTTCGTGCTCGGCGCAGGCGTCGGCCAGTGCGCGGTCCCAGTCGTCGCGGCTCGGGTGGTCCTTGACCCGGCGGACGAAGGTCGGCACCCCAGCGCGCTCGGCCCGGGCGAGCCCTTCGATGCCGTCGCGATCCGCTCCGACCGCGACCACCTGCACGGGGTAGTCGGGCGAGCTGGTCGCGTCGAGCAGGGACTGCAGCAGAGTTCCGGAGCCGGACACCAGCACGACCACGCGTGCCGGATCGGCGGTGGTGAACCGGGCGGGCGACGCAGCGGTGTTCGACGGGTCGGTCGTACTCGGATTCAGCGTTCGCTCCTGACGTGCCTGGGCGCGATCTCAACCAGCAGCGTAAGCGCTGCTGGAGGGTCTGACGCGGCCAGGGCCCCAGGAGTGGCGCAACCCTCACCGCGAACAGCGCCGAGGCGGCACCACCCGGGGCGCAACCCACCCGAAACGGGCAGATCTCCCGCACCCGAGCGGTCGGGAGCTAGTCGGCCCGGTTCTGGCCGCCGTCCCTGGTCCAGGCCTCGCGCCGGGCCTCGTCGACGGTCCAGTCCGAGCCGGTGTCACCGTCGAACTCGCTGGGGTCTATCTCGGAGTGCGCGCTCCTGGTCGAGGAGAGCGGTTCGCGCGCGTGCGGGATCTCCGGGTCGAAGTCATCGGGATCGACCGCGTCCGCTTCGGGCTCGGCGTCCACGTCCGAAGTGGACGGCTGTTCGCCATCCGCATCTGCCGGGGATTCCGCGTCCTCGGCGGAGTCCTCGTTCACATCGTCCGCATCAACCGGAAGGGAGTCGGTTTCCGACGCATCAGCGTCCGCAGCCGGGTCTGCCCCCTCGGCGGTGTCTCCGCCTGCGGGCACGGGCTCTTCGAAGTCGACCGGGCCAGCGAGCCAGGTCACGGCGGCTGCCGGGATGCCGATCCAGCACATCGTCATCGCAGCCAGCTCGAGCGGTCGCAGCGACACCGGGCTGAACTGCCCGCCACCGAGGTCGCCGCCGGCGACCTGGGCGAGGACCAACGTGCCCAGCGCCGCGACGCAGGCCGCCACACCGACCGCCAGCAACCGGTGCGACACGCCGCCGGAGACCCGGCGGCAGGCGAAGCCGACGAGCGCGCCGGCGGCGAGCGGCAGCACCAGCGCCGCGGCCGACCAGCCCGGCCCCTCCTGCGACGGCAAGATCGCGAGCAGGGGAAGGTCGGGCACCGGCCCAGGCGTGGCGTGCAAGGGCTGCACCGTCAGCCCGCCCAGCGACAGGCCGGTGCCGGCGGCGAAGGCCCAGCCCGCCAGCACTCCGTTCGGCAGGTACAGCAGCGACAGGAGGGAGGTTCCGATCGCGTCACCGGCAGCGCCGGATCGCGCCATCGAGGCGACCATGTCCGGCGCCGAGGCGCAGATCCCGACCAGCAGCACCACACCGCCGGCGGCGACCACCGCAGAGAGTGCGAGCAGACCGATGCGCAGGCCTGACCACACCTCGGCCTCGACCCGTTCCCAGACCAGGTAGATGAGCCCGCAGCGGTTCGCCACGCCTGCCGCCGAGGCAGCGGTGGCGGTCAAGCCGCAGCTCAGGAAGGCATCGACCGGGACGGCGCGGAACGGCCCGGCCAGCACGAGGGCGATGGCCGCGCCGACGAAGGCGTGCACCAGGCCCATGGTCGCGATGACCGGCCACGCCTGGTCCGGTCGTCGCAGCCTGGAACGCCGCGCCACCCAGGCCGAGGCGGCCGCGATCAGCAGCATCACGGCCGCGGTCGGGAGCAGCGGGAGCACGCTCAGCGGTGCGCCCGTGATCGTCAGCGCGGACTGGTGCAGGACCAGCCACCCGGGCAGCGCGGCCAGCAGCACCACGAGCGGGCTGAACCCGGCGTTGCTGGCGGTGGCCGTCACCAGGGCGATCAGTCCGGCCGACAGCAGGTAGCCGAGGACCAGGACGGTGCAGGTCGCGCCGATGAGCAGCCACCAGCGGAGGCCGAGACTGCGCTCGCGGGGGCCGTCGGCGATGGCGTGGGGAATCGACTCGAGCACGGACACGTTGCCGAATGTCGCACCACAATTCCGCCGAACGGGTCACAACACGCCGCCACCTCCACCCATCGGGCGACATCGAACGTCCATTTAGGACGCTCCCGCGGCCTGTCCCACCGCCCTGCTTCACCGAAAGAAAGCACGGGCGGCCCGCAGGCCACCCGTGCTCGATCGATCTTCAGCTATCAGAATTCCTGCCGGTTGAGGCCGGGGTGCGGCATCTGCTGGGTGCCCTGCGGACCGCTGCCCTGGCCACCTTGACCGGACTGACCGGCAGCTCCCTGGTTCGGCGGACCGTCCTGCCCGGCGGAACCACCCTGACCGGCAGGAGCACCCTGACCAGCGGGAGCGCCCTGACCGGTGGGGGCGCCGCCCTGACCGGCGAAGCCGGGCTGACCGGCGGGACCGGACGGGTTCGGGGCCGGGGAGCCACCCGAGGACGGGTTCCAGCCGCCCGGCTGCTGCGGCTGTCCACCGGTGGCCGGGCTCCAGCCGCCGCTCGCCGGCGCGAACTGCCCGGGCTTGGCGGGCGGCGCCGCGGGGTTCCACCCACCGGGGCCACCGGGCTTGCCGGGGCCGCCCTGCTGACCGGGCTGGAACGGGCCGGGCTGGCCACCCTGACCGGACGGGCCGGACGGGGGCTTGCTGGCCGAGTCGGAGCTCTGCGGCACGTTGATGATCCCGCCGTCGATCAGCAGGTTCCCGACCACACCGGCGAGCTGCGCGATGGCCAGCAGCAGGAGCAGCACGACGATGCCGCCGGAGGTGCCGCCGATGAGGTCCTGCAGCAGCGCGAGGGTGGCGTAGGCGGACAGCGGCGCGGCGGCGACCAGCAAGTTCGGCGTCTTCGGCACGAAGCGCAGGCCGGCCAGCGCTGCGGAGGTGATGATGGAGAATCCGGCCAGGCTGCCGACGAGCACACCGGCGATCTCGCTGAAGAAGCCGATCAGGTAACCGACCAGACCGGCCCCGGCCGCCACCAGCGCCAGGATCTCCTTCAAGCCGAGTGCGGGCCCGGCCGAGCTGGACTTCCGCGACGGGGGATACGGGGCGGACATGCTGTGGTGACACTCCTCAATAGGCGTTCGGGGAACGAGGACGGGCCAGGCCGACGGTGTCCGCCGACCGAACCCAGTGTGCCGGAAAACGCTGGCACCGGTGTTCGAACGCAGTGCGCATCGGGGGTCGCGCACTCCAGGACCAGGTGACCAGCGGTTCGGGCTCGACGAGCTCTGGCGAGAACGAGCCGCCGAAACACGTGCTACAAGCCGTCGGGGGCGGGGC
>NZ_JAQGLA010000120.1 GCF_027853915.1 Saccharopolyspora oryzae
GTCCCCCCCCCCCCGCCCCCGCCCGCCGACCACCACCAGGAAGCCGCCAATGCCGAAACCGCCGGCCGACCCATCCAAGCCGCCCAAGACGGGCTACTGGACAGGCTTCGGCTACCAAAACCACGTAATCCCAACAGAAGACCCACGCCACCAAGGCCGAGATCTCGTCGCGCTCTGCGGAGTCATGACGACCCCAGAAGATCTCAACCCCAGAGACGACCGCCCGACCTGCTCGGTCTGCGCCACCGAGGTCCGAACCGGTCGAGTGGTCATCTCGGTGATGTTCGACTGAAAGCACACATTCCACCGTCGAGCTGTCGCAGAATCCGGTTGCCCACATGACAAGTCGTTGGGGAAGTGCTCTGGGGAGAGCACTGCTGAGCTGAGGGGGAAGTTCGAGTGACCCATCAAGGCTGGCCGGGAAACCAAGGCTGGCAAGGACAACCACCGCCGGGCTACCAGCCCGTCCCGCCGCAATACCCGGCCGGACCGCCGCAGTACCCATCCGGACCACCGCAGATGCCTAGGAAGAACCGGGAGTGGATCCCGTTCACCATCATCGGGGTCGTGGTGCTCCTGATCGGTGGCGCTGCGGGTCTGTGGTTGTTGTTGACTCCGATCGATTCGCCCAGGAAGCAGCAGGAACAGGCCGTCGTGCCGCCGCCTGTGCCTGCTGCAACTACGAACGTCTGCGCCTCGGTGGACCGAATGGGCGGCACCTGCACTGAGTGGGCGCGACCCGAACCGCGGCCGTTCAAGGATGTTCTGCAGCTGGACGCTCTGCCGCAGCAGCCAGCTACCGGGAACTGGGGAGCGCTCTACCTCTGTTCCTACCCGCCGGAAGACGTGATCGCCCGGTTCATGGGCCCGGACTTCCGGCGGGTGGTGCTCAACGGGTTCACCTGCTCGTACGAGTCCCCTGACCAGGACATGCAGATCCTGTTCGACGTTTACATCGGCACGGGCAGCTTCGAGAGCTGGACGGACATCAGCCCGGAAGCCGAGGTCGTCGACTTCCACGGTCGACGGGTGATCGTCGACCACGGCGTCGATGAACCGATGTCCGCTTTCCGCAGCTGGATCATGGAGATCCCAGGAGCGCCGAACAACGTGCTCGTGATGGATTACAAGGGAATGGCGGGAATCGGCGACATAGGTTCCATCCCAGCGGACAAGGCCAAGGCTGACCAAGCGATGGCGGAGCTGGGCGAGATCTACCGGAAAGCCACCGAGTAAAGCACTGGCCGCGCATCGGATTCGGTGCGCGGCCAGTTCGTCTTTCCAGACCGATCAGGTCACTCGCCGAAGACCGGCGGGGCGACCTTGGGCAGGCCCAGGTCGTCCCAGGCCTCGTCCGTGTCGATCATGTACTTGTTCTCGTGCTCCTGGTCTTCCTCGCCTTCCTTGCCCTGGCCGCGACCAGCAGCACCACCCATGCCGCCAGCGCCACCACGACCAGCCGCGCCAGAAGCGCTACCGGACCCGGCCGCACCGCCGGCGCCACCCAGGCCGCCGACACCAGCGCGCCCACCGGCACCCGGGCCGCCAGCGCCGCTACCGAGGCCACGGCCCCCGGCGCCGCCAGCACCCATGCCGCGACCGGCACCGCCAGCACCGCCCGCGCCGCCGGCACCCGCGCCGCCCGGCATCATGCCCATGCCGAACCCACCGCCAGGACCGCCGCCGCCAGGGCCGGTCGTACTGGGCATGTTCGCCGGTCCACCGGTGCCCGCCGGAGGCATCGAAGCCCACTGCGAAGAGCTCTGCTGCGGAGCCGTGACGTAACCACCGCCGGGCAGCCCGCCACCGTGACCAGGACCAACACCGCCGCCGGGGCTGACCCCGCCACTGCCGGTGTAGCCGCTACCGGAGCCGCTGCCACCAGGAATGCCCGATCCGGTCGGCACGCTGCCAACGGTCGGGTTGTTCCCGTAGCCAGAGCCACCACCCTGGTCGTACGCCATCTCCGGCGCCTTCGGGTAGAACGCCAGGTTCTGCGAGACGTTGCTGGTGCTCTCGTTGTACGAGTTGTAGTGCGCCTTGGCTTCCTCAGCCTTCGCAGTGGCCTCGCGCTCCTGCTTCTGCAGGTCGGTCTCACCGCCGACGAGCCAAGCTCCACCCTTTTCGAGCAGGTTGTCGGTCGCATCGACCTTCACCG
The DNA here is from genome assembly GCF_027853915.1 of Saccharopolyspora oryzae. Taxonomy (GTDB): domain Bacteria; phylum Actinomycetota; class Actinomycetes; order Mycobacteriales; family Pseudonocardiaceae; genus Saccharopolyspora; species Saccharopolyspora oryzae. The sequence continues at coordinate 2,159 of NZ_JAQGLA010000120.1, forward strand.
GCTCCGGCATGCCGTGCTTGATCCTGCCGAAGTGATCGACCTGCTGTCCGGCAGAGTCGCCGACCGACGTCGAGACATCCTTCGCATCCAGGATGAACTGCGACATCGGCTTCAAAGTGTTGCCGTGTTCTTCGGCAGCCTGACCGGTCCAGGCGACTCCGGCCTTGGCGTTGGCTTCGTCGAGAATCCCCGCGACCTCGTCGAACTGGGCCGCGATGTCGGCCCTCCACCTGTCCACGGACGAAGCAAGCGGCTGGGAGCCGATGCCCTGCGTGATCTGCTGGTATTTCTCCGGGTGGTTGAAGCCCACCTTGCTCATGATCTCGTCCGTGTTACCACGGTCCGACTCACGTGTGAGCAGGTAGCCGCCAACCATAAGTCCGAACACCGTGATCACACCCCCTTTTCGTGTTTGGTCGTGGTATGCGCGGACGCGATCAGGCGTCCGGAACGTTCTTCAACGCTTCGCTGGTGATCTTCTCGGCGAAGCCGCACGAGTCGTCCATCTCTGGCGTGCCGCCAGCGTTCTTGGCGTAGTTGATCTCGAGGGACTGGTCGTCGGCGATGCCAAGTTCGATGCGGCACAGATTGCTCTGCTCGCCGACGCGTCCACCCTCGTAGCCCTCGAGCTGAGTGGGCTTGTAGTCCTGCCGGCTCTTCCGGTTCTGCATGACCCGCTTCAAGCCACCGAACTTGGTGTTGATCGAAACGGTTGCAGTGAAGGCATCGTTCGCCCACTGGCACGAAGGCTCGCCATACGTGTTGGTGGACTGCTGGGGAGGTCGTCGCTCGTTGGTACCACCGAGGTCGCTGACCTGTTGCTTCGTCAGCAACTGGCAAGCGTCGGTGACTGCCTTGAGGTTCTTCGGCTTCTCAACCTTCGGGGCGTCAGACGCAGTGCTGGATTCCGGTGCGTTCGAGCCGGGGGTCTCAGTCGACCCGCCGGGAGAGCAGGCGGAGGCCCCCAGCACTGCAAGAAGGGAGACTGCGGCGAGCGATGCGCGGCGTTGCACGTGAGATCTTCCTTAAACCTGGCGGATCGAAGCGTCGTCGTCGGTGTTCTTGTACGTGCCCAGGGCTGCCTTCAGCTGATCGATCTGGGACTGGATCCGGCTGCGGGCATCGTTCACGGCCCAAGTCAAGCAACCCTCGCCATCGCCTGCCATCTCGCCGAGTGCGGAAGCGAGCTTCTGGCTGACCTCGTCGTCTCCAGGCGGCGCAATGTTCTGGAGTTCTTGCGCCTTCTGCACGATGTCAAGCAGCTTGTCCTGGGCTTCCTCGTACTTGGCGATCAGGCCCGGGATCTGCTCGATGTCGACCGAGAACGATGCCGCCTGCGCGCTCCCCCCAGAGTTGATCGCGGTGTGGATCGTCGCGGTGCGCACCATCTTCTGCTGCGCGTCGATGATCCCGTCGAAGAACGACACCTCGTCCTACCCCCTTGTCCCCTAGAACAGGTACACGTCGCGCACAGCTTGCCAGGTCTTTGATCGCTCGCGCACGAATGTGACGTTACTCAGGCCGGATCCGTTCCCCGGCCGTTGTCAGATTGGTCCGTTTGGCCCAGTGATGTTGACCACTCGGTGCAGGTCACCACTGGGCTTCCCGCATCGCGTCGCGGCGGGTCTTGGTGGCCAGTTCGCCGAGGACGCGGGTGAAGGTGCTCAGGTCCGCTCCGGCGAACATCCGCTGGCCGCCGCTGTTGTAGACCGCCGTGCGGCCGAGCTGGAGGTCGATGATGCGGATCGTCTGGTCGCCCCGGTGCTCCTTGCCGCGGTCGTCCCAGATCGTCACGCCGGCTTCGCCGAGGCCCAGGCGGGGGCCTTCGAGGAGCTGGGTCATCTTGCGGAAGTTCGCCGGGCTCACACCGCGGTTGCGCAGGCCCTGCTCGATCGCCCGCGGGTCCTCGCCCTGGCGGCTGGCCTCGGCCATGGCCGCGCGGACGTCCGCCAGGTCGATCGACAGCGGCGGGCGGATGCGGGCCGGCTGGTGCTCCGGCAGCGTCGAGATCAGGGCCGGGATCAGGTCGTTCGGGTGGACCGGTTCCAGGATGATCCGGTCGCCGTCGACGACGGTGCGCACCGCCGTCTTGTTCGCCTTCGTCACCGCGACGCGGAGCTCGGCGCCCTTCTTCGAGGAGAAGCGCAGGTCGTACTCGACGGTCGCGTGCGAGTAGATGCCCAGCAGCTCCATGACCCGGTCGTTCACACCGCCCGGGTTGACCAGGCCGCGGTCGCGGCAGCGCTGCTCGGCCGCGTCGAACTCGCGCGGTATGTCCTGCACCTTGGTTCCGTAGTTGCTGTAAGCAGCGACCATCGGGATCCGCGTGAGATTCGCGCGTTCGGCCAGGATGGCGTATTCGAGTCGGTCGACGTCGAGCTTCGGCACTGCTGCTGCGCTCCCCGCATTCAGGTTCAGCTGTCTGAACTGGTGACGGCTTCGCAGGCTAACGGGTCCGACGGGTCAGTGGGGGAGGAATCCTGCTCGCTCAACCGTCCAGACCGGACAGCCCCTGCCACGCGCCCCGGGAACCCCGGCGGGCCGCCGAGCGCTGCCAGCGGAAGACGCCGTAGCCGATGACGCCGAGGACCACTCCGGCCAGGCAGGTCCAGAACTCGATGCGCAGGTCGCTGCGCACCGCGAACAGCAGCACCCCGAGGAGCCACAGCGCGGTTCCGGTGAGCACCACCGGCGTCGGGTCGGCCAGCCTGCGGGGCAGGTGGGGGACCGGGCGGTGACCTGCCGCGGTGGGGGTGGGTTCGCTGTCCTTTGCCACGTCAGGCAGGCTACTCCGGGTAGGTGGACGCGCGCCTCGGCGCGGTGATGGGAAGCACGATGGTGGACGAGACCGAGAGCAAGAAATCACTGCTGGACCAGTACTTCAAGATCACCGAGCGCGGGTCCAGCATCTCCCGCGAGGTGCGCGGCGGTGTCGTCACGTTCGTGACCGTGGCCTACATCATCGTGCTGAACCCGCTGATCCTCGGCAGCTACTCGGCCGACGACGCCGGGGCGAAGCGCGACGTGCTCGGCAACATCCTGCCGGTGCCGCAGGTCGCAGCGATGACCGCGCTCGTCGCGGGTGTGATGACCATCCTGTTCGGGCTGATCGCCAACTACCCGTTCGCGATCGCCGCCGGGCTGGGGATCAACACGCTGCTGGCCGTGACGATCGCGCCGCAGGTGACCTGGCCGGAAACCATGGGCCTGGTGGTCGTCGACGGCATCATCATCCTGATCCTGGTCGCCACCGGATTCCGCACGGCCGTGTTCAACGCGGTACCGCCCGAGCTCAAGGCCGCGATCGCGGTCGGCGTGGGCGTGTTCATCTCCTTCATCGGCCTGGTCGACGCCGGGTTCGTGCGGCGGCTCCCGGACGCGGCCCACACCACCGTGCCGGTGGGCCTGGGCATCGACGGCTCGATCGCCTCGTGGCCGACCGCGGTGTTCGTCTTCGGCCTGGTGCTGACCTCGGTGCTGGTGGCGCGCAACGTGCGCGGCGCGATCCTGATCAGCGTGCTGGTCACCACGGTGCTGGCGATCATCGTCGAATCCGTCTTCCACGCGGGACCGTCCAAGGGCACCAACCCCTACGGCTGGAACCTCGGCTACCCGGCGGTGCCGGACCAGATCGCCGGGCTGCCGGACCTCTCGCTGCTCGGCGACGTCTCCTTCGGCGCCTGGACCCGGCTGCCCGCGCTGGCCGCCGCGCTGCTGGTGTTCACGCTGGTGCTGGCGAACTTCTTCGACGCCATGGGCACCATGACCGGTCTCGGCAAGGAGGCCGGTCTGGCCGACAAGGACGGCAACCTCCCGGGCATCGGCAAGGCGCTGGCCGTCGAAGGCGTCGGCGCGGTCGCCGGTGGCCTGGGTTCCGCCAGCTCCAACACGGTGTTCGTGGACTCGGCGTCGGGCATCGCGGAAGGCGCGCGGACCGGTCTGGCGAACGTGGTCACCGGTGCGCTGTTCCTGGCGGCGCTGTTCTTCACCCCGCTCTACGAGGTCATCCCGGTGGAGGCGGCGGCTCCGGCGCTGATCGTGGTCGGCGCGATGATGATCGGCCAGATCAAGCAGATCGACCTGTCGGACTTCAGCGTCGCGCTGCCGGCGTTCCTGACGATCGTGGTCATGCCGTTCACCTACTCGATCGCCAACGGCATCGGCGCGGGCTTCGTCAGCTACGTGCTGCTGCGGGTGTTCACCGGCAAGGTCCGCACCGTGCACCCGCTGATGTGGATCGTCGCGGCGGCCTTCGTGCTGTACTTCGCGGCCGCACCGATCAGCGCTGTCTTCGGCATCTGATCGTTTCCGCAGGTCAAGTGCCGTGAGCACTTTGGGTTGCCAGAGCAGCCCAAAGTGCTCACGAGCTTTTGGTGACCCCGCGCGGTCGGATCATTAGGGTGGACGGCCACTGAGCTGATCAGTTTGTCCGTTTCCCCGATATAGTTTGGTAGACTAACGACGTGTCCGACATTGCGGAACGCGAGCGCACCCTGGCGAGTCGGCTGCGACTCGCGGTGGTCCGGCTCAACCGGCGGCTGCGCGCGCAGAGCAGCGGCTCGAACATCACGCTCTCCCAGCTGTCCGCGCTGTCCTGCCTGCACAAGGCCGGAGCGCTGACGCCGGGCGAGCTGGCGGCGCGAGAAGGCGTCCAGCCACCGTCGATGACCAGGGTGATCGCCGCCCTGGAGGACGCCGGGCTGGTCGCGCGCCGCGCGCACCCGACGGATGGTCGGCAGGCCATCGTCGAGGTGACCGACGCGGGACGCACCCGCATCGAAGAAGAGGTCTCCGCCCGCGAGCGCTGGCTCGACCAGCAACTGGTGGACCTCACCGAAGAGGAGCGCGCGGTGCTGTTCCAGGCCGCGGAGATCATCGACCGGCTGGCGAGCCGATGATCGAACCCACTGAGAGGCGGTAAGCACCGGAGTGGTTGACCAGCATCGATCACGCGTCGGCGAAGATCCCGGCAGAGGTCAGGTCAACCGCACCCAGAAATCCGCCTCCGGTGGCATGTTCCGCTCGCTGCACGAGCGCAACTACCGCTACTACGCCTCCGGTCAGGTCGTCTCGCTGACCGGGACCTGGATGCAGCGCGCCGCGCAGGACTGGCTGGTCCTGGAGCTCTCCGGGGGCAGCCCGGCAGCCCTCGGCGTGGCGGTCGCGCTCCAGTTCCTCCCGACCCTGCTGCTGACGCTGTGGGCGGGTGTCGTCGCCGACCGCTTCGACAAGCGGCGCGTGCTGATCGCCACCCAGACCGCCCTCGGGGTGTGCGGACTGGTCCTCGGGCTGCTCAACGTCTCCGGCATCGTGCTGCTCTGGCACGTCTACGTGCTGTGCTTCGTGCTCGGCTGCTTCGCGGCCGTCGACGCACCGGTGCGGCAGTCGTTCGTCGTCGAGATGGTCGGTCCCGCGCAGCTCACCAACGCCGTCGCGCTCAACTCGATGACCTTCAACCTGGCCCGGATCGTCGGTCCGGCCATCGCGGGACTGCTGATCACCGCGATCGGCACCGGCTGGGTCTTCCTGATCAACGGCGTCAGCTCGGCCGCCGTCGTCGCCGGGCTGGTGCTGATGGACACCGCGGCGCTGCACCGCGCCAGACCTGCGCCGAAGGAGCGCGGGCAGCTGCGCGCCGGTCTGCGCTACGTGCTCGGCCGACCGGACCTGATGATCGTGATGGGGCTGGTGTTCTTCATCGGCACCTTCGGCATGAACTTCGAGAACTCCTTCGCGGTGATGGCGCGCAACGTCTTCGGCCGCGACGCCGACGGATACGGGCTGCTGATCACGATGCTGGCCGTGGGAACGCTGAGCGGAGCGGCGCTGGCGGCGCGGCGGAGCAGCCGCGGTGGGCCGCGGATGCGGCTGCTGCTGATCGGTGCTGCGGTGTTCGGCGCGCTGGAGGCCGGGTCTGCGCTGATGCCGAGCTACCAGCTGTTCGCGGTGGCGCTGATCCCGGTCGGGGTCGCGGTGATGACCTTCACGACCACCGCGAACGCGACCGTCCAGCTGGCCGTGGAGCCGACCATGCGCGGCCGCGTGATGGGTCTGTACATGCTGCTGTTCATGGGCGGCAAACCCCTGGGCGGCCTGGCTTCGGGATGGTTGGCCGAACTGCTGGGGCCGCGGTGGCCGATCCTGCTCGGCGGGCTGGTTTCGCTGGTCGCGGCGCTGGTCGGAGCCGGGGTGCTGGTTTTCCAGCGCCGAGGGTTGCGTGCCCATGGCAGGTTAGGCTAACCTAAAACCAGTCCGCTTCGTGGTGGGAGCGGCAGTCAGTTCGGGAACAGATCGAGCCCCGGCCTCCTTCGGGAGACCGGGGCTCGATCGTTTTCGGCAGCTCGGCTTGTCGGAGCACTCACCGCCGAGTCCTGGGAGGACGCCCCCGCCGGGGATCCGCGCGTAGATCCCCGGCGAAGTCTCGGGGGTCCGCAGTTTCAATTGAAACTGCGGTCCGCCGTTTGCAGTTTCAATTGAAACTGTGGTTCCCCGGGGCGTCGGAGCGATGAGTTCCGGGTGGAGCCGGCGCTCCGACGCGCCCGGGCATGTCCGGTGGGACGTCAGGCGGTGGGGAGGCGGAGGCCGTTGTAGCCGGCGCGGGCGTCGGCGAAGCGCTTGGACACCTCGTCCCAGTTCACCACGTTCCACAGGTGCTTGACGTAGTCCGCCTTCACGTTGCGGTACTGCAGGTAGTAGGCGTGCTCCCAGATGTCGAACACCAGCAGCGGCGTGGTCGCGATCGACAGGTTCGAGTGGTGATCCCGCAACTGCTGGGTGATCAACCGCTGACCCACCGGGTCCCACGCCAGCACACCCCAGCCGTTGCCCTGGATCGTGGTCGACACCGCCTCCATCTGCGCCCGGAACGCATCGAAGGAACCGAAGTCCTCATCGATGGCCGCGGCCAGCTCACCGGTGGGCTTGTCCCCACCGTTCGGCGACAGGATCTTCCACCACACCAGGTGCAGCGAATGCCCGGCCAGGTTGAACGCCAGGGTCGTCTCCAACCCCACGATCGACGAGAAATCGCCCTTGTCCCGCGCCTCCGCGATCTTCTCGACCGTGTCGTTGGCGCCCTTGACGTAGGCCGCGTGGTGCTTGCTGTGGTGCAACTCGTTGATCTCGCCGGCGATCGCCGGCTCCAACGCCGCGTAGTCGTAATCCAACTCCGGCAGGACGTACTGCTGCGCCATCGAGCCTTCTCCCTTCGCTGTCGACAGACTCTAGCTACTGCCACATTATTGCAACTAGGCGGCATGGAGGCGTTGATCTCATCTACCGGGCGAGTTGCGCAAATGGCCTCGTTGAGCTGCGAAAACCCCGTGGCGAGGGGAAATTTGCCCGGTTGACCCGGCTCGGCGGCGTGGTGCAGCATCCTCAGCGACCCCGCGAGCGGGAGAAGTCCGGTCGAAGTCCGGCGCTGACCCGCAACGGTAGGCCGCGCACGTCGCGGCGAGCCCGATCACCTGCTGGCGAGGGATGACTCCAACGACTGTCGCGGCCTGCGGTCGGGGTCTGGGACGCCTGCGTGCGCTCCTGGTCTCGCGCAACCGCGCACGACCCTGGAAGGCACGGATGCGCCGCACATTCGCCCTGATCCTGGCCGCGCTGTTCCTGGCGGGCTGTTCCAGCGCCGAGCCGCAGGCGAACGGTCCGCGGGTCGAGAACTGCGGCCGCGTCGAGACCTTCGCCGACCCGCCGAAGCGCGTGGTCAGCCTCAACCAGCACGCGACCGAGATCCTGCTGGCGCTCGGCCTGGGCGACCGGCTCGTCGGCACCGCCTTCCCCGACGACCACGTGCCGCCGCCGGAAGTCGCCGCCGGTTACGCCGAGGTGCCGCTGCTGGCCGATCGGTACCCGTCCTACGAGCGGATCCTCGAAGCCGAACCGGACCTGGTCGTCGGCGGCTACGCCAGCGCCTTCGACGAAGCCGAGGGCCGCGGCCGCGAGGCGTTCGAGCGGAACGGCATCAACACCCTGCTGCTGTCGGAGTCCTGCGCGTCCGCGCCGAGCGGGATGGGCACGCTGCTCGACGACATCACGATGTTCGGCGAGGCGCTCGGACTGCAGGCCAACGCACGCGAGCTCAACGACGGCATCGAGGCGCGCGTGCAGGCGGTCGAGCAGCGCCTGGCGGGCGTGCAGCCGGTCGACGTCTTCGTCTACGACTCCGGCGAGCAGACCGCGTTCACCTTGGGCGGCAACGGTGTTGGCAACGACGCGCTCCGCCGGGCCGGTGGGCGCAACGTCTTCGACGACGTGCCGAAGGTGTTCGAGGACGTCAGCTGGGAGCAGGTCGCCGCGCGGACCCCGCAGGCCGTCGTACTCGTCGACTACCTCGGCGCCCCGGTGCAGAACAAGCAGTCCTACCTGGAAGGACACCCCCTGGCCTCGGGCACGCCCGCAGTGCGCGACCGCCGCTTCAGCACGATCCCCCTCGTCGAGCTCACCGAGGGAATCCGCTTCCCCGGCGCCGTCGAGCGCTTGGCCCGAGACCTGCACGGCGCATGAGCAGGCGAGCTCTGCCCAACCGCACCTCAGGGGACCGTGACGTAAGCCAGCCACAAGAAACCGCAAAACGCGAGACCACTCCGGGACGCAACCACCACTGTGAATCGCGGAGAGGCGGGACTGGCATGAGTCGGCGTCTCGTGTTGGTGTACGCCGCGTTACTGATCGCGCTGGTGGTGGTTGGCGGCTTGGCGGTGTCGCTGGGTTCGGTGCGGCTGCCGCTGGGGCAGGTGTGGCGGATCGTGCTGGAGCCGGTGGTGCCGTGGATCGAGCAGGACTGGACCTCTGCGCGCGCGGCGATCGTCTTCGACTCGCGGATACCGCGGGTGGTCGGCGGCATGCTGGTCGGCGCCGCGCTCGCGCTGTCCGGCGCAGTCGCGCAGCTGGTCACGGGCAACCCGCTGGCCGATCCGTACCTGCTCGGCGTGTCCGGAGGGGCTGGGTTCGCGGTGTCGCTGACGATCGTCCTGGGCATCGGCGCGGGAACTGTGGGGCTGCCGATCGTCGCGTTCCTCGGTGGTTTGGCGGCGTTGCTGGTCGTGCTGGCGGTGTCCGGGCGTTCCGGGTCGGTGACGACGCTGGTGCTCGGCGGTCTGGCCGTCGGGCAGGTGGCGTTCGCGATGACCTCGTTCGTCCTGCACGCCTTCGGCACCGGTGATCAGGCCAAGCAGGTGCTGTTCTGGATCAGCGGTGGGCTCGGGGGAGTGCGCTGGGATTCGTTGCCGGTTCCCGCCGCAGTGCTGGTGATCGGGTTGATCATCGCCGTCGCGGCGGGGCGTTGGATGAACGTCCTGCACAGCGGGGACGACGCCGCGGCGGCGCTCGGGATCAATGCGCGGGTGTTCCGGACGTTCTGCCTGATCGCGATCTCCTTGCTGGCAGGGACCGCGGTCTCGGTGGCCGGCGGGATCGTGTTCGTCGGACTGCTGGTGCCGCACGCGGCCACGTTCCTGGTGGGGTCCGAGGCGCGGCGGCTGCTGTCGGTGTCGGCGCTGCTCGGCGCGGTGTTCCTGGTGGCGGCGGACCTGGTGGCGCGGCTGGTCGTCGCGCCGTCGGAACTGCCGGTGGGCGTGCTCACCGCGCTGGTGGGCGGGCCGGTGTTCCTGGTGATGTTGCGGCGTCGACGGAGGATCGCGTGAGCCTGCGGGTCTGCGGCGTCCAGGTGTCCCTGGGCGGCCGACCAGTTCTGTCCGATGTGGACGTCGAGGTCCGGCCCGGTGAGGTGTTCGGGCTCGTCGGTCCGAACGGCAGCGGCAAGACGACGCTGCTGCGCACGCTCTACCGGGCTGTCCGGCCGGTGGCCGGGACGGTCGAGGTCGCTGGTCTGGCGGCTGGTGGACGGCGTGAGCTGGCGCGCATCTTGGCCGCGACCACGCAGGAAACGGAGGCGCGCGCGGCGCTGACCGTGCGAGAAGTGGTGTCGCAGGGGCGAGTTCCGCACCTCGGGCTGTTGGACCGGATGAGCGCGGCCGATCACGAGATCGTCGACTCGGCACTGCGTTCCACGAGCCTGCTCGACGCGGCGGAGCGCGATGTCCGCGCGCTGTCGGGCGGTGAGCGGCAGCGCGTCTCGATCGCGCGGGCGCTGGCGCAGCAGCCGAAGGTCCTCGTCCTCGACGAACCGACGAATCACCTCGACCTGCGCCACCAGTACGGAGTCCTCGCGCTCCTGCGCTCGCTCGCCCGCGACGGCCTGACGGTCCTGCTGACGCTGCACGACCTGCGCCTCGCCGTGGAGTTCTGCGACCGCTTGGCGGTCCTCGACGAGGGGCGGATCGCGGCGACCGGCACGCCATCGGACGTCCTCGAACCGGATCTGCTGGCCGAGGTCTTCGGTGTCGATGCCCGCCTGACCTCGAACAACGGTCGCCCCTCGCTCGACATCACCGGTGCGATCGGTCAGTTCTAGGTTCAGCCCACGGGCCAGGTGTGCACCGGGGTGCCTTCGTCGGAGAGGGTGATGTAGTGCTCGAGCATGGTGGCCAGGGCTTTCGGGCGGTCCATGCCCCGTTCTTCCATGCGTGCCACGGTTTCCCGTTGCCAGGTCGCGCCGTTGCGGCGGGCCAGGCAGCGCTGCTCGATCACGCCCAGGTAGCGCTCGCGGGCCTCGTCGGAGACCCCGCACGCTTGCAGTCCGTCGTGCGCCATCGGCAGCAGGCGGCGCATCACCAGCTCGTCGGGAGCCACCCAGCCGGTGCCCGGCCAGTACAGGTGGGAGTCGAAACCGCTGCGGGCACCGGAGAACAGGTTCTCCTCCGCCGCGGCGAACGACATTTGAGTCCACAGAGGACGATCCTGTTCGGTGAGCGCCCGCTGGGCCCCGTAGAAGAACGCCGCGTTGGCGACGATGTCCACCACCGAAGGGCCGGACGGCAGCACCCGGTTCTCGATGCGCAGGTGCGGAACCCCGTTCACCAGGTCGTACACCGGGCGGTTCCAGCGCCAGATCGTGCCGTTGTGCAGCCGCAGCTCGTTCAGCGTCGGAGCCCGGCCGGCCTCCAGCGCCGCCACCGGATCCTCCTCCTCGGGATCGGGCAGCAGCGCCGGGAAGTACCGGACGTTCTCCTCGAACAGGTCGAAGATCGACGTGATCCACCGCTCGCCGAACCACACCCGCGGCCGCACGCCCTGGTTCTTCAGCTCCTCGGGCCGGGTGTCGGTGGCCTGCTGGAACAGCGGGATCCGGGTCTCGTGCCAGAGCGCTTTGCCCAGCAGGAACGGCGAATTCGCGCCGATCGCCACCTGCACCCCGGCCAGGCACTGCGCGGCGTTCCAGTGCGCGGCGAAGTCCTCCGGGGCGACCTGCAGGTGCAGCTGGACCGAGGTGCACGCCGACTCCGGCAGGATCGAGTTGGCGTAGGAGCGCAGCCGCTCGGTGTGGTAGGCCTCGCCGAGCGGCTCGCCCTCCATGTCGAGCAGCATTTCCTCGCCCCGCGCCAGGAAGATCTGCTCGTTGAGCAGCGAGTAGCGGGGGTTGCGGGACAGCCAGCTCGGGTCGAAGTGCGAGCTGCGCAGCGTCGGGAGCGTGCCGATCATGACGATCTTCGCGCCGACGTCGTGCGCGCCACCATCGGCTCGCCGGAGCGCGCCGCGCATGCGTTCCTCGAGCCTCAGCGCGCTGTCCCCCGCCAGCACCCGCGGTTCCACGTTCAGCTCGATGTTCTGCTGGCCGAGCTCGGTGGTGAACGCCGGTTCGTCGATCTTCTCCAGCACCTCGGCGTTGGACATCGACGGCTCCATGCCCTGATCCACCAGGCACAACTCCATCTCCAGCCCCATCTGCTGGTGCGGGAAGGAGAAGTTGCCCTCGGCGAGCATCCGGGCCAGGGCGTCGAGGCCGCGCTGCATCTTGTTGCGATACCGCTGCCGGTCCACCGGCTTGAACGCTCGATCGTCCACGTGCCGTCCCATGCTGTCTCCGCTCGATCGGCAGCACGTCAGCGCGCAGCGCTGGGGAAACCACCGTGACACATCCGTACCCGCCGAACCAGCGGCCAAAACGGTGTCGCCGAGCGGGGCGCGAGGCGATCACGCAGAGGCGTCGTCGAGGCGCCGGACCTGCTCCGCGGTGGGCTCCGGATCGGTCGCGCGCAGCAGGTCGGCGAGCCGATCGGTGGTGCGGGCGGGGTGGTGACGGTGCGTTGCGCGCACAGCCGGAGCAGCGAGATCGACGCGATGCGGGCATTACGCAGCGTTGCGATCTCGTCCAGTGCGGTGAGGACTGTGAGGACGCGCTCATCCAGGTGGGCGCGGGCGCCTCCAGCGTGTGAGTGGATCGGCCAGAAGTCGTTGCGCTCCACCAAGTTGTACTTCGCCTGCAGCGTGGTCAACTCCGCCGAACCCTCGCGGCGCGAGGCCTCCAGTGCTCGGCGGGCCGCAGTGCCGTCATCGGCGCGGGTGCAGCAGTGAATCTTCAGCAGTCGCCGCGATGTTCGCCGGAATCCGGTGCGGGTGGACCGACCGGGGCGGTGGTGCCGGGGTGGGTGCGAGAATGCGGTGCGTGGCGCACATTGTCGAGATCAGCGAGGCCGACGATCCGCGGGTCGACGACTTCCGCGATCTGTCGCGCGCGGACCGCCGACCGGACCGGCCGGGCGGGCGCGGGCTGGTGATCGCCGAAGGCGTCGTGGTGGTCGAACGGCTGCTCGCCTCGCCCTACCCGGTGCGCGCGCTGTTCGGGGTGCGCCGCCGGGTCGACGACCTGGCCGAGGCCACCGCCGCCCTCGACGTGCCCGCCTACGTCACGAGCGCTGACGTGATGGCGCAGGTCGTCGGGTTCCACCTCAACCGCGGTGTGCTGGCCGTGGCCGACCGCGCCCCGGTGGTCCCGCCGGCGGAGCTGATCAGCCGGTCCCGCCGCCTGGCGGTGCTGGAGGGCATCGGCGACCACGAGAACCTCGGCGCGCTGTTCCGCAACGCCGCCGCGCTGGGCGTCGACGGCGTGCTGCTGGGCGCGGGCTGCTCGGATCCGCTGTACCGGCGCAGCGTCCGGGTGTCGATGGGGCACGTGCTGCGGGTGCCGTTCGCGCACCTGGAGTCCTGGCCGGAAGATCTCAAGCTGTTGCGCGACAACGACTTCCGGATCGCCGCGCTGACCCCCCGAGCGGACTCGAAATCCCTTCGCGATGCCGGCCTGGACCAGGGGCGGGTCGCGGTCCTGCTCGGATCGGAAGGCCCCGGGCTCACCGACGAGGCCATCGACTCGGCCGACCTGGCAGTGCGGATCCCGATGGCCGGCGGCGTGGACTCGCTCAACGTCGCGACGGCCGGGGCGATAGCTTTCCACGCGATGAGCGGGGCGTGATGCGCGAGTCCGGCTGGGACCTGCACGCGCGCTCCGGGCGCGCGGTGCTGGTGCGCGACACTGACCACGAGGTGGACCCGGGCCGCTTGCGGCTGCCGGACTCGCTGGTCGACGCCCTCCACGAGTGGGCGCACGTCGCCGACGCGGCGAACTCGCCGGAAACCGCGGACGCCGACCGCGAACTGATCTCGAAGCGCGGACGCCAGCTGGCGGTGCGCCTCGCTGCGGAAACCGGCGGCCAGATCGGCTACCTCGACCCGCTCAGCGGTCGCCTCGACCAGATCGGCCGCCCCCGCCCGGCCCGCCCGCCGGGGCGGGGGGGGGGGGGGGGGGCGGGGGGGGGGCCCCGGGGGGCCCCCGCTGGCCCGGGCAGGGAAACAGCAGGCAGGCGGCCCCGCAGGGGCCGCCCTTGATGAAGAAAAGAAACTCTGAACACCGGA
>NZ_JAQGLA010000121.1 GCF_027853915.1 Saccharopolyspora oryzae
TGACGGTACCTGCGGACCCCGACACGCCGACACCTGTGGACAAGTCGTCCTGGCTGTGGAGAACTTCCGCAAATTCAATGGAAATCGGACCTTCGATTTCCATTGAATTTGCGGAGGGATGGGACGGCGGAGCCCCGGGTCAGCGGAGTTTGGCGAGTTCGGCGGCGTCTTCTTCGCCGAACTGGTCCTCCAGCTTCTCCGGGGAGGCGTCGACGTCGATCTGGGCCAGGGGCATGCCGCGGGCGCTGGAGATCGCGCCGAGCCGACGGGTCGCCCGGTCCGTGGCGTAGGCGGTGAGCTCGTCCTTGTCCAGGTTGAAGGGCAGTTCCTCCGGCATGTCGTCCGGACGCCACTGGATCTGCTCGACCACGTGCGGCAGCAGCCGGGACATCTGGTCCTCGACCACCGCCCAGTTGTTCTCGTCGGCGGCGACGTGGCGGCGGCAGGTGAAGGTGCCCCACGCCATGTGCCTGCGCTCGTCGTCGCCGATGTGCTTGATGACCTGCTGCATGCCGGGCAGGATGCCGCGGCTGACGCAGATCTTGTGCCAGGAGTAGTAGCCGGTCAGCGCGAGGGTGCCTTCGACGACGTGGTTGTAGGTGACCGACGCGCGGACCTGGTTCTCCGGGCTGGGGTCGGCGTGCAGCGCGTGCAGCGATTCGGGCAGCGCCTTGTAGAAGATCTCCCGGTAGCCGGGGTTCTCCTCGACGACCCAGTGCAGGTCCTCGGTGAGCCCGATGGCGTCCATCCACAGCCGGAAGACCTGGGTGTGCTTGGCCTCCTCGAAGACGAACTGGGTCAGGTACATCTCGTCGCCGAAGCGGCCTTCGGCGGACATCGCGGCCATGAACGGCTGGAGGTCTTCGGTGACGGCTTCCTCGCCGGCGATGAACTGCGCGCACAGGCCGGCCACGCTGCGCTGTTCGTCTTCGGTGAGCCGCTGCCAGTCCTCGGCGTCCTGGCTGAAGTCGATGTCGGTGGGGTTCCAGAACTTGGCGTTGCCCTTGCTGAACAGGCGCAGCGGCAGGGAGTCCCAGTTCAGGCCACGGAGGGAGTGGAAGCCTTCGCGGTGGGCGGGGTGCGTGGTCGTGCTCGTCATTGAACGACTCCAGCTCGCCGAATGTGAGAAGGATTACGAATAGAGTTTCGGTACTGGATAGTTCCGCGTCAAGTGCGCAGCCGTCGCTCCGTAGGGTGGTTCGCGTGGCAGCACAGCGCACCGGCCCGACCGTCGGCTTCGACCTGGACATGACCCTGATCGACCCGCGGCCCGGCATGGTCCGCGCGATCGAGGAGCTCAACCGCGAGTTCGGCCTGACCCTCGACGGCGACCACTTCGCCGCGAACCTCGGCCCGCCGCTCCTCGACTCGATGCGCGCCTACGGCTTCGACGACGACATGGCCCAGCAGCTGGTCCAGCACTTCCGCTCGGTGTACCCGACCGCGGTGATCGAGGAGACGACGGCGCTGCCGGGAGCGACCGAAGCGCTCGCGGCGGTCCGCGAGCTGGGCGGCCGGACGCTGGTGATCACCGGCAAGTACCAGCCGAACGCGGCGCTGCACCTCAAGGCGTTCGGCTGGGAGGTGGACCTGCTGGTCGGGGACGTCTTCGCCGCCGCCAAGGGCGAGGTGCTGCGCGAGGAGGGTGCGACCAGCTACGTCGGCGACCACCTCGGCGACATCGTCGGCGCGCGGACCGCAGGCGCGACCGCCGTCTCGGTGGCCACCGGGCCCTACAGCGCCGATCAGCTCGCCGAAGGCGGGGCGGACGTCGTGCTGCGCGACCTCACCGAGTTCCCGGCGTGGCTCGAACAGCAGGTCTGATCAGCGCTTGCGGTTGCGCAGGACGGTCGCGATCACGCCGACGATGAACCCGGCCGGGCACAGCAGGGTCGCCAGGTTCAGCCACACGGGAAGGTTCCCGTAGCCGAGGGCGAACAGCGCGAAGATCGCGATGATGGCCAGCAGACCCAGGGCGAACATGGTGATCGAGACCGGGAGGATTGCGGACCTGCGGGCGGAAGCTGCTGCCATGCCCAGCAGCGTATCGGGTGTCCTCGGTCAACTCCGCTGCGCAAGGCGGGGTCTTCCCATGCCGGTACGCGGTACGCTTGAATGACGCGTCCCGGCACGCGCAACTGCGAAGCGTGGTCGGGGCGCGTTCGTCGTGCCGGGGCCGTTCGGTTCCGCGCGGCGGAGGCGATGTGATGGACGACGGAGGCCCTGGAAACCGGGCCAGTGCATTCGACAGGGAACGGTGAGGACAGTGCCGACCGGCAGGGTCAAGTGGTTCGACGCGGACAAGGGCTTCGGCTTCCTGACCCAGGATGGTGGGGAAGACGTCTACGTGCGCGCCTCCGCGCTGCCGTCCGGCGTGGAAGCGCTCAAGACCGGCCAGCGCGTCGACTTCGACATGGCGCAGGGCCGCCGCGGTCCGCAGGCGCTGAAGGTGAAGCTGCTGGACCCGCTGCCCTCGGTCGCCGAGGCGCGCCGCCGTCCCGCCGACGAGCTGCACGGCATGGTCGAGGACATGATCAAGCTCCTGGAGCTGAAGGTCCAGCCCGACCTCCGGCGCGGCCGCTACCCGGACCGCAAGACCGCCAAGCGCATCGGTGAGGTCGTGCGCGCGGTCGCCCGCGAGCTGGACCCGGGCAACAACTGACGACAGCGGGGAGCCGGGCCGCACCGAGGGTGGGCCCGGCTTTTCTATGCCTTTCGGCAGGGGCGGTCGTGGTCGGTCGGCAGATCCGCGTAGGGGTCCTGGATCCATAGCGTTCCAGGCATGAAAGCCAAGATCATCGCGCTAGCGGTGGCCATCGGGCTCGCCGCGACGCCCGCCGCGCAAGCCGCGCCCCCGCCGACCATCGACGACTACCTGTCCGGCGCGCTGGAATCGACCGGGCTTCCGGGCTTCTCGGTCGTGGTGACCAAGGGCGACCAGGTCGTGCACGCTGCGGGCTACGGCCACGACTCCGCCGGTCGGCCGATGACCGCGGACACCCCGATGCGGATCGCTTCGCTCAGCAAGTCGTTCACCGCGATGGCGGTCATGACGCTCGTCGACGCCGGGCGGATCGCACTGGACCGTCCGGTCGCCGAGCAGCTGCCCGGGTTCTCGATGGCCGATCCGCGCGCGGAGCAGGTCACCGTCCGGCAGCTGCTGAACCAGACCTCCGGGTTCTCCGACACCACCATCGACATCAACGCGTTGGAGGACGCCGGCTCGCTGGCCGACTACACGGCCCGCCTGAGCACCGGTTCGCTGGCCGCCGACCCGGGGACGCACTGGGAGTACTGCAACGTCAACTACGACCTCGCGGGTCGGCTGGTCGAGGTCGTCAGCGGGCAGCCGTTCGGCGACTACCTCCGGCAGCACGTGTTCGGCCCGCTCGGGATGCGCACCAGCGCGACCCGCGAGGAGCAGGTGCGCCCGGCCGACGGGTACGTCTCGCTGTTCGGCGCGTGGATTCCCCGTGCCGAGATGCCGGGATTCCACGACGACAGCGGTGGTGGCGGGGTCATCACCACCGCGGCGGACATGGGCAAGTGGCTGGTCTCGCAGAACGGCGCAGGTCAGCAGCTCGTCAGCCCGGACAGCCTCCGGCTCATGCACAGCCCGTCGGCGGTGAGCGACTACGGCATGGGCTGGGGCGTCGAGCAGCCCGAGGACGGCCCGGAGATGCTGGTGCACTCGGGGAACCTGTTCACCTACAACGCAGTTCAGGCGATCGTGCCGGAGACCGGGTACGGCTTCGCCGTCATGACCAACGGCGCTTCCCTGCACGAGAGTAGCTACGAGATCCTCACCGGACTGGTCGCGCTGAGCGAAGGGCGGACTCCTGCGGATCCGGGTGGCGGCAGGCAGCAGACCGAGTTGCTGCTGGGAGCGATCCTGCTGGTGGCAGTCGGTTTCGGCGCGCTCGGCGCAGTGCGTTCCCGCCGGTGGGCGGCCAAGCGTGCCGGGACGCCCGCGTGGCGGATCGGTCTGCGCATGGTGCCCGCGCTGGTCCCGATCGCGGTCTTCGCCGCCTATCCGGACCTGATCTCGTTCATCAGCAACGGCCGCACGGTCACCTGGGCCCAGCTGACGTACTTCCCGCTGCCGCTGACCGTCACGTTGCTGGTCGCCGCGCTGGCCGGGGCGAGCACGGTGGCGTTCCGGTTGGCGAGGCTGCGCTCCGCCCGAGCCGCGCACCTGGGGCGGCGATGAGCCCTAGGGTCGGCTGGGTGAGGAATGCCGCGGTGCTGGTGGTCGTCGTCGGAGCGTGCGTGGCCAATTCGTTCGACCTCGACGTGGTCCCGCTGTGGCGGCAGGTGCTGTTCGTGGTGCTGGCCGTGGCGGGCTACCTGCACGGCCGGCACCTGCCGGTGCGGCACGGCTGGGTCGTGTTCGCGCTGGGTGCCGCTCCGGGTGTGGTCGACCTGGTCATCTACCCCGAACGCGCGATCGGCTCGGTGGGGCTGCTGGTGGTGTTCGTGGTGCTGCCGTGGCTGGCCGGCCGGTTCCGGCGCCAGCAGGCGGAGCTGGTCGAGTCCGGGAAGAACCGCGTGGCGCAGATGGAGCGGGAACAGGAGTTCATCGCCGAGCGCGCCCGGCTGCGCGAGCGCGCCCGCATCGCGGCGGACATGCACGACTCGCTCGGCAACGACCTGGCGCTGATCGCCCTGCGCGCCGGATCGTTGGAGCTCGCCGCGGACATGAGCGAGGCGAACCGGCAGGCGGCAGCGGAGCTGCGCGCCACGGCGGTGCAGGCCACTGACCGCTTGCGGCAGACGATCGGGGTGCTGCGGGAGAAGACCTCGCAAACCCTGGAGCCGGTGGACGAACCGGTGGAGGCACTGGTCGACCGGGCGCGCGGAGCCGGGATGGACGTGGTGCTGCTGCGGAGCGGCGAACCGTTCGACGTGCCCTCCACAGTGGATCGCGCGGCGCATCGCGTGGTGCAGGAGGCGTTGACGAACGCCGCCCGGTACGCGCCCGGTGCGCACGTCGAGGTCCGCGTCGAGCGCACCGCGGGGGAGCTCGTGGTCGTGGTGCACAACACCGCCGTCGACGCAGAGCCGGTGCTCACCGGGAGCGGAAGCGGGTTGCTGGCGCTGGCCGAACGCGTCGGGCTGTTGGGCGGGACGTTCAGCGCGGAGCCGGGGGAGGGCTTCACCGTGACCGCGCGGCTGCCCTGCCCGGCAGAATCAGCGGATCCGCTGACCGAGGAGAGCTGATGATCCGCGTGCTGCTGGCCGACGACGAGGCGATGATCCGCGCCGGTGTCCGCTCGATCCTGGCCACCGATCCCGACATCGACGTCGTCGCCGAAGCCGCGGACGGACGGCAAGCCGTCGAGCTGGCCGCCCGGCACGAGCCGGACGTCATGCTGCTGGACATCCGGATGCCCGTGCTCGACGGGCTGGCCGCCGCCGCCGAGCTGGCGCGAGCGCAGCCCGAGGTGGCGGTCGTCGTGCTCACGACCTTCGACGAGGACGAGTTCGTGGCGCGGGCGCTCGGCGGCGGTGCTCGTGGCTTCCTGCTCAAGGCCGCCGACCCGCGAGAGCTGATCATCGGCGTGCGCGCGGTCGCCGACGGTGCGGCGTACCTGTCGCCGCGGATCGCGCACCGGGTGATCGCCGAGGTGCACGACGGCACCCTGACCAAGCGGAACGCTGCCCGGGAGCGGGTGGCGGCGCTGACCCCGCGCGAGCGCGAGGTGCTGGGACTGGTCGGCGCCGGGCTGTCGAACCAGGCCATCGCGCAGCGGCTGTTCCTGGCCGAGGGCACGGTCAAGGCGCACGTCAGGACGATCCTGCAGCGCTTGGACGCGAACAACCGCGTCCAAGCCGCGATCACCGCTTACGAAGCAGGTCTCGTCGAGGGCTGAGGCCCGTCACTGCTGTTCGACGTTGAGGACCCAGCTGCCGCCGATGCCGAAGTCGACACCGCCGTCGGCGCCCGGGGTCAGCACCGCCGAGAACTGCTGGACCTCGACGTGCTCCAGGTGGACGCCGTCCGGCGGAAGCTCCAGCGTGTAGGCGTGGCGCTCGTTGGGGGTGAAGACGGGGCTGCGCCCGTCCAGCTCCTGGCCGTTGGCCCCGCGGTACAGGAACACGACCTGCCACGGCGTCTCGGAGACCTTGCCGGGCACCGAGATCTGCAGCGGGGAGCCGTCGGGAACCCGCAGCTTGCCGACCGCGTCCGGCGACCCCGTGCACTTCTCCCCGTTCGGGTTGCAGTACTGGGCGGGCGCGACCTCCACGGACCTCCCGTGGGAGTAGAAGGTGACCTGCGGTTCGCTCGGCGCAGCACAACCAGCAGCGAGCACAACGCCCGCACCAGCCAGCAGAGTCTTCAGTCCACGATGCACAGTTCGAGCCTACGACCTGGCGGTTGCTCGTTCAGTGGCTGGTTCCGCCTTCCTCCGCAGCCGGGGGATAAGGGTGCCGCCCCGGCCCGCCGTGATGGTCTGGGCCAGCACGAGCGCGAGGATCACCGCCACGACGAGGAAGCCGATCCAGTAGACCGGTGGCAGCAGGACACCCAGGGCACCGCCGAAGACCCAGCTGAGCTGCAAGATCGTCTCCGACTTGCCGAACGCGGAGGCCCGGGACTCCTCCGGCATGTCGTGCTGGATCACCGCGTCGAGGCAGACCTTGGCCAGCGCGCTCGCCGTCGCACCGATCAGCCCGACCACCACTGCCAGCGGGAGCCCGGCCAGCGCTGCGGCGCAGACCGCGACGGCCAGCGCGCTGCCCAGGCAGGCGTTGATCACCCGGTCCGGCTTGCCGAAGTGCATCTTCGACCCCAGCGCGTTGCCGAGGAAGCTGCCGACCCCAGCCGCACCACCCACCGCGCCGAGCTCCACCAGCTGCATGACCGGCTCGTGCTGCGTGCCCTGCTTGATCACGAACGCGGCGAACAGCGTCAGGAACCCGGTCAGCACCCGGATGCCGCCGTTGCCCCACAGTGCGACCACGACGTGCCCGCTCAGCGGCACCTTCTTGGCCTGCGGCGCCCCACCGATCGACGCAGGCACCTCGCCCTCGGTGCTCTCCACCCAGCCCGGGATCCGCAGGCACAGCCACACGCCACCGGCGGCCATCGCGGCCATGAACCACAGCGCGCCTTCGGAACCGAGCAGCCAGGCGAAGCCCGAGGCGATCGCGCCGAAGATGCCGCCGGCCGCCATGCCGAACGCGGTCAGCCGGGAATTGGCCTTGGTCAGGGTGATCTGCGAGGGCAGCACGCGCGGCGTCATCGCAGCCTTGAGCACGCCGAAGGACTTGGACAGCACCATGCACCCGAGCGCAGCCGGGTACAGCAGCCAGCTGTCGAAGTTCAACGCCATGACGACGGCGAGCAGCACCCGGACCGCGAACGACGCGGCCAACGCGTACCGCCGCCCCTGCTGCAACCGGTCCAGCGCCGGACCGATGACCGGCGCGATCACCGCGAACGGCGCGACCGTGATCAGCAGGTAGAGCGCGACCTTGTCCTTGCTCTCGCCGGTGGCGGCGGAGAAGAACAGCGTGTTGGCCAGCGCGACCGCCATCGCGGCGTCCACCGCGTAGTTGCCCATCACGGCGTAGGTGAACTTCGCGAGCCCGGACCGATCGGCCCCATCGGCGTGCGCGAGCGAGAAGAACATCCGCATCGCCCGCTGCGTCAGATCCCGACTCCGCCAAGCGGCAACCCGGGTGACGGTCAGCTTCGTCGGCGGAGCGGTCCCCCGAGGCTTCTCGACCTCGGGCTCCTCCTCGCGCTCGCGCGCCGGATGGTCCTCCGGCAGCGGAGGCAGCCGTCGCGACCGGCTCCGCGGCCGCTCGTAGTCCGGATCCTCCTCCCACGGGTACCGCGTCGCGCCCCTCCCGGGGCGCTCCGCGCCGCGGCTCGCGCCCTCGAACCGGTGCTCCGCCCGCTCACCGCGCTCCGCGCGCTCGCGACCGCCGCCACGCTCCGCCCGCTTCGCGTGCTCGCTACCCCCATGCTCCGCCCGCTTCGCGTGCTCACGTCCCCCACGCTCCCGCTCCGCGGAAGCTTCAGCCCGCTCCGCGTCACCGCCGGCCCGCTCCGCGGGCGAGCCCCAGCGCGCTGCGCCTCCGCCGTCGTCGTAGGAGCCGCGCTTGCCCCGATGCCCGGCGCCCCAGCCGGCGCGCGGGGAGTCCAAGCGCTGGTCATGGCGTCGCAAACCCATGCTTTTCATCCTGCCTCACCCCGCTCCCCGCTCTGCTCGAGATCCGCCGTTTTCCGGCCCCAGAGTTAAAGAGGAGCGAACCCGCCCGACAGATACACCCACAACCCGATCCAGTGATCTTCAAGCCCCAGATCTCCGTCGATCGAGTGATCTTGATCCGCCCCGAACCACCGCGCCCAACCAGCGGGCAGCGCCCCCACCGCTCACTGCGTTCCGCCTGGCAAAGGCCCGTGAGTCTTTTGGGTCGCCATAGCAGCCCAAAGGACTCACGGAAGTTGATCAGGCGGAGCGACCTGGTCGAAACCGCTGGTCAGCTGGGGGTGAGGCGCCAGTAGCCCTGGGGGTTGTAGAAGATGTCGTCCTCCGGGTACCGGTCGCAGTCCTGCTGGCGCAGGATCCAGCGCGGTGCGTCCTCGGCCAGCCGGAACCCCTCGCCGTCGCGGATCTCCGCCGGGGCGTCGATGTGCAGGTAGCCGGTCAGGCCGTCGATCAGCTCGACCCACTCGCCCCGCCGGCTCGCGTCGCTCAGGTCGTCCACCTGGAGCTCCACGTCGGGCCTGCCCAGCAGGTGCATTCCGCAGGTGAACAGGAGGTCCTCGCTGAGGATCGGTCGCTTGACCCACGCCTGCAGCTGCGCGTCCGGGGCGTCGGCTGAGGCGGCCAGCTCCAGCCAGGTGTCCCGGCCGTGCGCGAGTCCGCTGCTCTCGCACTTGATCGCCGTCGCTCCGCAGCGCTCGAAGAGCTCCGCGACCAGCGCCAGCATCCGCTCCGCGATGTATTCCGAGTCCCCTGGTCCGCCCTGGGCCAGCACGTACGCGACGGAGTCGTGCTCGTGGACGGCGTCCCAGTCGGCGTCGGTGAAGGTCAGCTCCGCCATGCAGGCCTCGAAGGCGTCCGGCATGCGGGGGTCGTGCTCCAGGTCGGATTCGGTGCGGTCCAGGGAGAACAGCGGTCCGCCGATCGCGCGGACGGCCATCTCGACGTTGTCCAGGTCCATCCCGGAGCCGAGCACGCAGAGCACGTGAAGTGGCTGCACAGAGCCCTGTTGATCATCCATGCGCAGACGGTACCGGCGATCAGGCCGGGACGAAGCGAACTCGGAAAATCGACGGCCAGTACTTGCCGGTCAGCAGGAACTCGTCGGTGCCCGGCACGGCCGCGATGCCGTTGAGCACGTCGGTGCCCGCCCGCTCGCCCGGGCTCAGCAGACCGGAGGCGTCCACGACCGCCGTGACCTGGCCGTTCGCCGGATCGATGCGCACGATCTCCTCGGTGTGCCAGACGTTGGCCCACACGTGCCCGTCGACGCACTCCAGTTCGTTGAGGTCCGCGACCGGCGCGCCCGCCGCCCGCACCGCCACCGAGCCGGTCGGCGCGAAGGTCACCGGGTCGCGGAAGGTCAGCCGGTCGCTGCCGTCGCTCATCACCAGGCGCGAGCCGTCGGCGCACAGGCCCCAGCCCTCGCCGGAGTACTCCACTCGGCGCAACTCGGCCAGGGTTTCCCGGTCCCGCTCCAGCGCGACCTCTTCCTGCCACGTGAGCTGCCAGATACGGTCACCTGTAACGGTGATGCCCTCACCGAAGAGGTCGGCCGGGAGCCGGACTTCGCGGCGCACCTCGCCGGTGGCGAGGTCGGTGGCGCGGACCAGCGACCCGCCCTTCAGGCCGGTGCCTTCGTAGAGGGTGCCACCGGAGATTTCCAGGCCCTGAGTGAACGAGGAGCGGTCGTGCGGGAGCACGCGGATCACCTCAGCTCGAAGGTGTGGCAGGCTTCCCGCGTGCCCAACGCCCTGATCGGTCTGCTCGCCGTCGTGCTGGCCATCGTGCTGCGCTGGTACTACCGGCGCACAGGCAGCCAGCCCGAGGCCGAGCATCGTGCCGAAGAGAACTCGTCGAGCCAGGAGCCGTCGCACCCCGAAAGCTTGACACGGGCGACCGCACCGGCGACCGCGTACGGCACAATCGAGCATGTGACGCCTATGCCTGCTCCGATGACCAGCCCAGGCGCGGATGCCCCGTTCGAGGACGGGGGGCAACTCGAGCCCGCGCCCTTGAACCCGGAGCTCGCTGCGGCGGAGGACGTTGCGCGAGCTGCGGCCGAGGACGAGGCCAAGCCGGGGGACGACCCCATCGGCTCGCCGGTGCTGACCCTGGACTCCGAGGTCGCCGACCCGGTGGGGGCGCACGTCGGCGTGGAAGCCGAAGGCCCGTACGCGGCCACCCACTACTTCGAGTCGAACTACCCGGGCTACGTCGGCTGGCGCTGGGCGGTGACCGTGGCCAGCCCCGGCGAGGGCGAGCCGGTCACCGTCAGCGAGGTCGTGCTGCTGCCCGGTCCGACCGCGCTGACCGCGCCCGAGTGGGTGCCGTGGAGCGAGCGGGTGCGGCCTGGAGACCTCGGTCCCGGCGACCTGCTGCCGACCCGCGCGGACGACCCGCGGTTGGCGCCCGGCTACCTGGCCAGCGACGACCCGGCGGTCGAGGACGTCGTGCGGGAAGTCGGCCTGGGCCGCAAGCGGGTGCTCAGCCGCGAAGGCCGGCTGGAGGCCGCCGACCGGTGGCAGGGCGGTGACTTCGGGCCGCGCGCCGACATCGCGCGTTCCGCGCCGGCAGCCTGCGGTACCTGCGGTTTCTTCCTGAAGCTGGCCGGTTCGATGGGCGGCGCGTTCGGCGTGTGCGCCAACGAGTTCGCGCCCGCTGACGGCCGGGTGGTCAGCGTCGAGTTCGGGTGCGGTGCGCACTCCGAGGTCGAGGTGGACACCTCGTCGACGGTGCCGGTGGCCGAGATCGTCTACGACGACGCCACCTTGGACTTCGAGCCTCGAAGCCCGGAGCGCGGGTGAACGAGCTGGACGTGTTCGGCGCGGCCGAGCTCCGGCAGGCCGTGCTGCAGTCCTGGGAGGCTTCGCCGACCCGTTTTCGCGAGGACGCCAACGCCGAGGAGGACCTCCGGCTCGGCGGCTACCGCGATCGCCTGCTGGTCGAGCTCGCCCAGAACGCCGCCGATGCCGCGGGCTCGAACGGCGTGCTGCGCGTCGAGCTCGGCGACGGCGAGCTGCGGGTTGCCAACACCGGTGCGCCGCTGACCGCTGAAGGCGTCGCAGGGCTGGCTTCGCTGCGCGCTTCGGCCAAGCGCGAGGGCGCGTCGGTCGGCCGGTTCGGCGTCGGGTTCGCCGCTGTGCTGGCGGTTTCCGACGAGCCGAGCGTGGTGTCCAGGACCGGTGGCGTCGCGTTCTCCACCGCGCGGACCAGGGATGCGGTCGCGCAGCTGCCCGGTCCGGCCGAGGAGCTGGCCAAGCGGTCCGGTGAGGTGCCGGTCTTGCGGTTGCCGTGGCCGGTCGCCGGTGAGCCGCCGGAGGGTTTCGACACCGAGGTGCGGCTGCCGCTGCGCTCGGACGTCGATGTGGACGCGATGCTGGCCGAGTTCATCGACCAGGCCCCCGACCTGCTGCTCGCGCTGCCCGCGCTGACCGAGATCCGCATCGGCGAGCAGACCTGGCGCCGCGAGGACCAGGACGCGGATCGGCTGGTGGTGCACGGTCCGATCGGCAGCGATCGGTGGCTGGTGCACCGGGCCTCGGGCACGTTGAGCGAAGCGGCGCTGGCCGGGCTCGGCGTGGAAGCCCGGCACGCCGCTGAATGGCGCGTGACCTGGGCTGTTCCGCTGGACGACGACGGCACGCCGATCCCGCTGGCCGAGGACGTGCTGCACGCGCCGACGCCGACCGAGGAGCGGTTGTCGCTCCCGGCGCGGCTGCTGGCGAGCGTTCCGGTGGAGCCGGACCGGCGGCGCGTGGCGGCGGCGGGTGCCGCGGAAGCGGTGCTGACCTTCGCCGCGGAGTGCTATCCCGAGCTGGTCTGCAAGGTCGAGCCGGAGCACCGGACGGCGTTGGTGCCGCTCGCCGGGTTCCCGCTGTCCGATGTGGACGACAAGCTTCGGCAGGGCGTGACCGACCGGCTGCGCGTCGCGGCCTGGCTGCCCGCGGCGGGCGGAAAACCGGTCGCCCCGCTGGAATCCCGCGTCCTCGAGTACGTCTCGCCGGAGCTGGTGGAGCTGCTCGCCGACGTCGTGCCCGGCCTGCTGAGCGCAGACCTCGCCGATGCGCGTCACCGCAGGTCGCTGCACGTGCTGGAGGTCCGGCGGCTGGCCGCGGCGGAGATCGTGGAGGCCGTCACCGGCTTGCACCGCGAGCCGCAGTGGTGGTTCCGGCTCTACGACGCGTTGACGCCGATCGAAGGCGCGGACCCGGCGGCGCGCGAGGAGTTCACCGCGCTGCCCGTGCCGCTGGCCGACGGTCGCACCGTCAGCGGTGTGCGCGACGTGCTGCTCAGCCACCGCGACGCCGACCCCGACCCGGCCGCCGTGCTGTCCACACTGGACATCTCCGGCCTGCGCATCGCCCATCCCGACGCCACGCACCCGCTGCTGGAGAAGCTGGGCGCGCACCCGGCCGGACCAGCGGAACTGCTCGACGCGCCGCCGTTGGAAGAGGCCGTGCGCAGCAGCGTTTCCGACGCGCGCTCCGGTGTCGACGTGCGCCCGCTGGCCGAGGCGGTGCTGCAGCTCGTCGCCAACACCCAGCCGCGCGAGTGGATCGGCGCGCTGGCGCTGCCCGACGCGTACGGGGACTTCCGCCGCGCGGACGAGCTGCTGCTGCCGGACGCGGCGCTGCTGGAGGTGCTGGACAGCGAGTTCGTCGGCGAGGACGCGCCGCTGGCCGTGCTCGACGAGGACTTCGCCGCCGAGTGGTCGACGGAGCTGCTGCGCTCGATCGGCGTGCTGGACGACTTCGCGGTCCAGGTCGAAGAGGATCCGCTGGAGCCCGACGAGGACTTCCAGGACGTCCACCTGTGGTGGGCCGAGCAGGAGGCGGCGCAGCCGGAGAGCTGGCCGCCGCCGAGGTTCGTCGGCATCCGCGACCTGGACCTGGTCGCCGACGACGCGTGGCCCGCCGCGCTGCGCCTGCTGGTCCGCAACCCGGAAACCCTGCGTGCGCTGCGAGAACCGCGCAACTACTCGTCCTGGTGGATCGAGCGCTACGCGGTGCTCGGTGGCGCTGCGCCGCGGACCTGGCGACTCCCGGAAGCCGAAGACCTGTCCGGCCTGTACGACCCGGTGCCCGATGTCGGCTTGGACGCGGAGCACCTGCGCCTCGCGGGCGTGCGCGACGAGCTCGTCGTCGAGGACGCTGACGACGCCGCGGACCTGCTGGAGCGCCTAGGCGACCCGGAGCGCACTGTGCGCGCTGGGACTGCGCTGCGCGCGCACCAGGCGTTGGCGGACGCGGTGGCGTGCCGGACGATCGACCCGTCCGACCTGGACCCGCCGGAGACGGTGCGTTCGGTGTCCGGCGCGGTGGTCAGCACCGGCCGAGCGGTAGTGCTCGACGAACCGTGGATGCTGGGCGTCCTGGAGGCCCCGCTGGTGATCGCCGGCGGCAGCCCGGACTGCTTCGACGCCGAAGCCCTCGCGGAGCTCCTGGACCTCCCGCTGGCCTCGGACGAGAACACCATGCAGGTGGTCGGCGAAGGCCGGACCCAGCGCTGGCCCGACGTCGCCCGAGTCCCGGCGGCCTGCGAAATCCTCGGAATCCCGCTGCCGCCAGGCGAGATCACCCTCCACGACGGCCTCCGGGTCCGCTCGTCGGCGGGAGAGCACCGGGTCCACTGGTGGGTGGAGCCGACAGGCCGAACCCACGCGGAGCGAACCCCGGACGGTCTGGCCCGAGCCCTCGCCTGGGCCTCGGGAAACTGGCGCGAACGCTTCGCCCTGGCAGCCCTCCTAGCGGACCCGGAAGCGGCAACCCTGCTGCGCTGATCAGCCCAGCTGATCAGCCTTCAGGGCGCGTAAGAAGCTGCTCCAGGTCTGAGGCTGGAACACGAGCGTCC
Source organism: Saccharopolyspora oryzae (assembly GCF_027853915.1). GTDB lineage: Bacteria > Actinomycetota > Actinomycetes > Mycobacteriales > Pseudonocardiaceae > Saccharopolyspora > Saccharopolyspora oryzae. The sequence goes on from NZ_JAQGLA010000121.1 coordinate 14,073, forward strand.
CGCCATCACGGTCCTTGGTGTCCCGAACCCCGATGACCTCAACACCGGCGCCGACCTCGACGCAGTTGGTTTCGACGCCGCTGTAGCTGGACTTCCGCCAGTCAGTTAGCTGATTCATCGCACGCCTCCAACGTCTTGGCCCGAGACGAGATGAGCTCGATAGAGGCAGTCGGGCTCAGAGCTGCCTCTGCAACACTAGTTGCGGCTTTGCTGAACAGGAAGGTGTCCTCCGGGTCATCGAGGAAGATTGCCGAACGACGGTGCTCCAGATGGACGATCGGACGTTGGCGGTGGAACTCGAGGATCATGTTGCTTCCGTTGAGGCCGCAGTGTTCTCCGGCGCTGAACGGAACCACCTGGATCGTCACGTGAGGTCGTTCGCTGACGCGGACCAGATGCCGAAGCTGCTCGGCCATCACCGCTTCGCCACCGACCGGGCGCTGCACGACCGCTTCGTCGATCAAGGCGTGCAGCTTGACAGGGTTCTTACGTGTCAGCACGCTTTGCCTTCCGAGGCGCAGCGAAACTCTCGATTCGAGGGCTTTCTCTGAGACGCCACCGGTCGAGATGACAGCGCGAGCGTAGTCGGCTGTTTGCAGGAGACCGGGGACGAAGCCTAGGGCTACGTCGGTGATCTTGGTGGCTGTGCGCTCAAACTCAAGCAGTGAGACAAGCTGGGAAGGAAGCTCGGTGTAGCCGACTTCCCACCAGTGGGTCTTGTGCGCGTCGCTGGCGAGTTCGAGCAGCCGCTTGCGCTCATTCCCTTTAATGCCAAGGGTTCCGAGGATGATCGCGAGCTCGGTACCGGTGAGGATCTTGTCGCCGGCCTCGATGCGGCCGAACGTCGCACGCGACCAACCGCATTGATCCGCCAGCTCTTCGAGCTTCAGCCCGGCGTCCTTTCGCAATTTGCGTACTTCTGCGCCAAGTCCACGTGAACGTGCAGTTGTCATATGCCCACGCTATTTCAGGGTCTGAGACAGCGCTATTACACAAAGCGGTGAACAAGATTGCGTGAAAGTTTTTTGGACTGTCTCATCGACGTCAGAACCCCGAAAGGAGTCGGGATGTCGAGCTACTTGACCTACGTCTGGCGTCCGGTCACCGGAGGCCGACACGCTTTCCCAATAGCAGCAACGAAATCCCCGCAGGATCAGAAGGTCGAGGCGTACTGCGGAGCAGAAGCCGAAGCAACCGAGCTGCATGGCCGGTCTGAAGTGGACTGGATACGTGAAAAATCCTGCATGACCTGCTGGCGAATCCTCGCCGACCGTCCCTGAGCGCTCGCCGTCCCAGTGAGTTCCAAATTTAGGGAAATTTAGAAAGGAAACAATTCCTCGTGTTCTGGATCCAGATCAGCACTTTCATCCTGTTCAACGTCCTGATCCTCGCCCTGCTGATCACCCAAGTCCCGATCCCGACCCTGACCGTCGCCACAGGCCAACACGCAGGAACAGGAGAAGGCGAGTACACGGTCTGGCACCTCATAGCCGCCATCGAAGCCGAAAACCACGCCATATCCCCAGAACCGCCCCAACCAAAGTTCCCGGACGTCGACCCCGACGACCACCCAACCGGTCGCCACCACCTGCGCCTGTAAAGGTCGTGAGTGCGTAACAGTGTTCGAACACTGTTACGC
>NZ_JAQGLA010000122.1 GCF_027853915.1 Saccharopolyspora oryzae
CCTCCGCCTCGCCCGGCGTTTCGGGCTCGGCCACGGGCTCCGCCAAGTCCTCGACCGCGGGCTGCTGCGGCTCCAACTCGCCGCTCATCCGTACTCCTCTTCCTCTGCGCTGGCGCGCTGCGCCTCGGCATCGACCTTCGCCTGGTCGACGCTGCCGCCCACCCACCGCACGACCAGTTCGCCCAGCGGCGTCTCCTGCTCGAACTGCAGCACCTTCTCGCGGTAGAGCTCCAGCAGCGCCAAGAACCTGGCCACCACCTCGACGGTGTGCCCGCAGTCCGAGGTCAGCTCCGAGAAGGTGGCGCTGCCCTTCTCCGCCAACCGCACCCGCAGCAGCGCCGCGTGCTCGCGGACCGAAACCCCGTGCTGGTGGATGTGGTCCAGCGACACGGTGGGCGGCGGCTTCGGCCGGAACACCGCGGCCGCGACCTCGGCGAACCGCTGCGCCTCGACCCCGATCTGCACTTCCGGCAGCAGGTTCTCGAAGCGCTCCTCCAACGACACCGAGCGCGGGTAGCGCCGCAGCGCCCCGGCTTCGAGCTCGCCGAACAGCGCCGCCACCTGCTTGTACGCGCGGTACTGCAGCAGCCGCGCGAACAGCAGGTCGCGGGCTTCCAGCAGCGCCAGGTCGGCCTCGTCCTCCACGTCGGCCGCGGGCAGCAGCCGGGCCGCTTTGAGGTCGAGCAGGGTCGCGGCGATCAGCAGGAACTCGGTGGTCTCGTCGAGGTCCCACTGCTCGCCCAGCGCTCGGGTGTAGGCGATGAACTCGTCGGTGACCTTGTGCAACGCCACCTCGGTGACGTCCAGCTGGTGCTGCGAGATCAGCTGCAGCAGCAGGTCGAAGGGGCCTTCGAAGTTCTCCAGGCGGACGGTGAACTTGCCGCTGCTGCCGGAATCCCCGGGTACCTGCTCCTCCTCGGCAGCGGGTTCGGTCACTCGCCGGACTCCCGCAGGCGGCGGACCAGCTCCGAATCAGCACCCCGCTCGTCGAGGTCGGCCAGCACCAGCGCAACCGCTTCCCGCACCACTCGACCCCGGTCCACGGCGATGCCGTGGTCGGCCCGCAATGCCAGTCGCGCCTGCTCCAAGCCCAGCAACTCCTCGTCGGAGACGTACACGGTGATCTTCGCGTCGTGCTTGCGCCGACCCGATCCGGACCGCTCGGACCGCCCGGAACGGGCGGGTGCGGCCGGCTCCGGTTCCGGTGCGGCGGCGTGATCCGCTCGAGGAACAGTAGTACGGAACAGTTCGGCGGCTCCGGGCAGGGCGGCCCGCCGAGTCATCTGGCGATCACCTCGCGGGCCAGCGCCCGGTAGGCCTGGGCCCCGGCCGACCGCGGCGCCCACCTGGTGATCGGCTCCCCGGCGACCGTGGTCTCCGGGAACCGGACCGTGCGGTTGATCACCGAGTCGAACACGACGTCGCCGAACGCCTCCACCACGCGGGCCATGACCTCGCGGGAGTGCAGCGTGCGCGGGTCGAACATGGTGGCCAGTATTCCGCTGATCTCCAGCTTCGGGTTCAGCCGCTCCCGCACCTTCTCGATGGTGTCGATCAGCAACGCCACCCCGCGCAGGCTGAAGAACTCGCACTCCAACGGGATGATCACGCCGTCGGCGGCGGCCAGCGCGTTGACCGTCAGCAGGCCCAGCGACGGCTGGCAGTCCACCAGGATGTAGTCGTAGTCGGCCAGCGCGGGGTAGAGCACCCGGTGCAGGGTCTGCTCCCGGCCGACCTCGGCCACCAGCTGCACCTCGGCCGCGGACAGGTCGATGTTGCTGGGCAGCAGGTCCATGCCCTCGACGGTGGTCCGGCGCACCACGTCCTGGACGTTGACCGAGCGCTCCATGATCACGTTGTAGATCGTCTGGTCCAGCTGGTGGGGCTGGACGCCGAGGCCGACCGAGAGCGCGCCCTGCGGATCGAAGTCCACCAGCAGCACCCGGCGTCCGTACTCCGCCAGGGATGCACCGAGGTTGATGGTGGACGTGGTCTTGCCCACCCCGCCCTTCTGGTTGCACATCGCGAGCACGGCGGCGGGACCGTGCCGGTCCAGCAGCGGCGGTTCCGGGATGCGCCGGAGCGGTCGACCGGTGGGGCCGAGATCGCGGGAATTCGGCGCCAGACCAGCGCCGTCCGCGTGTCCCGTCGTCTCGGGGGCGATGCTCAGGTCGACCGCGCCCCGGGACCGCCCGTCGGCGGCGGGCTGCGGTAGCGACATGGCGATCAGACTCCTTTTGTACCGGTGGCGATCAACGGCAGCCTAAGTGGCATTCACGACCAGCGGCAACGTGCCTCGCCGAGGTGTCCGAAGTTCTTTGTGATCTCCGTGTGATCAACGTCTACCGCCAATGCGCCCGCGCCGCACCCGCAACGCGCTCAACTCACCCCGAAGCGTGTGCGCGGGGGTGGGCCGTCGCGTAGACCTCGCGCAGCGCGTTCACGGTGACCAGCGTGTAGACCTGGGTCGTGGTCACCGAGGCGTGGCCGAGCAGTTCCTGCACCACGCGGACGTCCGCGCCACCTTCCATCAGGTGCGTGGCGAAGGAATGCCGCAGCACGTGGGGAGAAACATCTCCGCCGATCCCGGCGCGCTTCGCCGCGGTCTTCAACGCGTTCCACGCGCTCTGCCGGGAAAGCCTGCCACCGCGCGAGTTCACGAAGATCGCCGCGCTTCCCCGCCCCCGCGCGACCAGCGCGGGCCGCGCGCGCACCAAGTAGGCGTCGAGCGCTTCCAGCGCTGGACGACCGACCGGCACCAGCCGCTGGCGACCTCCCTTGCCGTCGAGCCGAACGGTGCGGTCGGTGCGGTCGACGTCGTCGAGGTCCAGGCCGACGGCTTCGGAGATCCGCGCGCCGGTCGAGTACAGCAGTTCCAGCAGCGCCTGGTCCCGCAGCCCTTTGGCGTCGTCTCCCCCGGCGTGCTCGAGCAGCGTCCCGACGTCGCCGATGGACAGCGCTTTCGGCAACCGCTTGGGCAGGCTCGGCGGCGCGACCTCGCGCGCCACGTCGACCGCGAGCTTCCCCTCGGCGTACGCGAACTTGTGCAGCCCGCGAGCCGCGACCAGAGCCCGCGCCGCCGACGACGACGCGAGCGGCGGCCGCTCCTCGGTGCCTTCCCGGAGTTCGGCCAGGAAGTCCGAGAGGTGCTGGGTGCGCACATCGGCGAGCCCGGAGATCCCCGCACCGACCAGGAATTCCCCGTACCGGCGCAGATCCCGGGCGTAGGAGTCCAGCGTGCTGCGCGCGGTCCCGCGCTCCACCGCGAGGTGGTCGAGGTAGCCGCCGATCGCTTCGCGCAGCTCGGACGGCAGTTCTTCGAGCCCCTTCACCGGGACAACCGGCGGCGGAACCGCTGCGGCCGGTCCGTCCACTCGGCGTCGACGGGCCGGGCCGAACGAGCACCGTCGCGCACCGCTCGGGCGGCGAGCAGCCCCGACACCGTCGGAGCGTTCACGATCTCCCCGGCAAGCACCATGTCGACCGCTTCGGCGAACGGCACGCGCCGGATCACCAGATCGGCCTCCTCGTCCCCCACCGCCTCCGGCCGGTCCACATCGGACAGTCCGGTGGCCAGGAAGATCCGGATGCTCTCGTCGGTGAAGCCGGGCGAGGACACGACGTCCACCAGGACCGACCAGTCCGCCGCGGCGACCCCGGCCTCTTCGACCAGCTCCCGCTGCGCGGTCCGCACCGGGTCCTCCCCGGCGACGTCCAGCAAACCCGCGGGCAGTTCCCAGAGCCGCCGCCCCACCGGGTAGCGGTACTGGTGCAGCAGCACCACCTGGTCCTGCTCGTCGATCGCGACCACGGCCACCGCACCGAGGTGCTCGACGACCTCGCGCCGCGCATGCCCGCCACCGGGCATCCCGACCTCGTCGGCCCGCAACGCGAGGATCTTGCCGACGTAGACGTCCTCGCTGGCCAGGGTGGTGAACTCGTGCTCGCCGTTGGTGCGCGCGACACCGCTTCCCGTCATGTCCACCCGCCCACCCTAGATCCGACCGGCACGACCCGGCGAACGTCGAGGACAACGCACCCCGCGAACGGCGAAGCGCCGCCCGGTCCGGACACGACCAGGCGGCGCTTCGACGATCAGCGGGTCACGCGCTCGGCGCGGGCTCCTCGACCGGCTCGAACTCGACCGGCAGCCGCTCGGCGGCGCGGTAGTCCAGCGCGGCCTTCACGAACGCGGCGAACAGCGGGTGCGGACGCGTCGGACGGCTCTTCAGCTCCGGGTGCGCCTGCGTGCCCACGAAGAACGGGTGCTCCTCGCGCGCCAGCTCCACGAACTCCACCAGGCGGCCGTCCGGCGAGGTGCCGGAGAACACCAGGCCGGCCTTGCTCAGCCGGTCGCGGTAGGCGTTGTTCACCTCGTAGCGGTGGCGGTGCCGCTCGTCCACCTCGGTCGAACCGTAGGCCTCGGCCACGATCGAGTCGGCGCGCAGCTTCGCCGGGTAGGAGCCCAGGCGCATGGTGCCGCCCATGTCCCGGTCACCGGAGACCACGTCGGTCTGGTCGGCCATGGTGCTGATCACCGGGTGCTTGCAGGACTCCTCAAACTCCGCGGAGTTGGCCTGCTCCAGCCCGGCCAGCGACCGGGCCGCCTCGATCACCATGCACTGCAGGCCCAGGCACAACCCGAGCGCCGGGATGCCGTGGGTGCGGGCGTAGCGGATGGCGCCGAGCTTGCCCTCGATGCCGCGCACGCCGAAGCCGCCGGGGATCATCACGCCGTCCATGCCGGACAGCGCCTGCGCGGCACCGGAATCGGTCTCGCAGGTGTCCGAACCGACCCAGGTGATCTCCACCTTGGCGCGGTGCGCGAAACCACCGGCGCGCAGCGCCTCGGTCACCGACAGGTAGGCGTCGGGCAGGTCGACGTACTTGCCGACCAGCGCGATGCGCACCTTCTCGGACGGGTTGTGCACCCGGTCCAGCAGGTCGCCCCACACCGACCAGTCCACGTCGCGGAACGGCAGGCCGAGCCGCCGCACCATGTAGGCGTCCAAGCCCTCGCTGTGCAGCACGCGCGGGATGTCGTAGATCGACGGCGCGTCCGGGCAGGCCACCACGCCGTCGGTGTCGACGTCGCACATCAGCGCGATCTTGCGCTTGAGGTCCTCCGGCAGGTCCCGGTCGGAGCGGCACACCAGCGCGTCGGGCTGGATGCCGATGTTGCGCAGCGCGGCCACCGAGTGCTGGGTCGGCTTGGTCTTCAGCTCGCCCGACGGCGCCAGGTACGGCACCAGCGAGACGTGCAGGAAGAAGCAGTTGTCCCGGCCGACGTCGTGGCGGACCTGGCGGCAGGCCTCCAGGAACGGCAGCGACTCGATGTCGCCGACGGTGCCGCCGACCTCGGTGATCACCACGTCGGGGGTGCGGCCGTCCTCGTCGGGCTCGGCCATCGCGCGGATCCGCGCCTTGATCTGGTCGGTGATGTGCGGGATGACCTGGACCGTGTCGCCCAGGTACTCACCGCGGCGCTCCTTGGCGATGACCGCGGAGTACACCTGGCCGGTCGTCACGTTGGCGTTGCGGGTCAGGTCGCGGTCCAGGAACCGCTCGTAGTGCCCGATGTCGAGGTCGGTCTCCGCACCGTCCTCGGTGACGAACACCTCGCCGTGCTGGAACGGGTTCATCGTTCCCGGGTCGACGTTCAGGTAGGGGTCGAGCTTCTGCATCGTCACCCGCAGACCGCGGGAGGTCAGCAATTCGCCCAGGCTGGAGGCCGTGAGTCCCTTGCCCAACGAGGAGGCAACGCCTCCCGTGACGAACACGTGCTTGATCGTGCGTGCTTGCGGCGCCAACAAATGCTCCCCGTGGTCAAGCCGTCGCCTGGCTGGATTTCTGCACTGGCAGGACGGCTGGATCCGTCGCTCCCACGGAATTCCAGCCTAACGCACGTCAGCCGAGCCGCGCACCGTGACCCCCACTGCTGATCCACTGCCGAAGGTCCTGGTCAACCGCCATCCGGGCGGATGATCTCCGATCCGCTCAGCCGCGGGTGCTCGGCACCGGTCCCTGTGCGCTGCTCGCCACTCCGTAGTGACCCGCCTGCCGGTCGGCCTGCTCGCGCAGGGCCATCACGATCGCCACCCGGCCCGAGGCGCTGTCGGCGTTGTCCACGGTGGACAGGTTCGACGCGATCGACGGGTCGGCCCGCACCACGCCGACCGGCCCGGTGCCGTCGGCCGAACCGAGCTCGCCGGCCAGCACCGCGCCCTGCCCGGCGCGGTCGATCTGGGTGGCGAACCGGGCCAGCGTCGCCGCCTTGTCCCCGGCGCTGTCGCCCTCGATGCGACCGCCGGTCAGCACCACCGCCAGCTGCGCGGGCCGCAACCCCGGCGAGGCGGTGGCGAAGCCGCCTTCGGACAGCCCCGAGAACGCGGCAGCCCGCTCCGGGTCACCGGTCTGCGGCTGCCCGGTCTGCGGGTTGAGCAGGGACAGCGGGCCGATCAGGCCGCCGGCGAGGGTGCCCGGGTCGGCCGCCGTGGGCAGCTGGACCCCGGCGGGCAGCAGCTCGGTGACCACGCGGCGCAGCTGGTCGGCCCGGTCCGGGTCGGCGAACCCCTCGCCCAGGCGCACGTCGCCGGTCAGGTCCGCGCCCGCGTCGCGCAGCAGCTGCGACACCGCCTCCCGCTGCTGGTCGGGCACGTCCGCCGAGCTGATGAGCACCACGCTGCGCTGCGCCAGCTGGCCCTGCACGGCCATCGGCCCCACCGCGGAGTTGAACTGCTCGGCGGCCGCGACCTGCGCCTTGAGGTCGGTGCGCTCGGCGTTGAGCCGCTCGACCTGCCCCTGCAGCGAATCCCGCTCGTCGCCGACCCCGGCCAGCAGCCGGTCGCTCATCGAGGTCGAACCGAGCACCACACCGACCGCCAGCGCGAGGAAGACCGCGGCGATCGACACGATGTGATACCGCATCGAGATCACGTGAAAAGCCCCTTGAAGTATGCCGCCACCTGGCCGCCGGTGTCGGCGAGAACGTTCATGAATGCGGTGCCCAGACCGGAGACCAGCAGCGCCACGACCACCACCAGCAGCACCGCGACGATCATCAGCACGACGGCGCTGGTCGGCGTCCGGCTGCGCTGCAGCGCGGCCACCGCCCGCCCGTCGATGATCTTGCTGCCCATCCGCAGCCGGGTCAGGAAGGTCGACGGGTTGGAACCGGAGCGCCCGCTGTCCAGGAACTCGCCGAGCGTCGCGTGGAAGCCGACCGTGACCACCAGGCTCGCCTTGTGCGCGTCGGCCAGCAGCAGCGCCAGGTCCTCCGGGTTGCCGGAAGCCGGGAAGGTCACCGCGCCGATGCCGAGGTCCTGTATGCGCTCCAGCCCGGGAGCGTGCCCGTCCAGGTGCGCGGGGATCACCAGCTCGGCACCGCACTTGAGGGTGTCGGTGCTGATGATGTCCGGATCGGCCACGATGATGTCCGGCTTGTACCCGGCCTCGCGCAGCACGTCCGCCCCGGACTCGACGCCGATCAGCACCGGCCGGTACTCGCGGATGTACTTGCGCAGCCGCTTGAGGTCGTCGGCGTGGCCGTAGCCCGGCGCCAGCACGAGGACCTGCCGGTCCTCCAGCGACATGCTCAGCTCCGGCACGCCGATGCCGTCCAGGATGAGCGTCCGCTCCCGGCGCAGGAACTCGATGGTGTTCGCGGAGAACGCCTCCAGCTGCGCCGACATCCCGGCCTTGGCCTCGATGAGCAGGTCCGCGACCGAATCGGCGTCCTGCGCCGTCCCGCGGCCGACCTCCCGCTCGCCGACGAACACCCCGCCCTCGTGCAGCCGGATCTTCGCGCCGTCCTTGATCTGGCGCGCGAGCTCGGCACCGACCCCGTCGACCAGCACGATCCCGGCCGACAGCAGCACCTCGGGCCCGAGGTTCGGGTAGCGCCCGGAGATCGACGGCGCGGCGTTGACCACCCCGACCACACCGGCCGAGACCAGCGCTTCAGCCGTGCGCCGGTCCAGGTCGGCGTGGTCGATCACCGCGATGTCGCCGGTGCGCACCCGGCGCAGCACGTCGTCCGAGCGGCGCTCGATCCGGGCGACCCCGACCAGGCCGGGCAGGTTGCCCTGCTGGCGAGCAAGCAGACCGCTGAGTTTCATGCACCGATGGTGACAAACCGATCACCCGAAGTCGGTCCGCCACGCCGAGACCTCTGGTCCACCCGGAGCAGAAAATGTTCGGCCAAATAGCCCAGCGGGAAATTCAGCCGGTTTTCCGGCTACTTCGCGCTCTTCGCCTTCTTCTTGACCGGCTTCTTCCGCCGGAAGCGCTCCTGGGCCAGCTTGTACGCGGTCGCGGTGTTCAGCAGCTCCTCGGCGTGCGCGCGACCGGTCTCGGTGGAGTCCATCCCGGCCAGCATCCGCGCCAGCTCGACCACTCGCCGCTCGTCGGCCACCACCCGCACGTCGCTCTTGGTCAGCCCGCCGTCGGCGCTCCCCTTGTCCACCACCAGGTGCCGGTCGGCGTAGGCGGCGACCTGCGGCAGGTGCGTGACGACCACGACCTGGTGGGTGCGGGCCAACCGCGCCAACCGCCGCCCGATCTCCACCGCGGCACGACCGCCGACCCCGGCGTCGACCTCGTCGAAGACCAGCGTGGGCACGGTGTCGGCGTCGGCCAGCACGACCTCCAGCGCCAGCATCACCCGGGACAGCTCACCACCGGAGGCGCCCTTGTGGATCGGCAGCGCCGGCGCGCCGGAGTGCGCGATCAGCTGGAGCTCGACCTCGTCCACGCCCTCCGGGCCCGCGTGCACGCTCTTGCCCCGCACCTGCAACGCGTTCGGATCGCCGGCCTCGGCCGACTTCGGCTGGACCACGACCTCGAGCCGGGCCTGCGCCATGGCCAGACCGTCCAGCTCCTCGGACACCGCAGCCGAGAGCCCGACCGCGGCCTCCTGCCGCGCTTCGGTCAGCTCGACGGCGAGCTCGGCCAGTTCCGCGGCGAGCTCGTCGCGACGCGCGGCCAGCGCCGCCAGCGCTTCCTCGGAAGTGTCCATTCCGGACAGTCGGGCGCGGGCGTCCTCCGCCCACTCCAGAACGCCGTCCACGTCCGCCGCGTACTTCTTCGTCAGCTGCTTGAGCTCGGACTGCCGCGCCAGCACCTGCTCCAAGCGCGCCGGATCGGCGTCCAGCCGGTCCAGGTAGCTGCCGAGCTCACCACCGACGTCCGCGAGCACCGCCACGGCTTCGCCCACGCGCGACTCGAGCTCGCGCAGCGCAGGATCCTCGGCAGCGGACAGGCGCCGCCGCGCCTCCCCGATCAACCCGATTGCACCGGGCGCGTCCGGATCACCGTCCGCCGCACCGGTCAGCGCCAGCTGAGCACCCGCAGCGGTCTCCCGCAGCTGGTCCGCATCGGCCAACCGCCGGGCCTCGTCCACCAGGGCGACGTCCTCGCCCGGTTCCGGTGCGACCGCCTCGATCTCGCTCAGCCCGTGCCGCAGCAGGTCCGCTTCCCGCGCCAGTTCCCGGGATCGCTCGGTGCGCTCGGTCAGCTCCCGCACCGCTTCCGCCCAATCGGCGCGCACCCGCTGGTAGTTCGCGAGCACCTGCAGCACGGGATCCCCGGCGAAGCGGTCGAGCACCGCGCGCTGCTCGCCGGGCCGCAGCAACCGCAGCTGGTCGTTCTGCCCGTGCACCGCCAGCACCTGCTCGGCCAGCTCGGACAGCAAGGCGTTCGGAACCGAACGGCCCCCGAGGTGGGCGCGGGAACGACCATCGGCGGCGACCGTGCGGATGGCGATCAAGCTCCCGTCGTCGTCGGGTTCGGCCCCGGCCTCGGAAGCGACCTTCGCCGCTGGTGAGTCGGTCGTCGTCTGGAACCGGCCCTCCACGACAGCACGCTTCGCACCGGAGCGGACCCGGGACGCATCGGCCCGACCGCCGCCGAGCAGGTGCAGCCCGGTGACCACCATCGTCTTGCCGGCCCCGGTCTCACCGGTGACCACGGTCAACCCCTGGTGCAGTGCGAGCGTGGCGTCGTCGATGACGCCCAGTCCCTGGATGCGCATCTCCGCCAACACATCAAGCACCCTACTGGCACGCCCGGACGGCCGACGCCCCGCTGGGAATAACGAAATGCACAACTCGCCCCAGCGCAGGCCCGCCCGTTCAGTCCCGCTTGACGCGGGCCGGTCCCCGCCAGCCCTGCACCGGCAGCTCGAACTTGTGCACCAGGCGATCGGTGAAAGCGGTGTCGTGCAGCCGCACCAGGCGCAGCGGGCTGTCCCCCGCCACGACCTCCACCCGAGACCCGGGCGGCAGGTCGAAGTGCCGCTGCCCGTCGCAGCTGAGCACCGCGTGGTGACCGTGCTGGTCGATCTCCACCGCCACCAGCGATTCCCGCGACACCACCAGCGGCCGGGCGAACAGCGCGTGCGCATTGCTCGGCACGACCAGCAGCGCCTGGACCTCCGGCCACACCACCGGTCCCCCGGCGGAGAACGCGTACGCCGTGGACCCGGTCGGCGTCGAGCACAGCACCCCGTCGCAGCCGAACGCCGACACCGGGTGGCCGTCGACCTCCACGACGACGTCCAGGATCCGCTCCCGGCTGCTCTTCTCCACACTGGCCTCGTTGAGCGCCCAGGTGCTGGCCAGGACCTGGCCGTCGAGCTTCGCGGTGACCTCGATCGTCATCCGCTCCTCGACGTGGTACCGGCCCTCGACCACGGCGGCCAGCGCCTCGTCCAGCGCATCGGAATCGGCACCGGCCAGGAACCCGACCCGGCCCAGGTTCACGCCGAACACCGGAACACCGGCCATCCGCGCCAGCTCCGCCGCGCGCAGCAAGGTGCCGTCGCCGCCGAGCACCAGCACCAGCTCGGTACCCGCAGCCGCCTCCGGCCCGGGCGCCACGACCCTGCTGTAGCAGTCGGCGTTGAGATCGGGCGCTTCTTCCGCCAGCGCTCGCACCCGCAGTCCGGCGCCGATCAGCTGCCCGGCGACCTTCTCGGCGGTGCGCAAGTTGTGCTGTCTGCCGGTGTGCACCACCAGCAGCACCTCTCGGGTCAACTCCCACTCCTTCACCGGTGCGAGTTCTCCACTGCGGTCTACTTCTTCACCGAGTTCTGCGGTCCCTGCCGGACTGCTTCGGCGATCAGCGCTTCCGCGGCCTCCACGTCAGTCTTCTCCCCCGGCCGCAGCCACAGGAAGTACTCGACGTTTCCGGACGGCCCCGGCAGCGGACTGGCGACCACGCCCCGCAGCCCCAAACCGTTCTCAGCGGCGACCTGCACGACCTCCAGCACCGCTTCGGCCCGCAGCTCCGGATCGCGCACGACCCCGCCCGAGCCCAGCCGCTGCTTGCCGACCTCGAACTGCGGCTTGACCATCGGCACCAGGTCGGCTTCCGCGGTCGCGCAAGCCGCCAGCGCCGGGAGCACCAGCTTCAGCGAGATGAACGACAGGTCGGCCACCACCAGGTCGACCGGCCCGCCGATGAGCTCCGGGGTGAGCGAGCGGACGTTGGTGCGGTCGTGGATGTGCACCCGCTCGTCGGTCTGCAACTTCCAGACCAGCTGCCCGTAGCCGACGTCGGCGGCCACCACCTCGCGCGCCTCGCGGCGCAGCAGCACGTCGGTGAACCCACCGGTCGAGGCGCCCGCGTCCAAGCACCGCCGCCCGGCGACGGTCAGCCCTTCCGGCTCGAAAGCTTCCAGCGCGCCCAACAGCTTGTGCGCACCGCGCGACGCCCAACCCGGGTCGTCCTTGTCCTCGGTGACCACCACCGGCGCGTCGGTCTCGACCGCGGTGGCGGACTTGCGCGCCACCATCCCGCGCACGGTCACCCGACCCGCGTCGACGAGTTCGGAGGCGTGCTCGCGGGACCGCGCCAGCCCGCGTCGAACCAGTTCGGCATCCAACCGCGCCCTGCGTGGCACTGCGTCAGCTCCTGTGTGCAGTCGTTCCGGAGAGGAGGTGGTCGGCCTTCGACAGCGCGTCGGTCAGCGCGGCGTGCACCGCCTCGAATCGCTCGACGTGCTCGGCGACGGGACTCTCCGACACCTCGTCGAGCGCGGCGACCGCCGTCCCGATGGCGGCGATCGCCGACTGCCCGTCGTCGGCAGAGCGCGCCAGCATCGCGGGATTCGGCATCTGCCCCGGAGAGGTCATCCGCTCCTGCTCCCCTCGATCACGCCGCGACCGCTCTGCGGCGACGTCCCCACGCTATCCGAACGCCCCGACAGCGACACCGCGACGTCCGCCGCTCAGGCCAGGCCCAGCTCGCGCAAGGCGGCCTTCGCGTGCTCGTCCGCACCGCGCACCGCCACCGGACCGGACGAAGTGGCCCACCACGCCGAGCACAGCGATCGCAGCGCGGCCAGGGCATCGGACTGCTGATCGGATCCGGCGAGCTCCAGGCCGTCGTCGTCGACCCGGACCTGCCAACCGTCCTGCGCCGCGATCGCCACCTCGGCGGGAGCCTGCAGCAGCCCGCGCAGATCGGCGGCGACGTGGTCCGGGCGCATCTCCGGCGGAGCGCCGAGCAGGTCCGCCGGGGTGTTGACCCCGGTCAGGACCATCAGCGACGGCATCCCGGCGTTGACCGCGCCGGCGATGTCGGTGTCCAACCGGTCGCCGACCATCAGCGGCGACTCGGCTCGCGCCGACGAGACAGCGCGATCCAGCAGCGGGCGCTCCGGCTTGCCGGCCACCAGCGGCTCCTGGTCGGTCGCCGCGCGCAGCAGCGCGACCAGCGAACCGTTGCCCGGCATCAGCCCGCGTTCGGTCGGCAGCGTCCGGTCACCGTTGCTCGCGACCCACAGCGCTCCAGCCCGGATCGCCAAGCAGGCCTCCGCGAGGTCCCGGTAGGCGATGTCGGTGGACAGCCCCTGCACCACCGCGACCGGATCGTCGGCGAAGTCCGACACCGGCACCAGACCGGCCTTGTCCACTTCGGACACCAACGCGGCGGAACCGACCACCAGCACCCGCGAACCGGCGGGCAACTTCTCGGCCAGCACCGCGGCACCGGCCTGCGCGCTGGTGCTCACCTCGGCCCGCTCCGCGGGCAGTCCGAGACCGGTGAGGTGATCGGCGACCGCCTGGTCCGGCTTGGACGCGTTGTTGGTGACGTAGCGGACCGCGACACCGCGGCGGTGCACTTCCCGGACTGCCTCCAGGGCACCGGGAACCAGTTCACCGCCGCGGAAAACCGTGCCGTCCAGGTCGAACAGCACGACGTCGTGGCCGTCGAGCAGCGTCCCGCTCACTGCGCTCGCGCGCCCCCTTCGGCGTCGCCCTTCGCGGGCTCGACGGCGTCGGCATCGTCAGCCGCCGACTCGTCCGACTTCTCCGCGTCCTCGTCCGAGGTTTCGTCGTCCGAGGCGTCCTCGTCGGCGCTGTCCTCTTCGGACTCGTCCGCGTCGTCCTCGAGCTCGTCGTCGTCCTCGTCGGAGATCCCGGCCGCGGCCTCGGCCTCGGTCACGAGCTCCTCGACCACCTCGGGGCCGCCGATCTTCTCGGCGAGCTCCTCCAGGCGCTCCGGAGCGTCGGTCTCCTCGTCGTCGTCGGCGTGCGCCGCGTGCACGAACCAGGTGAAGGCGTCGCGTTCGCGGCCGGCCGCCAGCAGGTTGTCGGCGTAGGCGTAGAACAGCCGCGCGCTCCACGGGTCCTGCCGCTGCGGGTCGAGCTCAGCGGTCTGCAGGCTCACGACGGAGGCCTCGACCTCACCGAGGTCCCGACGCGCGCCGGCAGCCACGATGCGCAGCTCGACGGCGTCCTCCTGCTCGAGCTGGGTCGCCTCCTGGCTGCGGGCGATCTCGACCGCGCGCTCGGGGCGGCCCAGCGCGCGCTCGCAGTCCGCCATCATCGCGAGATGGCCGGGGCCACCCGCCATGCGACGAGCCGCGCGCAGCTCGGACAGCGCCTCGTTCCACTCGCCAGCCAGGTACGCGGCCAGGCCGTTGGCCTCGCGCACCGACGCGAGGCGGGAAGCCTTCAGCCGGGCGTAGCGGGCGTGCTCGAGTGCCTTCTCCACGTCGGTGTCGACCAGCTGACCAGCAGCCACGAGGTGCAGCGCGACCAAGTCCGCCAGGCCCTTGGGCACCGAGAGCAGCTCTCGACGCACCTCGGGGTCGAGGTCCTTGGGGTCCAGCCCCTCGGGCAGCTCAGGCGCAGCCTTCTTCGCCTCGGCAGCTTCGTTCACCTGCTGCTCGGAGTCGCCCCGGTCATCGCGACGCGGCCGATCGTCACGCCGGTCGTCCCGGCGCGGACGGTCATCACGTCGGTTGTCGCGACGGTCGAAGCGGTCCCCGTCCCGGCGCGGACGGTCGTCGCGCCGGTTGTCCCGGCGGTCGTCGCGGCTGCGGTCGTCGCGACGCGGGCGGTCGTCACGCCGGTCGTCCCGACGCGGCCGGTCACCGAAGTCGCGGTCATCACGGCGGGGCCGGTCGTTGAAGCCGCGGTCATCGCGACGTCCGTAACCACCACGCCGGTCGTTGTCCCGCCGGTCGTCCCGGCGGAAGCCGCCCCGGTCGTCACGACGGAAGTCGCGTCCACCCCGGTCGTCGCGACGGTCCCGGTTGTCGCGCCGGAAGTCCCCGCGATCTCCCCGGTCGTCCCGGCGGAAGTCCTTGCGGTCCCGGTCATCGCGCCGGAAGTCGTCACGACGCGGCCCGCGGTCGTCGCGGCCCTTGTTGAAGCCCCCGCGGTCGTCCCGGCGGAACCCTCCGCGGTCATCGCGGCGGTCGTTGTCACGCCGGTCGTTGTCACGGCGGAAACCACCGCGTCGGTCCTGACCGCGGCCACCGAAGTCGTCCCGACCCCGGCGGTCGTCGCGGTAGCCGCCGCGACCGCGGTCATCGCGGTCGTTGCGGAAGCCTCCGCGGTCGTCCCGGGAGTCGTAGCGGCGCGGACCGCCCTGCGAACCCCGGCGCTCGTAACCCCCGCGGCCACCCTGGCCGCTTCGGCCGGCACCGGCCCCGCGGCGGAAGTCGCCGCGCTTGTCGTCGGAACCGGACACCGAACCTCCTGAAGCAGAAACACTGAAGTCCCCACCAGCGTAGACCCACCTTCTGGTGAGCTGTGGCGGGCCGCCTCCCGAATGTGAGCGGGGGCAACTCACGGTCATGATCCAGCGCGAACCTGGTCATGGAAAAACGAAGAGGCCGACCGGAGATCCGTCCCGCAAGGACGGGTCCGGTCGGCCCCTTCTCAATTAGTGTGTCGGCGGTGTCTTACTCTCCCACACCCTGTCGAGTGCAGTACCATCAGCGCTGGGGAGCTTAGCTACCGGGTTCGGAATGGGACCGGGCGGACCCTCCCCGCCATCGCCACCGACAACCCTCACACCCACCCACACAAAGGGGCAGGAAAACTGTGGGATGCCATCACAGGTGATGACACACATCTGAAATTAACAACCCCACCTGGTTGTTGTCTCAGACACCATATAGTGAGTGCGAGTACATCCTTGTGGACAAGTCCTCGGCCTATCAGCACCAGTCAACTCCACACATTACTGTGCTTCCATATCTGGCCTGTCAACCCAATCATCTCTTGGGGGCC
>NZ_JAQGLA010000123.1 GCF_027853915.1 Saccharopolyspora oryzae
ATTGCGGGGATCGTCGGCCAAGATCCCGCCGCGGCGCTGAACCCGTTGCAGCGCGTGCACTCCGCAGTCGCTGAAGGAGCACCGGACGCGCGACTCGCCGAGCAAACGCTCGACGACCTCGGCCTGAACAGCACCGAGCTGGGGCGGCGGTTCCCACGTCAGCTCTCCGGTGGACAAGCCCAACGCGTTGCCCTGGCCCGCGCGCTGGCAGGCGATCCGGCGTTGCTGGTGCTCGATGAACCGACGACCGGCTTGGACCCGGATGCGCTCGACCTGGTCGTGCGGACGATCGCGCAACGGCGCGGTGACGGGCGTTCGGTGACGCTGCTGGTTTCGCACGACCGCGAGTTCGTGGCGAAGGTGAGCGACCGCATCATCTCGTTCGGGCAAGCGGCGAGGTCGACCGCAGTGCGAGCAAGCCCGGTGAGATCGGACGCGCCCGTGCTCTCGGCATCCCACGTGACGATCTCGCAGGGCGGGGCGCCGCTGCTCCAGGACAGTTCCTTCGAACTCCGCCGGCACGAATTCGTCGCCGTGCTGGGGCCGTCCGGTTGCGGCAAGAGCACCCTGCTGCGGACGCTGGCCGGCCTGCACGCGGCCGATGCGGGCGAACTCTCCTGGCGCGGCGAACTCCTGCCAGGACACGTCGAACAGCGGTCCCGCTCGCAGCTGAGGGCCGTGCAGTTCGTCGCGCAAGACCCCGCCGGTGCGTTGAACCCTGCACACCGCATCGGCGGAGCGATCGCACGGGCCGCGCAGGTGCTGCACGGCGTTGCTCCCGCTATCGCGCGGGAACGCGCTGAGGTACTGCTGCGCGTGGTGGGACTCGACGGCGTCGCGAAGCGCTTTCCGCGCGAGCTCTCCGGAGGGCAACGTCAACGCGCCGCCCTCGCGCGAGCGCTCGCCGCCGAGCCCGACGTGCTGCTGGCCGACGAGATCACCTCCGCACTCGACGAGGCCACCGCCCACGACGTGCTCGACCTCCTCGACCGGCTGCGCGCCGACGGCCTGGCCGTCCTGCTGGTCACCCACGACCGGACGATCGCCGACCGCGCCGACCGCACGCTCCGGCTGCACCAACGCGGCCTGCTCACCACCAGTTCCGACAGATCGGAGGAATCCCGTGCCCGGTGATGACACCGTGCCCGCACACGACAGCGCCGCGCTGTGGCGGGCAGCCGAGCACCTCAGCGCCCACCCGTGGATCGCCGCGGCCGAGGTCGACGGCGAGGCAGTGCGGCTCGTGCCCGCCCGCTCGGCGCTCGCCGTGCGGCCAACGCCGGGGGCATTGCTCACCGAGCACCTCGACCAGTGGAGCGAGGTCTACGACTGGACCTACTCCCAGGCCTCCGGGCGGCATGCCGACGACCTGGACCTGTCCGGCTGGCGAGCGTCGGACACCGGCGAGCCCTTCCCGGTGGAGCACATGACGGACTGGCTGCGCCACACCGTTGAACTCGTGCTGCGCGCAAAACCCCGATGGGTGCTCGAACTCGGTTGCGGCACGGGCATGCTCATGCACCGCCTGCGCCCTCACGTCGACGCCTACGTCGGAACCGACGTCTCCCTCGACGCGGTTCGGACGTTGTCCGCAGCTGCTCCGGACAACGCCGCGATCGTGCCAGCCGCAGCGCACGAGCTCCGCACCCCGCGGGTGCGCGATGCCATCGCCGCAGCGGTCCCCCAGGCCCAGCCGGACTGCGTGCTGCTGAACTCCGTCACGCAGTGCTTCCCCAGCGTCGAGTACCTCCGCGCGGTCGTGCACGACGCGATCGACCTGGTCGCGCCCGGCGGCACCGTGGTCATCGGCGACGTCCGCCACGTCGGCCTGCTGCGCGAGCACCACCGCTGGCTCGACGCGGCAGCCACGGACGCGGAGCTGGACGAGCGGACCGACCGCGACGAGGAACTGCTCTTCGACCCGGCCCTGCTGGCAGCGCTGGCGGCGGAGACCGGCCGCGAGGTCCGCATCGCCACCTTCGCGAAAACCATGCGCGCCGACACCGAACTGACCCGCTACCGCTTCGACGCGGTGCTCCACGTCGACCCCACCACCCCGGCCGCGGCACCCACCGTGATCCGCTGGCCCGACCTCCCCTCCCGCGATCGGATCGGCGCCCTGCGCGCCCGCCTCGACGGTTCACCGGTGAGAGTCGTGCAGATCCCCAACCAGCTGCTCAGCCACGATGCGGGGACGACCGCGGCCGAGCTGCACCGCGCCATCGAGGACCTGGACGCCGTGGTCGGTTTGGACCCGGCCGACCCGCGGCTGCTGGAAGTCATCGCCCCCGCCACCTCGGCCGCCCGACCGGTGCGGGAGATCGCGGGTCCGGGCGCGGCGCACGAGCCGCTGAACGGATTCGTCCGCCGCAGGCTCACCGAAGTCGCCCGACGGGAACTGCGTCGGGGCGACCACCCGCCGGTGCCGATCACGGTCGAGCCAGGAGGGCGAGATGCCCGCTGACACCCCGGCCCGTGTCGCGCGCTCCGCCGCGGCCGCGATCCACGAGGTCGACACCGCCGCACTGCCCGGCTTCATGCGGCAGCTCGACCACGCCGCCCTGCTGGCGATGGCCCGCACCCTCGGCCGCAACGGCTTGTTCCGGCCCGGAGTCCGCCACCGCTGGGACCAGATCGCCGACCGGCTGCGCGTCGCACCACGGCACCGCTGGATCCTGCGCCGCTGGCTCACCGCCCTGCAGGACGAGGGTCTGCTGCGCCGGGACGACACCACCGGGTTCCTGCACGACCTGCGCGCCGTGCCACGAACTGAAGCCGCCGAGGCCACCGCACTGGTGGACGAAGCCGCGCGCGGCCTGGGGTATCCCCCAGAAATGGCCCGGTTCTTCCGGTCCGCGATCGACCAACTCCCCCGCCTGCTCCGCGACGAGGTTTCCGTGCAGGCCCTCTTGTTCCCCGACGGGGACCTCACGACGGCCGAAGGCGCCTACAAGGACAACGTCATCAACCACTACCTCAACACCGCAGCGGTCGAGCTGCTCCGCGCAGAGTGCCGACACGTTCGCGCCCCGCTCCGCGTGCTGGAGCTCGGCGCCGGTGTCGGCGGTACCACCGCCGCCGTGGTGCCCGCACTCGCCCAGGAGTCCGTGGACTACCTGTACACCGACGTCTCGCAGTTCTTCCTGGACGCCGGCCGGCAGCGCTTCGGCGACCGGCTCCGCTACGGCATCTTCGACATCAACATCCCCACTCCCGCGCAGCCGGGCTCCGCCGATGTCGTGCTGGCCGCGAACGTCCTGCACAACTCGGTCCACATCGGACATGCACTGGCGCGGTTGCGCGAGCTGCTGTCCCCCAGCGGGCTGCTCGTGGTCATCGAGTCGTGCCGGGAGCACTACCAGGCCATGACGTCGATGCAGTTCCTGATGTCCCCGCGCGACGGCGAACCGCAACCCGGTGCCACCGACGTGCGGGCCGGTACCGACCGCATCTTCCTGACCCGCGACGAGTGGCTGGCCGAGCTGATCGCGACCGGGTTCACCCCGCTGGTCGACCTGCCGGAGCCGAACGATCCGCTCGCCGCACTCGGCCAGCACATCTTCGCCGCCCGAACCGACGAACTGGAGCAACTGTGACTACCGAACCCGACACGAGCACCGTGCTGGCCGAGATCTGGTCCGAGCTGCTCGGCCTGGACGAGGTCCCGCCGGATTCGAGCTTCCTCAACCTCGGCGGGGATTCCGTGCTCGCCGTGCGGATGTCCGCCCTGGTCCGCCGCAAGCTCGGCGTGGCGCTCGCCCTTGCCGACGTCCGGGTGGAGATCACCCTCGCCGAACTGGCCGACCTTGTCGCCCGGCGCAGCGCCGGGGGATCGACCGATCGGGCACTGCCGGTCGAGGTGGCCCGCCGGCCCGACCCGAACGCACCGTTCCCGCTGCTGCCGTTGCAGCAGGGCTACTTCGTCGGGCAGCAGGACGGCTGGGAGCTGTCCTACGGTTCGGCGCACCACTACGTCGACATCGGGCTCACCGACGTCGACCCCGACGAAGCTCCCGAAGCGCTCCAGGACGCGCTGCGCCGACTCGTGCAACACCAACCCACGCTGCGCGCCCGCGTACTGCACGACGGCCAGCAGCGCATCCTGCCCGCCGACGACCCGGAAGCCGTGCCCACCGTCGAAGTGGTCGACCTGCGCGAAGCGTCCGCAACGGAAGCCAACGCGACGGTGGCCGCAATCCGGTCGCAGATGAGCACCAACGGCCCAGACCCCGCGCACGGCCCGGGCGTGGCGATGCGCCTGACGTTGCTGCCCGGCGACCGGGCCCGGCTTCACAACGCGGTGAGCCTGCTGATCATCGACGGCTGGTCCTCCAACGTCTTCTACCGGGACCTGTTCGCGCTGGTGGCCGACTGGAACGCGGTGCTGCCCCCGCTGGAGGTCGACTACGGCGACTACGTCACCTCGGTGTCCGGCTTGCCCGACACCGACGCCTGGGAAGCCGACCGCGACTGGTGGTTCGAGCGCCTCGACGAGTTCCCCCTGCCACCGGCCCTGCCGCTGGTCGCCGACCCGCGCGAGGTGCGGCCGGAGCTGATGGGCACCCGCCAGACCACGGTGGACGCCGACACCTGGGCGGCGTTCCGGCAGCAGTGCACCGCCCACGGGGTGACGCCCTCGGCGGCGATGTTCACCGCCTACGCGATCGTGCTGGCCCGCCAGGCCGGCCACCGCCGGATGCTGCTGAACTCCTTGCAGCTCAACCGGTTGCCGCTGCACCCCGACGTGCACCGGATCGTCGGCGCGTTCGCCTCCACCATGCTGATCCCGGTGGAGCTGGCCGAAGGCGCCAGCTTCGCCGAACTGGCCGCCGACAACCAGCGACGGTTCGGCGAGTCGGCGGCGCACAACCTGATCAGCGGCGTCGAGGTGTCCCGCGAGCTGGGGCGTCGGCGCGGCACGCACCGGCCGGTCGCCCCCATCGTCTTCCAGAGCACGCTCGGGATGGACGCGGCCATGGGTGAGCGCGTGCCGGAGAACGCCGGCCCGCTGGGGCGCATCGACATGGCCGACCACCACCAGCAGCTGCGCACCCCGCAGGTGGCGTTGGAAGTGCGGATGTTCGAGCTGGGCGACGAGATGTACCTGGTGTTCTCCCTGGTCGACGAGCTCTTCGACACCGCCACCGTGGACGGGATGTTCCGCGAGCTGACCGGCATCGCCCGAATGCTCGCCGAGCCCGGCAGCTGGAACGCCCCGGTGGCTCTGCCCTCAGCAGCGGACGCACCGGAATCCGACGAGCCGCGTGTCGGCCGATACGCGCGCCAGGACCGCACCGAGGAAAGCGGTGCACCGCGGACCGAGCTGGAATGCACGATCGCCGAGGTGTGGGAGGAGATGCTGGCCATCAGCGGGGTCGACCGCGCGGCCGACTTCTTCGCCCTCGGCGGCGATTCCCTGCTGGCGGTCCGAGTCCTCGGAAAACTCGCTCGGGAGAAGGGGATCGCGGTGGCGGTCCGGGACTTCCTCGAAGCCCCGACGATCTCCGGGCTCGCCGCGCTGGCCTCGCCCGAACGCTGACGAGACCAGTCGTGGGGGGCAAGCGCATTCCCGTCAGTTCGCGCCCCACGACCTCAGCGCGTCACGTGTCGGCCAGCGTGGCGCGGAACAGGCCCTGCTCCAACCAGACGGCTGCTCGAACACCGTCCGCCGCGGCTTGGCTGACCAGGGTCAGCGCGTCCGGAACCGCGGGAACGCGGGCCATGTCCCCGGCCGCCGACACACCTGGAACCGTGGTCGCCTGCAGCTCGTCGACCTGGACGCAGCCGTCGTCCAGGATCGCACAACCGAGATCGGCGGCGAACGACGCGCGCTGCCTGGTCGGTGCGCGGTGGAACACGGCCTGCCGCTCCAGCACCGAACCGTCGGCGAAGTGCAGCTGGAGCGCGTCGAGTTCCCCGGTCACCTTCGCCAGCGACTCGGTGCGCACCTCGACACCGCGCGCCGAGAGCTTGGCGATCACCTCGTCCGGCAGTTCGTGCGCACCGTGGGTCACCACCACCACGTCGTCGCTGTAGCGATCAGCCAAGTACAGGCCCAGCATCACCTGCGGGACGTCGCGGCCGAGCACCGCAAGGGTTTTGCCGGTGGCCTCCCAGCCGTGGCAGAAGGGGCAGTGGAAGATGCTGCGACCGAAGCGCTCCGGCACGCCCGGGATGTCGTAGGGCTCGTCCACCTGGCCGGTCGCCAGAACCAACCGCCGGGCCCGTTCCCGGCTTCCGTCGGCGAACTCCACGCTGAAATCGTCGATGCCACCGGAAACGGAGCTGACCTGGTCCTGGCGCAGCTCGACACCGGGGTAGGCGGCCAGCTCGGCCCGCCCCAGCGCCAACAGCTCGTGCGGCGAAAACCCGTCGCGACTCAAGTACATGTGCATTTCATCCGCTGGCGCGTTGCGGACCTGGCCGCCGTCGGCGACCAGCACCCGGCGCCGCTGCCGGCCCAGCACGAGCGCGGCGCTGAGCCCCGCGGGCCCACCGCCGATCACGATCACGTCGTACACGGTTGCTCCCTCTAGCCGGAAACTAATGGAAACGATTATCGTTGTAGCCAACAGTCTACGGAAGGGGCACGATGACCGATCGGCTCATCGCCGTGCTCGGCGGCTACGGCGAAGTCGGCGCCACGGCGGTCCGCAGGCTCTCCGAGCACGGCTGCACCCGAATCCGCGTCGGCGGACGCAATCCGTCACGAGGCGGCACCTTGCACGACGACCTGCCCGGGATCGAGTTGTCCTATGTAGACATCGATGAAACGGAGAGCCTCGAGGAGTTCTGCACCGGCGCCCATCTCGTCTTGAACTGCGCCGGCCCCTCCTACCGCATCCTCGACACCGTCGCCAAGGCAGCTTCGGCAGCAGGCGCGCACTACGTCGACGTCGCCGGAGACGTCCCCGCCTTCCGCGCGCTCGGCTCGACCTTCGGCGACCGCGTAGCGGTCTTCTCCGCAGGATTGATGCCAGGCCTGACCGGACTGCTCCCCCGGCTCATCGCCGGCCCTGGAGACCGGCTGGACATCCACGTCGGCGGCGCCGTCGGCATGACACCGGCATCAGCCGCGGACATCCTCCTCGCCCAGGGCCCCGACTTCGGGGAATCGCTGGCCCTGTGGCGAGGTGGCGCCGTGGTCCCGCGGAGCCTGGCCCCGCTGCGCTCGGTCCAGCCAGCCGGCTTTCCCGAGCCCGTCGACGCAATGCCCTTCCTGCCAACCGAAAGCACCCGAATGGCAGCGGACCTCAGCCTCGACGAACTGCGCTTCTACACGGCCTACGCCTCCGAGGCCATTCCGACGACCTTGGCGATGGCT
Source organism: Saccharopolyspora oryzae (assembly GCF_027853915.1). Classification (GTDB taxonomy): domain Bacteria; phylum Actinomycetota; class Actinomycetes; order Mycobacteriales; family Pseudonocardiaceae; genus Saccharopolyspora; species Saccharopolyspora oryzae. The sequence goes on from NZ_JAQGLA010000123.1 coordinate 7,325, forward strand.
TGGGCGGACGACCCCGAATTCCGGGACGACTACATCGAACTGCTGACGCAGGCGGCGAAATCGGATCTGCGGGAGCGCGACCCGTACTACGTGCTGACCGCCCTCGTCCCCACCGCCACCGGAGCGCCACCGTCGCTGACACTGCGCACCTGCGACCCGTACCAGCTCAGCGGCGTGGTCGCGGCACTGACCGCCGAAGCCGTCCTCCAGGAGAAGATCAGCCCAGGAGTGCATTTCGCGGACAGCGCGCTAGAGCCCGCAGACATCGCCGAAGCACTCCAACGTGACCCCCTCGTCCAGTCGCTTTCCATACAGGGGCCGCCCCGAAGAACCATTGGCGAACATCGACGATAACGATCAGCGCTGCAAGTCCACTATGGATTTTTACAAGATCCTCCAGGACTGCGGGATCCGGTGAACACCTCCCCGGTCGCGATGGCACATGCCCGGAGTCTCCTGGCCGCGCTGCGGGTTTCCCCAGTGCCCCGCGCGGCTGGGGGGTGGTGCGCGATCGCCGATCGTGCACCACCCGTTGCCTCATCCCTGCCGGCCCTTGAACCGCGGGTTCAGCTTGTTGATGACGTAGACCTTTCCCCGTCGGCGCACGACCTGTGCGCCGGGCTGGTTCTTCAACGACTTCACGGACGCCCGCACCTTCACGTGAACACCTTCCTGTTGATAATGGTTTTCATTATCATAGTATCCGTGCGTCGAGTCGCCGAGGAGATGAGGGATGCCGGATGGACACGGTGAACGTGATCGCGGTGGTCGGCGCGTGCGCGCGCGAACGCGCGCGGTACGCGAAACAGCTGGCCGAGACGAGCGGACACGTCCCCATCGCCTCCTTCCTCCGGCCGGACGCGACCGAGGTCGCGCAGGAGGTGGCCGCCAGAGCGAGGTGGCCTTGTGCAGGTAGGGGTGCGGTCGTGGACGTCCCCGAGCAAGTCTCGGTCACCGAGCTCATCGGCGCCCTCGCGGGCGATCCCGCACTACCGACCGTGAGACTGGACGCGGTGATCTGCGTCGTGGACGCCACGCACCTGCTCACCGATCTCGGCAGTGACGATTACGTCTCCCAGCCGAACGAGAGCGGGCAGACCCTCATGGCACGGGCACTGCTAACTGCGGCACATCTGGAGTTCGCCTCACACCTCGTGATCGTGAACTGGGAGCCGATCGCCACCGCAGAACTGGCGACGCTGTTGGCCCTGGCCTCCCACCTCAGTCCCCGCGCTGTCCTGCGTTTGCACCACGGCGCACCTCAAGCCCCGGCACCGACCGCGGCCTACACCGCCGACCAGGACCGGCCGGGATGGGTGTGCCTGCTCAACGGCGAATTCGAACCGCACATGACCGACCTCCGCGTGAGCGCGTTCCGCTACGAGAACTTCCGCCCGTTCCACCCCGAACGTCTTCAGCTCCTGCTCGACGAACGGGTCGAGCTCGGCGATTTCGGCACCCTGGTGCGCTCGGCCGGATTCTGCCGTCTCGCCACCCGTCCGGACATCGTCGCCCAGTGGGAGCAGGCCGGACACATGCTTTCGTTCACGCCGCTCCGCCGGGACGACGACAACAGCGAGGACGCGGAGTTGCTCGCGCTCGGCCAGGACATCGCCTTCATCGGCCTGGACCTCGACCACGACGGCCTGACCGCGGCGCTCGACGACGCCACGCTCACCGACGAGGAACTGGCGGCCGGACCGTCCGCCTGGGCGCGCTTTCCCGATCCGTTCCCAGCCTGGCACCTCGCCCAGAACCCGACGGACCAGTGACCACCAAGGCAGCAATACCAAGGACATCCATGGCTTCAGCGGAACCCCACAGCGCCGAGAACAATTCGCTCAGCGGTCTCACCGCGATCATCTGCGACAGCTGCGAAGACAACGGGGAGCGCCCGTTGCTCGCAGCGCTCAAGGAAACGATTCGCCGCCTCCCCCACGCAGTCCTCGTACGCACGCCCTGCCCGTTCAGCCAGATGTGGTGCCACACCAGGAAGATCTCGGCGTCGCGCGGCGCAGGGCAGGTCGTGCTGGTGCAGCGATGCACCGACACCCGCAGGCCCTTGGGCCCTGTCATCGTCGTCGGCCCGGTCGAAACCGCCGATGACGTCGCGTTGTTGACGCGCTGGCTCGAAACCAAACCGCTGGCCGTCGCATCGCTCCCCCAACGCCTGCGACGACTCCAGAACACCGAACACACCAACCCGAACTGAACCGAGGAACCCCGTGAACGACGAATACGCCGAATCCGCCGAGTTCATCGACCTCCTGATCAGCCCGTTCTGGAACGACCTCGCCCCGGCCCTGACCGAGGCGATCAAGACGGCCGCCCCCGGCCCCGTGGTGGACGTGGGCGCCGGAAGCGGCTGCGGAACCGCGGTGATCGCGGAGGCGATCCCGGAAGCCGAGATCTTCGCGGTGGAACCCTCCGCCGGCCTGCGCACAGCGCTGCTCGCCAGGGTCAACGCCGACGACTCGTTGCGCGAGCGAGTGACGGTCCTCCCGGACAAGCTCCTGGCCGCGGACCTGCCCGAACAACTGGGCCTGGTGGTCGCCATGAACGTCATCGGCCACTTCTCCCCGACCGAACGCCAGGCGTTCTGGGAACTGCTCGCCGCACGTCTCGCCCCCGACGGCCGAGCGGTGCTCAACCTGCAGCCTCCGTCCGAACCGGTCGACATTCCGGAAGCAGTGGCGGCGACCAGGCAGGTCGGACGCCGGCGCTACGAAGTCCGAGCACGCGCCCGAGCGACCAGCGACACGACGCTGACCTGGCACATGACCTATCGCACCTACCAAGCCGAAACCCTCGTCGACGAACGAGCGCTGAACTACACCTGGCACCTGGTCAGCGAATCCGTCCTGCGCGGCGAACTCGCACGAGCAGGTCTGCGACTGCACACCACGGAACCGACCGACCTCGGCATGTTCACGATCACGCGAGCGCCGGCCTGAACCCGACGCCCAGAGACCCAGCACTGGCCTCCGATCGGCGACGTGAAGCCAGCGCCGTGCCGTCAAGCTCACACCGTCGTATTCACCCGTTCGGGCTTGTACAGCAGCCTCCGTTGAGCAAAACTGCACATGACAACCATTGCCGATAACACCGTGGGGGCGTCCCCAGCCGACTGCCGGGACACCTTCACCCCGAGGAGAACGTGTCGATGACCGTCCGAATCCAGCAGGTTCGCCGCACCGGCGCCGTGGCGCTGGCCGGGCTGGCCGCCTTATCGATGGCCGCCTGTTCCTCCGGCCAACCCGGAGGAGATCACGCAGGACCGCACAAGCTCGCAGTCGTGGCCTCCACCAGCGTGTGGGGCAGCGTCGCGCAGGAGATCGGCGGCGATGCCGTGCAGGTCGACTCGATCATCACGGACCCGTCGGCCGACCCGCACTCCTACGAGAGCACCCCGCACGACGCGGCGAAGGTCAACAGCGCCGATCTCGTCGTGTTCAACGGCGGCGGATACGACGAGTTCATGGAGAAGGACCTGGCCAGCGCGGGCCAGGGCAAGCCCGCCGTGCAGGCCATGGATTCCGAGCACGCCACGCCGGAGCCCGAGGCCGAACCCGAGCCAGGTCAAGACAACGAGCCCGGTCACGACCACGCGCAGGAATCCGGCCACGAGGCCGAGCCGGGACATGACCACGAGCACGATCACTCGGTCAACGAGCACGTCTGGTACGACCTGCACGCCACGCAGGAAGTCGCGAGCAAGATCGCCGATGAGCTCGGCCGGCTCCAGCCGGAAAACGCGCAGAAGTTCCACCAGGCAGCGGAGAAGTTCAACGCGGACCTCAGCGGCCTGCAGGGGCACGTCGACCAGATCGCCGCGGCCAACCAGGGCAAGAAGGTCATCGTCACCGAGCCGGTCGCGCACTACCTCGTCGACGCCGCGAAGCTCACCGACATCACACCTCCGTCGTTCGTCAACGCCGTCGAGGCCGAGAACGACCCACCGGCTGCCGCGGTCGCGGAAATCCAGTCCGCAGTCGACTCCAAGCAGGCCAGTGCCGTGATCTTCAACCCGCAAACCGAAACGCCGGTCACCCAGCAAGTCAAGACCAGGGCAGAGCAGAACCGGACACCCGTGGTCGAGATGCGCGAAACCCTTCCGCCGGGACGCACTTACCTGCAGTGGATGAACGAGCAGATCGATGCCCTCGACGCAGCCTTGAAGCACTGATCAGCAGAGCAACACAACAAGCCAGCAGTGGGCCGAGCCGGCGGCCCACTGCTGGCTTCCGCACACCTGACCACTGCTAGACGCGGAAGATCTGGGCCGCCGGACAGCTGGGTCAGTGTTCGTCGTAGTGGTCGCCGTGCGCGGCGTGCCTGTGTCCATCGTGGACGTAGTCGACGTGGTCGCCGTGCGGCACAGCGACATGTCCGCAACCTTCGCCGTGCGTGTGCTCGTGGCCGTCGTGCGCGGCGTGATCCGCTGGCTCGCACTCGTCGTAGTGGTCGCCGTGGGCGCGGTGCAGGTGCCCGTCGTGGGCGTAGTCGACATGATCGCCGTGCGGCACAGCGACATGCCCGCAACCCTCACCGTGCGCGTGCTCGTGACCGGCGTGCTGCTGGTGTGCCGTGGTCATCAGGACTCCTCCATGCGCAAATGGGCGCCTACTCGCTACGCCAAAAAGCGTACGTCTCATTGCCGGTTACGCATAAGTAGCAGCCCCGACTCGGCGTCCGCATCTCGGCGACATATGAACCGGACCTCAGATGAGAATGATTGTCGTTATCGTTTAGAGTGTGCTGTGTCCTCGTCCACCACTGACAACTGCGAGGCCGAGATGAACGACGCGTTGAACCAGCTCCTGGGCAGGTCGGGAAGGCCTGACCCGGATCGGGCGGCCCGCTCCGAGGAGATAGCCGACCTGGTGCGCACGACCCTGGGCCTGAGTTCTCAGGCGGCCGTGACCGTGCAGCAGCTCGCCTGCGCTGAGCCCGGTTGCCCGCCGATCGAGACCAAGCTCGCTGTGCTCGGCCCGGAGCCGAAGCGCTGGACGATCCACGCCTCGGTGTCCGAAGTGGACGACGACACCGTCCGACGGATCCTGACCGCCCGACCCGAAGGGGACTGCGCATGAGCGACGACACCTCCGATTCCCGCGTACCGGTCACGGTGCTCACCGGATTCCTCGGATCCGGCAAGACCACGCTGCTCAACCGGATCCTCACCGAGCAGCACGGCATGCGCATCGCCGTGATCGAGAACGAGTTCGGTGAAGTCGGCATCGACGATGGCCTCGTGCTCGATGCCGAAGAGGAAGTCTTCGAGATGAACAACGGCTGCATCTGCTGCACCGTGCGCGGCGATCTCATCCGCATCCTCGGCGCCCTGCTCAAGCGCAAGGACTCCTTCGACGCGATCCTCATCGAGACCACGGGTCTGGCCGACCCCGCGCCGGTCGCGCAGACCTTCTTCGTCGACGACACCCTGCGCACCCAGCTGCGGCTGGACGCGATCGTCACCGTCGTCGACGCCAAGCACATCGTCCAGCACCTCGACGACCACAAGCCCGAAGGCACCGAGAACGAGGCCGTCGAGCAGATCGCGTTCGCCGACCGCGTGGTGCTGAACAAGACCGACCTGGTCGACGCCACCGAGATCGAGGCCGTGCAGCGGCGGATCCACGGCATCAACTCCGGAGTCCGCATCCTGCCCGCGCAGCACGCCAACGTCGACCTCGGCGACGTGCTCGGTGTGCGCGCCTTCGACCTGGACAAGATCCTCGCCGACGAGCCGGAATTCCTCGACGACACCGAACACCAGCACGACCTGACCGTCACCAGCGTCGGCATCGACATCGACGGCGTGGTCGACGTCGAAAAGCTCAACGAGTGGCTCGGCGTGCTCCTCGGCGAACGCGGAACGGATCTGTTCCGCAGCAAGGGAATCCTCAACCTCGCGGGCACCGATCAGCGCTACGTGTTCCAAGGGGTGCACATGCTCCACGACGGCGAACTCGGCGCGCCCTGGCGCGAGGGCGAGTCCCGCCGCAACCGGATGGTGTTCATCGGCCGCAACCTCGACCGCGAGCAGCTCGAACGCGAATTCCGCGCCTGCCTGGAACCAGCCACCGAAGGAGCTCCGGCATGACAGCAGCCGTGGATCGGACATCCTTGCGGCCGCGCTGGCAGGCCGAACTCGACGAACCCGCGATCGCCCTCGACGTCCTGCGCGGGGCCCGGGACGCGCCGGCCTGCCTGGTCGCCGGTGGTTCCGAAGGCGACGTGCGCGTCTTCGACCCCGACGGCGCGCTGCGCTGGCAGCTCACCCTCGACGACGCGCTCCTGACCGTTGCCGCAAGCCCGGACGGCACGCGAATCATCGCGCTGGGCATGGGCAGCCGTCGGATGTGGAGCGCCACCGACGGCGCGGTCCTGCACACCGCGCGTGCGGGATGGTCGGCCTCGGCGGCGTGGGACGCACGATCGCAGTCACTGGCCGTCGCCGACGGCAAGCGGGTCAGGGTGCTCGACCGCTCCGGAACGGTGCGCTGGAGCTCGCAGCCACTGCCCAGCACCGTCACCAACGTCCTGTGGCCGCGCGGGCGCCGCCGGGTCGCGGCATCCGCATACCAAGGCGTGACGATCTTCGAACCGGACACCGATCGGATCACCAACACCCTGCGCGCACCGGGCGCCATCTCCGGCCTGGCCGCCGCCCCGAACGGCCGCTGGGTCGTCGGCGGCAGCCAGGACGCCACCCTGCACGGCTGGAAGGTCGACGACGGATCCGACTTCGAGATGTCCGGCTTCCCCGCCACCGTCTCCGACCTGGCCTTCGAGGACGGCGGACGCTGGATGGCCTGCGAATCCGCCGAAGTCCTCACCTGCTGGGACTTCTCCGGCACCGGCCCCACCGGCCGCGCCGGAGTCGTGCTCACTGGCCACCAGGCCGCGGTCTCGGCGTTCGCCTGGCTGCCCGGCCAGCACAGCACGCTGATCAGCGGCGACGCCGACGGCACTGTGCTCGTGTGGCGAATCGCAACGACGACTCGGCCCGGCGACGAACTCCGCCCGGCCGGGGGAGCACGCGATGACGACCCGGTCACCGCGATCACCACCAGCCGCGAAACCGCCTACATCGCACGACGATCCGGGCGCATCGACGCCCTGGCCGTCACCTGACCAGCGGGTCCGGACGACACCCGGACCCGCGCAGCGCGGCGGCGAGGGCGCTTCACCCCTGCAC
>NZ_JAQGLA010000124.1 GCF_027853915.1 Saccharopolyspora oryzae
CTGGAACCGCACCAGCAGCCCGCGTGGCAGAACTGCTCGAGCGGTTCGGCGCCCCGGGCGCCAACGCGGCGGAGCTGCTCTGCGAAGACCATCCGGCCGATGCGGTCGCGTTCACCGTCGTGGACTCCGATCTGTCCAGTCAGGACCTCACCTACGGTCAGCTGCGGCGCGACTCGGCGCGTTTCGCCGCCGCGCTGGCCGATCTCGGCGTGGCCCCCGGCGATGCGGTCGCCGTGCTGATGGGCAAGTCCGCCGATCTGGTCGTGGCCCTGCTGGGGATCTGGCGTCGCGGCGCCGTCCACGTGCCGCTGTTCACCGCGTTCGCTCCCCCGGCGATCGCCCTGCGATTGCGGGCCAGCGACGCGAAGGTCGTGGTGGTCGACGCCGACCAGCGCGCGAAACTCGCGCCGAGCGAGGACATCCCGGCCGATGCGCCGTGGCGGACCATCGTCGCCGGCGACTCCTCCGCCGAGCTGTCCTTCGCCGCGCTGCTCGACCGGTACACCGGTGACGAGCCGAGCGGGCAGGCAGTGCCGCTCGGCGGGGACGGGCTGCTCGTGCAGCTGTTCACCTCGGGCACCACCGGCACCCCGAAGGGCGTTCCGGTGCCCGTCCGCGCGCTGGCCTCCTTCCAGGCGTACCTGGAGTTCGGGCTGGACGTGCGGGAAGACGACGTGTTCTGGAACGCCGCCGACCCGGGCTGGGCCTACGGCCTGTACTACGCGATCCTCGGGCCGCTGGCGGCCGGTCGGCGCAGCATCCTGCTGCACGCCGGATTCTCGGCCGCGTTGACCTGGAAGGTGATGCGCGAGTTCGGGGTCACCAACTTCGCCGCCGCGCCGACCGTCTACCGCAGCCTCCGCACCGACACCTCGGCCGAGCCCGCCGGAATCCGGCTCCGCCGCGCCTCTTCGGCGGGTGAACCGCTGACCCCGGAGGTGGTTTCCTGGTCCGAGCGGGAGCTGGGCGTCACCGTGCGGGACCACTACGGGCAGACCGAGCACGGCATGATGATCGTCAACGCGTGGGCCGACGGGGTCCGCGACGAGATCAAGCCGGGATCGATGGGCGCCGCCCTGCCCGGCTGGTCGGCCGAAGTGCTCGACGACGACCGGGACGAACCCGCCGCCGTCGGCGCCGCCGGGCGGATCGCGATCGACGTGGCGGGCAGCCCGCTGATGTGGTTCACCGGCTACACCGATGCGCCGGAGAAGACCGCCGAGCGGTTCACCGCCGACGGCCGCTGGTACGTGACCGGTGATGCCGGTTCCCGCGATGCGGACGGGGCGTTCTTCTTCTCGTCCCGCGACGACGACGTGATCATCATGGCCGGCTACCGGATCGGGCCGTTCGACGTGGAGAGCGTGCTGGTCCAGCACGAATCGGTCGCCGAAGCAGCGGTGGTCGGCGTCCCCGACGAGCTGCGCGGCGAGGTCCTGGAGGCCTTCGTCGTGCTGCGCTCGGGGACGACCGGCGACGACGCGCTGGTGGCCGAGCTGCAGCAGCTGGTCAAGCGGAAGTTCGCCGCGCACGCCTACCCGCGATCGGTGCACTTCGTCGAGCAGCTGCCCAAGACGCCGAGCGGGAAGATCCAGCGCTTCGTGCTCCGCGAGCAGCGCCGCGGCTGATCACCAGCCGGGCTCGCCGGTGATCTCGGTGCAGGTGAGCCCGTCGTGCTCGGCGGGCTCACCGACCAGCGCCCGCGCGGCGATCTGGTCGACGTCCAGGCAGCGCACCGGCCGGCCGTCGACGAGCAGCGGAGCGCGTTGCCGGCCTGCTGCGGCGTAGGCCAGCACGCGCTGCGGCTCGCTGCCGTCGGCCAGCCGGATGCGCTCGGATCCGTGCAGGTGGACCAGCCGGTAGCGGACGCCGCGGCCTTCGCACTGGTCGAGCACCCGGCGTTGTTCCGGCGTGGCGAACCAGAGCGCGTGCTCCTCGACCACGCCGGGCGCGGCGGTCAGCACGGCTGGACGTTGTCCGTCGTGGACGCGCAGCCCAGCGGCCCACACCGCGGACAGCCCGGTGCAGCGCGCGCTGAGGGCCACCACCGGCCCGGTGAGCCCCAGCTCCTCGCGCAGCCAGGTGATCTTCGCCGGGCAGGCGTTGGATCCGTAGGCCAGCACGAGCTGTCGACCCCGCATCGGCTCCGCCCCGCGCTCACCGAGCCAGCTGTCCAAGCAGCTCCCGTCCGAACCGTCGCCGCTGACGCGCCATCCGGAGGGAGCGGAGGAATCCGGGGCCAACGCCCAGCCGACGCCGTCGGAGTGGACGAACGAAAAACCTGGTCGGGCACCGGGGTAGGGGAACGCCGGGTAGTCGGCGTCGGAGAACGGTGATCGGGCGGCGCCTGGCAGCTCGGGGCTCAACATCGCCGCCCAGCATCCCGTCCGAACCACCTCGGAGCCAGGAAATCGCGCCCGCGAGTCGGCTCAGCAGGACTGCATGAGCTCCGCGCAGCGTTCGCCGATCATCATGGCGGGAGCGTTCGTGTTGCCACCGGTGACCGACGGCATGATCGAGGCGTCCGCGACGCGCAGACCCTCGATGCCGCGCACGCGGAGCTCGGGGTCGACCACGGCGCGCTCGTCGGTCCCCATCCGGCAGGTGCCGACCGGGTGGTAGACGGAGTGGATGCGGTTGGGCAGCTCGCGGGCCAGCGCCGCGTCGTCGCGGACGTCGGGTCCGGGGTGCAGTTCGCCGGTGACGACTCCGGCGAGGTGCCTGCTCGCCATCACCTCGCGCACCCGCTTCATCCCGTCGATCAGGAAGCGCGCGTCGTCGGGATCGGCGAGGTAGGCCGGATCGATCAGCGGTGCCGCCGCCGGGTCCGCGGAGGCCAGCCGGATCTCGCCGCGGCTCTTCGGGTAGATCAGGGTCGGCATGACGGTGAGCGCGGGGCGCCGGTCGACGGCGTGCCGCACCGATTTGTCCTGGTTGGGGGAGGGGTAGGACCACGGCAAGGTGTGGATCTGCAGATCCGGCCGCGCGCTGGACGGGTCGGTGCGGACGAAGGCCATGCTGTCGAAGACCGTGCGGCCCAGCCAGGTGTCGCCCCGGGTGGCCTCGCTCAGGATGCCGTTGAGGAAGTGCGGCGCGGTGCCCCGGTGCCGGGCCGTCGGCGCCAGGAAGGTCATCGGCACGAACAGGTGGTCGTGGAGGTTCTTGCCGACCGGCAGGTCCGCCGCGACGTCGATGCCGAGCCCCCGCAGGTGGTCGGCGGGGCCCACCCCGGACAGCATCAGGATCTGGGCCGAACCCACCACACCGGCCGACAGCACCACCTCGCGGGCGGCGCGGATCACGCGCGGACCGGACTTGCCGAGCACCTCCACGCCCACCGCGCGGCCGCCCTCGATCACCACCCGGGAGACCATCGCCCCGGTCTCGACCTGCGGCGCAGTCCTGCGGGTGTCGCGAAGGTACGCGTGGGAGGTGCTGAAGCGGGTGCCGTTGTGCGCGCTCATCTGCACGACGCCCACGCCTTCCTGGGAGGCGCCGTTGTAGTCGTCGTTCTTGGCGACGTCCAAGCTCTCGCTCATCGCGTCGATCAGCGCGCTCGACGCCGGGGTCAGGTCCTTCTGCCGGGTCACCTGGACCGGGCCGCCCGCGCCGCGCAGGTCGCTGGAGCCGCCTTCCCAGTTCTCCATCCGCTTGAAGGCGGGCAGCACGTCGTCGAAGCTCCAGCCCTTGCAGCCCTCGGCCGCCCAGTCGTCGTAGTTGCTGCGGTGGCCGCGCACGAACAGCATCCCGTTGACCGCGCTGGAACCGCCGACGAGCTTGCCGCGCGTCGTCGGGATCTGGCGTCCCGCCGCGTTCTCCTGCGCGACCGTGCGGTAACCCCAGTCGAACCGCTTCTTGATCTGGGGAACCGAGTGCACGATCGTGATCATCCCGGGGACGCGCACGAACCGCGACCGGTCCCAGCCGCCCGCTTCCAGCAGGAGCACGCGCGCACCGGTTTCGGCCAGGCGACTCGCCACGATGGCCCCGGCGCTGCCCGCGCCGACGACGATGTAGTCGGTCTCCTCGGTCACCACGACCTCCACTTGTGCGTTGAGGGCTACGGAAAACGTGTTCGCGGCGCGGAGCCGGCCGACGGCGCCGCAGTGCTCGAGCCGTCGAGCACCCGATCACACGATGAAGTGAAACATGTTCTTGTTGATGGAGGCAACATCCCGTCGAAGCGGATGGCCAACTGCGTCGGATCGAGCCGTGCGGCGTCCGCGTGCGCTACGCGCGAAGGCGAGCCACCGCTTTGTTGAGCGCTTATTGGGTGGTTGACCCCATCTGGTGGAGGCTTCGTCGCGAGTGTGCTGAGTCCTCGCCCGGAATGTTCCGGTGGCCGTGGATCGTCGCAACAAGTTCTAGTTATGCGTCCGGCGCCTGGTTGATGCGGTGGCCCAGTGAGCACTTTGTGGGGTCATGGCACCAGAAAGTGCTCACGGGGACCGGGCTACTTGGCGGAATGCCCGAGCCTGGTGCGTACCGCGGTGGCGGCGCAGGCGATCACGGCGAGACCGCCGACGACCGTGGGCCAGGTGAGGTCTTCGCCCAGGAACAGCGCGGCCCAGCAGATGCTCATCACCGGCTGGGTGAGCTGCACCTGGCTGACCTGCGCCATCGGCCCGATCGCCAGACCCCGGTACCAGGCGAAGAAGCCGAGGTACATGCTCACCACCGCGAGGTAGGCGAACGCGGCCCACTCGACGGCGGTTCCGCTCGGGGACTGCTGCGCCATCGAGAAGCCGGTCAGGGCGATCATCAGCGGTGCGGCGAGCACGAGCGCCCAGGACACGGTCTGCCAGGCGCCGAGCTCGCGGGCGAGCAGGCCGCCTTCCGCGTAGCCGATGGCGGCCGCCGCAACGGCGCCGAACAGCAGCAGGTCGGACCAGTGCAATCCGCTGAGCCCGCCGCCCTGCAAAGCGGCGAACACGACCGCCACGGCCGAGCCGGCGGCCGCCGTGATCCAGAACCGGGCCGGCGGGCGTTCGCGTCCGCGCAGCACTGCTGCCACCGCGGTCGCCGCGGGCAGGACGGCGATCACGACGGCTCCGTGGCTGGCCGGGGTGGCGGTGAGGGCGAACGAGGTCAGCACGGGAAAGCCCACGACCACGCCACCGGCGACGATCGCCACGCGACCCCACTGCGCGCCGCGGGGCAGCCGCTGCCGGGTGATCGCCAGCGCTGCGGCCGCGAGCAGGGCGGCGATCGCAGCGCGACCGGAACCGATGAACAGCGGCGACATCCCGCCGCCCGCAACGGCGACGCGGGTGAACGGCACGGTGAAGGAGAACGCGCCCACGCCGAGCAGACCCCACCCGAGGCCTGCCCGAGAACGGGATAGCGCTGCCGGATCGGGGAGAGTAGCGCTACTCTGTAGTCTCATGTCGAACGATAGCAGCTCGCGGATCGTCGCGGGACTCCGCGACTGGATCGAGACGGCGCCGCCGGGCGCGAAGCTGCCGTCGACGCGCGAGCTGGTGGCGCGCTACGGGGCGAGTCCGGTGACGGTGCAGAAGGCGCTGAGGACGTTGACCTCGCAGGGAATGGTGGAAAGCCGTCCCGGCGTCGGCACCTTCGTGCGCGCGGTCCGCGTTGCCCGCCCGAACGACTACGGATGGCAGACCGCGGCTCTCGGAGCGCCGCTGCACCGCATCCGGCAGCTGTCCACGGCGCTGCACACCGCGCCGAACGACGCGGTAGCGCTGCACGCGGGTTACCCGGACCGGGAGCTGCTCCCGGAACGCCTGGTGCGCTCCGCGTTCACCCGAGCCGCGCGCAGCGAGGCGGCGGTCAGCAGGCCGCCGGCCGCGGGCCTGCCGGAGCTGCAGACGTGGTTCGCGGCCGAACTGGGCACGGCGACGCCGGTCGGAGTCGCGCCCCCGGCGCCGAGCGATGCGGTGATCCTCCCGGGTATCCAAAGTGGACTCAGCACGGCATTCCGCGCACTGGTCGGCGCGGGTCGGCCGCTGCTGGTGGAATCGCCCACCTACTGGGGTGCGATCCTCGCCGCCGAACGAGCCGGTGTGCAGGTCGTCCCCGTCCCCAGCGGCATCCACGGCCCGGACCCGGCGGAGCTGGCCCGCGCATTCGAGGGGACCGGGGCGCGCGTCTTCTACGCGCAGCCGAACTTCGCCAACCCGACCGGCGCGCAGTGGTCCGCCGCCCTGGCCGACGAAGTGCTCGACGTGGTGCGCCGGTTCGGGGCGTTCCTGATCGAGGACGACACCGCGCACGACTTCGGCATCACCGCCGACCCCGCACCCATCGCCGCGCGGGACGACAGCGGGCACGTCGTCTACCTGCGCTCGCTGACCAAGAGCGTGTCCCCGTCCGTGCGCGTCGCCAGCATCATCGCCCGCGGCCCGGCCCGCGAGCGCATCCTCGCCGATGCCCAAGCCGAATCGCTGTACGTCAGCGGGGTGCTGCAGGCCGTGGCGCTCGACGTCGTCACCCAGCCCGCTTGGCGCACCCACCTGCGCAATCTGCGCCACCAGCTGGCCGCCCGCCGCGACCTGCTCGTCGCCGCGCTGCGGGAGCACGTCCCCGACGCGCACCTGGAAGCCGTGCCGCGAGGCGGGTTGAACCTGTGGGTCCGGCTGCCGGACGCGACGGACCTGCCGCGGTTGCTCCGGGACTGCGAAGCCGCCGGGGTCGTCCTCGCCGCGGGCGACGAGTGGTTCCCCGCCGAACCCACCGGCCCCCACCTGCGCATCAACTACGCCGGTCCGAACCCCGGGGCCTTCCCCGACGGTGCGCGCATCATCGGCGAGATGCTCGCGCGGCAGTAGCGGTCAGCGGTGGAGGTCCCACGTCAGCAGCGCGACGTGCAGCGACACCAACGACTCCGGGTTGTCCAGGGAGACACCGAGCAGCTGCTCGACGCGGGCGAGCTGCCCGTAGTACGCCGTGCGGGACACGTGCGCAGCGGACGCCGCAGCGGACTTGTTGCCGCCGTGGCGGCACAAGGCGCGCAATGCGTCGAGCAGCCGGTCGTTGTCCAGGATCGGGCCGAGCTCCCGCTCCGCGAACGCGGTCAGCCGCTCGTCGCCGCGCAGCAGGTGCAGCAGGCCGCGCAGCCGGACGTCGTCTAGCCGGTGGAAATCGCGCGTGCCGTCGTCGACGTGCAACGCGGCTTCGGCGACCTGCGCGGCCTCGGTGAGCGTCCGGCGCGCGCCGGAGATCGCCCCCACCTCGCTTCCCACCCCGACCACCAGCGGCAACGCGGCGGACCGGCGGATGTCGGCGGACAGCCGGTGCAGTGCGGTATCGACGTCGACGCCGCCCAACGCCACCACGGCGTGCACCGTGATGTCGTCGACCACGCCGACCAGCACCGGCAGCTTGGCCTTGCGTCCCGCGAGCGCGGTCGCTTCGGCCAGATCTCGCAGCGCCTGCTGGGTTTCCAGCGCGGGTGCCGGAGTCGTGGTGGTGCGCGGCCGCACCGCGATCCCCACCAGCGGGCCGTCCAGCGGCACGCCGACTCCGGCGGCCCGGGCGGCCAGGTCTGCGGTTTCGGCGTTGCCCGCGAGGAGTTCGGTGATCAGTGTGCGGTGCGTCTGCCGCTCCAAGCTCTCGCGATCGCGTGTCACCAGGCGGTTCACTGCCAGCGCCGACGCCGCCCGCTCGGCCACCACCACGTGCCGGTGCGCGGGTTCCGGGCCGAGCACCACCAATCGTCCCCAGTCGTCGCCGCGCGCTCCGACCACGGTGGTCAGCCACTGCCGGTCGGCGTCGTACGAGGTCCGCCCGGACTGCACCACCGATCGGGAGCGCTCCGACCACTCCGACAGCAGCGCGACCGGATCCTGCCCCGCCGCGTCGTAGGCCAGCACCTGGTGCGCCATCGTCTCCAGCACAACCGGTCGCTCGAGGATGCGCGAGGCCTCGCGCAGCACGGACGCAGGTTCGGCACCCGAGGTGGTCAGCGCGGTGAACGTCTCGTGGATCGCGTGCGTGGCCCGCAGCTCGGCGAGCTGGGCGTCGCGGATGCGCGCCACCACCGCTTCGGTGATGCTGACGAACTTCGTCTCCTCCGAGAGCGTCACCAGCGGCAGGTCGTGCCGGTGCGCAGCGTCCACGAGCGCGTTCGGCACCCGGTCCCGCCAGCGGCGCACGAGCTCCACGACCAGCCCGCAAGCCCCGGCGGCGGCGAGCTCGTCGACGTAGCGGACCAGCTCGGCTGGCGCCTCCGGTAGTGCGATGCCGGTGGTCAGCACGAGCTCGCCGCCGCTGAGCAGCGCCGCGATGTCGGCGATCTCCGCGACGTGCACCCACCGCACCCGGCCGTCCAGACCCGACGCCCCGGCGATCACCCGGGGCTTGCCGCGCCGCAGCACCGGCAGGTCGAGCACCTCCGACACGGTCGGCAGCGCCAGCACGTCCGGCGACATCAACTCCATCGCACCTCCCGGTGCACACACCGTACTGGCTCCCGGGCCAGATCAGTACAGGTTGTCCGTAGGTGGCCGAGCGCCCGGCGGGCCAGACTGGCCGCATCGGCACGACGGAACGGGGAGCAATGTCGGAATCATTGGTGGCCCGCCATCGCGCGGCCATGCCCAGCTGGCTGTCCCTCTACTACGACGAACCCATCGAGATCGTCAGCGGTCGGGGGCGGCACGTCACCGACGCGGCGGGCAACACCTACCTGGACTTCTTCGCCGGGGTCCTGACCAACGCCATCGGCTACGACATCGCCGAGATCAGCGATGCGATCCGCCGCCAGGTCGACAGCGGCGTCCTGCACACCTCGACGCTGTACCTGATCCGCAAGCAGGTGGAGCTGGCCGAGCGCATCGGCGAGCTGTCCGGGATGACCAACCCGAAGGTGTTCTTCACCAACTCCGGCACCGAGGCCAACGAGACCGCGCTGATGCTGGCCACCCAGAAGCGCCGCAGCCACCAGGTCCTCGCGCTGCGCAACTCCTACCACGGCAGGGGCTTCGGGGCCCTCGGCGTCACCGGCAACCGCGGCTGGTCGGCCAGCGCGCTGTCCCCGTTCAAGGTCAGCTACGTGCAGGGCGGCTACCGCTACCGCAGCCCGTTCCGGGAGCTGTCCGACGCCGACTACATCGCGGCCTGCGTCGACGACCTGCGCGAGGTCATCGAGACCACCACCTCCGGCGACGTGGCCTGCATGATCGCCGAGCCGATCCAGGGCGTCGGTGGTTTCGCCACCCCGCCGGACGGGCTGTTCGGCGCCTTCGCCGAGGTGCTCGACGAGTACGGCATCCTGCTGATCTCCGACGAGGTGCAGACCGGGTGGGGCCGCACCGGGGAGCACTTCTGGGGCATCCAGGCGCACGGCGTGACCCCGTCGGCGATGACCTTCGCCAAGGGGCTGGGCAACGGCCTGGCCATCGGCGGCCTGGTGGCCGAGGCGGAGCTGATGGACTGCCTGACCGCCAACTCGATCTCCACCTTCGGCGGCAACCCGATCTCCACCGGCGGCGCTGCCGCCGCGCTGGAGTACTTGCTGGACAACGACTTGCAGGGCAACGCGGCCAAGCTCGGCGGACGGCTGCTGGACGGGCTGCGCGCCCACGCCGAGACCTGCGGCCTGATCGGCGACGTGCGCGGTAAGGGCCTGATGATCGGTGTCGAGCTGGTCGAACCCGGCACCCGGACGCCCGCCGCCGCGGCAGCCGGGCGGGTGATGGAACTGGCGAAGCAGCGCGGACTGTTGCTAGGCAAGGGCGGGTTGTACGGCAACGTCCTGCGCCTGGCACCGCCGATGACCCTGACCGAGGACGAAGCGGACCAGGCGCTGCAGATCCTCACCGAGACCACCTCGCTGGCCGAGCAGGAGCTCAACCGATGACAGAACTGATCAGGCACTGGGTCGCCGGCAAGTTCGACGACACGATCCCGCAGCGCACCGGCGAGGTGTTCGACCCCGCCACCGGTGCGGTGACCAAGCAGGTCGCGTTCGCAGCCGAGTCCGATGTGGACGCTGCGGTGGCCAAGGCCGCCGAGGCGCTGAAGGAGTGGCGCCGCGCCTCGCTGGCGAAGCGGTCCAACGTGCTGTTCGCCTTCCGGGAACTGCTCAACGAGCGCAAGTCCGAGCTCGCCGAGATCATCACCGCCGAGCACGGCAAGGTGCTCTCCGACGCCGCGGGCGAGGTGCAGCGCGGCTTGGAGAACGTCGAGTACGTGTGCGGCATCCCCAACCTGCTGCGCGGCGGTTTCTCGGAGAACGCCTCGACCAGCGTCGACGTGCACTCGGTGCGCCAGCCGGTCGGCGTCGTCGGGGTGATCTCGCCGTTCAACTTCCCGGCCATGGTGCCGCTGTGGTTCGTGCCCAACGCGATCGCCTGCGGCAACGCCGTGGTGCTCAAGCCCAGCGAGAAGGACCCGTCGGCGGCCAACTTCATCGCCCAGCTGTGGCAGGAGGCGGGCCTGCCCGACGGCGTGCTCAACGTCGTGCACGGCGACAAGGTCGCGGTCGACGCCCTGCTGGCGAACCCGACGGTCAAGGCGGTGTCGTTCGTCGGTTCCACCCCGGTGGCGCGCTACGTCTACGAGACCGGCACCGGCAACGGCAAGCGGGTGCAGGCCCTCGGCGGCGCAAAGAACCACATGGTGGTGCTGCCCGACGCCGACCTGGACCTGGCCGCCGACGCCGCGGTGTCGGCCGGCTTCGGCTCGGCGGGGGAGCGGTGCATGGCGATCTCCGCGGTCGTCGCGGTCGATCCCGTCGGCGACGAGCTGGTCGCCAAGATCGCCGAGCGGATGGCGAAGCTCAACGTCGGCGACGGCCGTCGCGGCTGCGACATGGGACCCCTGGTCACCGCCGCGCACCGCGACCGGGTCTCGTCCTATGTGGACGCCGGTGTCGCCGCGGGGGCGGAACTGGTCATGGACGGCCGGGGGATCGAGGTGGACGGCGCCGACGACGGCTTCTGGCTCGGCCCGACGCTGTTCGACCGCGTCGGCACCGACATGTCGATCTACACCGACGAGATCTTCGGCCCGGTGCTCTCGGTGCTGCGGGTGCCCAGCTACGACGCCGCGCTCGAGGTGCTCAACGCCAACCCGTACGGCAACGGCACCGCCATCTTCACCCAGAGCGGCGGGGCGGCGCGGCAGTACTGCGAGGAGGTCGAGGTCGGCATGGTCGGGGTGAACGTCCCGATCCCGGTGCCGGTCTCGTACTACTCCTTCGGCGGCTGGAAGGACTCGCTGTTCGGCGACGCGCACGCCTACGGCCCGGACGGCATCCAGTTCTACACGCGCACCAAGGTGGTCACCACGCGCTGGCCGGATCCCTCCCACGGCGGCGTCGACCTGGGATTCCCGCAGAGCACCTGACGTTCCCGCGTTCGGGGGCCCTCCGCCGGAGGGCCCCCGAACACGCGTTGGTGCCTGTAGAGCTGTCGGGATCGCCGGACCGCTGGCTAGGCTCCCCCGCGTGGGAGACGTGTCATTGCGACCGGTTCGGGAAGACGACCTGGCGGAGCTGGAACAGCTGATCAACGAGCCGGAGAACACCGCCCCGTACAACTGGTGGGGCTGGCGCAAGCCGGACCGGATGGCCAAGCTGTGGGAGGAATCCGGTCTGCTGGGCGACGAGCACGGGATCTTGCTGGCGATCGCCGAGGACGAGCTGGTCGGCTTCGTGTCCTGGCACCAGGTCGGGACCGGACCGTCGTCGCACTGCTTCGAGATCGGCGTCAACCTGCAACCCGACTCGCGCGGCCGCGGCTACGGCACCGAAGCGCAGCGGCTGCTGGTCCAATACCTGTTCGCGCACACGCAGGTCAACCGCCTGCAAGCCGGCACCGAGCTGGCCAACGCCGCGGAGCAGCGAGCCCTCGAGAAGGTCGGCTTCACCAGGGAAGGCGTCCTGCGCGCCTACACCTACCGCAACGGCCGGTGGCGCGACTGCGTCCTCTACAGCCTCCTCCGCGACGAGGTCGAGCTGATCGACCAGACCTGACCGGGGTGTTGGACCGATCGGAGCTCGTGGTCGATACGATGGCCGGGACATGCCCGGTTCGCGAGTTCGGGGGGACGGACGTGACCGCTGAGTCCGAACCGGGAGGTATCTGCCGGGGTTGCAAGGGCCGGGGGCAGGTCCGGGTTCCGCGCGGGTTCGCCTCGGCGGACGGCGAGGCCTACACCGTCATGGGGTGGACGCGGTGCCGGCACTGCCGGGCGACACCGGGCCGCCAGTCCCACCGCTGGCCGCCGAGGTGAGGATCAAGGCATGACCGACCAGGGCCAGCCGCCGGTGTTCGCCGGTGGACCGAACGCGATCTGCTTCACCTGCGGGGGGTTCAAGAAGGTCAGCGACCCCCGGCTGTACATGATCCAGGCGACCGAAGAGCTGATGACCGGCATGACGCTGGCGGAGTGGCGGGGCTGCCCCCAGTGCGGTGGCGACGGAATCCTGGCGGGCACGCGCCCGCCGGTCTGAAGACCTGTCTGAAGCACTCGTTTCGCGTGGCGGTGCGGGTATCTCAGCGTCCGCCTGGGCTGCGGGTGCCAACCCTGCTTCCGGGCTGATTTCGCGAATCGGGCATTCCTGGTGGTGTTCGGGTGATCCGGCCGACGAATGGGCCGAACTGCCGGATGCGGCCGCAGGTCATCTCATACCCTCACCCGCATGCCCTTGCTCAAGCCCCAATCCGTCCTGGATGGACACAGCTCGAACCGAACACCGGTGCCGTTGATCGTCGGCCTGGTGATCTCCGGTTTCTGCCTGCTGCTGGCGCTGCTCTACTACTTCTTCGTGGCGGGCGGACCGATCAACACCGTGGTCGGCCTGCTGCTGGCGCTGCCCACCGCGATCGTGCTGGTCGCGCTGGTCCTGCTCATGGACCGGTTGGAGCCGGAGCCCCGGATCAACCTGGTGCTGTCGTTCGGCTGGGGCGCGGGGGTGGCCATCATCGGCGCCCTGATCGTGAACTCCGTGACCGGGGTGCTGCTGATCCCGATGCTGGGCGAGGCAGGCGCGGACGCGGCCACGACGACGATCGTGGCCCCGGTCGTCGAGGAGAGCTTCAAGGGCGCTCTGCTGCTGTACCTGCTGTGGGCGCGGCGGGACGAGATCGACGGACCCACCGACGGGATCGTCTACGCCGCCATGTGCGGGCTGGGCTTCGCGATGGTGGAGAACGTCCTCTACTACATGCGGGGCATCGACGAGGGCTCCCTGCTGTTCGTGGTGGTGCTCCGCGGGGTGTTCTCGCCGCTGTGCCACCCGATCTTCACCTCGATGACCGGGCTCGGCGTCGCCTACGCCGCAACGCACCGCGGCTCGGGACGCGTCTTCGCCGTGGTCGGCGGCTGGATCGGCGCGGTGTTCCTGCACGCGCTGTGGAACGGCAGCACCCAGTTCGGCTTCGGCGGTCTGGCGCTCGCCTACCTGGTGGAGTTGGGCGTGCTGATCACCCTGATCGTCGTGGTGGTCAGGGACCGCAAGCGGCTGGTGCACATGATCGGCAAGTACCTGCCCGCCTACATCCCGAGCGGGTTGGTGCAGCCCAACGACCTGCAGATGCTGGGGAAGATGCGCGGGCGCAAGGAAGCACGCCGCTGGGCGCGGGGGCAAGCCGGCGCCGTCGGGGTGCGGGCCATGGGCGACTACCAGCTGGCGGCGACCGAGCTGGCGCTCCTGCACGCGCAGGCCGAGCGGTTGACGATCCCGCCGGACAAGTTCTTCCAGCGGCGGGAGGCCATCTTGTCGCTGATGCGGATGGCCCGCGACGCCTTCTTCCGGCGGATGCCGCAGCAGGCGCCCCCGCCGCCGTGGGCGC
>NZ_JAQGLA010000125.1 GCF_027853915.1 Saccharopolyspora oryzae
ACGTGGAGCGCGTGGACGAGGCCCTGGGCACGGCGCCGTCGAAGATCGCGACCGGCTGCCCGTTCTGCAAGGTGATGCTCTCCGACGGCCTCACGGCCCGCCAGAGCGAGAAGGTCGCCTCCGAGTCGGTCGAGGTCGTCGACGTCGCCCAGCTCCTCCTCAACGCCGTCAAGCGCGGCGAGAAGACCACCGAGGACACCGCAACGACCGGCAGCTGACCGTCAACAACCGACGAAGGGCGTCTCCCACCGGGAGGCGCCCTTCGCGCTTTTCAGGGCAGCGCGTCCTCCGCCGAGGTGCGCGGTCGCCGGTCCACCTCGCCCTCAGGAGATCAACCCAGCGGTAATCGGACATGCGCATCGAGTTGCCGATTCCGGCGTCATATGCCAGGGGCAGCGCCGTCCCGGTATCGACCGGCACGGATGCGGAGGAATGATGGCCGAGACTCCCGAGCTCAGCGACGCCGAACTGGTCGAGCTGGTCCGTTCCGGGGAGAAAGGGGCGTACGGGCAGCTCTACCAGCGGCACGTCCGCGCCGCCTACAAGACGGCGCGGCAGGTCACGCGGTCCGAGACCGAAACCGACGACCTCGTCTCCGAGGCCTTCGCCAACGTCCTCGACAGCCTCAACACCGGCGGCGGCCCCACCACCGCGTTCCGCGCGTACCTGCTCACGACGCTGCGGAACCTCGCCTACGACCGGTCCCGTTCCGCGAAGAAGGTCCAGCTCGTCGAGGACGTCCAGACCTTGGCCGGCCACGACTCGGTGGACCCCGTCGAGAACTCCGCGGTGGACGCGGCGGAGCGAACGCTCGCGGCGAAGGCCTTCTCCCGGCTGCCGGCGAACTGGCAGAAGGTCCTCTGGCACACCGAGATCAAGGGCCGAACCCCCGCCGAAGCCGCCCCGCTGCTCGGCCTGCGCCCCAACGCCGTCTCCGCGCTGTCCTACCGCGCCCGGGAAGGCCTGCGCCGCGAGTACCTGAACGCGCACCTTGCCGAGGTGTCCGACCCGCGCTGTCGAACGGTGATCGACCGCCTGGGCGGCTGGGCCCGCAACGCGCTATCGAAGCGCGACGAGCTCATCGTCCAGTCCCACCTGAACGACTGCGAGCGCTGCCGCGCCCTGGCCAACGAGGTCGCCGAGGTCAACAGCGGCATCCGAGCGATCATCGAACCCCTGGTCCTGGACGACAACGCCCGCCCCTTCAGCGCGAAGCCCCAGAACCTCCCGCCCTGGCTCCTCCTCCTGCTCAGCGCCCTGGTCCTGGCCATAGCGATGGCCTTCGCCTGGTCCAACCCCACGGACCCCACCGCCCGAGGCCTCAGCGCGCAGGGCGTCCCGTCACGTGAGTACTTCGGGGCGCCATAACACCCCAAACCACGCACGAACCCACCACCGCAACCCGCGCCAGGACGGCGGAACGCGGGCCTGAGCACAGTTCCAGCTGCTCAGGCCCCGTGAGCACTTTGCGGCGCTATAACCCCACAAAGTGCTCACGGGGCTCTGGCTCGGCCCGGCTGGTCAAGTCCCGTGAGTCTTTTGGGCTGCTATGACCGCCCAAAAGACTCACGGAACCGTCACCGCAGGGAGGCGAAGAACTCGCGCACGTCGCGGACGTAGAGGTCCGGTTGTTCCATCGCCGGGAAGGTTCCGCCTCGGTCGTACTCCGTCCAGCGGACGATGTTGTTGAGGCGCTCCGCGAACGGGCGCACCGGCGCGAGGACGTCCTTCGGGAACACCGCCACCCCGTGCGGCACCGTGCCCTTGGTCAGCTGCTCCACGACGCCTTCCTCCGCGGCCTTCTCGGAGTTGTCCGGTGTCTCCACGAAGGACCGCGCCGCCGAGCCCGCCGTGTTGGTGAGCCAGTAGAGCATCACCGTGGTCAGGATGCGGTCGCGGTCGATCGCGTCCTCCGGGGTGTCCTCGCAGTCGGTCCACTCCTTGAGCACGCCGACGATCCAGCCCAGCAACCCAACCGGCGAGTCCGCCAGCGAGTAGGCCAGCGCCTGCGGTTTCGTCGACTGGATCAGCTTGTAGCCGTACAGCTCGTCGGTGTAGCGCTGCCACCTGGCCATCCGCGCGTGGTCGACGTCGGTCAGCTCCGCCATCTCGTCCGGGTCACCGGTCGGGAAGGTGATCATGCCGTTGGTGTGCAGTCCGATCACGCGGTCCGGTTCGTCGATCGCCACCGTGCGCGAGATCCAGGTGCCCCAGTCGCCGCCCTGCAGGCCGAACCGCTCATAACCGAGCCGGCTCATCAGCTCCGCCCAAGCCCGCGCGATCCGCTCGGCGCCCCACCCCACCGAGGTCGTCGGGCCGGACAGCCCGTACCCCGGCAGCGACGGGATGACCAGGTGGAACCCGGCTTCGGTGAGCGGTTCGACGACGTCCAGGTACTCGGCGACCGAGCTCGGCCAGCCGTGCGTGATGAGCAGCGGCAGCGCGTCCGGCCGCGACGAGCGGACGTGCAGGAAGTGGATGTTCGCGCCGTCGATCTCGGTCGTGAACTGCGGGAATGCGTTCAGCCGTGCTTCCTGCGCACGCCAGTCGTAGTCGTCGCGCCAGTACTCCACCAGCTCCCGCAGGTAGTCCAGCGGCGGGCCGTAGTTCCAGCCGAGGCCGGGCACCTCGTCGGGCCAGCGGACGCGGTCCAGGCGTTCCCGCAGGTAGTCGAGGTCCTGCTGCGGGATGTCGAGGCGGTGCGGGGTGATGTCGCGAGAGGCCATGCACGCTCCTTCGTACGATGTACGGTAACTAATACGCGCAAGCCGCCCGAGTTGTTCCCGAACCGGCCGAAAAAATCGAGGGGCGCCCCGAACGGGACGCCCCTCGATCTGATGCCTTTGTTCTTTGAAGCGGCGCAGCCGCTTAGCCCACCCTCGGCGCTTGCACCGCCGCGGGTTCTCAGACGTCGCCTGGCGAGGACAGCCCGTTCGCCGTGTATTGGGGACATACATAAGAACGGGATCCCGCAGCCAGGCGGCGTCTGAGGTTCCGCCACCCGCACCGCCACGCAGGGCGAGTCTGGAAGCAGGCTCTGAATCCGACCAGGTCAGCTGCCCATTTCCTCCAGGGAGCGGCCCTTGGTCTCCTTCAGGTACTTCACCACGAACACCACCGAGATCAGCGCGAAGCCGGCGTAGATGAAGTACGTGACCGGCAGGTTCCAGTCCCGCATGCTCGGGAAGCTCACCGTCACCAGCCAGTTGGCGATCCAGTTCGTCGCGGTGCCCAGGGCCAGCGCGGCGGCGCGGATGCGCGCCGGGAACATCTCACCCAGCAGCACCCACATCACCACGCCCCACGACGCGGCGAAGAACAGCACGAACGCGCTCGCCGAGATCAGCGCGACCACGCCCCACTGGTACGGCAGCTGCGCGTCCTCGCCGACGACCTCGGCGAAGCTGAACGCCCAACCGGTCACGGCCAGCGACGCGGCCATGCCCAGCGAACCGATCACCAGCAGCGGCTTGCGGCCGATCTTGTCCACCAGCGCGATGGCGACGAACGTACCGATGATGTTCACGATCGAGGTGAACAGGCTCAGCAGCAGCGAGCTGCTCTCGTCGATGCCGACCGAGTGCCACAGCGACGACGAGTAGTAGAAGATCACGTTGATGCCGACGAACTGCTGCAACGCGGCGATCGCCATGCCGATCCACACGATCGGCAGCAGACCGAGCTTGCCACGCAGATCGCTCAACCGCGGCTTCCGCTCGCCGCCCAGCGCGGCCTTGATCTCGGCGACCTTCTCGTCCGGGTCACCCGATTCGACCTGCGCCAGCACCTCGCGCGCCCGGTCGACCTTGCCGACGGCCACCAGGTAGCGCGGCGATTCCGGGATCGTCGAGGCCACCACCAAGTAGATCACCGCGGGCACCAGAGCGGCACCGAGCATCCACTGCCAGGCCTGCAACGGCCCGAGCTCACCGGAGGCGCTACCGCCCGCGGCCTGCGCCAAGGCGTAGTTCACCAGCTGCGAGATCGCGATGCCGAGCACGATCGCCAACTGCTGCAACGAACCCAAGCGCCCGCGGTAGGCGGCAGGTGCCACCTCGGCGATGTAGGCCGGCGCGATCACCGAAGCGATGCCGATGGCGACACCGCCGACGACCCGCCAGATCGCCAGGTCCCAGATCGCGAACGGCAGCGCCGAACCGACGGCGCTGATGATGAACAGGATCGCGGCCATCTGCATGACCCGGATCCGGCCGATCCGGTCGGCCAGCCCACCGGCCACCCCGGCGCCGACGGCGGAGCCGAGCAGCGCGGAGGACACGGTCAGGCCGGTCAGCGCCGGACCGACGTTGAAGTGCTGCTGGATGGCGTCCACGCCACCGTTGATCACCGACGTGTCGTAGCCGAAGAGGAATCCGCCGAGCGCGGCAGCTCCGGCGATCATCACCACGTGCCCGAGGTGCTCGGTGGCAGCGCCCGAGGCACGCGACTGCAATGCGGACATCGAGTACTCCTGCTGCCCGCACGTCGACCGCTCCGTTGCGAATCGTTCCAGAACGCCGGGCGGAGGGGATCGTAAGTTCTGAACCCCCAACTTGCTTATTCGATTCAGGGTGAAGTAGCTCACCGTCGCCAAAGGCCCAGGGAAGCCCCGGTGACCTATGCCACGAACAGGAGAAACACGCTCAACCGCAGCTGCGGAGCGTCACCGCTTGGTTTCGGCGCGCTTGAAGTTCAGGTACGCCCGCGACGGCGTCGGACCCCGCTGGCCCTGGTACCGCGAGCCGGCCTCCTTCGACCCGTACGGGAAGTCGGCAGGACTCGACAGGCGGAACAGGCACAGCTGCCCGATCTTCATCCCCGGCCACAACGTGATCGGCAGATTCGCCACGTTCGACAGCTCCAGGGTGATGTGCCCCGAGAACCCGGGGTCGATGAACCCCGCAGTGGAGTGCGTCAGCAGACCCAGCCGCCCCAGTGACGACTTGCCCTCCAGACGACCGGCCAGATCGTCCGGCAACCGCACGCCCTCGAACGTCGCCCCAAGCACGAACTCGCCCGGATGCAACACGAACGGGTCATCGTCGGGGGTCTCCACCAACGACGTCAGCTCGTCCTGCTGCTTGGACGGATCGATGTGCGTGTACCGGGTGTTGTCGAAGACCCGGAAAAATCGATCCAACCGCACGTCGATGCTCGACGGCTGGATCATCGAGGCGTCGAACGGATCAAGTTCGAGACGGCCCTCGTCGAGCTCTTTGCGCAGGTCCCGGTCACTCAGCAACACACCCACAGCGTATCGGGAGCCCACCTGCGATCTTCGCGCCCCACCATGTTAGGCTGTGCACGCCTCGAACAAGAGGTAACGCGGATGTAGTTCAATGGTAGAACATCAGCTTCCCAAGCTGAGAACGCGGGTTCGATTCCCGTCATCCGCTCGGAGCTGGGAGCCGTGTGCCACGCTATCGCGTTGGCCGCGGCTCCTTCGCCATTTCATTGGGGGGTTCGAACCCCCCAAGCCCCCCACGGTGCGGGGGTCGCCTTCCGCTTGCTCCTTACGACAGGTACCGTACCCGGCCTGCTCATCCACCAGCTTTTGCCGCGCCTCTTGCGTCTCCAGCTGGGCGTGGCCGGTACGGCCTACTGCTCAGCGGGCCGTGACCTGAAGACGAAGGTTCGTTGGGCTAGGAAGTTGAAGGTTGTTGCTACCGCTTGGGAGATTGCCCAGGCGAGGGTGATCTGCCAGGGGCTTTCTGGGAGCAGTCTCAGCGCTAGAGCGTTCACTCCTCCGACCAAGGCGAAGGTCAGCGCGAGGACCGTCGTCAGCGCCGCTACCTCCCTGGAGTTTCGGTTGGAGGTGAAGGTCCAGCGGCGGTTCACCAGGTAGACCGCTGTGCTTCCGATCGTGAAGCTGAAGATGCGGGCCAGTTCCGGCCAGGTTCCCAGGGCGAGGATCAGGCTCAGGCTGCCGTAGTCGACCACTGCTCCACCGATTCCCACCAGACCGAAGCGGAACGCTTGGGTGAAGAAGCCCCTGTTCGCTCCAGGTCCTGTTGTCGTGCCTGAACTCAAACGTCCTCCAGGGAGCGCGTTCACGCCTCAGGTTGGCGTGAACGTATCACCGGGGCGAGCTCGAAGTCGTGGCGGTGTGAAGCGAGATCGGGGTCATTCGCCGGTTCTTGCGTTTGCTTGTTCTGTGATGATGTCCAGGTGGCCTAGGTGGCGGGCGTATTCCTGGAGTAGGTGGAAGAGGACTCGCTCCAGGGTTGCTGGGGGTTGGTCTCTCCAGCGGGGGCCTGGTTGGCCCTGGGTCGACAAGTTCGTGCTCTCGATGACGCTGGTGGTGCGGCGGCCTTGGGCCTGCAGGTCCTGCAGGAGGTCTTCTTTGGTTTCTGATGGGGGTACGTGCCAGCGGTCGTCTTTCCAGTCGCCCCAGGGGGTTTCGACCGGTTGGCCTTGGAATCCCCATTCGATCCAGCGGAGTTCCACGTAGGTCAGGTGCTTCACCAGTTCCAGCGGGGTCCAGTTGGACGGGACTCTGCTGGTGCGGAGTTCGTGGTCGGGTAGCGACTCGATCTTCTCGATCACTCGGGAGCGGAAGAAGCCGAGGTAGTTGGTGAAGACCTCCGAGCGGGATGCCGTTGGGGTCGTTGGTTCCGGGAACGGCATCGTCATCTGGTCGGCTCCTGGGCTCGTGCGCGGTGTGCCGTCAGGTTTCCAAACTTCCCCGGAGTTGGGAACCTCGGCTCGGATTCACAGGAGGCGGGTTCCGTTCGGGACCGGGTGGGCGAAGGAGGCCAGGACCACGTTGCCGTCCTCGTCGTGGGCTCCCGTCACCAGGACCTCCGACTTCACCCCTGCGATGCGCTTCGAGGGGAAGTTGCAGACGCACAAGACCTGGCGGCCTCGGAGGTCTTCCGGCTCGTAGTGGTTCGTGATCTGGGCGCTGGACGTCTTCAGGCCGAGGTCTTCACCCAGGTCGACCTTCAGCACGTAGGCGGGTTTCCGGGCCTTCTCGTTGGGCTCGGCTTCCACGATCGTGCCCACTCGCAGCTCGACCTTCTCGAAGTCGGCCCACTCGATCTCCTGCACCCGGCACCCTCCCGCTCAGGATCTTGTTGCTGCACCTGCGGATCAGGTTAGAGCAGGTGCGCGCAGCGGCGGTCGTCGGAGTGGCCGGCGACCGCCGCTTTCCGGCCCTGCGGTTGGAGATTCGCGGGGCTTCTGCGGATCAGAGGTCGAAGACGACGCCGGTTTCGTTCTGCAGGACGCAGGCGTTGGGGTAGCTCTTGGTGTAGCTCACCACGTTTCCGCGCCACTTGCCCTCGAGCTTCGCCGTCACCGGCAAGTACTCCAAGGTGCACGCGCGGGCCAGGTTCGCGTTCATCCGGCGGAAGTCGCCCTGGACCACTTCCAGGTCGCCGCAAGCCTTTTCGGCGAACTTGTGGGAACCGCCCGCGGGGTGGCATTCCAGGACCGCCGCGCGCTGGACCGAAGAGCCCTCGGTGTTCAGCGAGAGGTGGAGGACGCTGGGCAGGGCGGTCTGCGCCGGGGCCGTCGTCGCGGAAACGACCGCGGTTCCGACGATCAGCGCGGAACCGAGCAGAACGCGGCGGGCCAGCTTCACCAACACGGTTACTCCACCTTCCAGTTGATGCACCAGGAGAATCGGCCGCGGTCGAACCCCCGCGGCAGGGGAAACGCGAAGGACGTTACTGGACCACTTGCCGTAATAACGACTAGCCCGAAAGGGTCAGATTCCGAGTCGCGCTTCGGTTTTCGAATCACGCGCCGTGTCAGCGAACGCCGGAAACCCGGCGCAGTCACGTTTTCGTGCCCAGACTCGTCTCCATGGCGAACACCTGATGGAAGGAAGAACCATGCGACTGGATCTCAGCAAGACCGCCCCCGAACCGTACGCCGGCTTCAAGCAGGCCGACGCGGCGATCCGGCAAGGGCCGCTGGACGAAGCGGTCCGCGAGCTGGTCAAGATCCGGGTGTCGCAGATCAACGGCTGCGTGTTCTGCGTCGACATGCACAGCCGCGAAGCACTGCGAGTCGGTGAGGAGCAGAACCGCCTGCTCCAGCTGCCGGTGTGGCAGGAGTCGGAGCTGTTCGACGAGCGGGAGCGGGCCGCGCTCGGCTACGCCGAAGCCGCGACCCGTCGCGAGCGCATCACCGACGAGCAGTGGGACTCGCTGCGCGAGGCGTTCCCGGACGAGGCCGAGCTCGGACACCTCGTCACGCAGGTTTCGCTGATCAACGCGCTGAACCTGATCGGGGTGCCGCTGGAGATGAAGCCGCCGCGCCGGTAAGCCGGGCTTACCGGCCACGACCGGGGTCACTCGGTGATCAGGTCCTGGCGGATCGGCTGGTCCGAGCCGACGGCTTCGAACAGCTCGCTCGCCTTCTCCTTGTCCCAGCGGTTCGCTGAGGAGTCGGTGACCGGGACGGTCGTCGTCACCACACCGTCCGACGAGATGCCGCGCATCGCCCAGGCCAGCGACAGCAGGTCGCCGGTGCCGTCCGGTTCGAGCATCGTCAGCGAGCTCGCGCCCTCGTCGGCCAAGCTGTAGGTCCGGAACGGGTTGATCAGGGTGCTGAAGCTCGAGGCCTGCTCGACCAGCGCGCCGATGAACTTGCGCTGGTTGGCGACCCGGTCGAGGTCCGATCGCGGCGTCGCGTCGCTGTAGCGCATGCGCACGAACGTCAGCGCCTTCTCCCCGTCCAGGGTCTGGCAGCCGGCCTGCAGCGTCTGACCGGTCTTCGTGTCGTGCATCTCCTGGTCCAGGCACATCTCCACGCCGCCGACCGCGTCGACCATCCCGGCGAAGCCGCCGAAGCCGACCTCGGCGTAGTGGTCGATGCGCAGGCCGGTCGCCTGCTCCACGGTCTGCGCCAGCAGCTCCGGACCACCGATGGCGAACGCCGCGTTGATCTTGGTCCGGCCCTGGCCCGGCACCGGGACCTCGGAGTCGCGCGGGATGCTGATCAGCGTCGGCGGCGTGTCGTTGTCCGGCACGTGCGCGATCATGATCGTGTCCGTGCGCCCCCCATCCGCCTCGCCGACGTGCAGGCTCTCCGCCGTGTCCGGGTCCAGGCCTTCGCGGCTGTCCGAGCCGACGATCAGCCAGTTCGCGCCCGAGCCCGCCGCCGGCCGACCGGAGTAGTCGGGGAAGGCGCCGATCCGGTTGATCGACGAATCGACGCGGAACCAGAGCCACCCCCCGAACACCAGCGGGAACAGGACCAGCGCGAGCAGCACCAGGACCAGCACACGACGACCGCGCCGCCGCGGCGCAGGCCGGTGCCCGTACGCCGGCCGCTGCGCGCCCCAGTCGTTCCGCATCTGTTGGGTGTTCATACCCATCCAGACGTCCTGCGGAGCTTTCGGTTGCCACGTGTCCGGAAAAAAGGGACACGCTGCTGCCGACCGGGTGGTCGGCCCCTGGCTGATCGACCACCCGTCCAATCCACTATGGACATCAACTCCAGAGGGCGGTGCTGCGGTTGGCGACCAGGTCGGTGATCTGGGACAACGCCTCAGCCGCCGGCTGGGGATCCAGGCGTTGACCGTCGCGCAGGCGGAGCGAAACCTGATCTTCCGCGGCCTCTTTCGCCCCGATGATCGCCTGGTACGGCACCAGGCGCGCGTCGCGGATCCGGGCGCCGAGGCTGCCGTGCGCCGAGACCTCCGCGCGGAGGCCGAGTTCCAGGCACTGCTGCGCGAGGCGTTCCGCCTGCGGCAGCTCGGCGTCGGAGATCGGCAGCACCACGAGCTGGGTCGGCGCCAGCCAGGCCGGGAAAGCCCCGCCGTGCAGCTCGATGAGGTGCGCGACGGCCCTTTCCGCGCTGCCGATGATGCTTCGGTGCACCATGACCGGCCGGTGCTTGGCGCCGTCCGCACCGATGTAGTGCAGGTCGAACTGCTCGGGCTGGTGGAAGTCGACCTGCACGGTGGACAGGGTCGACTCGCGCCCAGCGCCGTCGGCCACCTGCACGTCGATCTTCGGACCGTAGAACGCCGCCTCCCCCTCGACGGCTTCGTACTCCAGTCCGCTGCGCTCCAGGACCTCGGTCAGCAGCTCGGCCGCCCGCTGCCACTTCTCCGGCGCGGCGACGTACTTCCCACCTTCACCGGCCAGCGAAAGCCGGTACCGAGCAGGCCGGATTCCCATTGCGGCGTAGGCGTTCCGGATCAGCTCCAGCGCGGCGGACGCCTCATCTGCGACCTGCTCCAAGGTGCAGAAGATGTGCGCGTCGTTGAGCTGGATCGCCCGCACGCGGGTCAGACCACCGAGCACGCCGGACAGCTCCGAGCGGTACATGCCGCCCAACTCCGCCAACCGCAGCGGGAGCTCCCGGTAGCTGTGGGATCGGGACCGGTAGATCACCGCGTGGTGCGGGCACAGGCTTGGCCGCAGCACGACCTGCTCACCGCCCAGGTCCATCGGCGGGAACATGTCGTCGCGGTAGTGCGCCCAGTGCCCGGAGATCTCGTACAGCTCGCGTTTGCCCAGCACAGGCGAGTAGACGTGCCGATATCCCGCCCGCCGCTCGGCTTCGCGGATGTACTCCTCGAGGGTGTGCCGCACGACAGCGCCATCGGGCAGCCAGTACGGCAGGCCCGCGCCGATCAGCGGATCGGTGTCGAACAGCCCCAGCTCGCGGCCGAGTTTGCGGTGGTCGTGCATGGTGGTCTCCTCACCGGTGATGAGGCGGGTGACCACACGACGAAGCTCCGGGGCACCCGCCCCGGAGCTTCGCGAGAACAGCAATCAGCGCGCCGGGACGTCGTCCGGCGTCGTAGTCAGACCAGCGCGCTTCACACCACCAACGTAGCAGAACAAAGCCCGTGAGCACTTTCTGGCGCTATAACGCCACAAAGTGCTCACGGGTCAGTAGCCGTCGCGAAGTCGCTGACGCCACCAAGCCGCAGGCCGCTCAAGTACCGGATCCCGAAACGTGCGCCGCCGGAACTCCTCGTCCAGCGGAACCAGGATCCGCCGCAGTTCAGCACGAGTCCGCGGCGGCAGCTCGGACAGCAGCAGCTCCAACTCATCCCGCGCATCCGCCGGGTCATGAGGCGAGTAGAGATCCGCCCGCGGCAAGTACAACCAACGCCCGGGCCGACGCAGGAAGCGGCGATACCGCTTGAGCGCCCACCCGACCCGAGCCTCCCAGTACATCCGGCGGGCCGTCACCCGGTCCAGCTCGGCCCACGGGCCACGTCCGGCACCGCGAATCCGGCCGGGCAGTCGAGGAAAATCCGATTGATCGGCGCGCAACGCGCCAGGCGGTCTACGCGGCATCGCCCTTTCGCGACGGAGTCATCCCGCCATGCTGCCACGAGTTCTCGTGAGTGGCGATGGTCGTGGGAACCACCATCGCCACTCACGACCCGCTCAAGCGCCGAGCGCGTCCGCGGTGGGGACGACGACGCCGAACAGGTCGGTGATCGTGGTCAGCGCGGCCTGCTGGAGCGCAGCGGAAGGCACCCCGGTGCCGTCCGGAGCCGACAAGGACCGGGTGGCCGTGGCGTCGGCGACGACCGTCGGCCGGTAGCCGAGGTTGAACGCGCCCTGGGCGGTGAAGGTGACGCACATGTGCGTCATGAACCCGGCCAGCACCAGGTCACCGCTGATCACGCCCAGGTCGTGCAGCGTCTTCTCCAGTTCGGTGGCGTGGAAGGAATTCGGGAACTGCTTGACCACGACGGGCTCGCCGTCGATCGGCGCGACCTCGTCGCAGATGGCACCGATGTGTGCGCGGATGTCGTAAGGCGAGCCCTCACCACCGTCGTTGACGACGTGCACCACCGGCGTTCCCGCAGCCCGAGCGCGTTCCAGCAGCCGAGCCGCGGCCGGTACCGCCTCCTCCGCACCGTCCAAGGCCATCACACCGGTGCGGTAGGTGTTCTGGACATCGATCAGGACCAGGGCCGACTCGCTCAGCCGAGGCGGCTGGCCGTCCAGACCGATCACGTCGCGCAGGGTCTTGGATGGCGTGCTCATGAAACGTCCTCTCGTCGGAAATCGGCATGGCGAAGCAGTCCCCTCGCCACGCGCCAGGGGAATCAGGTGACTGTCAGATCAAGCGGCCGGAGTGCGGAAGCGCCGCCGGTAGGCCGCCGGGGTGGTGGCGAGCTGCCTCCGGAACGCCCGGTGCAAGGTCTCCGCCGAACCCAGCCCGGATGCCGCCGCGACCTGCTCGAGCGGGGCATCGGTGGTCTCCAGCAGACGACGCGCCAGCTCCACGCGCGCCGCTTCGACGTAGGTGGCCGGGCTCGCGCCCGTCTCCTGCTTGAAGACGCGCGCGAAATGCCGCTCGCTCAAGCACATCCGGGCGGCCAGGGCTCGCGCGGACAGGTCCTCGTCGAGGTGGTCGGCGATCCACAACCGCAGCTCGTCGATGTCCCGACGCGCCGCAGGTCGGCTCAACGGCACGGAGAACTGGCTCTGCCCGCCCTGCCGCTTGAGGTACATGACCAGCTGCCGGGCCACCCCCAGCGCGGTCTGCTCGCCCAGGTCCTCGGCCACCAGGGCCAGGGCGAGGTCCAGGCAGGCGCTGATCCCGGCCCCGGTCCACAAGCGACCGCAGTCGCTGCGGACGAAGATCGGATCCGGGTCGACCGCGATGTCCGGGTACTCGGCGGCGAGCTGAGCGGCGGTCGACCAGTGCGTGGTCGCCGCCTTCCCGCCCAGCAACCCGGCCGCGGCCAGCACGTGCGCACCCACGCACACCGAAGCGACCCGCCGGGCGTGCGGAGCGGTCTCCCGCACCCACGCCACGACGTCGTCGTCGACCCGGGCGATGGGCCCGTCATCGGTCATGTCGACCGCGCCCGGCACCAGGAGCGTGTCCACGTCATCGCCGACGTCGGCGAAACCGACGTCGGCGACCAACCGCACCCCGGCCGACGTCCGGACCTCCCCGGCGACCGGCCCGGCGATGCGGACCTGGTAGCCGGCACGGCCCGCGGTTTCCCGGTTGGCCAGCGCGAAGACCTCGGCAGGCCCGGTCACGTCGAGCAGATCGACGTCCGGGAAGGCCGCGAGGACAACACGGTGCGGAATGGGCATGCCTCCATGTTCACCGCTGCCCCCGACGTCCTCAATGACGATCAACTGTCACATCCGGACACCGACGCAAGGCGCCCTCCCGGTGGAGAATGCCAAGAACGGCGTGCCGACTGCGGTTCAACTGACAACGCCGCTGATAGGGCCGGTCAGCGGGCGAGCCTCGCGCGAGCCTCGTCGGTGAGCGGGGTGAAGAAGTTGACCAGGTTGCCGTCGGGGTCGCGGAACAGCAGGGAGCGGTTTCCCCACGGCATCGTGGTCGGCTTCTGCACGATCTCCGGGGCGACGGCCAGGCTCGTCAGCCGTTCGCACTCCCGGTCGACGTCCTCGACGAGGAACTCGAGGATCGCGGTCCGGTTCGACTCGGGCACGGCCGCCCCGGCGCTGAACAGCGCCATCGTCTCGGCACTGCCGATGGCCAACGCGCACGACGGGCCTACGAGCTCGGCGAACTGCTCGGCGGGCCGCCGCGCATCGAGGCCGGTCACCTGCTCGTAGAACTCGACGAGA
Organism: Saccharopolyspora oryzae; assembly: GCF_027853915.1. Classification (GTDB taxonomy): domain Bacteria; phylum Actinomycetota; class Actinomycetes; order Mycobacteriales; family Pseudonocardiaceae; genus Saccharopolyspora; species Saccharopolyspora oryzae. The sequence goes on from NZ_JAQGLA010000125.1 coordinate 13,548, forward strand.
CGGGCGACGTCGTTGGTGATGACTCGGACGGAGACGAGCTGCACGGTGGATCCTTCCTGCGCTGGAGGGTGTTCCTATGGTTTTGTCAAGCGGCTGCTGGGGGCGCCGTGGGTCGGGTTGGCTGGTAGTGGGTCTTGTTTTTGAGCATGGCGAACAGGACGTCGCAGCGTCGTCGGGCCAGGCAGATCAGGGC
>NZ_JAQGLA010000126.1 GCF_027853915.1 Saccharopolyspora oryzae
GAACTGCCCGCCGGCCGCACGTCCCTCACTTCGATGCGGACTTGGCTCCCTGCAAGACGTTGAGCGCTTCGAGCAGGTACACGCGGAACCGCTCGTGGTTCTCGCTCATCGGGAAGTGACCGATCTCCGGCATCTCGATGAAGGTGCCGTTCTTGATCTGGGCGGCCGTCCGCGCGCTGTCGGCGGGCGTGGTGAGGTAGTCGTACTCGCCGGTGAGCATCACGACCGGGCACTGGTCGGTGTCGATCTCGCCGAGCTTGTCGCGCAGGTCGTGGTCGACGGAGTAGAAGTGCAGGTCGCCCTTGAACGCCTCGGATCCCTGGGAGTAGTAGAACCAGGTCTTCCAGCGATCGGACTCGGGCGACTGCGGAGCCATCAGGTCCCACGTGCCGCTGGCGCAGACCTGAGCGGCGTTGGCGTGCGGGTGCTGCCACCAGTCGAGGTAGAAGCCGGGGGAGTGGTCGGCGCCCTCGACCGCGAGCACGCCGGCGAAGCGGTCCGGCCGCCGCAGCGCCAGCTGCAGCGCGATGTTGCCGCCGAAGGACGAGCCCATGAACAGCGGGTCCTCGAGCTCGAGTGCGTCGCACAGCGCGATGATGAAGTTGGCGTAGTGGTCGGCGGTGAGCTTGTACTCCTCCTTCCACCACTCGACGTTCTCCGGCGGGTCGGACTTGCCGTGGCGGGGCAGGTCGTAGGCGATCACGCGGTAGTTCGCGGTGATCTCCTCGTCCTCCAGCAGACCGCGCCACTGGTGGTTGTGGCACCCGGCGGTGTGCTGGCAGACCAGCGGCTGCCCGGTGCCGTTCTCGAGGTAGAACACCTTGTACTCGAGGCCGTCCACCTCGAGGGTGACGTAGCGCCCGGTCACGGGCGAGATCTTGCTCATGCCGATGTCCTTCCTCAGACGGGGGCGCCGATGGTGCGCAGCAGTTCGATCTGCCGGGTGATGCAGCGGAGGTTCTGCATGAGGACGAGGACGTCGCCCTCCAGCTCCATGTCGCGCCGGAACGTCGCGGACCAGATGCCGTGGCACATCGGCGGCGGCACCGGCTGGCCGAAACCGCGCCACGTCTCGACCCCGGCGCGGATCGCGAACTGGTAGGGCACGTCCAACGGGCCGGGGTCGACCGCGACGTTCACGACGCGTCCGGATTCGACCTGCACGACGAACCGGTGCTCGACGGCGTCGAGCAGGTACGAGCAGGTGAAGTACTTGCCGTGGGCCTGGATCTCCGGATCGCCGTTGCTGGCGGAGGTGAACGCTTCGGCCCACGCCTCGGCCGACGGGGAGCGGGTAGCCGCTGTCATCTCGGCTCCTCTCTGCGCGGAACGGGTACGAGTGCCGCCGACGGGGCGGCACTCGTAGATACGACTACCCGCGTCGCCGCAGGTCCAATACCTGTTGGCCACCGTTCGATAGCCCAGAAGAATTGGTCGCCGGACCAGGCGCGCGCTTATCATCCGTGCGTGGCGGAACTACCGGAGCTTCGCGTGCTGCGCTATTTCGTCGCCGTCGCGGAGGAGCTGCACTTCGGGAGGGCGGCCGCACGCCTGCACATCAGCCAGCCGTCGCTGAGCGTGCAGATCCGCAAGCTGGAGCACTCCCTCGGTGCTCGCCTGCTGGAGCGCACCAGCCGCTACGTCGAGCTGACACCGGCTGGTCTGGTGCTGCTCGACGAGGCGCGCCGCCTCCTGGTCAGCGCCGAGCGGCTCGCGTTCGCCACCCGCGAGGCGGCCAACGGCCACCGGGGTTCGCTGATCGTCGGCTTCCAGAGCAACGCCGCCGCCGAGCTCACCCCGAAGATCCTCGCGGCGTTCCAGGCCCGCTACCCGAGCGTGCAGGTCGAGATGCGCTCGCACGACTTCAGCGACCCGTACGCGGGGCTGGGCAACGGCAGCGTCGACGTCGCCTTCGTCCGCCCGCCGGTGCTCGTGCAGAGCTGGCTGTCGGTGGAAACGCTGTTCGTCGAGCCGCGCGTGCTCGTCACGTCGAGCGAGTCGCCGCTCGCCGAGCGCGCGAAGGTGACCGTCGAGGACGTGGCGGACGAGCCGTTCGTCGGCCGCCGGGCTCCCGAGTACTGGCGGGACTTCTGGCTGGCCTCGGAGAGCCGCGGTCCGCACCCGGTCCGGCTGGGCGCCGAGGTCAGCAGCGTCGACGAGTGCTTCGAGGCCATCCTGTCCCGCCGCGGCGTCGCCTTCACCCAGGCCTCGACCCAGCGGTTCTACGGGCGTCCCGGCCTGTCGTTCGTTCCGGTGGACGGCCTGCCGCCGTCCCCGCTGGCCATCGCCTGGCGCAACGACATGGACGCCCAACCCGTCCACGACTTCGTCGAGACGGCCCGCCTGCTGGCCGGCCTGGACATCGTCCCCACGGCGTCCCGCGCAGGTACCGCTCAGCAGCCGGGCAGTCACGCGTCCTAGCCGGACAGCCCGCTGGTGGTCGTGAGTGCGAAAGCCGCCTCCAGCCGGTTCAAGCGCTCACGACCACTCAGCGACGGGTCAGTGCGGGCCGGTGGCGCCGTACTCGTGCTCGCCCCGGATCAGGGCTCCGGTGGTGAAGCGCTGGGCGGTGAAGGCGGCCAGCTCGGGGCGTTTCGGGGCACCGGTGAGGATCCAGCGGGCGAGCTCCGCGCCGATCGCCGGGGCCTTGCCGAATCCCGAGCCGCTCCACCCCGCAGCCAGGTGCAGGCCCGGCACCTCGGACGGCCCGAGGACCGGGCGGCCGTCCGGGGTGATGTCCAGCGCGCAGGTCCGGCCGAGCCGGTACGGGGCCCGGGCCATCGCCGGGACCCGGCGGCCGAGCCTGGTCGGTCCTTCGGCGACGAAATCCGGGTCCGGCTCGCCGAAATCGGCGTCCGGGTCGTCCAGCCACTCGCGTTCCGGCGCGTGCCGGCCGACCAGCGTGCGGTGAACTACAGGGCGAACATCAGGACCGGGTTGATCAGGTTCCACCAGCTCACCCACTGGGTAAACGACTCGGCCTTGAAGGACCGCGTTTCTTTGGGGATTGCGGTCCGTGGGGCTTCGCTTGCGCTCCCGTCGCCACTGGCTGTGACGGTGCGGGTCGCATCGCCCACCAGCTAGCTGGTGGGTTGGGGCATGTTTACGAATACCCACGCCGAGCGTGCGCGGTCGCGCACGTTGATCCCGGCGACGACGTCGGCTGGTCCAGCGAGACCGCACCGACGACAACGAAAATCGTCCCGAGTGGGCCTGTTGGCCCGCTCGGTGTGACCGCACAGCGGGCAGTGCTGTGAGGTGTAGGCCGCGTCGACCTCGATCACCGGCACGCCCGCACGCTGTGCTTTGTAGGCGATGAACGAGCCGAGTTGGTGGAATGGCCATGAGGACTGTGTGGCCCGCTGGTCGCGTCGAACCGTGACCCGCTCGCGGATACCGCCGAGTTCTTCCAGGGCGATACCGCGTTCGGTGCGTTGGGCGACGGCCACAACATCTTTAGCGATCGTATGGTTCATATGCCCAGCGTGCCGCGCTTCTCGCTTGGCGCGCTTCTTAAGCAGCCTGGCTGCCGATCGGGTGCGCTTAGCTTGGATCTCCGCGCGTTTGCGCGCCTGCCACCTGCGGTAACGACCCAACCGGCGACCGGAATAGTTCACTGAGTCACTGGTTGTGGCCAGGTTGTTGATGCCCCGGTCGACCCCGATCCAGTCCACTGGCTCAAACTGCGGTTCCTCAGGAACCTCACAGGTAGCGATGAGAAACCACTTGCCGTCCCGGAACATCAGATCCGATTCACCCTTGCGGTGCTGCATCAGGGTTTTCAGATCGTTCGAGGCACAGCCGAACCGCACGTTCTTCATCCGGCCAGCAGTGGTCCAGATCGACACAGTGCGAGCATTGTAGTTCCACGACAAGCACCGGTCATCGAACGGCTGAGCCGAGACTGCCCGAAACGCGGTCGGCTTTGACTCGGCCCGAACACGACGCTTGGCACCTTTCCTGCCGAGGTTCCCAGCATCGATGTTCGCCTTCAGGATGGTGTAGGAGTCAGCGACCTTGCGAATGATGTGTAGTGCCGGTTGCGCCGAGAATCCCTCACTCTTCAACCAGCCGTAAGCGAGGCCCTGCAACGCCTTACGGTTGCGCTTTCCAGTCTTGAAAGCGCGCTGGGAAACCTCGTTCGCCGCTTGGTTGGCCGCGCGCAGGGTTGCATCTAGAGCCGACTCTTGCTCGGGAGTTGGCTGCAGCTTGACCTGCACAACGATCTTCACACAAGCACCATAGCGTCTTCTGTGTCGCCGCAGTGGATTCCAAACACCAACGGGTGTAGGGAAAATGAGCTCCGTGCACGGCCTGCATGCTCACCTGGTCTTCGTTACCAAGGACCGGCGTGGGGCGTTTCGCCGACTAGATCGTCGCCGGCTTCGAACAGAGCATGCGCGAGGTGTGCGCGAAACTGCGGGAGCGCAATCGCGACACGACCGCGTGCGTACCTCCTGCCGTAGGCCAAAATCTCCACAATGTTCGGCAGCTTCAAAGACGTATCCGCGAGCCACCTTTGCGAGGAGCGCGCAGACCACCTGCGCCGCGAGCACTCGTGGCGCCGAGCCGCGGTGCCGCATCCCGCGGCCATGCACCACTGGAGATCATCACGGGTTACAGCGGAACCAGACATGACCGGACTAAAACGAGCGGTCAGGCGCCTACGCCAGCCCACCAGGTAAGGGGGAACACGTTTCTCCCTGGCCTTAAAGGGGGAATTCCTGGGAGAACTCAGTTGAACTTGCAGAAGAACAGCACCATCACCACGACCGACACCACGCGACCGGTCGCGGTCAGCGTGGAACCGTCCTCACCGCCCTGGGTGGTGAGCTCGATGCCGGTCCACGTCGCGACGTATCCGGCGGCGTACTGCACGACCGCCAGCGCCTCGATGGCCACCGTGGTCACGCCGCCCAGCAGCATCGACCAGCTCAGCAGGAAGCCGAGGTAGTTGCCGTGCGTCAGGTACGGGTAGCGCGCTACGCCGCCGCTGCGCGGGATCATCGACCCGGTCTCGGCGTAGTTCAAGGCGAGCACGGAGATCAGGATCGCGGTGATGACCCACGCCACGATCACCGCCGGGCCGGCGATGGCCCCGGCCGACAGCACCGCGAACAGCCAACCGGATCCGATGATCGAACCGATCGAGATGAACAGCAGTTGTTGGACGGACAGTTCGCGCCGGAGCTTCGAATCGCTGTCCTTGAAGTCGTGGATTTCGGCCATGGGTACCCCGAACTGGTCGCTCCTGCCCACCGGAAGATCGCTGGGCGTCCAGCAGTATGCGCCGCCGGGAATAACGTGGAAACCCATCGGGCACAGCGGTTTTCCACCCTGAGCGAAAGCCGTCCTGGCGGTGCGGGTGGTCCACTCCGGACTTTTCCGAAGTGCGGAAAGCCCGGCTGAATTCGCACCTGCACGACAAACCGCCCGAAGTTCGCGCGAACTCGGGCGGCTGTCGTGTGGACACTGTGGACGGATGGAGGGTGGCCGACCACGAGCGCGACGTGGTCGGTCCACGCTCGTGGTGCGCGTCAGCCCCGTTCGGAACGCAGGTCGCACCCCCGGGTCTCCCGCACGATCAGCGCGCTGACCAGTCCGATCAGCGCCGAGATCGCCCACAGCGCGGAGATCGGCCAGGACGCGCCGCCGGCGGCGCTGACGAGAGCACCGGTCATGAGCGGCACGAACCCGGCCACGACGCCGCCGAGCTGGTAGCCGATCGAAGTGCCCGTGTAGCGGACGTTCGAGCTGAACAGTTCCGCGTACATCGCGGCGGTCGGTCCGTACATCCCCGCGTGGGACACGGCGAGCGCGAGCAGCATGGCCAGCCAGATGAACCCCGTCTGACCGGACTCCAGCAACCAGAAGAAGGGGAAGGCCAGCGCGACGGTGAACGCGGCGGCGGTCAGGAACACCGGACGGCGGCCCAGCTTGTCCGACAGCGAGCCGAAGTAGGGCACCGTCAGCGCCTCGACCACCGCCGCGACGAGCATTCCGGTCAGCAGCACGCTGCGCGGCAGGCCGAGCTCGGTGGTGCCGTAGGACAGCACGAACACCGAGACGATGTAGAACGGCACACCGGCCGAGAGGTACAGGCCGACGGTCAGCGAGATCGCCTTCCAGTGGTGCCGGAACGCCTCGGCCGCCGGTAGCTTGCGCGTCCGCCCGGACTCCTTCGCCTGGACGAACGTCGGGCTCTCGGTGATCCGGGACCGGATGAACAAGCCCACCCCGATCAGCGCGATGCTGAGCAGGAACGGGATCCGCCAGCCCCAGGAGCGCAGCGCTTCGTCGGGCAGCGGGGAGATCGCGGCGAACACCGTGCTCGAGAGCACGAGCCCCAGCGGAACCCCCATCTGCGGCAGGCTCCCGTAGAAGCCGCGCCGGTGGTCCGGTGCCGACTCCACCACCATGGTCACCGCGCCGCCCCACTCGCCGCCGACGGCGAAGCCCTGCAGGAAGCGCAGCGTGACGAGCAGGATCGGCGCCCAGATCCCGATGGTGTGGTAGTTCGGCAGCAGGCCGACCAGCACCGTCGCCGCGCCCATCAGGAACAGCGTGAGCATGAGCGCCTTCTTGCGGCCCACGCGGTCCCCGAAGTGGCCGAAGATGACACCGCCGAGCGGTCGCGCGATGAAGCCGACCGCGAACGTCGCGAACGCCGCCAGCGTGCCGGCGGCGGGGGAGAACTCGGGGAAGAACTCCGTGCCGAAGACCAGCGCCGCGGCGAGACCGTAGATGTAGAAGTCGTACCACTCGATGGTCGTGCCGATCATGCCGGCGAGGCCGGCCCGGCGGGTGGCCGCCGGTGGTACCTCGTCACGTCTTTGCGCTGCTCCGGCAGCGAGGTGCGTGTCGTTCATGCGGGTGCACCGCTCTCGTCGTTGGGAGTCGGGGAGGGGGAGGCTGGATCAGAGGGTCGGCACCAGGCCGCCGTCGCACCGGAGCGCGGTGCCGGTGATGTAGGCGGCCGGTGCGCTGCACAGGAACGCCGCCGCGGCGCCGAACTCGTCGGGTTCGCCGTAGCGCCCGGCGGGGATCGCGGCCTGCGACGCGCTCTCCACCTCGCTCAGCGGCCGGCCGGTGCGCTGCGCGGCGGCTTCGTCGATCTGCCGGGCGCGCGGAGTCGCGATGCGCCCGGGCAGCAGCGAGTTGATCGTCACGCCCTGGGCGGCGACCTCGGTGGCGAGGGTCTTGAGGTAGCCGGCGAGCGCGGCCCGGCCGAGGTTCGACAGCGAGAGGTTCGGCATGGGGGCCTCCACGCTCGTCGAGCTGATGCTCAGGATCCGGCCCCACCCCTTCTCGAGCATCGCGGGCAGGACGCTGCTCACCAGCAGTTGCTGGGGCTTGACCAGCGTGTCGATGGCCTGCTCGATCCCGGCGGTGTCGGTGTCGCGGGCCGGTCCCGGGGCGGGGCCGGGGCCGTTCAGGACGAGGACGTCGAGTTCTCCGACGGCCTCGCGGGCGGCGGTGATGAGTTGTTCCGCGCCGCCGTCGGCGACCAGGTCGCAGCCGATGCCGACGGCGTTGGGCAGGTTGCCCGCGACTTCCTTCGCCCGGTCGCTCGACCGGCCGGTGACCACGACGGTGACGCCTTCTTCGGCCAGCGCCCGGGCGGTCGCCCGGCCCAGTCCGGACGTGGAGGCGCACACGAGGGCCGTCTTGCCCTGCAGACCCAGTTCCATTCCCACTCCTGTCTAAAATATCAGACACTGTCTGGCGAGTGAGTCAGATGGTGATGGATTCGAACGGGCACGTCAAGTCTTGACCGCCGTCGAAGGGCGGGGTGACAATCCGAATTCTCGGACTGCGTCCAATATTTCGTCACCGCTTGCGAACGGCCCCGGTCGTCCGCGCATCGAGAGGCAGGACAGTGACCGCCACCCCGACCGAAGTTCCCGCGGCAGCCCCGAACCCGCTTCCGCAGCGGCCTCGCACCGCGCGACAGCGTCCCAAGTGGACAGAGCTCCGCGAGCTGATCCGCCTGCGCAAGCCGACCCTCAACCCGGTGGAGCGCAGGCTCGGCGCCGCGCTGAGCATCGGCGACCTCCGGGCGGTGGCGGCGCGCACCACCCCGCGCGCAGTGTTCGACTACGTCGACGGCGCCGCCGACTCGGAGCTGACCGTCCGGCGGAACAGGGCGGCGTTCGCCTCGGTGGAACTCGTGCCGGAGTACCTGTCCCCGGTGGATGCCCCGGATCTGTCCGCGGAGGTCCTCGGCCGGGAGATCTCGATGCCGCTGATCTTCGCGCCGACCGGCTACACCCGGATGATGCACCACGAGGGCGAAGCGGCGGTGGCGCGCGTCGCCGCCCGCCACGGGCTGCCCTACGCGCTGTCCACAGTGGGCACTTCGACCGTCGAGGACGTCGCCGCGGCAGCGCCCGGTGGGGAGCACTGGTTCCAGCTCTACTTGACCCGCAACGAGCGCCTCAACGAGGAACTGCTCGACCGCGCACTCGCGGCCGGGTTCAGCACGGTGGTCCTCACCGTCGACACCCCGGTGGCGGCGAGGCGGCTGAAGGACACGCGCAACGGCCTCACCATTCCGCCTGCGCTGACCATGCGGACGTTGCTGGACATGGCCCGCTACCCGTCCTGGGCGCTGAACAAGCTGACCACCGCCCCGATCACGTTCGCCTCGCTGAGCAGCATCGCCAGCAGCGGCATCGATGCCGTCCGGGTCGCCGACGTCGCGTTCGAGCCGACGCTGAGCTACGAGGACCTGGCCTGGTTGCGCGCTCGCTGGCCGCACAAGCTGCTGGTGAAGGGAATCCTCAGCCCGGACAACGCCCGTCGTGCCGTCGAGGCGGGCGCGGACGGCGTCATCGTGTCCAACCACGGCGGGCGGCAGCTCGACCGCACCCCGGCGACGCTGACCATGCTGCCCGAGATCCGCGCCGAGCTCGGCCCGGACCCCGCGGTGATCCTGGACAGCGGCGTCACCCACGGCCAGGACATCATCGCCGCGAAGGCGCTCGGCGCGGATGCGGTCATGATCGGCCGCGCCTACTTGTACGGCCTGATGGCGGGCGGCGAGCGCGGAGTGGAACGCGTCGTGGAGATCCTCCGCGAAGAGTACTCGCGCAGCCTTCAACTGCTCGGCCTGAACTCGACGGCAGCGATCGCCTCGCACCACGTTCGCCTGCCCTGAGCGGCACGAAACGGGGGCGCTACCGACGTGGTAGCGCCCCCGTGCTGGTCGTCAGGAGATCCGCTGGGGAATCCCCATCGGGTTCGCGTCGCGCAGTGCCGGCGGCAGCAGGTGCTGCGGCACGTTCTGGTACGCGACCGGGCGCAGGAACCGGTAGATGGCCTCGGTTCCGACCGACGTCGTGGCCGGTGCGGTGGTGGCGGGGTAGGGGCCACCGTGCTGCTGCGCGTAAGTGACCGAAACACCGGTCGGCCACTGGTTCCACAGCACGCGCCCGGCCTTGGCAGCCAGGAGCTCGATCAGCTCGCCGGCGATCTCGTCGTCGTCCTCGCCCTGGATCGTCGCGGTCAGCTGCCCGTCGACGACCTCGGCCACCTCGAGCAGTTCGCTCTCGTCGGTGTACTCGACGACCAGGGTCGCCGGCCCGAACACCTCCCGCAGGTAGGCCTCGGGGGAGCCCAGCAGCTCGGCCGAGGTCGTGCGCAGGACCGTGGGCGACGTGGGACCGCCGCTGGCCAGGACGTGCACGCCAGCGGTGTTCCGCAGCTCGTCGAGGGTGCTGGCGTAGGAAGTCCGGACGCGGTCGTTGAGCAGCGTCAGCGGCTTGTCCGGGACGGCGCCGGGCAGCTGGTCGGCGAGCCCGGCACCTGCGGGCACCAGCAGGATTCCGGGCTTCGTGCAGAACTGGCCCGCGCCGAGCGTGAACGACCCGACGAACTCCGAGACGATCGCCGGGCCGCGCCGTTCGGCGGCGCCCTTCGTGACGAATACCGGGTTGACGCTGCCCAGCTCGCCGAAGAACGGGATCGGCTCCGGCCGGCCGGTGGCGATGTCGAACAGCGCCCGGCCCGCTTCGATCGAGCCGGTGAACGCGCCGGCCTTCACCCGCGGGTCCGCGATGGCCGTGCGTCCGGCGTCGGTGCCGAAGATGACGTCGAAGAGTCCATCGGGCGCGCCAACGGACTCCAGCGCCTGCTGCACGACCTCAGCCGTGGCGGCCGAAAGCCTCGGGTGGCCCGAGTGCGCCTTGACGACGACGGAGCAACCCGCGGCGAGCGCCGAGGCGGTGTCCCCGCCGGCCACGCTGAACGCGAACGGGAAGTTGCTGGCGGAGAAGACGAGGACCGGGCCGAGCGGTTCGAGCACCCGGCGCAGGTCGGGCCGCGCGCCCATCGGCCACTCCGGATCGGCGCGGTCGATCGTCGCCCCGAGGTACTCGCCCCGCGTCACCGCCTGGGCGAAGAGCCGGAGCTGGAACGCGGTGCGGACCACTTCGCCGTTCAGCCGGGGCTCGCCCAGGGCGGTCTCCTCGTCCGCGATCGCCACGAGCTTCGGCGCGGCCTCCTCGAGGGCCGAGGCGATGGCCTCGAGCGCGGGGGCGCGGTCGGCTGGCTGGAGGCGGCTCCACCGCTCGAACGCGCCGGAGGCGGCGTCGAGCTTGTGCGCAAGCTCCTGCGGGCTCGTCGCACCGGTCATCGGGCACCTTCTTCCCACATGTGTCCAATATTTCGGACAACGTCTTCTGGTCAAGACACAGTTGCATTCTCGTCCGACCTAGTCAATGGCCTTGACGGCGACAGCGGGCATCTTGATACTCAACCCGTAAGACAGTGTCCGAAGTTTCGTACAACAAGGCGAGGTTCGATGAGAGCAGCAGTCCTGCGCCGGCCCGGTACGCCGTTGACCATCGAGGACGTCGACCTCGACGACCCCGGGCCGGGCGAGGTCGCCGTCCGAGTGCTCGCCGCCGGGGTGTGCCACAGCGACCTGCACTACATGAACGGCGATCTCCAGGGCCGCCTGCCCGCGGTGCTCGGGCACGAAGGCGCCGGTGTCGTCGAGCGGGTCGGTGCGGGCGTGACCCGGGTCCAGCCCGGCGACACCGTCATCACCCTGTGGCGGCCGCGGTGCGGCGAGTGCGAGTTCTGCCTGACCGGGCGGCCCGCCCTGTGCCCGCTGGGGAAGGTGCAGGCGACCTCGGGCGGTCTGCCCGACGGGACGTCGCGACTGGCGTTGAACGGCGAGAAGGTCCACCACCTCATGGGGGTTTCCTGCTTCGCCGAGAAGTGCGTGGTGTCGGAGCGCTCGGTCGTCGCCGTCGACCCGGCCGTGCCGCCCGCGGTCGCGGCGATCACCGGATGCGCTGTGGTGACCGGCGTCGGTGCGGCGCTGAACGTCATGGAGGACGTCGCCGGATCGGGCGTCGTGGTGATCGGGGCCGGCGGTGTCGGGCTCAGCGCGGTGATGGGCCTGCGGCTCGTCGGCGCGAACCCGATCGTCGCAGTGGACACAGTGGACACCAAGCTGGACAAGGCGCTCGAGCTCGGCGCCACCCACACGATCAACGCGAGCACGCACGACGTCGCCGAGGAGCTGGCGAGGATTTCGCCGCGCCCGATGAGCTGGGCGCTCGACGCGGTCGGCGCGCCGCAGACGCTCCAGCAGGCGTTCGAGGTCGTGGGGACGGGCGGCACCGTGGTCGCCGTCGGGCTCGGCAAGGTGGGCGCCACCGTGCCGGTGCCCATCAATCCCCTGGTGCAGCAGGAGAAGCGGCTGATCGGCAGCCTCTACGGCTCGGCCAACACCCCGGTCGACATCCCGAAGCTGATCGACCTGTTCAAGGCCGGTCGCCTGCCGCTGGACAAGCTGCTCGGCGAGCAGTACGAGCTGTCGGAGATCAACGAGGCCTACGCCGCGCTCTCGCGAGGAGCCACCGGTCGCGCGGTCATCCTGCCCGGGGGCGAGGGGTGAGCGTCACGCCGCGTCGGACGCTCCGAGGCGTTGCGACATCTCCTTCGCCCCGGCGAGGACGAGCTCGACGTGGCGCTGCTTCTCGGCGTCGCTCCACCGCACGACGGGCACGGAGATGCTCATAGCGGCCACGCAAGCGCCGAGCCGGTCGTACACGGGCGCGGCGACGCAGGCGGCGTGGTCGTTGGACTCGCAGTTCTCCTCGGCCCAGCCGCGCTCGCGCGCCGCGTCCAGGTCGGCCAGCAGCCGGTGGCGGGTGGTGATGCTGTTCGGCGTCATCTTCTGCAGCGCCCGGTCGTCCGGGAACAACGCGTCCAGTTCGGATGCGGGCAGGGCGCTCAGCATCGCCTTCCCGCCGGCGGTGCAGGTGGCCGGCAACCGGCTGCCGGCCTGCGAGACCAGGCGGACCGGGTGGGTGCTGTCGATGCGGACGATGAACACGACGAATCCGCCGTCGCGCACGACGACCTGGACGGTCTCGCCGCAGGCGGCGGCCACCTCGGTCGCGCACTCGCGCCCGACGCTGGCGAGATCGATGCCGCGCTCGTACCCCGCGCCGAGCTGCAGCGCCTTGACGCCGAGCGCGACGCGCCCGGTCTCCTTGGACAGGGTGAGGTAGCCGCGGTCGACCAGCGTGTTGACCAGCTCGTGCGTGGTGGCCCGCGGCAGGCCGAGCCGCCGGGTGATCTCGGGGACGCGCAACTCCTCGGTGCTCTCGGCGAGCATTTCGAGGATGTCCAGGCCCCGGCGCAGGGCTGGAGCGGTCAGGCGGGCCATGATTTCCTCCCAGTGCCAAGGTGCAGACAATGTCCAAAATATCAGACACGCTCGACTTCGTGAGGAGACCCGTGCAGAACGACGCGATCCCGGAACTGGCCAGGCGATTGTGGCAGGCGGGCAACGGCGAGCCCCCGGTCGACCCGGAGCTGGCCGGTTGGCTGGACGACCTGGAGTCGGCCCACGCGGTCGAGGACGCGACCCGGGCCCTGGTCGTCGACGCCGGCGAGCGGGTGATCGGGTACAAGATCGGTCTCACGTCCCAGCCGGCGCGGGACGTCTTCGGGGCTGGTGAACCGGCGGCCGGGCACCTGCTCGCCAGCAGACTGCTGCCCGAAGGCGAGGCCCTCGCCATCGCCGAGCTGTTCGCGCCGAAGGCCGAGGTCGAGATCGCTTTCGTCCTCGGCGAGGCGCTCCCGGGCCCGGACGTGACCGCGAGCGATGTCCGCAACGCCACCGCGGAGGTCGCGCCTGCCTTCGAGATCGTCGACAGCAGGTGGCGAGGAGGCCCGTCGACGCTCCCGATGCTGGTCGCGGACAACACCAACGCTGCTCGTGCCGTGCTCGGACCCCGCGTCGGGCTCCCCGGCGGGAGCTTGTCGGAGGTCGTCGCGACCCTGTCGATCGGCGACCGGGAGATCCCGGGCAGCGCCACGGCCGTCATGGGCGACCCCGCCGAGGCCGTCGCGTGGCTGGCCCGGCACCTGCTGAACCGCGGGCTCCGGCTGGAAGCCGGTGACATCGTGCTGAGCGGAACCCTTTGCCCGCCAACGGTGATCAGCGCCGGTGATCGCCTGGTCGCCGATCTCGGCGAGCTGGGCCGGGTCGCCCTCGACGTCGACTGATCGCCGACGCAGTGGTGGGCGC
>NZ_JAQGLA010000127.1 GCF_027853915.1 Saccharopolyspora oryzae
GCGCGGTGACGGTCAGCGCGTACGAGCCGCCGACCAGGTCGCCGAACGCGTAGTGCCCGTCGGCGGTGGTCACCGAGGTGGCCACCACCTCGCCGCGCACGTCGGTGAGCACGACCATCGCCCCGCCGACGCCGACGCCGCCGACGTGCACGAGACCGGCCAGCCGACCGGCGCCGAGCAGCTGGACGTCGTGGCGCACCGGGCGCTCGCCGACCACCACCATCGACGCGGTGGGCTGGTAGCTGCCGCCGGAGGCGATCAGCACGTAGGTGCCGCCGTGGGTGACCGCCAGCTGGAACTGGCCGTCCTGGTCGGTGCGGGCCCGCTCGACCTGCCGCCCGTTGGCGTCGGTGAGGGTGAGCACGACACCGGGCACCGGGCTGCCGACGGAGTCCTGCACGGTGCCGTGCACGTACAGCCCGTCGCCGCCGAGGTCGCCCGCCAGGTGCCTGCCGTTCTGCCGCGGCGACACCGGCTCTGACCAGGCCTGCGAGCGCCTGTCCACAGAGTTGTCCACAGGCTCGGCGGCCAGTCGGACGGTGTCCTGGCTAACGTCTCCAACCTGCGGAGAGCCGTTGGTCGAGGCACCGCCCACCACCGAGTTGTCCACAGGACGGGTGAGGTTGTCCACAGCCTCCTCGTGCGCGGCCACCGCCACCGCCTCCCTTTCCTCGTGACTGTCGATCGTGGTCCGCAGCGGGGTCTCCCGGACGAACAGCACCGCCAGGAAGGTCACCACCGCGATGCAGGCCGAGATGAAGAAGATGTCGCCGATCGCGTCGCCGTAAGCGGCGCGGACGATGACCTGGATCGGCTCCGGCAGGCGGTTGAGGTCCAGGGTCCCGCCGCTCTGACCACCGGCGGCCTGCGCGGCGCCGGGGATCTTGGACAGGCCCTGCACGATGTAGTCCGACACCTGGGTGGCCAGCACCGCGCCGAGCACCGAGACACCGGCCGAACCGCCGAGGGTCCGGAAGAAGGTGACCACCGAGGTCACCGAACCCATGTCCCGCGCGCTGGTCGAGTTCTGCACCGCGAGCACCAGGTTCTGCATCAGCATGCCGACGCCGGTGCCCATCAGGAACAGGTAGATGCCGACCAGCCACAGCTCGGTCTCGTGGTCCATCGTGCTCAGCAGCCACATGGCCGCGACCATCACGATCGACCCGGACACCAGGAACGGCTTGATCTTGCCGGTGACCCGCGAGATCACCTGGCCGGAGATCGTCGAGGACAGGAACATCCCGCCGACCATCGGCAGCGTCATCAGACCCGCGTGGGTCGGGGTCATGCTGCGCGAGATCTGGAAGTACTGGCCGAGGAACACCGAGCCGCCGAACATCGCGGTGCCGACCGCGACGGTGCCGATGGTGGCCAGCGTGACGGTGGTGTTGCGGAACATCCGCAGCGGCACGATCGGCTCGCTGACCTTCGTCTCGATGATCACGGCGATGATCAGCGCCAGCAGACCGCCGCCGACGTAGGCCGCGGTCTCGACCGACCACCAGTCGAAGGACTTGCCCGCCAGCGAGACCCACACCAGCAGCAAGCTCACGCCGCCGACCAGGAACAGCGCGCCGAACCAGTCGATCTTGACCTCGCGCTTGACGACCGGCAGCTTCAGCGTCCGGCCCAGCACGATGAACGCGATCACCGCGATCGGCACGGTGACCCAGAAGCACCAGCGCCAGCCCAGCCAGGACGTGTCCACGATGAGACCGCCGACCAGCGGGCCGCTGACCGTGGCCACCGCGAAGGTGGCGCCGATGTAACCGCTGTAGCGGCCTCGGTCGCGCGGGGAGACCATGGCCGCGATCACGACCTGGATCAGCGCCTGCAGACCGCCCATGCCGATGCCCTGCAGGGCGCGGAAACCGATCAGGGTCTCCATCGACTGCGCGAACCCGCCGGCCACCGAGCCGACCGTGAAGATCACGATGGCCAGCTGGTAGAGCAGCTTCTTGCTGAACAGGTCGGAGAGCTTGCCCCAGATCGGGGTGGACGCGGTGGAGGTCAGCAGCATCGCCGTGACCACCCACGTGTACTGCCCCTGGGTGCCGTTGAGGTCGGCGATGATGCGCGGCAGCGCGTTGGACACGATCGTCGAGCTGAGGATGGCGACCAGCAGCGCCAGCATCAGCCCGTACATCGCCCGCAGGATCTGCCGGTGGGTCATCGGCGATTCATCGGCGGACCCGTGCGCATCCCGCCGGGCCGGTGCTTCTCGCACCGCCTCCGTCGAGCTGGTCATCGAGTTCCTTCCCTGGTGGTCTCGGGGCCTGCTTGGCAGATCCCCTCGTCGATCGTGTGGCGGCGGATGTCGTCCATGGCTACCCCCAGCAGCCGGGTCAGCTCGCGGACTTCCGCGTCCTCCCAGCCCTCCAGCGCCCCGGCGATCCACTCCGCCTTCTTGCGTTCGAGTCCGGCGACTTCGCGCTCGCCCTCGGGGGTGGCGCGCAGCAGCGACACCCGCCGGTCGGCGGGGTCGGGTCGTCGGCTGATCAGCCCGGCCTGTTCGAGCTGGCCCACCTGCCTGCTCACCACGGAGGCGTCGACGACGCGGTGGTGGGCGAGGTCGGAGGCCCGGCACTCGCCGCGGAAGACGAGTTCGGTGAGCAACCCGGCCGCGGCGTAAGGCACCTGATCAGCGAAGTGTCCTCGTTGCAGTGCGACCTGCTTGAGCCCCATCAACGCCCGCAACGGGCGGAGCAGTTCACCGCAGGTCTCGAGCTTCGGTCCCATGCGAACCCAATCCTTTAGTTGCTGCACGCAACCATAACCTCAATTGGTTGTAGCACGCAACTTGTCGCCTTGTGGCCCGCAGCACTGGTGGCCAGAGTGTCGATTCACTCGACATGTCGAATGACTCGACATATACTTCGCTCATGGATCACGAACGCCTCACAGCTCTCTCCGCTCTCGTCGCCTGGGCCGATCGCCGAGAACGCCTGGCCGAGGAGCGCGCCGACCTCGTCGCCGCCGCGTGGCGCAGCGGCTCCCGCAACGTCGCGGAGCTCTCCAGGCTGGCGCGGGTCTCGCGCGACACGATCTACGCGGACCTCAAAGCCCGGAACATCGACGCCTCAGCGCGCGCGCAGGACCCGGTCGACTCGGAAGCGGTTCCGAGCGACCAGCTGAAGGCGGAGTCCGTGCGCCCGCTCGCGCAGCTGGTCGACGCAGTGGCCCGCCCGGCGTTCGATCGCGCCCCGGACGACCCGCTCACGCGGGTCACCACCAGCGCGGGCCGAGCCCTGGAAGCGGTGGCGGACGTCCTGTCCCCGCCCACCGACCAGGGGCCGGGCTGGACGCGGGAGGAGCTGCTGCCCGGATTGGCCGACCAGGGAGCCGCGATCACCCACCACGCGCAGCGCGAGCTCGCCGCGAGCCAGGAGCCCGACCAGCTCGCGGAGCGGACCGACTACCTCCACCGCGCGCTGCTGCACCGCGGCAGGAACGCGTCGGCGGAACGCGTCGAGGTGGTGGTCGCACTGCCCGCCGGAGGATCGACCAGTGTCCGGCTGGACCGCGACGATCGCGGGTGGACCACCCTCAGCGGCGACAGCCCGTTGCTGACCGGCGAGATCGACGGGCTGGACCACTTGGAGGTGCAGCACGCGCTCGCCGTCCTGAGCCGGGTGATCACCCGCAAGCTCGACGAGAGCGCTTTCGTCCCGAAGCGCAAGGACGCGCTGCCCGGAGGACCGGCGGTGCGGCACCGGTCCACTCCGTCCAACGAGGACTAGCCGGCTCCAGCCGGGCTCACATCATGTCGTTGAGCTTGGCCAAGAGCCTGGCCAAGTCCTTCAGGTCATCGGTGGTCCAGCTGGCGAACTGGCCGTGGAGGTGCTTGCGGCGCTCCGCGCGGACCTGGGCGAGGCGTTCGCGGCCGAGGTCGGAGAGCTGGATGCGGCGGGCCCGGCCGTCGTCCGGGTCCGGGACGCGCTCCAGGAGGTTCAGCTCCACCAGCGTCGCGATCTGGCGGCTCACCGTCGACTTGTCCAGGCCGGTGCGGCCGGCCACGTCCATGCCGCGCAGCGGTCCCGCGTCGTCGATCATCAGCAGCAGGCTGTAGGACGCCGGGTCGAGGTCCGGGTGGACGTGCGCCGCGACCGTCGTCGACAGGTTGCGGGCGCGGCGGAACATCATCACCAGCTCGCGCTCGACGTTCTCCGCTGCGGTGCGCCGGTCCACGCCTTCCTCGCGCACACCCTCGGTCGCCCGCGCCTCGTCCTGCTCGATCACAGCTCTCCCGCCCGCGCCTCCGCCGCTCGAAGACGCACCCGCAGCCCGATCACAGGGCCCGAGCACCACGTTAGTCCGTTTCGCCCCACTCCTAGGAGCCGGTATCCGAACCAATTGTGGGCGACGGCGCAGGTGGCGGAAGCCCCGCGTCACTTCGCGGAGATCGGCTCCGAGCCGTGCCAGGGCCGCGGGGTGCCCTTGGCCTCGAAGTAGTCGCCGCCCTTGCGCTTGACGTCGTCGGTGCCCCAGGAGCGCTGGCGCAGCACCGGGACCATCCGCGGGATGTGCTTGCGGCAGTGGATGTAGGCCTCCTCGACCTGCACCACCACCCAGCGCTCGGGGGTGCGGCCGCGGTCGAACTCGGCGGGCAGCGCGGGGTGGATCGCGCGCAGGTCGGAGTCGTCGACGATGCGGGCCTTGCCGTTGAGGTGCAGGCCGATCAGGTCGGTCACGAAGTCCACCATCAGGATCCCGATGTGCGGGTTCTCGCTGATGTTGCCGAGGCTGGCCATCACGCCGTTGCCGCGGTACTCGGGGTAGCAGAGGTGCCGGTCGTCGAGCACTTCGATGAAGCCGGGCGGGCCGACGCGCAGGCTCGAGTCGCACTCGCCGCCGGCGTCGGAGGTGGCCACGAAGGCCATGTCCATCCGGCCGATGAACTCCTTCATCTGCGAGTTCAGGTGGTCGAGGACCTGGTCGTCGTAGAACTTGCGGGCTCGCTTCTCGGTGCCGTAGGCCCGCTGCAGCAGGTGCTCGCCGGACGACCCGGGTAACTGCACCGCGTGGTCTTCGTCGACGAACGGGTCGCGGGGGACTGCGTCCAGCGCGTGGTTCTGCAACGGGGTGGTGGCCTGCCAGGCGTCGGTCGGGGTCGACGGCTCGGACAGCTCGAGGTCCAGCAACGCGTCGTCGGCGGTGCCGGTCGGGGTCGGGTGGTCGGGGCTCACGCGGCTCACCGTGTCACGCCTTCCTCTCCACTCACAGACGTGGATACTAGGTTCCCCCGACAGGTTCATGCACCATCTACCAGTAGTAGTTAACAACCACTCAAAAGTGGCATCAAGGCAGACGCGCCCCGGCGCACGGGTTAGGGTCAGCCCAGTGTCGGGGGGCGCATGCAAGGAGCGGTGTACCCAAGAGGTGCCGCCGCCAACGTGGAGAAGACTGCACCCGAACCATGACAGCGAACGCCGTACTCAGCCCCGGACCACCCCCGAACGAGCCGTCCCGCGAGCCGTCCTCCGGTGTCAGCAAGATGGTTCGACTGATCCGCGAGAGCTTCGAGGTCGTCGAACCGCAGATCGATGAGGTCGCCAAGTTCTTCTACGGGATGCTGTTCAGCCTCTCCCCGGCCACCCGCGAACTGTTCGCGGCGAACATGGAAGTGCAGCGCAGCCGCCTGCTCCGGGCGCTCGTGCACGTCATCCAGATGGTCGACAAGCCCGACGAGCTGCTGCCGTTCCTGCACCAGCTCGGCCGCGACCACCGCAAGTTCGGCGTGGTCGCCGACCACTACGAGGCCGTGGGCACCGCCCTGCTGGCCTCCATCAAGAAGCACGCCGGCGACTCCTGGAACGACACCGTGGAGCGCGCCTGGGCGGAGGCCTACACGGTGATGGCCTCGGCCATGACCGAAGCGGCCGCCGCCGATGACGGCCCCGCCTGGTACACCGGCGAGGTCATCCACCACGAGCGGTTGAGCTGGGACGTCGCGGTGATCCGCGTCCAGACCGACCACCCGATGCCCTACCTGCCCGGTCAGTACGTGAGCGTCGAGGTGCCGCAGCGGCCGCGGTTGTGGCGGTACCTGAGCCCGGCCAACGCGCCTGCCGAGGACGGGATCATGGAGTTCCACGTCCGCTCGGTCGACGGCGGCTGGGTCAGCCGCGCGCTCGTCGGGCACGCCCGCATCGGCGACCAGTGGCGGATCGGTTCGCCGATGGGCCGGATGTCGGTGGACCGGGAGGAATCCGCGGACGTGCTGATGATCGCCGGCGGCACCGGGGTGGCCCCGATGCACGCGATCATCGACGACCTCGCCCAGTACGGCGAGAACCCCCGCGTCCAGCTGTTCTACGGCGGCCGGACCCGCGAGGACCTCTACGACCTGGAGAACCTCCAGCGGATCGCCATGCACAACCCGTGGCTGACGATCACCCCGGTGGTGGAGAACGACCGGGACGCCGTCGGCGTCGAGCACGGCACCCTGCCCGAGGTGGTCACCCGCTTCGGCGCCTGGCAGGACTGGGACGTCCTGGTCAGCGGCTCCCCGGGCATGATCCGGGCAACGGTCTCCCGGATGCTCGTCGCGGGGACGCCCCTCGACAAGATCCACTACGACCCGTTCGCCCTCGACTGAGACGTACAAGCTGAAAGGGCCCCTTCAACCGAGTCCGGTTGAAGGGGCCCTTCGGCTTGTTCAGCTCAGCGGCGCTTGCGGTCTGGTTTCCAGACCACGAGCGCTGT
This sequence comes from Saccharopolyspora oryzae, assembly GCF_027853915.1. Taxonomy (GTDB): domain Bacteria; phylum Actinomycetota; class Actinomycetes; order Mycobacteriales; family Pseudonocardiaceae; genus Saccharopolyspora; species Saccharopolyspora oryzae. The sequence goes on from NZ_JAQGLA010000127.1 coordinate 6,709, forward strand.
TTCCTGGCGCACCGGGACCAGGTCTCGGCGGTAGGAGGCGTGGATCTGGGCTGCCGCCTGTTCGGCGGCCGCGTGCGCTGCCGCGACTTCTTCGGCCAGTTCCTGGACCTGCGAGCGCAGCGCGTCGACCTCGTTCTCCAGGTCGATGATCCGCTTGATGCCCGCGAGGTTGACGCCCTCCTCCTGCGACAAGCGCTGGACCTCGCGCAGCAGCGCGATGTCCCGGAGGGAGTAGCGACGGCCGCCCGCCGGCGTTCGCCCGGGCGAGACCAGGCCCAACCGGTCGTAGCTGCGCAGGGTTTGCGCGTGCAGACCGGAGAGCTGGGCGGCCACCGAGATCACGAACATCGGCGTGTCCTCGTCGGACCCCGGTGGGAACCCGAAGCCCGGATCGGGTGTGCGGCGACCGGCCATGACTACCTCCCGAGCAACTCGTTCAGGTCCTGGCGCGGATCGTGGTCGGCGGTGGCCTCCGCGTAGTCCGCCAGCGCCTCGGCCGCCTTGCCGTCCAACTTGGACGGAACCGCGACCTGCAGCGTGATCAGCAGATCGCCGCTGCTGCCGTCCTTCTTGCCCACGCCCTTGCCGCGCACCCGGAAGGTGCGGCCGCTGGCGGTCCCGGCCGGGACCTTCAGCGAGACCTTCCCGTCCAGGGTCGGCACGGTCAAAGTAGTGCCCAGCGCCAGCTCCGGGAAGGTGGTCGGCACCGTGATCGTCAGATCATCACCGGAACGTCCGAACACGCGGTGCGCGTTGACGTGCACGACGACGTAGAGGTCACCGGAGGCAGCGCCCTGCCGACCCGGCTCGCCCTGACCCGCCAACCGGATCCGCTGCCCGTCGTTGACGCCGGCCGGGATCCGCACCGTCAGCGTGCGGGTGCGGGTGCTGACCCCCTCGCCCGCGCAGTCCGGGCACGGGTCGTCGATCAGCTGACCGCGACCGCGGCAGTCCGGGCACGGCTCGCTGAACGCGAACGCACCCTGGTTGCGGGTGACCAGCCCCGAGCCGGAGCAGGTGCTGCAGCTGCGCGGCCGGGTGCCCGGCTTGGCGCCGGAACCGCGGCAGGTCTGGCAGGTCGCCGGGCTGGACAGCCGCAGCGGCACCGTCGCACCGCGCACGGCTTCGGTGAAGTCGATGCGGACTTCGGTCTCCACGTCGGCGCCGCGCTTGGGCCGGTTGGCCGTGGACGCGCCGCCGGGACGGCGGCTGCCGAACAGGCCGCCGAAGAGGTCACCGAGACCTCCCGGCCCCTGACCAGCACCGGCGCCACCGCCGAAGAGGTCACCGATGTCGAAGCCGCCACCCGGTCCACCGAAGCCGCCGAACCCGCCATGACCGCCGCCTCCGCTGAAACCACCGGAGCCGAACAGCCTGCGGGCCTCGTCGTACTGCTTGCGCTTGTCCGGGTCGGACAGCACCCCGTACGCCTCGGAGACGGCCTTGAACTTGGCCTCCGCCCGGTCGTTGCCGGGGTTGGCGTCGGGGTGGTTCTCCCGCGCCAGCTTCCGGTACGACTTCTTGATCTCGTCCGCCGAAGCGTCGGAGGAGACGCCCAGCTCGGCGTAGAAATCCTTCTCGATCCATTCCCTGGCACTCACCGGACGCCCCTCCTCCCGCTCCTGATCAACCCTGCTCGGTGGTGTTCTCGTCGGCGGCAGCAGGCTCCGCCGACGTCGGCTCGTGGTCGGTCACCGCGACCATCGCCGGGCGCAGCACCCGATCCGAGAACCGGTAGCCGCGACGCAGCACGGCGGTCACGGTCGGACCGCTCACGTCCGGGGAGGTGCTGTGCTGCACCGCCTCGTGCACGGACGGGTCGAACTCGTCGCCCTCCGCGCCGAACGCTTCCAGACCGGCCGAGTTCAGGGCCCCGACCAGCTTGTCGGCCACGGCCTTGAAGGCACCGTTGAGGTCGCCGTGCGCCTCGGCGCGCTCCAGGTCGTCCAGCACCGTCAGCAGGTCGCCGGCCACCGAGGCCTTGGCCGCGGCGATCACCGACTCGCGGTCGCGTTCCACCCGCTTGCGGTAGTTCGCGTACTCCGCGGTGACCCGCTTGAGGTCGGCGGTGAGCTCGTCGACCTGCTGCTGCAGACCGGCGGGCTCACCCTGAGGTGCTTCGGCGGCGGGAGCGGACTCCTCCGCCGGGACGTCCTTGGAGATCTCCTCGTCGAGGGTGCCGGAGATGCTTTCGGACACCTGCGCCTCTTCTCCGTTCGGAGCGGGCTCCCGGCGCTGGCCGGTGACCGGGTCGATGCGACGCCGGTCCCGGACCACCACCGGTTCCTGCTCTTCGTTGTGCGACATCTCGGACCGGTCCGCCGTCACTTCTTCTTCTCGTCCTCTTCGTCGACGATCTCGGCGTCCACCACGTCGTCGGCACCGGAGGCCTTGGCGTCCGCGGCGTCGTCCGCAGCGCCCGCGCCCGCACCGGCCGCCGCGTTGGCACCGGCGTCGGCGTACAGCGCCTGGCCGAGGGCCTGGGACTCGGTGGCCAGCTTCTCCACCGCGGCGGAGATGGCGGCGACGTCCTCGCCCTTGAGCGTCTCGTTGACCTCGTCGATCGCGGACTTGACCTTGTCCTTGACCTCCGACGGCAGCTTCTCGTCGTTCTCCTTGAGGACCTTCTCCGTCTGGTAGACGAGGGTCTCGGCCTGGTTGCGGGCCTCGGCCTCCTCGCGACGCTTCTTGTCCTCCTCGGCGTGCGCCTCGGCGTCCTTGACCATGCGGTCGATGTCGTCCTTCGGCAGCGCGGAGCCGCCGGTGATCGTCATCGACTGCTCCTTGCCGGTGCCCAGGTCCTTGGCGGAGACGTGCACGATGCCGTTGGCGTCGATGTCGAAGGTGACCTCGATCTGCGGCATGCCGCGCGGCGCCGGCGGGAGACCGGTCAGCTCGAACATGCCGAGCTTCTTGTTGTGCGCGGCGATCTCGCGCTCGCCCTGGAAGACCTGGATCTGCACCGACGGCTGGTTGTCGTCCGCGGTGGTGAAGGTCTCGGAGCGCTTGGTCGGGATCGTGGTGTTGCGCTCGATCAGCTTGGTCATGATGCCGCCCTTGGTCTCGATACCCAGGGACAGCGGGGTGACGTCGAGCAGCAGGACGTCCTTGACCTCACCGCGCAGCACACCGGCCTGCAGGCTGGCGCCGACCGCGACGACCTCGTCCGGGTTCACGCCCTTGTTCGGCTCGCGGCCACCGGTCAGGTCCTTGACCAGCTCGGAGACCGCCGGCATGCGGGTGGAACCGCCGACCAGCACCACGTGGTCGATGTCGGCGAGCTTGATGCCCGCGTCGCGGATGACCGCCTCGAACGGCTTGCGGCAGCGCTCGAGCAGGTCGGAGGTGATCCGCTGGAACTCGGCGCGGGACAGCGTCTCGTCCAGGAACAGCGGGTTCTTGTCCGCGTCCACCGTGATGTACGGCAGGTTGATGTTCGCGCTGGAGGAGCTGGACAGCTCGATCTTGGCCTTCTCCGCGGCTTCCTTGATCCGCTGCATGGCCATGCGGTCCTTGGTCAGGTCGATGCCCGACGAGGTCTTGAACTTCTCGACCAGCCACTCGACGATGCGCTCGTCCCAGTCGTCACCACCGAGGTGGTTGTCACCGGAGGTCGCCCGCACCTCGACGACGCCCTCGCCGATCTCCAGCAGCGAGACGTCGAAGGTGCCGCCACCGAGGTCGAAGACCAGGATGGTCTGCTCGTTCTCGCCCTTCTCCAGGCCGTAGGCCAGCGCGGCGGCGGTCGGCTCGTTGACGATGCGCAGCACGTTCAGGCCGGCGATCTGGCCGGCTTCCTTGGTGGCCTGCCGCTGGGCGTCCTCGAAGTACGCCGGAACGGTGATCACCGCGTCGGTGACGTCCTCGCCCAGGTACGCCTCGGCGTCGCGCTTGAGCTTCATCAGCACGCGGGCGCTGATCTCCTGCGCGGTGTAGTCCTTGTCGTCGATCTTGACGGACCAGTCGGTGCCCATGTGGCGCTTGACCGACCGAATGGTGCGGTCCACGTTGGTGACCGCCTGGTTCTTCGCGGGCTGACCCGTGAGGATCTCGCCGTTCTTCGCGAAGGCCACGATGGACGGCGTGGTCCGCGAGCCCTCGGAGTTGGCGATCACCGTCGCTTCGCCGCCCTCCAGGACGGAAACGACGGAGTTGGTCGTTCCCAGGTCGATGCCGACCGCTCGCGCCATGCTGGGTTCCTCCCGACTGAGTAATCCGTGCGCTCAGGCACCGGCGAAGGTTCCTGAGCCTTGCTGACTCAAGTTTTACCGACTGCACCCGAGCACCGTCAATCCGGGTTGAGCGCAGCCCGCTCAAGCTTTCTGCCAGTCCAACGGATGACCTGCGCGGATAGTTCCGCGGCGTGATGGGAACCACCCGGCGGAGATCAGGGGATGGCGCCGCCGTCGCGGAGGTAGTCGACGGGCTGGACCAGGAACCGGAGCACCGGTTCGAGGTCGTCAGCGGTGGGCGGCTCGTCCGCGATGAGCGCCTGCATGAGGATGCCGTCGATCGCCGCGAACAGCGCGCGGACCATCGGCTGGTCACCGCCCCGGCCGCCGTTGACGTAACCGGAGGCGACCTCGATCCATTTGCGCGCGGCCGGGCGCAGCGCCGGGCGGCGGGCCGCCAGCAGGTACAGCTCGTACTCGCCGAGCGTGCGCTCGCGGTGCTCGCGCACCAGGCTCGCCAGGTTCTCCGCGATCGCCCGCGGCCAGGCGGTGCGCTCCTCGACCTGCTCCTGCAGCTGGTCCATCTGCTCGAGGAGCCCGTCGCAGCCCGACTTCAGCGCGGCCACCAGCAGGTCGTCGATGCCGTCGAAGTAGTACGCGATGGACGCCGGCGGAACTCCGGCCTCGCGCGCGATGTTGCGGTGGCTGACCGCGCCGACCCCGTCGCGGGCGACCACCCGCAGCGCGGCGTCGATGATCGCGCGGCGGCGGCGCTCGCCCTTGGCGCGGCGGCCGTCGGTCTCCTCGTCCGGATTGCGGCGCACCTGGGTCAATGCGCACCTCCCAGCTCCAGCGCGACGACACCGCCGATGATCAGCGCGAGACCGGCGATCTGCACGGCGGTGATCGACTCGCCGAGGAACACCGCGCCGATGATCGCCACCAGCGCGACCCCGGCTCCCGCCCAGATCGCGTAGGCGACGCCGACCGGCAGCCCCAGCTTGAGCACCGAGGCCAGCGCGGAGAAGGCGATCACGTACCCGACCACGACCAGGATCGAGGGGAGCGGCTTGCTGAACCCCTCGGAGAACTTCAACGAGACGGTGGCGAACACTTCGCTCACGATCGCCACCGCCAGGACCAGGTACGCCACGCCCATCTCCCAAGAAAATCGTACGATCGCCCCACTTTAAGGGCATGCCGGTGCCCCTGCACCGGGGCACTTCCAGGTCAGTCGCCGGAGCGCTCGGACTTCCCGCCGCCACCGCCGGAGACCAGGCCGCTGAGGATCACCGCGGCCCAGATGCCCAGCGGGATCATCGGCCAGAAGAAGCCGAGCTCACCGGAGGCGATCGAGGTGACCAGCCAGATCCCGCACAGGATGACCGCGACGCCGCCCCACTCCCGCCACTCCTTGATCTGCTTGCGCTTCCGCTTCTCGCGCTTGACCAGGTCCTTCGACTTCTTCGGCGGGGTGGGCTCGGGCAGGTCGGCGGTGATCGGCACCAGCTCGCCGTAGGTCGTCGCGGCGAACGCCTGCTGCAGCCGCTCGTCGTACTCGGCGACGGTGAGCCGTCCTTCGTCCAGCGCCGCCCGCAGCCGCTGCGCCACGGCTTCCCGATCGCCGTCCGACGCGCGCATCGACCCGTTGTCCCCAGTCATCGCAACCCCCTGGACGTTCGGCATCGCCGAACGAACCGTTCACCCGATCAAATAAGTGGCGAAAATCGCATCCCGTCCTCGAGTCTGCCCTGATCGACATCGCCCACGCCCGGTTCGCGATTCGATCGCAACCACCGACGCCGCGTTCAACAGGAACAACTCGGACGACTCCAGCAACGCCGACCCGCGCCACCCGCATCCGACCGAGCTAGGCTATCCGATAAAGCTGAACGATTGAACAACTAGTTTTTCGCGCGGCGGTCTCGCAGAATCACCGACTGTTACCAACACGCGCACAACCCCTGTAGTTACCGATGGGTAACAGGGCGTACGCTGCCCGAACGGACAACCCCCTCGAAACAGGAGGCCGCGAGCATGGGTGCTGTTCAGATCACGCTGGGCGCGATCTCGGTCGCGCTCGGCGTCGTCGCGTGGAGCATGTTCGCCGCGACCATCGCCCGGTTCGTGCGGATCATCCGCCTCGGGCAGCCGGACGGCACCCGCAACGGCCCGGTGATGGCCCGGCTGGCGACCCTGGTCAAGGAGTTCGCCGCGCACACGCGGATGAACAAGTTCCGCAACGTCGGTGTCTGGCACTGGCTGGTGATGTGGGGCTTCCTCATCGGTTCGCTGGCCCTGTTCGAGGCCTACGGCGAGGTCTTCGTGCCGACCTGGGGCTGGCCGTTCCTGAGCGATCTGGCGATCTACGGCCTGCTGATGGAGATCCTCGGTGTCGGCACCGTGGTGGGCATCCTGGTGCTGATCGTGATCCGCCAGCTCAACCACCCGCGTCGCGCTGACCGGGTGTCGCGGTTCCAGGGCTCGAACTTCAAGTGGGCCTACTTCATCGAGGCCGTGGTCCTGGTCGAGGGCGTGGGCATCCTGGGTGTGCGGGCGGCGAAGTCCGCGCTGGGCGTGCACCCGA
>NZ_JAQGLA010000128.1 GCF_027853915.1 Saccharopolyspora oryzae
GCGCCTGCGCCAGCGGCGCCACCCGCACGACGGCGGTCGTCAACGCGGCCCGCCGTCTGCGGGATGTTCTGCGTCGGCTGCTCCGCGCTCGGCGGCTGCGGTGGCCGTCCCGGCGGCGGACCCGGCGGGGGACCCGGTGGCGGGCCTTGGCGGGTCTGCGACGGACCCGGCGGCGGCCCCTGCCGCCCGCCCGGCGGCGGACCGTTGCCCGGGCCCGGCGGGGGCGGCGGCACCTGGGAGTAGCTGGTGGGCAGGTCGAGCTTGCTCCCACCGGAGCCCGAGTTGTCCGAGTCCCCGCTCAGCCGCTTGGACAGCGCGGAGTCGTCGTCATCGTCGTCATCGTCGAACGACGGCGTCCACGCCCCGGTGCGCTCCTGCGGCGACTCCTCCTCGGGCCACTTCGCGTCGGAAGCGGGCACCGCGGGGTGCTGCTGGGTCTCCTCCACGTCCGGACCGCCGGCGGGCCACTGCTGGCCCTGCTGGTTCGGCGGGGGTGGTGGCGGACCAGGGCGCTGACCGGGCCGCGGCTCCTCGCTCGGCCACGCCGGTCCACCCGGCCCCGCAGCCGGCGGCGGTCCGGGCATCGGCCGCTGCGGCGGACGCGCCTGGTCGCCGGGTGGCGGCGGACCGGGGCGTTGCGGCGGGGGCGGCGTGCCACGACCGTCGGGCTGGGGATGCCTTGAGTGGCGGCCTCCGGGGTGGTCGTCACGCTCGTCGTTCACGAGTGGGCCTCCAGGACTGGCGTCGGGCGACGCCATGTGATGCGTTCACGTCGGGGTTGCGCCGCACCCGGCGCGCGGTCGTGTCGGGGCACGACCGGATGTCACTCCGCGGCAGTCTTGCGCCGGGAAGGCCGCTCGTTCAAGCCGCCGGTTCCCAAGACGTACGACTGCACCAGGTGGTTCCAATTACATGTGCGGCATACCTCTACGACGTGGACGTTGAACTCCTCGAACACGGCTGCCATCCGGTCCAGCTCCTCTGGGGCTCGCGCCGAACCGGACGCGTGCTTGAGGGCATCGCCGAAGACCCAGGAGACCAGGGTCAACGGTTCCTTCCGGCACACCGGGCAGGTGACCCCGCTCGGCTCGCCATGGAATTTCGCCGCCTGCAGCAGGTACGGGTCGGCGTCGCAGACCTCCATCACCCCGACGCGGCCAGCGTGGACCTGCGCGAGCAGCGCCCTGCGCTGCAACGCGTAGTCGACCACTTGCCGTTGGGTCCGCACGACCACAGGGTACGTGCCGACGACGACTGCTCCATGCGCCGTTCAGGGCAGGCGCGTCGACCGGGCGCCACGTGCAGTGACGACCGCCACCTGCGGCCCGCTCGATCGTGGTTCCCGATATATCGGCGCGATATACTCCGCCAGGTGGCCCAACGGGATGCGCGCACGTTGCGCGCAGTCCGGTCCCGCACGAGGCCACCGATGATTTCGGGCCGAGGAGGTGCGGATGCTCGAACTCGCCGTGCTCGGACTTCTGCACGAGGCACCGATGCACGGCTACGAGCTGCGGAAGCGGTTGCACGACACACCTGGCGCTTTCCGCGCGTTGTCCTGCGGAACTTTGTACCCGACGTTGCGGAGGCTGCAGCGCGCCGGACTGATCGAGGAAGAACCGGACGCGCACGGCTGGGGCCGGCGGGCCCGCCGCGTGTACCGGATCACCCCGGACGGCGAGTTCCGCTTCACCGAGCTGGTCGGTGACTGCGGGCCGCAGGCCTGCGACGACAACGCGTTCGGCGTGCACATGGTGTTCTTCTCCCGCACCCCGGCCGAGGTCCGGCTGCGGATCCTGGAGGGGCGGCGGCGGCGCGTGGAGGAACGCCGGGACGGTCTGCGCAGCGCGCTGGCGCGCGACGACCGGTTCGACCGCTACACCCGGGAGCTGCACCGGCTCCGCCTGGACCACAGCGAACGCGAGGTTCGCTGGCTCGACGAAATCATCGAGAACGAACGCGCCGAGCAGGACGCTGCGGCGCGCGAGCAAGAACTGCAAGGACACGACAGATGACCAAGAAGGAGGGCCCTGCCATGGGCGGAGAACGGCCCGGTCGTACGGTGCGAGTGGCGATCGTCGGCGTCGGGAACTGCGCGGCATCGCTGGTGCAGGGCGTCCACTACTACGCCGACGCCGACCCGAACAGCCGGGTGCCCGGCCTGATGCACGTCGAGTTCGGCGAGTACCACGTGCGGGACGTCAAGTTCGTGGCTGCCTTCGACGTGGATGCGAAGAAGGTCGGCCGGGACCTCTCCGAGGCCATCGTCGCCAGCGAGAACAACACGATCAAGATCGCCGACGTGCCGCCGCTGGGCGTCACCGTGCAGCGCGGTCACACCTACGACGGCCTCGGCCGGTTCTACCGGGAGACCATCGAGGAGTCCGACGAGCAGCCGGTCGACGTCGTGCAGGCGCTCAAGGACGCCGAGGTCGACGTGCTGGTCTCCTACCTCCCGGTGGGCTCCGAGGAGGCCGACAAGTTCTACGCGCAGTGCGCGATCGACGCCGGTGTGGCGTTCGTCAACGCGCTGCCGGTGTTCATCGCCTCGGACCCGGAGTGGGCGAAGAAGTTCGCCGACGCGGGCGTGCCGATCGTCGGTGACGACATCAAGTCGCAGGTCGGGGCGACCATCACGCACCGGGTGCTGGCCAAGCTGTTCGAGGACCGCGGCGTGCACCTGGACCGCACGATGCAGCTCAACGTCGGCGGCAACATGGACTTCATGAACATGAAGGAACTGGAGCGGCTGGAGTCGAAGAAGACCTCCAAGACGCAGGCGGTGACTTCGCAGGTCGACCGCGACCTGGGCAAGCGCAACGTGCACATCGGTCCGTCGGACTACGTGCCGTGGCTGGACGACCGCAAGTGGGCCTACATCCGGCTCGAGGGCCGCGCCTTCGGCGACGTGCCGCTGAACCTGGAGTACAAGCTCGAGGTGTGGGACTCGCCGAACTCGGCGGGCATCATCATCGACGCGCTCCGCGCGGCCAAGATCGCCAAGGACCGCGGCATCGGCGGCCCGATCCTGTCGGCTTCGTCCTACTTCATGAAGTCCCCGCCGGAGCAGTACTCCGACTCGGTGGCCTACCAGGCCGTCGAGGACTTCATCGAGGGCAAGGCCGAGCGCTGACCCGTCCGAAACGAGAGGGCACCCGCGCGAGCGGGTGCCCTTCGTCGTTCACGGGTCTCCAGACCCACGCGCCACCTCCCTCCGTCGATCCTGCGAGCACCGGTTCTCAGTGCTGCAGCTGCTGCTCGGCCCTGGACAGGACCGAGTGGACCGGGGCTTGACCATCGGTGGTCACCCAGGAGACGCGCAGTCCGGGGCGGACGCGCTTGCGGCCGACGCGCAGCGGCCAACCGGCCACCTCCCGCGCCTGCTCGGCGATCGCTTCGCCGGTGCCGCTGGGGTGCTCGGCGATCACCGCGAACTCGTCGCCGCCGTAGCGGGCCACGGTGTGCTCGTCGCTGAGCCCTTCCCGCAGCCGGCCGGCCAGCGTGGTCAGCAGCTCGTCGCCGCGGTCGAAGCCGTGCTCGGCGTTGAAGTCCGCGAGCCGCTGCACGTCGATCAGCACCAGCGTGGACAGCGTGCCGCGGCTGCGGGCGCGCACCAGGGACTGCTCGAGGCGGTCCAGCAGCAGGACGCGACCGGGCAGTCCGGTCAGCGGGTCCAGCAGGCCCCGGCTGTGCGGGACGTCGGTGTGCACCGGCTGCAGCAGGATCAGCACGCGGCGGCGGCCCTGGACCTGCACCGCGTGGTAGTCCGCCCAGATCCGGCTCAGCGGCTGGCCGCTGCGGGCGATCACCATCGGGATGGACAGGGGAGAGCCGGCGCGCAGCACCTGACCGGCGAGATCCGCCCAGTCCGGCATCGCCGCACCGGTGTCGTCGCGCAGGTGCCAGCCCGCGGGTCGGACGCCGGTGAGCAGGTCGGCCTTGGCCAGCTGCATGAGTTCGGCGGCGACGTCGTTGGTGGCCAGCACCTGCCCGCGTTCATCGGTCAGCAGCACACCGACGTTGAGCCCGCTGATGTTGTCGTCCCACACCGAGGTCAGCTGGGCTGCCGCGGTCACGTCAACAACACTCATTCGGCCCCCTCCTCCCCACCAAACGGAGCAGTCCGTCTGAGCCTCCCCTCCGACCACGTTCCTTTTCAAGGGCTCAGCTGCCACCCGTAATGGTGGTGTTCGCGCTGGACGGATAACGCTCCGTCAGTTCTTAACGATGCATTCCCTGATCGTTCACCTCGCCGAACGGCACTTGATGATTCGAGCAGGTGAAACATGAGGAAGTGGCACCGATCCCAAACCGGGCCTGCGACGGGCCCTCGCGGAACGTGAATCTCTACGCTTGTTCCGGGGGATCGTGTCCAGGCGAGGAGGACGACGCATGCCGGTGACCGGGAGCGCGCGAACACCGCTGGCCGACCGGTTGCACGAACACCGGAGGCTGCTGGCGGTCATCGCGGTCGCCGAACTGCTCGCGGTGGTGGTGGTGTCGACCATCAACACCCACGACCACATCGACGGCGAGGTGTACCGGCTGGGCGCGAAGGCGCTGCTGGACGGCCGCGACCTCTACAACAACCTCCCCGCGACCGAGTCCGGGCTGCGGCTGCCGTTCATCTACCCGCCGTTCGCCGCGATCCTGTTCGCCCCGCTGGCGCTGGTCCCGAAGGCGGTCTCGACCGCGGTGATCATGCTGGTCAGCCACCTCGCGCTGCTGGTCACGCTGTACATGGTGCTCAGCACGGCGACGTTCCTGCGGGCGCACCGCGAGCGGGTGCTGCTGGTGGTGGCGGCGGTGCTGCCGGTGGCCACGATCAGCGAGCCGGTGCTGGAGACCATCACCTACGCGCAGATCAACATCGTGCTGATGGCGCTGGTCGCGGTGGACTGCCTGTGGCGGACGGACGGGAAGCAGAAGCTGCCCTACCCGCGCGGGCTGCTGATCGGCCTGGCCGCCGGGATCAAGCTGACCCCGCTGGTGTTCCTGCTGCTGCCGCTGCTGCGCAAGGACGCGCGGATGATCGCGACCGCGCTGCTGACCTTCGCCGGCACCGCGCTGCTGGGCTTCGCGCTGACCTTCGACAACGCCCGTCGCTTCTGGCTGCAGGAGGTGTTCGCGACCAGCAACGTCTCGTTCGGCCCGAAGTTCACCGGCGACGCCTCGGTCTACGCGGGCAACCAGTCGCTGCGCTCGCTGCTGACCAAGATCGGGGTGAACCACCTGACCCCGGTGCTGGCCGCGGTGGCGGTGATCGCCCTGGTCATGGCGGTGCTGGGGATGCTGCACGCGATCCGGCAGCGGGACCTGCCTACCGCGGTGGTGATCAACGGCGTGTTCGGCCTGCTGATCTCGCCGATCTCGTGGTCGCACCACTGGGTGTGGGCGATCCCGGGGCTGGTGCTGCTGCTCGGCGCGGCCTGGACGCGGCGCGACTGGGCGCTGCTGCTGGCGTCGACGCTGGTCACCGGGCTGTTCATGATGGGCCCGCACTGGAAGGTGCCGCAGGGCAAGGGCCTGGAGCTGACCTGGAGCCTGCCGGAGAACCTGGTCGGCAACGCCTACGTCTACCTCGGCCTGTCCTTCCTGCTCTACAACGCGGTCCTGTGGTGGAACGCCCGCCGTGCGACGCCCGACGAGCCCACGGCGGCGCCCGAACCCCCCATCCCGGCCCGCACCTGAACTGCCTGGTCAGGCCGCTGGAACGAAAAGAACCGGGGCGGGAGCTCGACAGCTCCCGCCCCGGTTCGTTCGTCCAGCGGATCAGATGCGGCTGAAGACCACCGTGTCGGCGTTCTCGAAGCTGCGCTGGTCGGACGACAGACCCGGCAGCGGCAGGGTCTGGTCCTGCACCGCGGTGATGTTCGGGATGCTGTCGCCGAGCACCGGCAGGGCCATGCCGCCGCTGCGCGGGGCCGGGACCGGCGCCGGGCGCAGCGGGCTCTGGGTGACGAGCTTGTGCTCCGGCATCGCGGCCTGCAGCTCGTCGACCACCTGCACCGCGACGTCGGACTGCAGCGGCGCGTCGGTGAACGTGATGGCGCGCGGGGCGGGCGCGTCCAGCGCGGAGGTGATCCGGCTGATGGTGGGCACCGAGGTCTGCCCGCCGCCCAGGGTGTTGAGCTCACCGACCAGCGGCAGCGGCGCCTGCACGCCCGGGTTGTCGCTGCGCTCGGTGGTGCCCGGCGCCTTGCTCAGCTGGAGCAGCGGCAGCCCGGACAGGTCCGGCAGCTCGTTGGCCTTGGCCTGCAGCTCACCCGGCACGTCCAGCGGCACGAACTCGCTGCGCGGGGCCGGCTGCGGCGCGATCGCGGACAGCGCCGCCGAGAGCACGTCGCCGGGGACGGTGTGCAGCTCGTTGCGGAAGCCCGGCAGCTCGGCGGAGGTGAGGTCCACCTGCTTGGCGTCGATCAGACCGCCGTGCGGCGGGGTGAGCACGCCCTGCCACAGGTCGACGATGCCCTCGGCCGGGCCGAAGCCGTCGAAGTAGACGAGGTCGTCGTGCGGGGTCAGCAGATTTGCAGGGACATCCAGGACCGGACCCGATCGAAACGTCCCCTCGTCGAGGGCATGCGCACCTCCCCTGATCACCTCGCCGATGGGCCCGGCCCAGCTCAGCGAGCGGTGGAAGCCCTCGGCGGGGGTGACCGGCCGGTTGCCGTCGAACGGCGGCAGGCCCGGCAGGCCCGCGTGCTCCAGCGGGCGCGCGTCGGCCGGGTCGGCGATCCAGCCCGCCAGGTGCAGCGGGGCGGCCGACGGCTCGGCGGGTGCGGGTTCGGTGTGCCAGTCGCGCAGCGCAGGCATCTCCTGCGTCATGTCGTTCTCGACGACGGGCAGCAGGTCCCGGACCGGGTCCAGGGTGCCCGCCAGCGCGGTCACCTGGTGCGCGGCGCGCGACTCGACCAGCGGCGCGTTCACCTGAGCGTTCTCCGGGAACAGGTCGCCGGACAGGCAGCGCCCGTCGGCGCCGAGCTGGCCGAGCGCGTTCGCCGGCTCGCCGAGCGGCGAGGTCGGACGCTCCGGGCAGGCCTGATCGGCGGATGCGACGCCGCTGCCGACGGCCAGCATCCCACCGGTGACCAGCGCGGCCTGCACACCGCGCTTCGCCCAAGTCTGCATGGATTGCTCCTTCACGGGGTTTCCTCTGTCGGGGAGGGAACGGGTTCGAGCCACACCGCCGGCCGGGTGCGTGCAGCACGGCAGCGGGCCTTTCGGAATTGGCTTCGGGTTTCGCGCGGCCGGTTCGAGGCGCGCTCGCGCACCGCGACGACGTGGCCGCCGCGCGATCAGTCGGGAGTGGTTCCCGGCTGCGGTTCGGCAACGCTGGGCAGCAGCGTTGCCTCGATGTCGCAGCTGGGCGCACCGGCTCGGGCCGGGGCGCGGACCGGCGCGGCGGGGTGCCAGCCGAGCGCGGTGGTGTTGTGGTGCGGCCCGTCGGTGGCGCCGCCGCAGCCTGGGGCGCCGGGTGTCGAGGGCAGCACGAAGGGTGTCGCGCCGATGGGCAGGCGCGGCTGCGCCGGGGGCTCCGGCGCGGGAGGTTCGGGCGGCGAGAACCGCTGCGGCTCGGCCGGCCGCGGTTCGGAAGCGGGTTCGGCGACGTCCGGCACCGGGCTCTCGACGGCGACGTCGGCGGCCGGTGGCTCGACGTGCGGGGTCCGGTCGGCCTCCACCGGCTGCTGCGGCGGCTGCGCCGACTCGGGTTCGGCGGCGGTGTCCGGGGACGTGGTCTGGGTGGTGACCGCCAGCGCATCGCCGGCGACCTGCCCGACTTCGGCGGCGGGCTGCTGCAGCACCTCGGTGACGGGCTGGGCCGCGTCGAGCAGCTTCCCGGTCGGGCCCGAGTTGACCAGCTTGATCGGGTCGAGCCGGGTCAGCGAGAACTCCTCCGGGCCGGACTCGCCCGCCGGGGCGTCACCCGCGGTGTGCTCGGCCTCGGCCTCGGCCGCGGGCAGGTCCGCCGCGTCGGCGGGGCCGTGGTCGAGCAGCCAAGCCGCGGAGGTTCCGGCGACCGTCGCGCCGACCACCACGAGGGCACGGCTCAGCAGCCGCCACTGTCGGGCGGCTCCCGTCGTGCGGTCGCGGCGGGACATCTCGGGGCCAGAACCTCCTCGGCTCAGCGGTGTGACTCCCCACAGGACTGCGATCTCCTGCTTGCCGACGGGCACTCTTCCAAAACAACCGCCCCATCCGTAAGCGTTGGGCGACAGCTTCGCTACATCGTGTTACTGGTGATCGATCGACGTTGCGGGCTGTGGTCATCTGCGGACCCGGCGCTCCGGTCGGCGCTACGGTGGCAGGGTGAACGACTTCAAGATCGCCCAGCGGGACGACGCGGCCAAGTCCCTTCCGCGCGTGCTGCGGGTTTCGGCCGCGGTCAGCTGGCGCGCGCTGGTCATCCTCGGTGCCGTGTACGTGCTCGGGCTGGTCCTCGGGCAGATCTACGTCGTCGTGATCCCGGTGGCCATCGCGATGCTGCTGTCCGCGCTGCTGGCCCCGGTCGTCGCCGGACTCGCGCGGCGCGGCGTGCCGCGATCCCTGGCGACCGCGTTCGTGCTGATCGGCGGGCTGGCCGTCGTCGGCGGTGTGCTCACCTTCGTCATCAACGCGTTCATCACCGGCTTCCCGGACCTGCAGCGGCAGGTCATCGCGTCGTTGACCGCGCTGAAGGTGCAGCTGGCGCAGGGCCCGCTGCACATCAACGACGCCCAGATCGACAACTACCTGCGGCAGGCGCAGGAGTGGCTGCAGGCCAACCAGGCGATGCTGACCAGCGGTGCGCTGTCCACCGCGGGCACCTTCGGCAACTTCCTGACCGGCCTGGTGCTGGCGCTGTTCACGCTCATCTACTTCCTGCACGACGGCCGCGGCGTGTGGCTGTTCGTGACCAAGCTGGCCCCCAAGCACGTCCGCCACAAGGTGGACGCGGCCGGTGTCCAGGGCTTCAAGGCGCTGGTCGGCTACGTGCGGGCGACCGCGATGGTGGCGGTGGTCGACGCGCTGGGCATCGGCCTGGGCCTGGTGATCCTCGGGGTGCCGCTGGCCATCCCGCTGGCCGCGCTGGTGTTCCTGGGCGGCTTCGTGCCGATCGTCGGTGCGGTGGCCTCCGGCGCGGTCGCGGTCCTGGTCGCGCTGGTGACCAAGGGCTGGGTGACCGCGCTGATCGTGGTCGGCGTGGTGCTGCTGGTCCAGCAGGTCGAGGGCAACATCCTCCAGCCGCTGCTGCTGGGGCGTGCGGTGCACCTGCACGCGCTGGCCGTCGTCCTGGCGATCAGCATCGGCGCAGTGGTCTCCGGCATCGTCGGCGCGCTGCTGGCGGTCCCGCTGGTGGCGGTCCTCAACGCCTCGATCCGCTCCCTCGTCGGCGAGGAGGAACCGGAAGCCCCACCGACGGACGAGCCCGCCCCCGTCAAGGACACCCCGGACCAGCAAGCCACCGAACCGCCGGAAGAGGACAAGGAACCCGAACCCGCCGACCGCTGAGCCCGGCACTCCCGCAAATTCCATTGAAATCGGACGTGCGATTTCAATGGAATTTGGACTCCGCTCGTGGCGGAGCGCCGGGACCGCGGGGTTTCGTCAGGCGAGGGTGACGGCGTTGCGGCCGGCCGACTTCGCCGCGAGCAGGGCCGCGTCGGCGGCGATGATCAGGTCGGTGATCTGGTAGCCGAAGCGTGTCGTGGTGGCCACGCCGATGCTCACCGTCAGGTCGTTGAGCTCGCGCAGCTCGCCCTCGGTGTCCCGGGCGGGCACCGACAGCGCTGCCGTGGACCGCCGGATCCGGTCGGCCACCGCGCAGGCCGGCTCCGAGTCGGTGCCCGGCAGCAGCACGACGAACTCCTCGCCGCCGAACCGGCCGACCACGTCCTCCCGCCGCACGCTGCTGCGCAGCATCATCGCGACCGCGGCGAGCACGGTGTCCCCGGCCAGGTGGCCGAGCTCGTCGTTGACCCGCTTGAAGTGGTCCAGGTCGAGCAGCAGCAGCGAGACCGCCTGGTCGCGGGCGCGCGCCCGCGCGAGCTCGGTGCGCGCTAAGCGTTCCCAGTGCGCGAGGTTGGCCAGGCCCGTCTTGGCGTCGTGCTGCGCCGAACGCCGCCACTGCGGCAGCTGGCTGGCCAGGTCGAGCAGCACCATCGGCGGTCCGGCGAGCAGCGCGCTGGTCGGTTCGTGGCTCATCGCCACCGCCAGCAGCCCGCCGAGGCTCGCCGCGACGATGCCCAGCAGCACGTCGATCGGTTCGCCGAGCACGTGCTGGCGCGGCGCCTCCGGGTTGCGCAGCCGGATGCCGATGGCCACCAGCAGCGCCCGCACCAGCAGCAGGATCGCCCCGGTCAGCACGAACTGCGCGGCGGTCCATCCCGGCACCTCCCAGCCGATGGCGAACCGCGCGGACAGCGTCGCGATCGTGGTCGCCGCCGTGGTGAACAGCCAGCGGTGCAGTTCCGGGCGTCCGTCCAGCACCCCGTGCAGGGTCGGCCCCAGCAGCAGCAGGACCAGCAGGTTCGGCGGCAGGAGGAGGATGCCGGCCGCCAGGTAGGCGATGTGCAGCGTCCACGGGTTGCGCCTGATCTGGCGCTTGACGTTGATCGACACCGAGGTGATCACGATGACCGCGCCCGAGGTGGCGGCCAGCATCACGAAGCTCAGCAGCTCTTCCGGCCGCGGCTCCCGGCTCACCCCGACGACCAGCGCGATCAGCACCAGCGCCACTGCTTGAACGGTGAGCACGTAGGCGATCGCCGCGGGCCGGAGTCGCCACAGCAGCCAGCCGCGCATTCGATCACCTCCGGTGCGCAGCCTTGCACAGCGAGTGGTAGCTGTGCTGCACACCACCCGAACTGCTCCGGTCGGTGCCGCTGGTGATCACAAACACGCGGGGTGGTCGATACGGCGGTCTCCGCGAGCGGCTCGGTACGGCAGGATGGTCCGCTGGGAAGGAGCGAACTTGACCAGTCCGCCATCGAAGGAACCGCGGATGGCAGATGGGAGCTCGCCGCTCTGGCGCGGGCACAACATCTTCCGCATCGTGATGTTCCTGTACGCGTGCGGTTGGGTCGGCGCCCAGTACCACGAGTACGAACGGCCCTGGCTCGCCTTGGTCGTCATCGTGCTGATGGGCGTGTGGACCGCGTTCACCGTCTGGCGCTACTGGACGCCGGCCGGGCGCACCAACCTGCTCGTCGCGATCGACATCGTCGTGGTGACGGTGCTGTTCCTGAGCAACGAGTTCATCCTCACCGACCAGCAGATGGCCGACAGCGACCCGTCGGTGGTCACCGCCTGGCACCCGACCATGGTCACCGCCGCCGCCTCCCAGTGGGGGACCCCCGGTGGGCTGATCGTCGGGGCCTTCGCGGCCGCCTGCAACTTCCTGCTCCGCTGGAAGACCACCCCGGACATGGCGCTGGACACGGTCCTGCTGATCGGCGTCGGCACGGTCATGGGGATCGCCTCCAGCAGCGCCCGCACCACCACCGCGCGCCTGGCCCGCGCGCTGCGCGCGGAAGCCGCCACCGCCGAGCGCGAGCGGCTGGCCCGGGACATACACGACAGCGTGCTGCAGGTGCTGGCGCGAGTGCGCCGCCGCGGCACGGAGCTCGGCGGGGAGGCCGCCGACCTGGCGCAGCTGGCCGGCGAGCAGGAGATCGCGCTGCGCGCGCTGGTCGCGACCACACCGCAGGAGACCACCGAGAACGGCGAGACGGATCTGGCCGCGAAGCTCCAGGTGCTGCGGACCGGGCGGATCCACGTGTCGGTGCCGGGCAACCCGGTGCTCCTCCAGGAGCCGCTGAGCTCGGAGCTGTTCGCCGTGATCCGGGAATCGCTGGCCAACGTCGAGAAGCACGCCGGCCCCGACGCCCAGGCGTGGGTGCTGCTGGAGGAGCTGCCGGACGAGGTGGTGGTCAGCGTCCGCGACGACGGGCCGGGCATCCCCGAAGGCCGGCTCGACGAAGCGGCCGCCGAGGGGCGGCTCGGGGTGGCCAAGTCGATCAAGGGCAGGGTGGACGGACTCGGTGGCACGATCACCCTGGACACCGAGCCCGGAGAAGGGACCGAGTGGGAGATCCGGGTTCCCCTGCCCGGTGCGAAGCCGGCCAAGCGCCGCAGAGGAGGAGAGCGATGAGCAAGCCGACCGTGTCCGTGATGGTCGTCGACGACCACCCGATGTGGCGCGACGGAGTTGCCCGCGACCTGGCCGAGCGCGGCTTCGAGGTGCTGGCCACCGCCAGCGACGCCGCGTCCGCGCTGCGCATCGCGCGGACGGTCAAGCCCGACGTGGTGCTGATGGACCTCAACCTGGGCGAGCCCTCCGGGGTGACCGCGACCCTGCAGATCACCCAGGAGATCCCCGGCACCCGCGTGCTCGTGCTGTCGGCCAGCGGCGAGCACAGCGACGTGCTGGAGGCGGTCAAGGCCGGTGCTTCCGGGTACCTGGTCAAGTCGGCGTCGGCCGAGGAGCTGGTGGACGCCGTCGAGCGCACCGCCGCCGGGGACGCCGTGTTCACCGCCGGGCTGGCCGGGCTGGTGCTCGGCGAGTACCGGCGGATGGCGATCACGCCGGACTCGGAGACGCAGGCCCCGCAGCTGACCGACCGGGAGACCGAGGTGCTGCGGCTGGTCGCGAAGGGCATGACGGCCCGGCAGATCGCCAAGAAGCTGGTGATCTCGCACCGGACGGTGGAGAACCACGTGCAGTCCACGCTGCGCAAGCTGCAGCTGCACAACCGGGTCGAGCTGGCCCGCTACGCGATCGAGCACGGCCTGGACCAGGAAGCCTAAGCGCGTTTCCGCTGCTCACGAGCCCCGCCACCCGAGACCGGTGCGCGGGGCTTTTCGTTGGGTGAGGGCGATCTGGTGCAGGAATTTCCGGATTCACCCGATCCATCTAGGAAAGCTCTTGTCGGATCCGGATTTCCCTGGTCGCGCGGAGAACACGCAGCGTCATCGCCGAACCGGACCTCCGGGCGACGACGGCGCGTGACGCGCCGGTGACGGGCTGGTGACGGGGCCTTTGGCGTACTCGTCCCCAGCGGCTGAGCCGCAGTCGAAATTCCGTCGAAGACTAGGAGCAGACCATGTTCGAAACCCACGAGTTCGCTGAACTGCTGCCCGAGCGCAAGGCCCTGGGCGGCTGCTGGTGGGACGGCTTCGGAGACATCGACCAGAACATCGACGTCGACCAGGACGTCGACGTTGACGTCGACAACGACTCCTTCGCCGGTGACGTGGACGTGACCGCGTTCAACAACGCCAACGTGAACCAGGGCGCCAACTGATTTGCCCAGTAGCCGATGAGTTCCCGGCCGCTCACCGCTGCTGCGCGCGGTGAGCGGCCCGGGTCCCATCCCGCGAAGGAGAAGGTCAAGCACA
>NZ_JAQGLA010000129.1 GCF_027853915.1 Saccharopolyspora oryzae
TCCCAGGCACGGCGGATCGCAGTTTCAATTGAAACTGCGGGTCACCACCAGCGGGAGAGGAGCTCGGCGACGCCGTCCTCGGAGTTGCTGGTGGTGACCTCGTCTGCTGCGGCCAGGGCTGCAGGGTGGGCGTTGCGCATGGCCACGCCGTGGCCCGCCCAGGTCAGCATCGGGACGTCGTTGGGCATGTCGCCGAAGGCGATCACGTCGGCCTGGTCGACGCCGAGGTCGGCGGCCACCGCGGCCAGCCCGGTCGCCTTGTCCACCCCGGCCGCGGACAGCTCGATCAGCCCCGCCGACGTCGAGTAGGTCAGCTGCAGCTGGGAGCCGATCACCGCACCGGCCGTCTCGGCCATCTCCGCGCTCGTCATGTGCTCGTGCAGCACCAGCAGCTTGACCGCGGGCTTGCCGGTCAGCTCGTCGGTCCCGGCGACGCGGATGTCCGAATTCGGCCACACCCGGCGGAAGTCGACCTCGGCGAGGAACTGCTCGTGCGGCCGGTCGTGCGCGCCGTCGGTCGTCCGCTCCACCGCGAACGCGCAGCCCGGCAGCTCGTGGCGCAGCTCGCGCACCACGTCGTGCAGCTCCAGGGACTCGATCACGTGGCTCTGCAGGACCTTGTCGGCAGCGGCGTCGTAGAGCACCGCGCCGTTCGCGCACACCGTCACCCCGGCCACCCCGAGGCCTTCCACGACCATCGGCACCCAGCGCGGCGGACGACCCGTGACAAGCACGAACGGGGTTCCGGCGTCGACCACCCGCTGCACCGTTCGCGCGGTTCGCCCGCTCACCCGCTCCATCGGGTCGAGCAGGGTTCCGTCCACGTCGGTCGCCACCAGGCCGGGTTTGCGCACCCCGCCATCCTGCCTGGTGCGGCTCGCCGGGCCCGAACGAGCACCTGCGAACGCGACCCGCGCCACCCACATCACCTGATCGGGTCGATAGCGGTGGTGGTCGACCAGTACGGTCGACATGTGCGAGTTGGGATCGTGATTCTGCCGGAGCACCGCTGGTGGGCCGCCGAGCCGATGTGGCGGATGGCCGAGGAGTACGGGTTCGCCCACGCCTGGACCTACGACCACCTGGGGTGGCGCTCCCTTGTGGACAAGTCGTGGTTCGACGCGGTGCCGACCTTGACCGCGGCCGCGATGGCCACCTCGACCATCCGGTTGGGCACGATGGTGGCCTCGCCGAACTTCCGCCACCCGGTGCACTTCGCGCGGGAGCTCACCGCGCTCGACGACATCTCCGACGGCCGGATCACGCTCGGCATCGGCGCCGGCGGCCCCGGCTTCGACACCCAGGTGCTGGGGCAGCCGGAGCTGACGCCGGGTCAGCGCGTCGACCGGTTCGGCGAGTTCCTGGAGCTGCTGGACCAGATCCTCACCCACGACTCCACCGACTACTCCGGCACCTACTCTCCGCGGTGCAGGCCCGCAGGCACCCCGGCTGCGTGCAGCTGCCCCGGCTGCCGTTCGTGGTCGCCGCCAACGGCCCCCGCGCGATGAAGCTGGCCGCCCGGTACGGCAAGGGCTGGGTGACCACGGGCCGCGAGGCGGAGGACCAGGAGGCGTGGTGGCGCTCGGTCGCCGAGCTCTCGCTGCGGTTCGCCGAGGCGCTGGCCGAGCAGGGCCGCGATCCGGCCAGGGTGGAGCGGTACCTGCAGGTCGACGCGGCGCCGGTGTTCTCGATGTCCAGTGTGGAGCACTTCCGGGACGTGGTCGGGCGCGCCGCCGAGCTCGGCTTCACCGACGTGATCACGCACTGGCCGCGCGCCGACAGCCCCTACGAGGGCAAGGAGTCGACTGTCGAGGAGATCGCTTCAGAAGTTCTCCCGGACATTTAGCAACCCCGGCCCGGGCGGTACGTCTCCCCGGGCATGGAACAGGCATTACTCGGTCGTCCACGTCGTCTGGTGGAAGACCCCAACGACCCCTTGGAACACCGGCTGCCGCTCGCCGAGAACGTCACGGTCAAGTCCCTCTACATGCTCTGCCCCGGTGGGGCCGGTGGCGTCGAGGAGCGGACCTGCACCGGGGACGAGATGGTGTCCGGGCTGCCCCACGGTGAGATCCCGGCGGACAAGATCCAGGTCAACGCCGACGACGAGATCGAGCTGATCCAGGAGCGCTGGCAGCCCTGATCACACCTCGCCGCGGGGCGACGCGAGCAGCGTCGCCCCCACCGCGAGGAACTCGGCGGGCGTCCCGCCCAGCGCCGAGAGCCGGTGCGGCACGCGGGCGCTGAAGCTGACGCTGTCCCCGGCCCGCAAGGTCGTCGCGCCCTGCTCGAAGTCCACGTGCAACTGGCCGCTGAGCACGTAGAGCCAGTCGTGGCCCTCGTGCTTGACCGGCCGAACACCTTCGCTGGTCGGGGAAATCCGGTAGCGCGCGGCGTAGAGGCCGGGGATCACGGCTCGCGGCGTCAGCACCTGCAACGCCATGCCGTCGGTGTCGACCGTCGGAACCTCGTTGCCGCGCAACACCATCGCCGCCGGGCCCGGCTTGCAGTCGGTGAACAGCTGCGACAGCCCGACGTCCAGCGCGGTCGCCACCTGCGCCAGCACGTCCAGCGACGGCATCGCCTCGCCCTGCTCGATGTTGACCAGCTGCGTCACGTCGAGCGCCGCCCGGTCCGCCAGCTCGCCCTGGTCGAGGCCCTGCGCCGCCCGCAACCGGCGGATCCGGTCGCCTAGCCCGGCGAGGGCGAGAGCACGCGTGCTACCAGGGGTATCGGACACGTGACCCACCATAAGTCGCGTCCGGTGGATTCGCTGCGATCGCGCGTGTGCCCCGAGCGCTCGGCGGGTAGCCGAGTTCGGCAAGGGGGTGGTGGTGATGCGAGCCCAGGAGACCGTGCAACGCCTGCTGGACGACGAGGGCAGCACGCTCGCCGCCCGAGCCGGGATCAACCTGGAGAACAAGCCCGCACCGCTGTACCGGTTGCTGGTGCTGGTGACGCTGCTGTCGGCGCGGATCAAGGCGGATCTGGCGGTGTCGGCGGCGCGCGAGCTCGCCGAGTTCGGCACTGCGCAGAAGATGTGCGACGCGACCTGGCAGCAGCGCGTGGACGCGCTCGACCGCGGGCACTACGTCCGGTACGACGAGAGCACGTCGACCGCCCTCGGGAAAGGCGCGCAGCTGCTCATCGACCGGTACCACGGCGATCTGCGCCGGATGCGCGCGAAGGCCGACGGGGATCTGGACGTGCTGCGGGAACTGCTCACCGAAGTACCGCGCATCGGCCCGGTCGGGGCGGACGTCTTCTGCCGCGAAGTGCAGCTGGTGTGGCCGGAGATCCGGCCGTTCTTCGACGAGAAGGCGCTGGCGGGAGCGCGAAAGCTGGGCCTGCGGGCCGATGCCGACGCCCTCGCCGAGCTCGTCGAGGGCCACGACCTGGCCCGGCTCGCGACCGCGCTCGCGATGACCTCGTGAGCGGCGATGGTGGTTCTAACGACCATCGCCGCTCACGCGGACGTCACTTGGGTTCGAGGACCTCGCGGCCGCCGAGGAACGGGCGCAGCGCCACCGGGACGCGGACCGAACCGTCGGGCTGCTGGTGGTTCTCCAGGATCGCCACGATCCAGCGGGTGGTGGCCAGCGTGCCGTTGAGGGTCGCCGCGATCTGGGTGCGGCCCTCCTCGTCGCGGTAGCGGGTGTTGAGCCGCCGCGCCTGGAACGTGGTGCAGTTCGAGGTGGAGGTCAGCTCGCGGTAGGTCTGCTGGCTGGGCACCCAGGCCTCGCAGTCGAACTTGCGGGCCGCGCTGGCACCGAGGTCACCGGCCGCCGTGTCGATCACCCGGTAGGGCACCTCGATCTTGGCCAGCATGTCCTCTTCCCAGGCCAGCAGGCGCTGGTGCTCCTCCCGGGCGTCCTCTTCCCGGCAGTAGACGAACATCTCCAGCTTGTTGAACTGGTGCACGCGGATGATGCCGCGGGTGTCCTTGCCGTAGGAGCCCGCTTCGCGGCGGAAGCAGGTCGACCAGCCCGCGTAGCGCAGCGGACCGTCGGAGAAGTCCAGGATCTCGCCCGAGTGGTAGCCGGCCAGCGGCACCTCGGAGGTGCCGACCAGGTACAGGTCGTCCTCCTCCAGGCGGTAGACCTCGGTGGAGTGCGCGCCGAGGAACCCGGTGCCGTCCATGATCTCCGGGCGGACCAGCACCGGCGGCACGACCAGGCTGAACCCGCTGGCGGTGGCCTGCGCGGCGGCCATGTTCAGCAGCGCCAGCTCCAGCTGGGCGCCGATGCCGGTGAGGAAGTAGAAGCGGGCGCCGGACACCTTCGCGCCGCGCTCCATGTCGAAGGCGCCGAGCGCGGTGCCCAGCTCGACGTGGTCCTTGACCTCGAAGTCGAACTCGCGCGGCACGCCGACGTGCTTGAGCACGGCGTAGTCGTCCTCGCCGCCCGGCGGGACGTCGGGCTCGACGATGTTCTGGACGGCCTTCTGGGTCCGCAGCAGCTCGTCGTCGGCCTCCGACTGCGCGGCCTCGGCCTCCTTGACCTGCGCGGAGAGCTCCTTGGCGTGGGCCAGCAGCGCGTCGCGCTCCTCGCCCTTGGCCTTGCCGACCTTCTTGCCGAGCTGCTTCTGCTCGGCGCGCAGGTTGTCCGCGCGGGACACCGCGGACCTGCGACGCTCGTCGGCGGACAGCAGCGCGTCCACCAGGGACGCGTCTTCACCCCGTGCGCGCTGCGATGCGCGCACGGCTTCCGGATCATCGCGTAGCGTCTTCAGGTCGATCACAGCTGGTCAGCGTAGTCCTCGCGGTGAACTCACAGGTTCGCAGGGGGGTGCGTGCCCGGGCGGTGCGCGAACGCCCAGGTGCTGCGCAGGTGGGGCGGCGGGTGATAGGAATCGAGCTCGCTCCGCCGGTCGGCCGGGGAGCGGCTCGGCTCACCGCTTCGACCCCCGCAGCACCCTTCAGGCTACGCGGGCGAACGCGCCTGAGCGAGCCAGAAGACGACGACGCGGGGACTGCTGAGCCATGTTCGAACTCACTGGAAAAGTTGCCCTGGTGACCGGTGCCGCCTCCGGGATCGGCGCCGAGGTCGCCCGGGTGCTGGCCGCCCGCGGGGCGGTGGTCGCCGGAGCCGACCTCGCCCCGGAGGTCCCGGACGCGTGCGCGTCGGGGCACCGGGTCGACGTCTCCGACCCGGAGTCGGTGCAGAACTGCGTGCAGGACGTGGTGGACCGGCACGGCCGGATCGACGTGCTGGTCAACTCCGCCGGCATCGTGCGCCTCGCGCCCGCCACCGACATCGGGGTGCAGGACTGGCAGCTGACCCTGAACGTCAACCTCACCGGCAGCTTCCTGATGGCCCAGGCGGTCGGCCGCGGCATGGTCGAGCAGGGCGGCGGCCGGATCATCAACCTCGCCTCGCAGGCCGCCAGCGTCGGCCTGGACCAGCACGTCGCCTACTGCGCGTCGAAGGCCGGGATCATGGGCATGACCCGCACCCTGGCCCTGGAGTGGGGACCCAGCGGCGTGACCGTGAACGCCGTCTCGCCGACGGTGGTGCTCACCGAGCTCGGCCGCGCGGCCTGGGACAACCCGAAGGGCGACGCGCACCGCGCGGAGATCCCGGCCGGGCGGTTCGCCGAGCCGGAGGAGATCGCGGCCGCGGTGACCTACCTCGCTTCGGACGAAGCGGCCATGGTCAACGGGACCGAGCTGAAGGTGGACGGCGGGTTCACCATCCGCTGAGCTCGCGGGATGCCGCCTGGCCGGCGGCATCCCCCGTTCAGCTCTCCGGGATGCGGTGCGGGACGAAGGCCGCGCCGTCGTCGGTGATCAGACCTGCCGTCTCGCGGATGCCGAGGCCCGCGGAGGAGTCGCCGACCACCCAGGCGCCGAGCGCCGGGCGCATCCCGTCGAACTCCGGCAGCGGGTCGAACGCCTGGTAGACGTAGCCCTCCTCGCCGTAGATCCCGGCGGTCTCGGTCTCCCAACCCGGCGCGACGACGCTGATGTTGTTGCCCTCGCGGCCCAGCCGGGGCTTGCGGACGTACTCGGTGAGCAGGCCCGGCTGGTCCAGGAACGTCGGCAGCAGGTTCGGGTGCCCGGGGTGCATCTCCCACAGGACCGCCAGCAGCGCCTTGTTGGACAGCAGCATCTTCCACAGCGGCTCGACCCACTGGGTGGCCGGCAGCGTGTCGACCGCGTGCTTGCCGAAGTCGTCGTCGACCATCCACTCCCAGGGGTAGATCTTGACGACGGAGTTCATCGGCGCCTCTTCGAGGTCGACGAAGCGCTCCAGCAGGCTGTCCCAGCCGATCTCCTCGATGGCCAGGCCGACGGTGTCCAGGCCCGCCTCCGCCGCGGTCTCCTGCAGGTAGGCGGCGGTGATGTTGTCCTCACCGGTGGTGTCGGCCGAGGACCAGGTGAAGTGCACCTCGTTGGTGGCCAGCTGGTCCTTGATCTCGCCCCAGCGCTCCACCAGCTTCTCGTGGATGGAGTTCCACTGGTCGTCACCCTCGTGGCGCTCGGTCAGCCAGTGCCACTGCACGACCGCGGCTTCCAGCAGCGAGGTCGGGGTGTCGGCGTTGTACTCCAGCAGCTTGGCCGGGCCGGTGCCGTCGTAGCGCAGGTCGAAGCGGCCGTAGAGGTGCGGGTCGCCGCGCTTCCAGGACTCGGCGATGTGCGGCCACACCCACTCCGGGATGCCGAAGTCCTTGTAGCGCTCGGTGGTGATCACGTGGTCGACGGCGTCCAGGCACATCGAGTGCAGCAGTTCGACGTCGGCCTCCAGCGAGAGGACCTCGTCGAGGCTGAACTCGTAGTGCACGCCCTCGTCCCAGTAGGGGCGCGCCGATCCGTCGGCCGCGCGGGCGGGAGTGCCGAAGACCAGCCCCAGCTCCTCGACCTTGCTCTGCCAGTCCGGCCTGCGGTCGGTTGTCCTGCGTCGCACTCGTCAGCTCCCGGTGCTGCCGCTCTTGTTGTTGATGCCGAAGCCACCGCGCTGGATGGTCTTGCCGCTGGTGTCCTTGATCGTGGAACCGGACGGCTTGGTGAACGACGATCCGGACGCCGGCGAGCCCACCGGAGGCGCCGACACACCGGCGGGTGTGTAGGCGTAGCGGTAAGAGCTGTACTGCCCGCTGGGAATCGTGGTGCCGGGCAGGAAGATCGGCATGAAGAACATCCCGCCGCTGCCCATGTGGCCGCCGTGGGAGGTCACGTACTGCTCGTTGCAGAAGTCATCGTTGTCCCGGACACCCGGCTGCCCGGACTGGTCCGTGGCGCAGTACTGCTCGCTGGCGCTGGCCTCGTTGCTGACCTCGGACGCCGAGTACATCGCGGCGACCAGCGCCACGACGCCGACTGTGACACCGCCGCCGATCATCAGGCGGCGGCGGTTCTGGCTCTTCTTCTCAGCGGCTTCGAGCTCGGCGCGCTCCTGCTCGGCCCGGCGCTTCTCCGCTGCGATGCGGGCGCGCTGCTCGGCCAGCGTCGGCTCGCGCGGGGTCGTGCTGTCCGGATCCTGGTACCGGATCCGCCCCTGCTGCGGTCCTGCCGTCGGCTGCTGCTCGGGCTGCGTCGGCGGGTTGGGCGGCGGCGTCCCCTCGCCCTGCTGCTCATCTGCCACTGGCTTGCCATCTTCCGTCATAGCCCCACTCCCGGAAGCAACATTACCTATCGAGATGACGCCCCCGGCAACGAATCGGTTCCGAAGCCACTGCGGGTAACCGCGCAACGCTGGTTCGAACCAGGCATGATGTCTGCGATGCCAGCGCCCGATGCACCCCCGAGCCCCAGCCGGAACAAGCCCAACACCCGGCTCGTGATGATCTGCGCCGTGATCGGTGCGCTGCTGGTCCTGGTGGTCAGCGCGCTGCTCAACTGGCCGACCGGCACGCGCAGCGCCGGCCCCGACCAGCAGGGTTCATCGCCGGCACCGAAGGTGGTGTTCAGCGCACCGCCGGGCAGCTGCCTGAGCTGGGCCGAGGCCGACGCCTCCGACATCCGCCAGGTCACCTGCGACGAGCCTCACCTGTTCGAGGTCACCGGTACCGCCGACCTCCGCCCGCAGTTCGACGACAAGGCGCCGTTCCCGGGCACCGAGCAGTGGCAGCAGATCAAGCAGGAGCGCTGCGTGGAGGTCTCCACCGGGTTCCTGTCCGGCCGGTTCGACCCCAACGGCCGGTTCAGCGTCGGCGCGTTCACCCCGAGCGAGGAGGGCTGGGCCGACGGCGACCGGACGCTGCACTGCGGTCTCCAGCAGCCCGGACCGTCCGGCAAGCTCTACCCGATCAAGGGCAGCGCCTCGACGACCGACCAGTCCAACATCTACTCGGAAGGCCGCTGCCTGGGCATCAACGGCACCGCGGTGTGGGACCCGGTGGACTGCGCGAAGCCGCACGCGGTGGAGATCACCGGTGTGGTCAACCTCGGCGAGGAGTTCCCCGGCGGCTGGCCCGCCGAGAAGGACCAGGACCCGTTCCTGTTCACCCGGTGCGGGGAGCTGACCGGGCGCTTCGCGGGCGACCCGAACGCGGCCAAGGACAAGGGACTGGTCATCTACTGGGACACCCTCTCGGAGGAGAGCTGGAACGCCGGATCGCGGCAGGTGAACTGCAAGGTCAGCGCGCAGCTGCCGGACGGCAGCGGACTGGCGCCGGTGACCGGCAGCATCAAGGGCGACGTGCGCGTCGGCAAGGAACCGGCGCCGCAGATCGCCGCCGGCCAGCCCGGCGCTCCCGCCACCGAACCCCGCTGAGCTGGTAGAACGAGGTCATGCCGGTGGAGATGACCCGAGCCCGGTTCGAGGAGCTCGTCGGGGACGCGCTCGACCTGCTGCCCGCGGAGTTCGCGGCCGCGATGAACAACGTCGTGGTCCTGGTCGAGGACGAGAACCCCGACGACCCGTCGCTGCTCGGCCTGTACGAGGGCATCGCGCTGACCGAGCGCGACAGCACCTACGCCGGGGTGATGCCGGACCGGATCACGATCTACCGCGACCCGCTGCTGGACATGTGCGCGGACGAGGACGAGCTGGTCGACGAAGTGGCGATCACCGTGGTCCACGAAATAGCCCACCACTTCGGCATCGACGACGAGAAGCTCCACACCCTCGGCTGGGGCTGACAGATCCGCCTCTCCGCGATTCACAGACCCGCCTCTCCGCGATTCACAGTGGTGGTTACGTTTCGGAGTGATCTCGCGGTTTCGGGGTTTCTTGTGGCTGAGTTGCGTCACGGTCCCCTGAGGTGCGGTTGGGTGGGGCTCAGGACCTGTCCGCAGGTGTCGGTGTGTCGGGGCCCGACATGCCGTTGTACCGCAGTTTCAATTGAAACTGCGGTACAACGCGCCGGTGTGTCGGGGTCGGACGTGCCGGGGCGTGTCAGAGGGTTTCGAGGCCGTCCCAGGCGGTGCAGGTCCAGCCGGTCCGGGCGTCGGGGTCGGATTCCAGGACGATCACGCCGGTGTTCGGCAGGTACACCGCGTTCGACATCGTCCCGTCGACGTTCGCCGCCAGCGTGCAAGCCGCCAACCGCAGCATCGCGCCGTGGCTGACCAGCGCCACCGCGCCGTCCCCGGAGCCGTCGATCGCGCTGCGCGCTCCGGCGACGAACCGGGTCAGCGCCTCGCGACCGCTCTCCCCGCCCGGCATCGGCACGTCGAGCTCTCCGCCGTGCCACAGCCCGTAGACCTCCTCGAAGGTCCGCAGCGCCTCCCGATCGCCCCGTCGCTCCAGGTCACCGACGTAGACCTCGTGCGTGCCCTCGACGACCTCGACGGGCAGCCCGTGCCGCTCCGCCAACGGCTGCGCCGTCATCTGCGCGCGAACGGCACGGCTGGCGTGGATCGAGACGATCTTCTCCTCGGCCAGGCGCTCGGCGAGGTCCGCCGCCTGCTGCTGGCCGAGCTCGGTCAGGCCTGGGCCGGGCGGCAGGGTGTCGAGCACGTGGTCCACGTTGGCCGGGGTCTGCCCGTGGCGGATCAGGAGCAGCCGCAGCCCGCTGGGCGCTTCGAGTTCGAAGCCGCTCACGCCAGCCTCCCCGCCCGCACGTCCTCGACCCACTGCGCCGATGCCAGGAACGCCTGCTCCGAGGCGGACGGGCGCACGCTGGCCGGCGACCGGTCGGCCTTCGGGTAGGAGCCGAGGAAGCGGACGGTGCTGCACCGGCGGCGCAGCGCGGTCAGCGCGTCGCCGATCCGCGCGTCCGCGACGTGCCCGTCGAAGTCCAGGAAGAACCGGTACTCGCCGAAGCGGTCCTTGAGCGGGCGGGACTCGATGCGGCTGAGGTTGATGCCGCGCAGCGACAGCTCGGCGAGCATGTCGGCGAGCGTGCCGACCTCGTCGCTGATCACCGCGCACAGCGAAGTGCGGTCCGCGCCGGTCGGCTCCGGCAGCTTGCCCGGGCGGCGCACCAGCAGGAACCGGGTCACCGCGTCGCGCACGTCGGCGATGCCGCCGACCAGCCGCTCCAGGGACGGGTAGTGCTCGAGGGCGACCGGCGCGGAGATCGCCGCGTCGGACTCGCCCGCCGCCACCGCCGCGGCACCCGCCGCCGTCGAGCTGGCGGCCCGCACCTCCGCGTTCGGCAGGTTCTCCGCGAGCCAGTTCCGGACCTGCGCGAGCGCGTGCGGGTGGCTGGTCACGGTGCGGATCGCGGCCAGCTCGGTGCCCGGCCGGACCAGCAGGTCGAACTGGATCGGCAGCAGGGCTTCCTGGACCGCGACCAGCGGCTCGTCCTCGGTCAGCGCGTCCAGCGTCGCGTTGACCGAGCCCTCCACCGAGTTCTCCACCGGCACTCCGGCGGCCAGCACGTCGCCTCTGCGCACCGCGGCCAAGGCCAGCGGAACGGTCTCGCAGGGCACGAGTTCGGCGTCGAAGTCCCCGGTGAGCGACCTGGTGGCTTGCTCGGTGAAGGTGCCCGCCGGGCCGAGGTACGCGATTTGTGGCACGGGCCCAGCCTAGAGAAGCCCGCCACCCGGGCCACCGTCAGGCAAGCGGCGAAGACGCTTTCGGTGGTGAACAGCCACCGCGAAGAACGACCAGCACCGGGTGGCAATGGCCGCATGCGCCGCCAGGCGCATGACCCGCGCACGCAACTCGCACCGCCGCGGGTTCTCAGCGTTCGCCTGGCGAGGACAGCTCCGACGCCGCGTATCCGCTTAATACGTCAGGAGGAGATCCCGGAGTCAGGCGGGCGCTGAGGTTCCGCTACCCGCACCGCCACGCAGACCAACCCCGTGCTCTTTGAAGCCGCCACCTCCCGAAACCTCCGAGGTGTGACCTACCCAATGCCACTCGGACACCTATTCCTGCGATGCTGTGTGCGTGACCGCAGATTCGGGTTGCTCGTCGGAGAGGGCGGAGCCGGAGCTGCAGCTCGTCCTCTGCGCGCTGGACGAGCCGCTCGCCGCAGCCTGGCAGGAGATCGCTGAGGACCGCGCTGGCCTCGCCGTCCACCAGGGCTCCGTTCTCGACCTGTCGGTCGATGCCGTGGTGAGCCCGGCGAACTCGTACGGCTGGATGCGCGGCGGGATCGACGCCGTGTACGCGCGGACCTTCCCCGACGTGGAGGAGCAGGTGCGCAGCGCCGTGCTGGCCTACCACGGCGGCGAGCTGCCGGTCGGCGAAGCGCTGCTGGTGCCCACGGGGGCGCCGAACCCGATCTGGCTGATCAGCGCACCCACCATGCGGGAACCCGGTGAGCGCTTGCCCGCCGACACCGTGCACCCCTACCTGGCGGCGCGCGCGGTGCTGCGGCTGTGGGCCAGCGCGGTGCTGGAGAACGGCGCGCTGGTGCGGCAGGTGGTGCGGTCGGTCGCCATGCCCGGTCTGGGCACCGGCATCGGCGGGGTCGAGCCGGAGCTGTGCGCGCGGCAGATCGCCGCCGCCTGGGACGAGGTGTTCGCCCACGCCGATCGGTTCTGACGATCAAGCGGAACCCGGCGGCAATGAGTACCGTCGGGCGCACCGGCTGACCACCGAGGAGGTTCTCCGATGCTGATTCGCCGTTTGGCCCGCCCGATGCTCGCCGCGGTGTTCGTCTACGGCGGGATCGGGGCGCTGCGCGATGCGCCGAACCACGCCAAAGCGGCGGCCCCGCTGCTGGAGAAGGCCACCGGCCCGATCAAGGACTCGCTGCCGGAGCAGTTCCCCACCAACCCGGAAACGCTGGTGCGCATCGACGGCGCGGTCAAGGTCGGGGCGGGTGCGATGCTGGCGCTCGGCAAGTTCCCGCGGCTGGCGTCGCTGCTGCTGGCAGGCAGCATCGTGCCGACGACGCTGGCGGCGCACGCGTACTGGGAGATCGACGACCAGCAGGAGCGCGCCAACCAGCAGGTCCACTTCCTGAAGAACGTCGGCCTGCTCGGCGGGCTGCTGCTGACCGCGGTGGACACCGGCGGCAAGCCGTCGGTCAAGTACCGGGCCAAGCGCCGTGCCCGCAAGGCCAAGCGCCGCGCGCGGAAGGTCGCCGGGAAGACCCACGAGACCATCGGCGCGGCCAAGGGCGTGGCGAAGATCAAGAAATAGCAGCGGATTCGACCCTCCGCGCACCTTTCGCCCGAGACGTACGTAGCGTGGGTGTGTGTCCGTGAGCGTGCTGCTAGTCGATGATCATGAGGTGGTCCGGCGCGGTCTGCGCGACCTGCTGGACACCGAGGAGGACGTCGCGATCGTCGCCGAGGCCGGTGGCGTCGGCGAGGCCTTGGTGCGCGCGCAGGCGACCGGGCCGGACGTCGCGGTCATCGACATGCGATTGCCCGACGGCGACGGCCTGGAGCTGTGCCGACGGCTCCGCGAGCTGCCGGATCCGCCGTACTGCCTGGTGCTGACCGCGTTCGACGACGAGGCCGCGCTGGTCGGGGCGATCAACGCCGGGGCGTCGGGTTACCTGCTCAAGCAGGTCCGCGGCCAGGACCTGGTCAACGCGGTCCGCGAGGTGGCGGCGGGCCGGTCGCTGCTGGACCCGATCACCACCGGGCGGGTGCTGGCCCGGCTGCGCCAGTCCGCCAACCCGGAGCAGGACGAGCTCGCGGCGCTGACCGAGCGGGAGCGCCGGGTGCTTGAGCTGATCGGCGAGGGGCTGACCAACCGGCAGATCGCCGAGCAGCTGTTCCTGGCCGAGAAGACGGTGAAGAACTACGTGACCTCGGTGCTGGCCAAGCTGGGCATGGAGCGCCGGACCCAGGCCGCGGCCTGGGTCGCCCG
The DNA here is from genome assembly GCF_027853915.1 of Saccharopolyspora oryzae. GTDB lineage: Bacteria > Actinomycetota > Actinomycetes > Mycobacteriales > Pseudonocardiaceae > Saccharopolyspora > Saccharopolyspora oryzae. The sequence goes on from NZ_JAQGLA010000129.1 coordinate 13,164, forward strand.
CCGCCAGGGCCAGCTCTGACCGGTCGCCCGGTGCGGTGACCCCCTCCCGCAGTTTCAATTGTAACTGTGGTCCGCCGTGCCTGGGAGTTACAGTTTCAATTGAAACCGCACCCCCGGGCGGGTCGGGTCCCCGGGG
>NZ_JAQGLA010000012.1 GCF_027853915.1 Saccharopolyspora oryzae
CGGCCCGCCCGACCCCGCACCGCCACCCGGTCCCGGCTCCCGCCGACGAACCAGCGCCGTGGGGCCCGGGCCTGTTCGTCAGCGCGATCATCGCGGCGATCACCACGGTCATCCTGGTGGTGGTGACCCGAGGCCTGGCGGACGTCAGCGCAATCCTGGCGACGGTGGTCAACCTGGCGGTAGCGGCGGGCTTCGCCCCCTCGATCTGGCTGGGTCGCCGAATCGCGGTATGGCGCTGGGTCGCCTACGGCACAGCAGCAGGAATCGTCCTCGCCTGGCTAGCCCTCCTCCTCAGTCTCCTCGGAGACCCACCCCCACCCCTCTGACCGAGGTTGTCCATCCTCGTCTTGCGTGGCGGTGCAGGCGGCGGAACCACAGACGCTGCGCGTGGTGTTCGGGCATCGCGGCTGCGGTCCCGGCCGGAATCAAAATTCCATTGAAATGGGATGTCCAATTTCAATGGAATTTGCGGAAGTCGTCCCCGGGCTGGGGTAGGTGTCGCCAGTTGTCGGGGTGTGAACAGGAGAAGGCCGGGGTGAGCTGGTGCTCGCCCCGGCCTTCTGCCGTCTTCGTTCGGTTTAGCGGTGGGAGCGGACTCCGAGGAGGACGTCTTCCCAGGACGGGACGATCGGGTGGCTCTTCCGCCCCCTCCGCGGCTCCGCCGCGTCCGGTGCCTCAGTCCCCTCGGCGGTCGCGCCTTCGGCGCTCTCCGCCGCGGGCTCCGCTTCCGGGGCTCCCGGCTCCGCCGGTCGCTCCGGCGCTCCGGTGTCCAGGTCCAGCGTCGGCGCCTCCGCCAGCGGCGCTGCCGCCGGCTTCGGCGCCTCCGTCAGCACCGATGCTTCCGTCAGCAGCGGGGCCGGCGCCTCCGGCACCGGTGGTGCCGTCGGCTCCTCGGGGCGTTCCTGGCTCTGCTGGTCGAGCTGGAGCGCTTCGCGGGCCAGCTCGGTGACCGGGCGGACCGTGCGCAGCGGACGGTTGGGCGACGGGTCGAGCAGGTCGGCCGCGTGGTCGTCGAGGGGTGCCACGGTGCCGCCGTGCGCGCCGGGGTGGAACACCCAGTGCGCGAGGTTCTCGGAGCGGCCTGCCTGCCAGGTCAGCTGGATGACCCACTTGCCGTCCTCGCCGCGCCAGGAGCCCCAGTCGGCCTCGGCGTACTCGTGGCCGCGCATGCCGAAGGTGTGCGCGACGACCTCGCCGAGGGTCTGCACGTCCGGGCCGTCCTCGCGGACCGGGTGCGCGCGCTGGGCCATCTCGGCGATCTGGCGGCGTTCCAGCAGGACCGGGTAGGCGTAGCGCTCGATGCGGTGCTCGGGGATGCCGGAGGCCTCGGCGATCTGCTCGACGGACGCGCCGGAGCGGATGCGGGCCTGGATCTCGCGCGGCCGCATCTGGGCTTCCATCTCGATCTGGACCTGGCCGAGCCTGGTGAGGTCACCGCGGGCCGCGGCGCGCAGTCGCTCGTCGGCGGGCACGGTGAAACGCTCGCCGTTCTCCGGGTCCTCGCAGATGACGGATTCACCGTCCTCGTCGAGCCCGACCACTCGCAGCGCTCGCATACGCGTGCCTCCCACCGACCTACATGTCACCAAGCTGTGACGGTAACCCGGCGCGCCGCCTTGACGCGGGAGGCACGCCGGGCACGTCGTGTCGCTGTTGGTCGCTCTCCCGGCATCGATCTTGCCGGAAAGGTGCCGCCTCGGCGAACGAGTAAAACCACTCAGGTTTGCTGAGCAATACCCGGAGTGGTTGATTTTTCACTCGGTGTAGTGAGGATTGGGGCAAAACTGCCGGGGCCCGAGCGGACCCCGGCAGCGCTGCGTCGTCAGGAGAGCTGCGAAACCACCCAGTCGATGGACTTCGTCAGCGAGGTGACGTCATCCGGCTCGATCGCCGGGAACATGCCGATGCGCAGCTGGTTGCGGCCCAGCTTGCGGTACGGCTCGGTGTCCACGATGCCGTTGGCGCGCAACGCCTTCGCGACCGCGGCGGCGTCCACCGAGTCGGCGAAGTCGATGGTGCCGACCACCTGCGAGCGCTTCGCCGGGTCGGTGACGAACGGCGTGGCGTACTCCGAGGCCTCGGCCCACTGGTACAGGCGCTGCGAGGACTCGCGGGTGCGCTGCGAGCACCAGTCCAGGCCGCCCTGGCCGTTCATCCACTCGATCTGGTCGGCCAGCAGGAACAGGGTGGCCAGCGCCGGGGTGTTGTAGGTCTGGTCCTTGCGCGAGTTGTCCAGCGCGGTCGGCAGCGACAGGAACTCCGGCACCCAGCGGCCCGAGGCGCCGATCTCGCCGATCCGCTCGATCGCGGCCGGGCTCATCGCGGCCAGCCACAGCCCGCCGTCGGCGGCGAAGCACTTCTGCGGCGCGAAGTAGTAGACGTCGACGTCGGCGGCGTCGAAGGGCAGGCCGCCCGCGCCGGAGGTCGCGTCCACCGCGATCAGCGCGTTCTCGGAGCCCTCGGGGCGGGTCGGCGCGAGCATCACGCCGGTCGAGGTCTCGTTGTGCGCCCAGCCGATCAGGTCGACGCCCGGGTCCGACACCGGCTCCGGGGCGTCACCCGGCTCGGCCGAGACGACCACCGGGTCGCCCAGGAACGGGGCGGTCTTGGCGGCCTTGGCGAACTTCGAGGAGAACTCGCCGTAGGTCAGGTGCAGCGAGCGCTCGCGGATCAGGCCGAAGGTCGCCGCGTCCCAGAACGCCGTGGTACCACCGACGCCGAGCACGATCTCGTAGCCGTCCGGCAGCGAGAACAGCTCCCGCAGTCCCTCGCGCACCTGGCCCACCAAGGACTTCACCGGCTTCTGGCGGTGCGAGGTGCCCATCACGGCAGCGCCCTCGCTGGCCAGCCGGGACAGCTGCTCGCTGCGCACCTTGGACGGTCCGCAGCCGAACCGGCCGTCGGCGGGCTTGAACTCTTCGGGCAGCTTCAAGGTCGTCGGGTCGATGGTCTCGGCCTGCGTCATGCCGGCGCCTCCGGGCGTTGTCGTGGTGATCGAGCAGGGGGCGGGACCGCGCCTCCCCGCGCGCCAGTGGCCTGCTGACCGGCGCCGTTGCCGGTTCGGCTCAAGTGTTGCAGCAGGGTTGACGGCAGGTGAAGCCGAGTCCGCTGCGAACAGCCGCACCGCAACTTACTGCGACCCGAGCTAGATGGCCAGCACTGCATCAGGCGAAGCCAGGGGCGCCGCAGCACTTCTTGTACTTGCGTTCTGAACCGCACCAGCAGGGATCGTTGCGGCCGGGCGGCCACGGGGTGGGTCGGGCTGCCTCGGCGATGAACTCCGCGCGGGTCGACAGCTCCTCCGGCGGGAGATCGAGAGACTCGGCGAAGGCGACCAGCGCGTCGAGGGATCCGGTGGCCAGCAGCGAGTTCGGCTGCTCCGCCAGCGTTCGCTGGACTTCGCGGCGGTGCTGGAGGTGGGTGCGGTCCGGGTGCCAGTCCGGGTACCTGCGCTGGACCTCGGCGAACTCCGCTTCCGGCCAGTAGAGGACCGCGGTCGGGGCCTGCCGGTGGCTGATCTCCTCGATCTGCTCGAAGAACTGGTGGGCGCGCTCCTCGAGGCGGGCGTGCAGCTCGTCGTACTGGTCCGCGGGCAGCCCCAGCTCGCGGCGCAGCACGGCGCGCTGCCGCAGCACCCCGGATCCGGGATCGCCCTGCTCCAGCTCGGCGTCGAGGTCCGGGACGAAGCGGGTGACGCCGACGTTGAGCCACCGCAGCGCCTCCTGCTGCGCGCCGATCGCTTCGTAGCCCGCGGCGGCTTCGGCGTAGGCCCACTCGCAGTCCGAGCCGTCGCGCAGCAGCTGCGCCAAGAGCTGCTCGCCTTCCTCGTGGCGCCCGTGGGTCAGCAGGAAGGTGGCGTAGGAGGCGTGGCCGCTGAGCACGTTGCCGCCGTCGTCGACCTCGGCCGCGGCTGCCAGTGCGCGCTCCTCGCGCTCGTGGTCGCCGGCCATGTGCCAGTAGCCGCCCGCTTCGACGAGGTCGTCGCAGCGCTGGTCGCTGTCCTCGGCGTCCTCTTCCAGCGCTTCGGCGTACTGGACGTAGAGCTCGCGCTGCTCGTCGGTAGGTAATGCCACTTCCCCACGCTACCGCTGTTCCCGGCACACCCGGACATGTCGGGCACTGCCCGGGGTGGGGTGCCGGCCGCAGGCACCCCACCCCGGTGCGCATCAGATCGGGGCGACGAGCTGGCCGAGGTCGTGCCAGCCCTCGACGTCCTGCGGGGAGCGGGGGTCGGGGCCGATGTACTGGGCCGACGGGCGGATCAGCCGGCCGGTGCGCTTCTCCTCCAGGATGTGCGCCGACCAGCCCGCGAGGCGGGCGCAGGTGAACATCGCGGGCATCATCGCGGTGGGCACCGCCGCGAAGTCGAGCACGACGGCGGCCCAGAACTCGACGTTCGTCTCGATCTGCCGGTCCGGACGCCGCTCCCGCAGCACCGCCAGCGCCGCCTGCTCCAGCTCGCGGGCCACCTCGAAGCGCGGCGCGCCGAGCTGGTCGCAGGTGTTGCGCAGGACCCGGGCGCGCGGGTCCTCGGCGCGGTAGACGCGGTGGCCGAAGCCCATCAGCCGATCGCCGCGGTCCAGGATCGACTCCACCACGCGGCGCGCGTCGCCGGTGCGCTCGGCCTCCTCGATCATCGGCAGCACGCGGGCCGGGGCACCGCCGTGCAGCGGCCCGGACATCGCGCCCACCGCTCCGGACAGGCAGGCCGAGACGTCAGCGCCGGTGGAAGCGATCACCCGGGCGGTGAAGGTGGAGGCGTTCAAGCCGTGCTCGGCGGCCGACACCCAGTACGCGTCGAGGGCCCGGACGTGCACGGGGTCGGGTTCGCCGCGCCAGCGGGTGAGGAACTGCTCGGTGGCCGTGGTGGCCTCCTCGACCCGGGACTGCGGGACCGCGGGCAGGTCGCCGCGCGCGGACTGCGCGACGAAGGACAGCCCGAGCGCGCAGGCGCGTGCGAGCTGATCCCGGGCCTGCGCCTCGTCGACGTCGAGCAGCGGGGCGAAACCGTAAGCGGGCGCGAGCATCGCCAGGGACGCCTGCGCGTCGGCGCGCACGTCGCCGGTGCGGACCGGCAGTGGGGTGCCGTCGGCGACCGGGAGGCCGTTGCCGAACTCGCCGTCCACCAGCAGCGCCCACACGTCGCCGAAGGAGGCGGTGCCCACGAGGTCTTCGATGTCGACGCCGCGGTAGCGCAGCGCACCGCCATCGCGGTCGGGCTCGGCGATCTCGGTGCGGAAGGCGACAACGCCCTCCAGGCCGGGGCGGAACTCGGGCTGACCTGCACTGCTCATGGCTACCTCGCCTCCTCGCTGGTCGCGTGCGCGCGGATGCGCGGACGCGGGGAGTGGCGGGGTGAAGGCGTCTGGACCACAGTGCACCCGCCGGGCTCGGCGCACAATCCCGGTGCGCGGAAAAAAATCACATGGTGACCCAAGTCACCCGATGTGCCGAAAATTCCGTTAGCGATGTAAAAGTCCGGAAAAATGGTTGGGAAGGGGCAATTATGCGGTATTAAACCCGCAGGACGCGGCGGGCATGGCTTTTTTCCGCGTGTTAAACAAGTTTCATGCATCTTGCTCCTCATGAGCGCGACAAGTTGCTCGTCTACGTGGCGGCTCGATTGGCGCGCGAACGGCTGGATCGCGGGCTGAAGCTGAACTACCCGGAAGCGGTCGCGCTGATCACCGACCACGTCGTCGAAGGAGCTCGGGACGGCCGGACCGTCGCCGAACTCATGCAGAGCGGTCGTCAGGTCCTGCGCGCCGACCAGGTCCTGGACGGCATCCCCGAGATGATCCACGACGTGCAGGTCGAGGCGACCTTCCCGGACGGCACCAAGTTGGTCACCGTCCACGACCCCATCACCTGAGCGCGAATCTCCGCCCGGGGCCCGGTTTCGGCTGCGGGCCCGATTCGTCCACGTCTCGACACACATCGCTAGGGAGTTGCCCATGCGGCCCGGGGAGATCATCACCGCGGAGAACCACATCCCGCTGAATCCGGGGCGGGACCGGATCCGCCTCACCGTCGTCAACCGCGCCGACCGCGCCGTGCAGGTCGGCTCGCACTACCACTTCGCCGCGGTCAACCCCGGTCTCGAGTTCGACCGGGCCCAGGCCTGGGGCCACCGGCTGGACGTGCCCTCGGGTACCGCCGTGCGGTTCGAGCCGGGCGTGGCGCGCGAGGTCGACCTGGTGCCGGTCGGCGGCAGCCGGCTGGTGCGCGGCCTGCGCCTGGAGTACGCGGGCGAGCTCGACGCCCGCGACCACGAACCCACCCCGTTCACCTACGGCGAGAAAGGCGAGGGACACCACGGTGAGCACATCGTCCATTGACCGGTCCCAGTACGTCGAGCTGTTCGGCCCGACCACCGGCGACCGCATCCGGTTGGCCGACACCGACCTGCTGATCGAGGTCACCGAGGACCGCAGCCAGGGCCCCACCGGCTCCGGCGACGAGGTCGTCTTCGGCGGCGGCAAGGTCATCCGCGAGTCGATGGGCCAGTCCGCCGCCATCCGCGCCGAGGGCACGCCCGACGTGGTCATCACCGGTGCGGTGATCCTGGACCACTGGGGCGTCATCAAGGCCGACGTCGGCATCCGCGACGGCCGCATCGTGGGCATCGGCAAGGCCGGCAACCCCAGCGCCAACAACGACGTGGACCACTCGCTGGTGATCGGTCCGTCGACCGAGGTCATCGCCGGCAACGGCAAGATCCTCACGGCCGGCGGCATCGACTCGCACGTGCACTTCATCTGCCCGCAGGAGGTCGACACCGCGCTCGCCTCCGGGCTGACCACGCTGATCGGCGGCGGCACCGGACCGGGCGAGGGCAGCAAGGCCACCACGGTCACGCCCGGCGCCTGGAACCTGCGGATGATCATGCAGTCCGTGGACACCATGCCGGTCAACGTGCTGCTGCTCGGCAAGGGCAGCACCATGCGCGGCGAAGCGCTGTGGGAGCAGCTGCGCGCCGGTGCGGGCGGGTTCAAGATCCACGAGGACTGGGGCGCGACCCCGGCGGTGCTGGACAGCGCGCTGCGCGTCGCCGAGGAGTCCGGCGTCCAGGTCGCCCTGCACGCCGACACCCTCAACGAGGCCGGGTTCTACGAGTCCACGCTGGAAGCGATCAACGGCCGCTCGATCAGCGCGTTCCACGTCGAAGGCGCCGGTGGCGGGCACGCCCCGGACATCATCCGGCTCGCCTCGCACGGCAACGTGCTGCCCTCGTCGACCAACCCGACGCGGCCGCACACGGTGAACACCATCGACGAGCACCTCGACATGGTGATGGTTTGCCACCACCTGAACCCGTCGGTGCCCGAGGACCTGGCGTTCGCCGAGAGCCGCATCCGGCCGTCGACCATCGCCGCCGAGGACTTCCTGCACGACCTCGGGGCCATCTCGATGATGAGCTCGGACGCGCAGGCGATGGGCCGCATCGGCGAGGTCATCATGCGCACCTGGCAGACCGCGCACGTGATGAAGCGCCGCCGCGGCTCGCTGCCCGGCGACGGGCGCGCGGACAACAACCGGGCGCAGCGCTACGTCGCGAAGTACACGATCAACCCGGCGGTCGCGCACGGCATCTCGCACCACGTCGGATCGGTGGAGGTCGGCAAGATGGCCGACCTGGTGCTGTGGGACCCGAAGTTCTTCGGCGTCCGCCCGCACATCGTGCTCAAGGGCGGGTTCGCGGCGTGGGCGGCGATGGGCGACGCGAACGCGTCGATCCCGACCCCGCAGCCCTACATCGCGCGGCCGAGCTTCGGTGCGCAGCCGCGCGCGGCGGCGGCGAGCAGCGTGTTCTTCGTCGCGCCGGTGGCACTGGACGCGAACCTGCCCGAGCAGCTGCAATTGAGCTCGCGGATGGTTGCCGTGGACAGCACGCGGGACGTCGGCAAGGCGGACATGCGGCACAACGACGCGACGCCGGACATCCAGGTCGACCCGGACAGCTTCGCCGTCCACATCGACGGCGAGCTCGTCGAGCCGGCGCCGGTCTCCGAGGTCCCGATGGCTCAGCGGTACTTCCTGTTCTGAGCCGGTCGTGCGCGGCGGTGGTGGTCCCCACCACCATCGCCGCTCACGGCACCTGATCAGTGCGATTTCAATGGAAATCGGCCCTCTGATTTCCATTGAAATTGCGGACATGTCGCTGGAACGGGTGAGGATTTTCGCTCGTTCGGAAAGGGGAGAGCGGTGCGAGCCGGTCTCGCGGTGCTTGCACTCGCCGATTCCCGGTTCCCCGGCGGGGGACACGTGCACTCCGGCGGCGTCGAGGAGGCGGCCGCCCGGGGACTGATCACGGGAATCGCCGATCTGCGCGAATTCCTGCACGGGCGCCTGCGCGCCGCAGGTGCCCTGCAAGCGGTGTTCGCCGCCGCCGCGGCGCACGCCGCCACCCGCCGGGTCCGAAGTGGACACTGGCGGGAGCTGGACGTCGAACTCGACGCCCGAACCCCGTCCCCGGCGCAGCGGGAGGCCTCGCGCGCCCAGGGGAAGGGGATGATCCGCGCCGGCAAGGCGGCTTGGCCGTCGCCGGTGCGAGCCGAACTGGGGGCCGCGAGCCCGCGGCCACACCACCCGATCGTGCTCGGCGTGCTGGCTGCGACAGCCGGTGCCGGGCCGCAGGAAGCGGCGCTGATCGCCGGGTACCTGTCCGTCAGCGGGCCGTCCTCCGCGGTGGTCCGGCTGCTCGGGATGGATCCCTTCGCGGCCAACGCCGTGGTCGCCGAGATGTCCGACGAGCTGGACCGGATCGTCGCCGAAGCAGCGGCCACCGCCGGGCTGGACCCGGCCGACCTGCCCGCGCCCGGCGCTCCGGTGCTGGACCTGCTCGCCGAATCGCACGATCGACATCACCGGGAAGAGGTGCGTCTCTTTGCTTCCTGAACACGGCCACGGACACGGTCACGGGCACACGCATCCGGTCAACTTCGACCCGACGGCGACCGAACCCGACCCGTTCTCCGCCGAACCCCAGCACGGGCGGCCGTTCCGCCTCGGCATCGGCGGGCCGGTCGGCAGCGGGAAGACGGCGCTGACCGCCGCGCTGTGCCGGGCGCTGGGCCAGGAGATCAACCTCGCCGTCGTGACCAACGACATCTACACCACCGAGGACGCCGACTTCCTGCGCAGGGCCGGGGTGCTCGACACCGACCGGATCGAGGCGGTGCAGACCGGCGCGTGCCCGCACACCGCGATCCGCGACGACATCACCGCCAACCTCGACGCGGTCGACCGGCTCACCGAGCGCCACCCCGGCCTCGAGCTGGTCATCGTGGAGAGCGGCGGGGACAACCTGACCGCGGTGTTCAGCCGCGGCCTGGCCGACAGCCAGATCTTCGTGGTCGACGTCGCCGGTGGCGACAAGGTGCCGCGCAAGGGCGGGCCGGGCGTGACCACCGCGGACCTGCTGGTGATCAACAAGATCGACCTGGCCGAGCTGGTCGGGGCCGACATGGAGGTCATGGTGTCCGACGCGCACCGGATGCGCGGCGAGCTGCCGGTGATCACCCAGTCCCTGACCCGGACCCCCAACGCGCCCGACGTGTCGGCGTGGGTCCGCGAGCAGCTCAAGGTCGGCATCAGTGCGTGAGCGATCCGGTCGTGAGTGCGTAACAGTGTTCGAACACTGTTACGCACTCACGACCCCCGCGCAGGCGGAAGGTGGTGCGGCGTGCGCGCTAGTGCGCTGCTGAGGGTCGAGCTCGGGCACGGCGGGCGGAGCGTCGTCCGGGAGCTGCGGTCACAGTCCCCGATGACGATGGTGCCCCGCCGGGCCGCCACCACCAGCGCCGACGGCACCGCCGTCGTGCACCTCGTCGGTTCGGCGGCCACCCCGGTCGGCGGCGACGTCGTCGACCTGCACGTCCACGTCGGCCCCGGTGCCCGGCTGCTGCTGCGCGGCACCGCCGCGACCGTGGCGCTGCCTGGGCAGCACAGCGGGCACAGCCGGTCCACCGTGCACATCGAGGTCGCCGACGGCGGGACGGTCGAGTACCTGCCCGAGGCGACCGTGATCAGCTCGCGGGCCGACCACCAGGCGGAGATGACCATCGCGCTCGGCGAGGGCGCGCGGGCGCGCTGCCGGGAGACGCTGGTGCTCGGCCGGTACGGCGAGCGGTCCGGTCGGTTGGCCACCACGACGCACGTGCTGCGCGGCGGCACTCCGCTGCTGCGGCAGCGGCTGGACATCGGTGACGAGCGGTTGACCGCGAGCGTCGGCTACCTGGCGGGCGCGCGGGTGCTGGCCACCGAAACCGTCGTGTGGGAGCACGATCCGGTCGTGCCGAGCAGCGGCGACTGGTGGTCGTTGGCGCCGCTGGCCGCGGGCGGGGCGATGGCCACCGCCGTCGGCGACGACGCCGTGATCGCCGAGCGGCGGCTCGCCGAAGCCGTTTCGCACCACCCGGATGCGAAGGAACTAGAGGTGCGGAGCTGGTGAACGACACCGCTGCGGAGAAGTCGCCCCCGGTGCGGCACGGCGCGCTGGACCTGCTGCGCGCCGTGCCCACGGGCGTCTCGCAGGTGTACTTGCAGGAGAGCGTGCCGGCCGGGATCGTCTTCCTGGTCGCGCTCGCGCTGGCCGGGCCGGAATTCGCGCTCGCCGGTCTGGTCGGCAGCGCGGTCGGGATGCTCACCGCGACCGCGCTGCGGGTGCCGCGGGAGCGGATATCCCAAGGCCTGTTCGGCTTCAACTCCACGCTGGTGGTGCTGGGGACGGTGGCGTCCTTCCAGCCGTTCGGCGCGGCGTTGCTGGTCGGAATCGCGGGGGCGGTCGTCGCGACGCTGCTGGCGCGCGTCGCGGACCTCCTCCTCGCGGTTCCTGCCCGCACCGCCCCGTTCGTGTTCACCTACTGGCTGATCGTCCACACCGGACACCACTTCGGCTGGGCCGAGGCCGCGTCCAGCTCGCCGTCGCCGGTGCTCGGGCTCGACGGCGACTACCTGAGCCTGTTCAGCTCGGAGGCCGAGGTCTTCCTGTCGAACGGCTGGCTGCCGGGCCTGGTCATGCTGATCGGCCTGGCGATCGTGCAGTTCCGGCTGGCCGTCGGCGCGTTCTGCGGTGCGGCGGTGGCACTGGTGGCGGTCGAGCTGCTGCCGGACACGCCGCTGGACGTCAGCGACGGGGTGTACGGCTTCAACGCCGCGCTGGTCGTCGTGGGGCTGCTGACCACCGGGCGCACCTGGCGGTCCTGCCTGATCGCCGTCCCCGCGGTGGTGCTGCTGCAGGGCGGGATCGAGTTCCTGGGGCTGGTGCCGACGACGTTCCCGTTCGTCCTGGCGATGTGGACCGCGGACCTGGTCCGGGTGCACCGCACCGGCTCCGCGCAGCCGTAGCCCGCGGTGCCGGAACTTTTGTCCCGTTCAGGCGTTTTCACTGCAAAGAGTGGTTCTCGCCGGTCCGATCGGGTGTAAGAACGATCACTGCATCGGTTGCGGAATCGATCGTGAAGCACCGCCGATTCGGCGTCCGTTCGGATCGCGTTTACCGTCGTACGTGGTTGGCGCCACCTGGTCCTGTCGCGCCAGCCGGTCCAACCCGTACCGTCCGGCTGCGCAGCCGGAGAAGTTCGAGTCGTGCCGCTGTCGGGCGAGTCAGGGAGGAATAGGGATGTCGGAGGCCAACGTCGCATTGCCGTCGATGCGGGTGTCGTACGAGGCCGGAGCGCTGGACGAGTCCTCGCTCGCCGCGACCTGGCACGAGCAGCTCCAGCTCTGGTTCGACGAGGCGGTGCAGGCCGAGCTGGTCGAGCCGAACGCGATGGTGCTGGCCACCGCCAACGCCGAGGGCATCCCGTCCTCGCGCACGGTGCTGTGCAAGGGCTTCGACGAGCGGGGCGTGGTGTTCTTCACCAACTACACCTCGGCCAAGAGCCACGACCTGAAGTCCACGCGAGTAGCCGCCGCGACCTTCCCGTGGCTGGGCCTGCAGCGCCAGGTCAACGTGCGCGGCACGGTGGAGAAGGTGGACGCCGCCGAGACCGCCGAGTACTGGGGCGTGCGCCCGCGCGGCTCGCAGCTCGGCGCTTGGGCGTCGCCGCAGTCGCGGGTCGTCGCCAACCGCGAGGCGCTGAAGTCGTCGCTGAACGGCATCGAGCGCCGCTTCGCCGACGCGGAGAAGGTCCCGGTGCCGCCGCACTGGGGTGGCTGGCGGATCCGCCCGGACGTGGTGGAGTTCTGGCAGGGCCGCCCGGACCGGCTCCACGACCGGCTCCGCTTCCGCCGCACGGACACCACCTGGACGGTCGAGCGCCTCGCTCCGTGACCACCAGCCGAAACCGAACGCCCAGCCCCCGCCGGGGCTGGGCGTTTTCGCTGTTCGGCACGGGTCGTTTCGGTCACACGGCGTGGAAATTCGAGTGCTGTTAGACCCGCTAACGGCTAGGCTTCGGCTCTCGTGCAGCCCAGCAGCGGAACCGAGACAGCGAACCGTCGATCCCTCAAGTCCCTGGTGGGGAAGGTCCTCCTCGACACCAGGCCGCTGAAGTACCCGGCCTACCGCCGGTTGTGGCTGTCCAACATCGTCACCGCCGTCGGCGCGCAGTTCGCCGCCGTGGCGGTTCCCAAGCAGCTTTACGACATCACCGGTTCTTCCGCCTACGTCGGCATCGCCGGGCTCTTCGGCCTGGTTCCGCTGCTGGTGTTCGGCCTGTGGGGCGGTGCGATCGCCGACACCGTCGACCGCAGGCGGCTGCTGCTGGTCACCAACACCGGCCTGGCGGTCACCTCGGTCCTGCTGTGGTTGGTCGCCGCCTCCGACATCCGCTCGGTGTGGCTGGTGCTGGTGCTCTTCGCCGGGCAGCAGACGTTCTTCGCGATCAACATGCCCGCCCGCGGCGCCGCCATCGCCCGGCTGATCCCCGTGCATCTGCTGCCGTCCGCGCAGGCGCTGGGCGCCACCGTGTTCCAGCTCGGGTCGATCGCCGGTCCGCTGCTGGCGGGCGTGCTGCTGCCGGTGGCCGGGCTCCAGACGCTGTACCTGGTCGACGCGGTGGCGCTGTGCGCGGCGCTCTGGGCGGTGTTCCGGTTGCCGCCGCTGCCGCCGCAGGAAGGCGCGCCGAAGAAGGCCGGGCTGCGCGCTGTGCTGGACGGCTTCCGGTACCTGGCGCTGCACTCGGTGCTGCTGGCGTCGTTCCTGCTGGACATCATCGCGATGGTGTTCGGCATGCCGCGCGCGCTGTTCCCGGAGATGGCCGAGCGGACCTTCGGCGATCCGCCCGGCGGCGGGGCCGCGCTGGGCTGGCTGTTCGCCGCGATCCCGCTGGGCGCGTTCCTCTGCGGCGTGCTCTCCGGATGGCTGCACCGATTCAGCCGCCACGGCGTGGGCGTCACCATCGGCGTGGTCGCCTGGGGCTTCGCGGTGATCGGCTTCGGACTGGCGGACTCGCTCTGGCTGGCGGTGGTCTTCCTGGCGATCGGCGGTGGGGCCGACCTGGTGAGCATGGTCTACCGCGGTTCGATCATGCAGGCGGCGGCGACCGACGAGATGCGCGGGCGCATCCAGGGCGTGTTCACCGTCGTGGTCGCCGGCGGGCCGAGGCTGGCCGACACCGTGCACGGTTTGTCCGGTGCCGCGGTGGGGACGTCGACCGCGATCGCCGTCGGCGGGGTGCTCGTGATCGTCGGCGCGGTGATCTCCGCAGCCCTGCTGCCCGCCTTCTGGCGCTACCGGGCACCCGTCTCTGACGAGGGATGATTCCTCCCGGCGACGCGTGGTTGTGCAGTTCGCCACGTCTGATGCATTCGTCGCAGTGCAATTCGACCAGGGGTGGGCATCGAGGCCGATAGGGGAGGTTGCACACTTTCCAGCTATGGCCAACGAGACGACCGTGAACGACGCTGCGCCCGGCGGTGCGCAAGGCCCAGGCCTCAAGAAGGCGATGGGGCCCAAACTGCTGCTCTTCTTCGTGGTCGGCGACATCATCGGCACCACGATCTACGCCCTGACCGGGAAGATCGCCGGCAAGGTGGGTGGGGCGCTGTGGGTCCCGTTCGTGGTCGCCTTCGTGGTCGCCTTCCTGACCGCGTTCAGCTATCTGGAGCTGGTGGGCAAGTACCCGAAGGCCGGTGGCGCGCCGCTGTACATCCACAAGGCGTTCGGCGTGAACTTCCTGACCTTCATGGTCGCCTTCGCCGTCATGTGCTCCGGGATCACCTCGGCCTCTTCCGGAGCGCAGGCCTTCAGCGGTGAGTACCTCCAGGAGATCGTCCCGGGCGCTCCGTCGTGGCTGGTGGCGATCGCCTTCATCGTGCTCATCGCGGCGGTCAACTTCCGCGGCGTGGGCGAGTCGGCCAAGCTGAACCTGCTGCTGACGATCGCGGTGATGGCGGGTCTGGCGATCGTGATCGTCTTCGGCGGCTACGCGGTCTTCGCGGGCGTCAGCGACCCGACGTTCACCCCGGACCCGAGCCGGCTGCTGCAGTTCAACACCGACACCACGCCGCTGATCGCGGTCACCTCGGCGACGGCGCTCGCGTTCTTCGCGATGATCGGCTTCGAGGACACCGTGAACATGGCCGAGGAGACCGAGGACCCGGCCAAGACCTTCCCCCGCGCGGTGCTGATGGGCATGGCGATCACCGCAGGCATCTACCTGGTCATCGCGCTGATCACCACGGTCCTGATCCCCACCGACATCCTCAGCGACTCCACCGGCCCGCTGCTGCTGGTCGTCCAGGTCGCCGCGCCGTGGTTCCCGCCGATCGTGTTCGCCTTCATCGCGCTGTTCGCGCTGAGCAACACCGCGTTGATCAACATGATGATGGCCAGCCGCCTGCTCTACGGCATGTCGAACGAGGGCATCATCCCGAAGCAGTTCGGCTTGGTGCACCAGGCGCGGCAGACGCCGTGGGTGTCGATCCTGTTCACCAGCGTCCTCGCGATCGTGCTGGTGAGCTCGCTGAAGATCGAGAACCTCGGCGGCACCACCTCGCTGCTGCTGCTGATCGTGTTCGCCATCGTCAACGTGGCCTGCTTGGTCCTGCGCAAGGACAAGGTCGAGCACAAGCACTTCAAGGCGCCCACCTGGGTTCCGGTCGCCGGTGCGATCACCTGCGCGTTCTTCGCCAGCCCGCTGACCGGCCGCCCGCTGCTCGAGTACGGGATCGTCGGGATCCTGCTCGGCCTCGGCGTGATCTTCTGGGGCATCAACTACCTGGTCCACGGCCGCCGGGAGTTCGACGCCGAGAAGCTGGGCAAGTGATCACCTAGTCGGCACCGCATTCCGGTGGGCCTCCCGGACCGTTCGAGCGGTCCGGGAGGCCCGCTTTTATTAGGGTGGCCAGGTGAATGAACCCGTTCCTGCGACCGGGCGGCAGTTCGAGATCGCGTCCGGTCCGATGCGCGCCGTGGTCACCGAAGTCGGTGCCGGGTTGCGCGCTTTCGACGTCGACGGAGTGCCCCACGTCGAGACCTACGGGGCGGACCAGCTGCCGCCGGGCGGTGCCGGTGCGGTGCTGGTGCCCTGGCCGAACCGGGTGGCCGACGGCCGGTGGGTGCTCGACGGGGAACCGCAGCAGCTCGCGCTGAGCGAACCCGCGCGGCACAACGCGATCCACGGCCTGCTGCGGCACACCGCGTGGAGCGTCGTCGAGCACGCCGAGTCCACTGTGGTCCTGCAGGCGATGGTGGCGGCGCAGCCGGGATGGCCGGTGCCGCTGCTGACCTCGGTCGGCTACTCCGTCGGCCCGGACGGGCTGACCGTCACGCACACGATGGAGAACCTGGGATCGCGCGCGACGCCCTTCGGCGTCGGCGTGCACCCGTACCCGCGCGCGGGCAACGCCGCGACGGACGACTGCGCGCTGCGGCTGTCCGCGTCGAGCCTGCTGCCGGTGGACGCCGAGCGGATGGTTCCGGTGCGCCCGCCCCGCGAGCTGCAGGGCGACGAGCTCGACTTCCGCACCGGGCGTCCGCTGGCCGGGTTGCTGCTGGACACCGCCTTCGGCGGGGCGGCACCGGCGCCGGGCGACGAGTTCGTCCGGCACTCGCTGACCGGTCCGGACGGGCGCGGCGTGCAGCTGTGGGCGGATCCGGTGTTCAAGTGGGTGCAGGTCTACACGCCGGACGACTTCCCCGGACGCGGCCGGGCGGTCGCGATCGAACCGATGACCTGCCCGCCGAACGCCCTCAACACCGGCACCGACCTGCTGACCCTCCAACCCGGCGAGACCTGGATCGCCCACTGGGGCCTGACCCCGTTCTGACCAGGTCGTTCCGCGCCCGTGAGCACTTTGGGCTGCTATAGCGACCCAAAGTGCTCACGGGACCACCGCGGGAGGTGCGCTCACTTCAGGCCGCGGGCGATGAGCATGCGCTGGATCTGGTTGGTGCCCTCGAAGATCTGCAGGACCTTGGCCTCGCGCATGTAGCGCTCCGCCGGGAAGTCGCGGGTGTAGCCCGCGCCGCCGAGGACCTGGACCGCGTCGGTGGTCACCTTCATCGCCGCGTCCGTGGCCACCAGCTTCGCCACCGAGGCCTGCTGCCCGAAGGGCATCCCGGCATCGCGGCGGCGCGCTCCGTCGAGGTAGCTCGCGCGCGCCGACTGCACCGCGGCGGCCATGTCGGCCAGCAGGAACTCCAGCCCCTGGAACTCGATGATCGGCCGCCCGAACTGGGTGCGCTGCTTGGCGTAGTCCACCGCCAGGTCCAGGGCGGCCTGCGCCAGCCCGACCGCGCAGGCGGCGATGCCCAGCCGGCCGGAGTCCAGCGCGGCCAGCGCGATCTTCAGCCCGTCGCCCTCCTCGCCGACGAGCCGCTCCGCGGGCACCCGCGCGTCCTCGAAGTACAGCGGAGTCGTGGGCGATCCGGTCAGGCCCATCTTGTGCTCGGGCGGTCCCGCCGAGAGACCGGCGGTCGACCCGTCGACCAGGAAGCAGCTGATGCCGCGCGGCCCGTCGTCGGAGGTGCGGGCCATGAGCGTGTAGAAGTCCGCGACGCCGCCGTGCGTGATCCACGCCTTGGCGCCGGTGATCCCGTACTCGTCGTCCTGGCGCACGGCCCGCGTGCTCAGCGACGCCGCGTCGGAGCCCGCGTGCGGTTCGGACAGCGCGTACCCGCCGAGCAGGTCGCCGCCGAGCATGTCCGGCAGCCAGCGGGAACGCTGCTCGTCGGTGCCGAAGTGGGCCAGCGGGAAGCAGCTCATGGTGTGCACCGACAGGCCGACGCCGACGGTCATCCACGCGCTGCTGAGCTCCTCCAGCACCTGGAGGTAGACCTCGTACGGCTGGGCCCCGCCACCGTGCTCCTCGGCGTAGGGCAGCCCGAGGAATCCGGACTCGCCGAGCAGGCGGAAGGCGTCGCGCGGGAACTTCTCGGCCACCTCGTCGCCGGCGGCCCGCCCGGCGAGCTCATCGCGGGCGATCTCCCTGGTCAGCGCGAGCAGATCGGTGGCTTCGGAGGTGGGAAGCAGGCGTTGGACGGGCATGGCGGTTCGCGCTCCTGGTGCCGGTGTGACAACTGCCGGTAGTACTGATGCCAGTACTGTAGGGCGAACTCCAGTACTGTGGAAGTGCTCGCGGGGGAGAACCCGCGAAGTCCTCCGACAGTGCTGTGGCAGGCTTCCAGCGATGACCACCTCCCAAAGCCGCCGACCGGCGAACGCCCGCCGGGCCGAGCTGCTGGACCAGCTGCGCGACCTCTTCCTCGCGGAAGGGTTCGCGCACTTCACGCTGGACGACCTGGTGGCCCGGCTGCACTGCTCGAAATCGACGCTGTACACGCTGGCGGGCAGCAAGGAGCAGCTCGCGGTCCGCGTGGTCGCGCACTACTTCAAGTGCGCCACGCAGAGCGTCGAGCGGCGAGTCGAGGCGGTCCAGGACGTGCGGGAGAAGGTCCGGGTCTACCTGGACGCCGCGGCCGAAGCGCTGCGCCCGGCGTCCCGGGAGTTCATCGACGACATGGCCGCGAACCTCTCCACCCGCGCCACCTACGAGGCCAACGCGCGCGCCGCCACCGACCGCATCCGCGCCTTCATCGGCGAGGGCGTGCAGCAAGGGGTGTTCCGCGAGGTGCATGCGGGGTTCGTCGGCGAAATGGTCGGGCACGCCATCGCGGGCATCCAGCGGGGCGAGATCGGCGAGCGCACCGGGCTTTCGGACGCGGCCGCGTTCGACGCGCTCTCGCAGTTCCTGCTCGGCGGGCTGGCCCCGGCCGAAGAAGCACAAGGAGGACAGAAGTGATCGTCATCGGCGGTGAGGCCCTGGTCGACCTCGTCCCGGACCCCGCCACGGGTGAGGGCGAGCTAGGGCCGCTGCACCCGTTGTTGGGCGGCGGGCCGTACAACGTGGCCATCGCCCTCGGACGGCTCGGCGTCCCGGCCGCGTTCTACGCCCGGCTGTCCACCGACCAGTTCGGGGACGAGCTGTTCGAGCGGCTGCGGGCATCCAATGTGGATGTCGAGCTGGTGCAGCGCGGCCCGGAGCCGACGACGCTCGCCGTGGTGGGGCTCGCCGAGGACGGTTCGGCGCGCTACAGCTTCCACACCGAGGGCACCGCGACCCGGTTCGTCACCGACCAGGAGCTGCCAGAGCGCGCCACCGCGCTCTGCCTCGGCACCCTCGGGATGGTGCTGGAACCCGGTGCTTCGGTGTACGAGCGGGTGCTGTTCCGGGAAGCCGAGCGCGGCCGGTTCGTCGCGCTGGACCCGAACATCCGCGCCGGTCTGATCGCCGATGCCGACGCCTACCGCGCCCGGTTCCGCTCCTGGCTGCCGTCGGTGGGACTGCTGAAGGTCTCCGACGACGACGCCGAATGGCTCGCGGACGGCGGGGACGTGCTCGCCGCGGCTCGCGAGTGGCAGCGCCAAGGACCGGCCGCGGTGGTGCTGACCCGAGGTGCGGACGGCCTGACCGCGGTGACCGCCGACGGCGAGTTCACCGTTCCGGGGGAGAAGGTCGACGTCGCCGACACCATCGGCGCCGGCGACACCGTGCAGGCCGCGCTGCTGGCGTGGTTGCACCGCAACGACGCGCTTTCAGCGGAGGGCGTGCGCGCTCTCGACGGGACCGGGTGGGAGCGCGCGCTGCGGTTCGCGGCGGCCGCTGCGGCCGTCACCGTCTCGCGTCCGGGTGCCGAACCGCCGTGGTCCGAGGAGCTGCACACCGACTGAACTGGGCGGACGTGCTCGACGACACCCTGTGAGCTCAACCGCCCGAGATCCGGTTGGCGCAGTCGGCGCTGCGCCGTCCGGATGGCCCGGTTGGTCACTATGACCGGCCCAGATGGTTCCGGAGCGTCGAAAAATCTCCGGCGAAAGCCGCCCGATGTGATGTGATCGTGGTCCCACCTGCCAAAAAGGCGAAACGCGATTGCTGCGCGGGGGGCCCACTGCGGTCTAGCGTGACTACTGACAGGACCCCAACGGGGTGGTGCTGCGGCGGTTCGGACACCCCGGGCCGCGCGCGGGCGACAACGCAGCCCAGGCCGGTCGGCCGGGCACCCGCGGTCGTCACCACACGCACCCCGACGAGCGCGAGAGGTTCCCGAATGCCCGACGACGTGACCGCCAAACGTACCGTCGCGCTGCGCTATGACGCCGGCGAGCACGAGATGCAGGTGACTGAGCCGACCGAGGGTGCGCCTGGCGTGGACCTCGGCAAGTTGTTGGCCAAGACCGGTTTGGTGACGTTGGACCCGGGCTTCGTCAACACGGCGGCCTGCGAGTCCGACATCACCTACATCGACGGTGACGCCGGCATCCTCCGCTACCGCGGCTACCCGATCGAGGAGCTGGCGGCCAAGTCGAACTTCATCGAGGTCAGCTACCTGCTGATCTACGGCGAGCTGCCGACCCAGCAGCAGTACGACGAGTTCGCCTCCCGGATCCAGCGGCACACCCTGCTGCACGAAGACCTCAAGCAGTTCTTCGACGGCTTCCCGCGCGACGCGCACCCGATGCCGGTGCTGTCCTCCGCGGTGTCCGCGCTGTCCACCTTCTACCAGGACAGCCTCAACCCCTTCGACAAGGACCAGGTGGAGCTGTCCACCGTCCGGCTGCTGGCCAAGCTGCCCACCATCGCGGCCTACGCCTACAAGAAGTCGGTCGGCCAGCCCTTCCTGTACCCGGACAACTCGCTGGGCCTGGTGGAGAACTTCCTCCGGATGACCTTCGGCTTCCCCGCCGAGCCCTACGAGGTCGACCCCACGCTGGCCCGCGCCCTGGACCTGCTGTTCATCCTGCACGCCGACCACGAGCAGAACTGCTCCACCTCGACCGTGCGGATGGTGGGCTCGGCCGAGACCAACCTGTTCGCCAGCGTTTCCGCGGGCATCAACGCCCTGTTCGGCCCGCTGCACGGTGGTGCGAACAGCGCGGTGCTGGAGATGCTCGAGGGCATCCACGCCAACGGCGGCGACGTCGACTCGTTCGTCGAGCGCGTGAAGAACAAGGAGCCCGGCGTCCGGCTGATGGGCTTCGGCCACCGGGTCTACAAGAACTACGACCCGCGCGCGGCGATCATCAAGAAGACCGCCGACGAGGTGCTCAGCAAGCTGGGTGCGAACGACCCGCTGCTGGACATCGCGATGAAGCTCGAGGAGAAGGCGCTCGCCGACGACTACTTCATCGAGCGCAAGCTGTACCCGAACGTCGACTTCTACACCGGCCTGATCTACAAGGCCATGGGCTTCCCGACGAAGTACTTCACCGTCCTGTTCGCGCTCGGCCGGCTGCCCGGCTGGATCGCGCACTGGCGGGAGATGCTGGAGGACCCGGCCCGCAAGATCAGCCGTCCGCGCCAGATCTACACCGGCTCGCCGGAGCGCGCGTACAAGTCGATCAACGAGCGCTGAATCGAAACCTGAATCCTGTCGGCTGCCACGGCAACCGGCCCACAAACGGCCCCGGACACCCATGGTGCCCGGGGCCGACCCGTCTCTCGCGGAGGCTCGTTCCGCTCACCGTGACCGCAGTTTCAATTGAAACTGTGATCCGCCGTGCCTGGGTTTTGCAGTTTCAATTGAAACTGCACACCCGGGCGTGTCGGGACCCCGGCGTGTCGGGACCTGCGGACAAGTCGTGCTGGCTGTGGAGAACTTCCGCAAATTCAATGGAAATCGGAGGTCTGATTTCCATTGAATTTGCGGGATCAGGCTGCGCGGAGGGCGTCGCGGAGCTTCACGCGGGAGCCGGTTCGGAGGATCGCGTTGGAGTAGACGCGGCCGCCGAGGCGGAGGAGCAGGGCGAAGGCCAGGGCGCTGAGGACCAGCGAGACCGCGATCTCCCACGGGGCTGCGACGCCGAGGGCGATGCGCATCGGCATCAGCGTCGGGGAGAAGCCCGGGACCAGCGACAGGACCGCCGCCATGCTGTTGTCCGGCGAGCTGGGGAGCACCGAGACACCGATGATGAACGGCACCACCAGCAGCATGATCACCGGGCTGATCACGTTCTGCAGCTCCTCCTGGCGGGACACCAGCGAGGACGCCGCGGCGAGGACCGTCGCGTAGGTGAAGAAGCCGAGCAGGAACCACACCAGCGCCCAGACCAGCGTGCTCGCCAGCGCCGCGGACGGCAGCGTCAGCATGCCGCTGGCTCCGGTCGCGAGCAGCGCGGTCCCGGCGATCAGCACCAGCTGGAGCAGGCTCGTCAGGCCGATGCCGACCACCTTCCCGGCGAGCAGCTGGTGCGGCTTGATGGTGGACAGCAGCAGCTCGACGACGCGGCTGGACTTCTCCTCCACGACGCCCTGCGCGATCATCTGACCACCCATGATCAGGAACATGTAGAGCGCGATGCCCGCGGCGATGGCCATCCCGATCCGCTCCCCGCGGTGCGGGTCGTTGGTCTCCAGGCTCGTCACGGCGACGTGCGCGTTCTCGGTCGCTGCGCGGACCGCGGCCGGATCCACCTCGTAGCGCCCGAGTTCGACGTCCATCGCCCGCTGCTGCGCGATCGCGTTCAGCGCGGACTCGACCGAGCTGTCCGGCGTCTGCTTGACGACCAGGCGCGGCTCGTCGGCGGTCCCGGTGATCAGCGCGTCCAGGTCGCCGTCGCGCACCTGCTGCTCGCCCGCCGGGCCCGGGACGGTGCTGATCTGGAACGTCTTGCCGTACGCCGCGCCGGAGGCCTGCAACGGCTGGCTGATGGCCGCGGCTTCCGGGACGACACCGACCTTGGTGGTGCCGACCTGGTTCCCGATGAACGCCATCAGCCCGGCGTACCCGCCCATGAGCGCGATGACGGCGAGGGTGCCGATGATGAAGCCGCGGGTGCGCACGCGGGTGCGGATCTCGCGGCGGGCGACCAACCAGACTGGGCTCATTCGGCCGCCTCCTCGGTGACGACGTTGCGGAACAGCTCGGTGAGGCTCGGCCGGTTGCGGGTGAACTCCCGGACCGGACCGGTGACCAGCGCGGCCTTGAGCACCGCCTGGTCGTCGGCGTCGTCGTCCAGCCGAAGCGTGGTGCGGCTGCCGTCGACCGACACGACCTGCGCGCCGGGCACGTCGTCGGCCCAGCCGGGCGCGGCGTCGGGGGCGTCGACGACCAGCGTCACCGGTCCCTGATCACGCAGCTCGGCGACCGGACCGGCGGCCACCATCTGTCCACTGCGGACGATTCCTACGCGGTCGCACAGCCGCTGCACCAGGTCGAGCTGGTGGCTGGAGAACACCACCGGAACCCCGGAATCGCACTTCTCCCGCAGCACCGCGCTCATCACGTCGACCGCCACCGGGTCCAGCCCGGAGAACGGCTCGTCGAGGATGAGCACCTCCGGGTCGTGCACCAGCGCGGCGGCCAGCTGCACGCGCTGCTGGTTGCCGAGGCTGAGCTTCTGCACTTCCTCGTCGCGGCGTTCGGTCAGCCCCAGCCGCTCGGTCCAGCGCGCGGCGGCGGCCTGCGCGTCGGCGCTCGACATGCCGTGCAGCTCACCGAGGTAGGCGAGCTGTTCGGAGACCTTCATCTTCGGGTAGAGGCCGCGCTCTTCGGGCATGTAGCCGATGCGGCGGCGGGTGGTGAGGTCCAGCGGCGCGCCGTTCCAGCGCACCTGACCGGAATCCGCGGCCAGCACGCCGAGCGCGATCCGCATCGTGGTCGTCTTCCCGGCGCCGTTGCTGCCGACGAAGCCGAACATCTCGCCGGCCCGGACGCTGAACGTCATCTCCTTCAGCGCAGTGACATCCCCGTAGCGCTTGCTGATCCGGTCGATCTCCAGCACGCGATCAGTCACCATCGCCCCCTTCTGCGGTGTAGATCCCCCTGGTGGATCAGTCCACCACACCTTCGAGTGCTCGGCTGACGAGTTCGGTGACAACGGGTTCCGCGGCGGCGCGATCGGCGGGGTTCAGGCCGGTGCGGCTGCGCCGGTCGAGGACGTCGTCGGCGTCGAGCGCGCCTTCGTGCCGCACCGCCCACAGCACTTCCGCTGCGGTGAGCGGAACGCTCGGTGCGACCGGTTCCGCCAGCTCCGGGTCGAAGTCGGCGAGGGCGGCGATGCGCCCGGCTTCGGTGCCGTACTTGGCGATCAGCCGGGCCGGGGCTTCGACGTCGGCGAGGTGGCGGCGGGGCGCGGCGCCGACCAGCGCGACGGCGGTGGTCCGGGACGGGCCCGCGGACAGCCCGCCTGCTTTCACCGCGGCGTCGACGGCTTCGGCGGCCATCTTCCGGTAGGTGGTGAGCTTGCCGCCGACCACCGTCACCACGCCTTCCGTCGAGGTCAGCACGGCGTGCTTGCGGGACAGGTCGGACGATTCCTTGCGCTGGGTCTGCTCCAGCAGCGGACGCAGCCCGGCGAAGGAGCCGAGCACGTGCTCGCGTCCCAGCGGTTTCCCGAGGACGTCGCGGATACCGGCCAGCAGGAAGTCCACATCGGACTCCGGGACCTCCGGTACCGAGGGGATGGGCCCGGGGACCGGCTCGTCGGTGAGGCCGAGGTACGCGCGGCCGTCGGGTTGCGGCAGCAGCAGGAGGAACCGGCCGGAGGTGCCCGGCATCGGCGCGACCAGGGCGGTTCCGGCGATGCCCGCGGCGTCGGCGTCGATCACCAGGTGCGAACCGCGCGACGGCCGCAGCTTGACGTCGGGCGAGAGCTCCCCGGCCCAGACCCCGGCCGCGTTGACCACCGAACGCGCGCGGATCCGCAACGCCTCGCCGGTGCGCTGGTCCACGACGTCGGCGCCGTTGCTGTGCAGCTGCTTCGCGCGCACGTGCGTGAGGATGCGCGCGCCGAAACCCGCCGCAGTGCGCGCCAGCGCGACGACGAGCCGTGCGTCGTCGATCAGCTGGCCGTCGTAGCCGAGCAGACCGCCGCGCAGGCCGGAGGCGCGCAGGCCCGGCACCAGGGCGAGCGCTTCGGCGGCGGGGATGCGCCGGGGCGGCGGGAGCACGTCGGACGGCGTGCGAGCGGCGCGGCGGAGCGCGTCGCCTGCGTGCAGGCCCGCGTTGAGCACCAGCTCGGAGCGGCGGGAGATGGTGCGGTGCAACGGGATCACCTGCGGCATCGTGCGCACCAGGTGCGGAGCGGTCCTGGTCATCAGCACGTTTCGCTCGACGGCGCTCTCGTGCGCCAGGGCCACGTCGCCGTGCGCCAGGTAGCGGAGGCCGCCGTGCACGAGCTTGCTGGACCAGCGGGACGTTCCCCAGGCGAGGTCTTCGGCCTCGACCAGTGCGACGGACAGCCCGCGGGCTGCCGCGTCGAGGGCGGCTCCGGCGCCGGTGACCCCGCCGCCGACCACCAGCAGGTCGATCTCGGACTCGGAGACTTCGGACAGGTCGGTTGCGCGGCGCGCGGCGTTCAGCGAGGTCGCACGCAGCGAACCGGCGGGCAACGGCGTGGTGGTCATCGCAACTCCGGGTGAATCGTCGGGTCGCAGTTTCCATTGAAACTGTGGATCCCCGTGGGGGGACGCCGCAGTTTCCATTGAAACTGTGGTCTGGGGTCAGGCTTCCGGGGGAAGTGGGCGTAGTGCTCCGTCGAGGAGTTGGGTGAGTTCTGCGGCGAGGGCGTCGGGGTCGACGTCGGTGGTCGCTGGCCCGGCGGTGACGACGAACGACTGCACGAGCAGCAGCAGCGACCGGGCCTGGACCGACGGGTCGCCGGGGCGGATGGAGCCGTCGGCGTGGCCCGCGACGAGGTACTCGCGGAGGAACCCCTCGGCGGCCAGCTGGGTGCTGCCCAAGCGCTGCACCAGGTAGGGGAGCAGCAGCTCGGCGTCGGCTTCCAGGACGCGCTGGAGCAGCGGCGCGGTCTGCAGCAGCCGCACGCCGTGGACGGTCGCGCTGACGAGCCGCTGGCGGACGTTGCCGGTCCGCTCGGCCTCGCGCGCCAGGTTCAGGATCTCGCCGAACTCGACGGTCATCAGCGCGGTGACCAGGCTGTTGACGTCGGGGAACCGGCGGTAGAGGGTCATCCGGCTGACCCCGGCGCGGCGGGCGATCTCGGTCAGCGTGGTCCGCCGGACGCCGTTGGCGAGCACGCACTCCCGGGCCGCTCGCAGCAGCTCGGCATCGCCCACCCGGTTCGGTGCGGATCGCGATCGAGTGCTGTGACATTGCGACGGCATGTGTAACACTGTACTGGTGAGCGGGCTGATCGAACACACCCTTCGCGGAACCTGGACCCCTTCGGGGGGCTCGGCCGCGCCCTTGACCCCTCGAGCTCTGCGCTGGTTGCGGCAGCGCATCGGGCTCGCCGAGACCACGACCCCGGCCGTTCCGGCATCGCTGCTGGACGTCCCGGAGAGCGCGCTGCCGGAGGCGGCCCGCGAGGAGCTCGTGTCGCTGATCGGTGAGCAGCACGTGCTGACCGATCCGACCGAGCGGCTGGGTCGCGCGGGCGGCATGTCCTACTCCGACCTGATGCGCCGCCGCAGCGCCTCGGAGCTCGCGGTGCCGGACGCCGTGCTGCTCCCGGCGGACCCGGACGCGGTGCAGGCCGTGCTGGAGGTCTGCGTCCGGCACGACGTCGCGGTGGTCCCGTTCGGCGGCGGGACGTCGGTGGTCGGCGGTGTCGATGCGCTGCGCGGATCCAAGTCCGCGGTGGTGGCGCTCGACCTCGCGCGCCTCGACCAGCTGGTCTCGCTCGACCCGACCTCGCGGATCGCCGTGCTGCAGGCCGGGATGCGCGCCGTCGAAGCGGAAGCTCTGCTGGGTGCGCAAGGTTTCACCCTGGGCCACTTCCCGCAGTCCTACGAGCGGGCCACCATCGGCGGCTTCGCCGCGACCCGCTCCGCTGGTCAGGCGTCGTCCGGCTACGGCCGCTTCGAGGACATGGTCGCCGGCGTCCGGCTGGCCACCCCGGCCGGTGAGTGGCGCCTCGGCGTTGCCCCGGCGTCGGCGGCGGGCCCCGACCTGCGCCACCTCGCGGTCGGCAGCGAGGGCGCGCTAGGCGTGATCACCGAGGTCGCCGTGCGGGTCCGGCCGGTCCCGGTGCGCAAGCGCTACGAGGCCTTCGTGGTGGACGGTTGGGCGGGCGGAGTCGACGCCGTGCAGACGCTCGCGCAGAACCGCGTGCTGGCCGACGTCACCCGTCTGTCCGATGTGGACGAGACCGAGGTGCAGTTCGAGCTCGCCGGGGCGCTGAAGGTCAAGGCCCTGCAGTTCCTGCTGCGCAGCAGGGGGATCCGCCAGCCCTGCCTGCTGGTCCTCGGCTGGGAAGCGGGTTCGAAGCAGGAGCTCTCGCGGCGTCGCGAGGCGAGCCTGCAGGCGCTGAAGAAGACGCGGGCGATCCGGCTCGGCCGCGCGGTCGGCGAGTCCTGGCGATCGCACCGGTTCTCCGGTCCGCGCCAGCGCGACGCCCTGCTGGACCGCGGGGTGTGCGTGGAGACGCTGGAAACCGCGACGCACTGGACCGGCATCAGCGAGCTGCGCTCCGCGGTGCGCAACGCGCTGGTGCGCAGCCTGCGGACCGGCGGCAAGAAGCCGATCGTCATGTGCCACATCTCGCACGCCTACGAGACCGGTGCGTCGCTGTACTTCACGGTGCTCGCGACGCGCGACGAGCAGGACCCGCTCGGTCAGTGGCAGCGGGCCAAGCAGGCGGCGGGCGACGCGATCGCCGGGCGCGGCACGATCTCCCACCACCACGCCGTCGGCGCCGACCACCTGCCGTGGCTGGTCGAGGAGATCGGCGAGGTCGGGGAGAAGGTGCTGTCGGCGGCCAAGCAGGCCGTGGACCCGACCGGAATCCTCAACCCCGGCAAGCTCATCCGGCCAGCGCGCTGATCGAGTGGTAGCGGAAGCCGAGCCTGCGGTACACCTTGAGCGCGGGCTCGTTGTCCGCGTCCGCCATCAGCGCCACGGTCCCCTCGCGGGCCAGTTCCCGGGTCAGGAACGTGCAGACCTGCGTGGACAGGCCCGCGCCGCGGTGATCGGGGTGGGTGGCGACGCCGGACAGGTAGCGCACGCCCGGCGCCGGCCAGCAGTCGCCGCCCACCGAGAGCACCGTCCCGTCGGCCCCGCGGACGCCCGCCCAGCGGCGCGCCCCGGGGTCGTCCGGGAAGAGGTACGAGCGCGGATTCGCCTTGCGCAGCAGGCTTTCGACGGCCTGGGTGTCGTCGGCGGTCAGCCACTCGACGTCGGGTGTCGGGGCGGTGGGCGCCTCGGCGGCCAGCTCCATCCAGCCGAACGTCGCCAGGACCTCCAGCTCCAGCCGCTTGGCGACCTGGTGCGCGAGCGCCGTCCGGCCCAGCGGGCGCAGCTTCTCGCCCTCCAACGTCGGCAGCACCTCGGCGAGCAGCTCGACGCAGTCGTCGGCTGAACCGGTGAAGACCACGCGGTCGACCTGGTTCAGCTTCGGCGCGTGCACCACGACAGCGCTCCCGTGCTGCCAAGCGGCACCGGCTTCGTGCGGGTAACCCGGGGTCAGCACCTGTGCGGCCCAACAAACGAGCAGGTCATCGGTGCCCTCAGCGACCTCAGCGGCAGAACGCAGCTCTCGCATGCCCCAATCGTCCCCCGCCGCCCCGCATCGCCGGAAGTGAATTTCCCGTGACATGAACCCCACCCCGGAGCGGCCGACTCAACCTCACCCCGGAGCGGCCGACTCCGCGAGGAACCGGACCAGCCGGGCTCCGGGATCCGCAAATTCAATGGAAATCGGATGTCCGATTTCCATTGAATTTGCGGAACTCCGCAGGGACCCGGGCCACGCGAAGTCGGCAGCTCAGCGGCTCCGGGTGGACAGGAGGAGGGCGACGGCCGCCAGGGCCGCCGCGATCGGGCCGAGGAGTTGCGGCCCGGACCAGGCGATTCCCGCTGCTCCGAGGATTCCCGACAGCGCGATCGCCAGGTACAGGATCGCGGCGTTGAGGGACACCAGGACCGGTGCCGACTCGGGGGACAGCGTGATCAGCCGGTGCTGCTGCGGGGTCGTGATCGCGAACGCCGCGATGCCGTAGAACGCGATCTCGGCCGTCGCCAGCCCGAAGTTCTCCGTGGTCAGCGGCAGCACCAGCAGGCTGACGACCAGCCAGACCAGCGCGGATGCCACCACCCGGCTGCTGCCGAACCGGTCGGCGAGCATCCCGGCGAGGTAGTTGCCGACGGTGCCGATGACCCCCAGCAGGAACATCAGCACCGCCAGCCGAACCCCGCTGCCACCGGTCGCCGGGCCGAACACCGCCCCGATGTAGGTGTAGGGCAGGTAGACCGCGGTGAACGCGATGAGCGTGGTCGCCAGCACCACCAGCACCCGCCGGTCGCCCAGCGGAGCCAGCCGCTGGCGCAGCCCCTCCACCGCCGGCGTCGCCACCTCGGCCGGCACCAGCCGCAGCACGCCGAGCAGCCCCAACACGGCCAACCCGGCGACGAACCACATCGTCACCCGCCAACCGAAGAACGCGCCCAGCGCGGTCCCCAGCGGAGCGCCCATCGCCGTCGCAGCGGTGAAACCCGTTGTCACAGCAGCGATGGCGCGTCCACGACGATCCTCCGGAACCAGTGCGGAAGCGGTGACCGCAGCGGTCGGCACGAACAGCCCGGCGCCTGCTGCGGCGACCACCTGCGCAGCGATCACCAGCGGGAACGACGGCGCGAGCGCGGTCGCGACGTTGCCCACCAGGTAGACGCCCGTCGCGAGCACCAGCACCCGGCGCCGCTGCCAGCTCGCGGTCGCCGTGGCCAGCACCGGCGCGAGCAGGGCGCAGGTGAGCGCAAACGCGGTGACCACCTGGCCCGCGGCGCCGATCGACACACCCAGAGTGCTGCTGAGCTGCGGCAACAGCCCGGCGAGCACGAACTCGCAGGTGCCCACGGCGAAGGTGCCGAACCCGAGCACCGGCACCGCCCACCGGCTCGGCGCTGCGGTGTCCACTGTGGAGGTCATGAGCGTGCTCCGATCCGCTGGGCCAGTTCCGACGCAGCCAGGCCGAGGGCGATGAAAACCGCCGCCGCGAAGGGCAACGAGGTGGGCGAGAACTCCAGGACCGCAGCGCCGAGCGCCCCGGACAACGACACCGCGAGATAAGTGCTGGAGGCGTTCAGGGAGATGACGAACGACGTCGCGGCGGGCGCGGCCTCGATCAGCCGGTGCTGCTGCGGCACCGTCACCGACCAGGCCGTCAGCCCGAAGACCACCACCGCGATCCCGGCGCCGATCAGGGTGCTGGTGGAGAACGGCAGCAGCAGGAAGTTGACCAGTGCGACCACCATCGCGACCGCGATCACCCGCCGGGCGCCGAACTTGTCGGTCCACCCGCCGCTGACCAGGTTGCCGATCGTGCCCGCGGTGCCGGACAGGAACAGCAGCACCGCCAGCAGCGCGCCGCTGCCGCCGGTGGCGGGCTCGACGATCACGCTGATGTAGGTGTTCACGATGTAGATGCCGACGAACAGCGCGACCGTGGTCAGCAGGACCAGCACGATCTTCGCGTTGCGCAGCGGCGCGAGGCGTTCGCGCAGACCCGCGGGTGGTGGTGCCGGGATCGTCGGGAGCAGCACGGCGATACCGAGTCCGGCGGCTGCGCCGAGCGCGGCGACGAACCACATCGTGCCGCGCCAGGTCGTGACCGATCCGAGCAGCGTGCCCAGCGGAACGCCGAGCGCCGTCGAGGTCGTCAGGCCCAGCGTGACCAGCGAAATCGCCCGGGCCCGTTGGGATTCCGGCGCGAGCGCGGCGGCGGCTGCCCCGGAGATCGGGGTGACCATCGCAGCGCCGGCGGCGGCGATGACGCGCGTCGCCAGCACTGCGGCGTAGGTCGGTGCGAGCGCGGTGGCGACGTTGCCGAGCACGAAGACCGCGAGCGCGGTGAGCAGGACCTGGCGGCGCGGCCAGGTGCCGGTGAGCGTCGCGAGGATCGGCGAGAGCACGGCGTAGGCGATGGCGAAGACGGTCACCAGCTGGCCCGCCTGAGCGATCCCGATCCCCAGGTCGGTCGAGATCTCCGGCAGCACACCGGCGACGACGAACGCGTCGGTGCCCACCGCGAAGGTGCCCAGCGCCAGCACCGCCACCCGGAACGGGACGCGCGCGACGGGTTCAGCGGTCGTGGTCAACGGGACTCCCCAAAACGGTACCGATCGTTTCCATGTTGGCAGACGGTACCGATCGTTTCCGTTTTCGCGCAAGGTGGGATATCGTGCGGACATGGCGACACGAGCACGAGAGCGCCTGGTCGAGGCCGCGGAGCAGCTCTTCTACAGCGAGGGGATCCGGGCGGTCGGCGTCGAACGGCTGGTCGCCGTCTCCGGAGTGGGCCGCGCCTCGTTCTACCGGCACTTCGCCGGCAAGGACGACCTCGTGGTGACCATGCTGCGCGGCTACGACGAGCGCTTCCGGGCCTGGCTGGCCGAAGCGGTCGAGGCCCTCGGTGGCGGACCGCTAGCGGTGTTCGACGCCCTGGCCGCCAGCTTCGAAGCCGAGGGCTTCCGAGGCTGCGCCTCGATCAACGCGATGGTCGAGATGGCCGACGCGGACAGCGCGGCCCACCAGGTCGCGGCCGAGCACAAGACCAAGGTCATCGACTACCTGGACTCGCTGCTGATCGCGGCCGGTCAACCTCGCCACCGGGACCTCGCGGAGCAGTTCATGCTCCTGTTCGACGGCGCCATCGTCACGGCGCTGCGCGAACGCACCGCAGAACCCGCCCACCGGGCCAAGGCCATCGCGGAATCCCTGCTGAGGGCCTGACCGGGGAGATCGTCCAACGTGGACGGAAGAAGCGGGGAACGCGTTCTCCCCGCCTGTTTCAAGGTATAGCGCACCAGGGGGCTTGCGGCAAGACCCGGGTCGTGCCGCAGAATCGTCGTCCGAAGCCAGGACCAGCGAAAACCGGTGTCCTCGACAGCGCGAGCGCATTCGAGGACCGGTACCTGCTGGCCACTCTCCTCGGACGGGGCGTTGCGAATGATCGACGTGATCGTGGTCGGTGCTGGACCGACCGGTTTGATGCTGGCCGCCGAACTGCGGCTGCACGACGTGAACGTGGTCGTGCTGGAGCGGGATCTGGAGCCGACCGAGGTCGTCCGCGCGGGCGGCCTGCACGTGCGCAGCATCGAGCTGATGGACCAGCGCGGCCTGCTGGATCGCTTCCTCGCGCTGGGCAGGAAGCACGAGACAGGTGGCTTCTTCGCCGGAATCGACAAGCCGTGGCCAGGCCAGATGGACACGGCGCACGGCTACGTCCTCGGCATCCCGCAGCCGGTCATCGACCGCCTGCTGGCCGAGCACGCCACCGAGCTCGGCGCCGAGATCCGGCGCGGCTGCGAGCTGATCGGGCTGAGCCAGGACGACGACGGCGTGACCGCCGAACTGGCCGACGGCACGCAGCTGCGCTCGCGCTACCTCGTCGGCTGCGACGGAGGCCGCAGCTCGGTGCGCAAGCTGCTCGGCGTCGACTTCCCCGGCGAGCCCAGCAAGATCGAGACATTGCTGGGAGAGGTGGAGCTGACCACACCGCCGGAGGAGCTGATGGCGGTGGTGACCGAGGTCCGCAAGACCCAGAAGAGATTCGGCGCCATTCCCCTGGAAAGCGGCGGATACCGCGTGATCGTGCCCGCTGCGGGGCTGACCGAGGACCGCGCTGTCCCACCGACCCTGGACGAGCTGAAGCAGCAGCTGGTGGCGATCGCGGGCACCGACTTCGGCGCGCATTCACCGCGCTGGCTGTCCCGCTTCGGCGACGCCACCCGGCAGGCCGAGCGCTACCGCGTCGGCCGGGCGCTGCTGGCCGGCGACGCGGCGCACATCCACCCGCCGACGGGCGGCCAGGGCCTCAACCTCGGTGTCCAGGACGCGGCCAACCTGGGCTGGAAGCTGGCCGCCGAGATCCGCGGCTGGGCCCCGGAATGGCTGCTGGACAGCTACCACGCCGAACGACACCCGGTGGCCGCCGACGTGCTGACCAACACCCGCGCGCAGATCGAGCTGATGTCCCTGGACCCGGGCCCGCAGGCCGTGCGCCGCCTGCTGTCCGAGCTGATGGACTTCGAAGAGGTCAACCGCTACCTGATCGAGAAGATCACCGCGATCGGTGTCCGCTACGACTTCGGCGAAGGCCACGACTTGCTCGGCCGCCGCCTGCGAGACGTCGAGCTGAAGCACGGACGCCTCTACGAGCTGATGCACCGAGGCCACGGCCTCCTCCTCGACCAGACCGGCCAGCTCTCGACGGAAGGCTGGGCGGACCGCGTCGACCACGTCGTGGACGTCAGCGAAGAACTCGACGTCCCGGCCGTCCTGCTCCGCCCGGACGGCCACGTGGCATGGGTCGGCGAAGACCAGCAAACCCTGCGCGTACATCTGGAAAAGTGGTTCGGCCGCTGAAGCCCTGATAGTTCCGCGAAGACCCGTGAGTCTTTTGAGCTCCTACAACAGCCCAAAAGACTCACGGACCCGCGACACCACAGCTCGAAGCGACCAGCCTTGATAGCGCTGAGGGAGCTCGACCACTGCTGGCGGTCGGAGACGAAGTAACCGGCAGCGCGGTCCTGCAGAGCTCCGGGCACGGTCGTCCGAGCGGTCGTGAGTACTTCGGGGTGCCATAGCGCCCCGAAGTACTCACGAGGACTTCTTGCGGCGGTTGAGGATTCCGGCGCCGAAGCGGGGTTTTTCCAGGGCGGCGAGGAGCGCTAGGAACGCGTCGTGGACTTCTCGGCGGGAGTCGTCCGGGGTTGCCGGGGGTGCCGTCAGGTCGGGGTCGGGCATGCCCTTGACCTGCATCCAGCGCTCGTCCCACAGCGCTTCCATCGCGGCGTTCCAGCGCTTCCGGACGTCTTCGACGACCTGGTCGCGCTGTTCGGCCGCTGCGTCCTTGCGCTGCTGGCCCTCCGCGACCGCTTCGCCGAGCTCGGTCGCCCGGGCGCGTTCGTGCTTGCGGAGGTCCTGCGCTGCGGTGGACGCCAGCGCGGTGAGCTCCTTGTACCGGATCGACGCCGGAACCAGGTCAGTCACCAGCTTCCTCCCAGACCTCGATCTCCTCGGCCGCTCGCTGCACCGGCACCTGCGGGGTGTCCGGGGTGCCGAGGTCGAACGGCAGGATCACCTCGGGGCGCGAATGCACCGCCCGGTCGAAGAAGAGGCCGCGCCGGGCTCGCGGCGACCAGCTGACCACCTGGCCGGCCGCGAAGGTCGCCAGCTCCTGGCCGTGCACGTCGAAGGCGACCCACGCGCCGATGTCGTCCACCGGGCCCATGCCGAGGGTGTTCTTCACCCGGTTCGCGCTGCGCCACCAGCCGATCACGTGCACCCGGGATTCCGGGCCCTGCTTGAGGATCTTCCGCAGGTGGTCCAGGCCGCTGACCCTGGTGGTCGGGTCCTTGCGCTCCAGGGTCGTCTGCGCCGCGTCCGCCGCGTACAGCACCAGGCAGTGCGGCACGTCCGCGCCGGAGCGGCCGTCGATCGAGTCCGCCGTGGCGGCCATCGCCGCCTCGATGCCGTCGAGGCCGACCAGGTCGACGTCGTGCCCGGCGGCGCGCAGCTCGTCGACGACCCGGTGCACGTCGTCGTCGACGTCGTCCAGCAGACCGGCGATGGTGAACTTGATTCCGCCGGGGAGGTGTTGCCGCGCCAGGGAAAGCGTCGCCGCGCCGAGCACGCTGACCGCGTCCACCCGGACCGAGCCGATCACCGCGATGTTGCGCCCCGGCGAGCGGCTCAGCCGGACCGAGGCAGCGGTGCCGTCCACGTCGATGATCTGGCCGAGCAGCACCTCGGGCGTGCCCACCGGCGCCGACAACTGCCGGTAGTCGTCCAAAGTGGACAGCGCGGGCAGGTTGGAGCCGTCGAACAGCCTCGGCGGCACGGCGGAGTCGTCGAGCTGCTTCCACAGCTCCAGCTGCAGCGCGTCGAAGGTGTTGCGGGCGGTGGCGTCCGGGATCCGGGCGATCTCGTTGCCGTGCTTGACGCCGGACTCGTGGTTGACCACCGCGTGCCAGCGCGGCAGCTCCATCGCGGCGTTGTTCTGCTCGCCCAGCACCCGGCGCGCCTTGGGCAGCGCGATCCGCAGGATGAACTGCTCGAAGATCGCCGGCTTGCCCCAGAACGCCTCGATGCCGGACACGTCCTGGCTGGCCAGCACGAGGTGGATGCCCTGCGAACGGCCGCGCCGCGCAACGTCTTCCAGCAGCGCGGTGGCCTGCGCGGTCACGTTGTCCCGGTCGGCGAACAGGTACTGGAACTCGTCGATCACCGCGACGATCCGCGGCCACCGGCCGTTCGGGTCCTCGGCGCGCAGCTCCTCGAGCTTGGTGACCTCGTGCTCCTTCGCCGCCTCCGCGCGCCGCCGCATCTCGTCGGCCAGGAACCGCAGCAGCGCCAGGCCGAACTCGCGGTCGGTGTTGACGTTCACCCCGACCAGCTGCGCGTGCGGCAGCCAGCTCGGATCCCGCTTGCCCGGGGTGAACTGGGCGAACGACACGCCTTCCTTGAAGTCCAGCAGGTAGAGCTCCAGCTCGTCCGGCGAGTACCGGGCGGCGAGCCCGCCGAGCATGCCGTACAGGAAGTTCGTCTTGCCCGAACCGCTCGGCCCGCCGATCAGGGTGTGCGGGCTGCTGTCGCCGAGCGTGATCCACACCGGCTCGCCCTCGTCGAACCCGACCGGCGCCTGCAGCCCGGACCGCGAGCTGTGCGCCCAGTACTGGTCGGGAACCAGGTCGTCGAAGGTCCGCACCCGCGCGCGGCGGGCCAGGAACGCTTCCGCGATCGACGCGCAGGCCTTCGTGACCTCGTTGCGCGACGGCGATTCGTCCAGGTGCACCACGGCTTCCGGACCGGTGGTGCTGAGCCGCGCGCGGTCCTCGCCGGTCAGCCGGACCGATTCGATCGCGCTGCTCACGGTCAGGGACATGTCCACGACGATCAGCTGGATGCCGCAGGCCGGTCCGCTGCGGGCGATCCGCTGCAACTGCTGCTGCTGTTCCTCGCGCAGCGGCTCGCCGTTGCCGAACAGCACCCCGATGCGCCACGGCTCGGAGCGGTGCCCCTTCTCCTCGGCCAGCGCGCGCAGCGAGGTGTGCCCGCCGAGCAGCGCGCCGGTGTGGATCCGCCGGATGTGGTCGGACAGCGCGTCCAGCATCTCGTCGAGCCGGGTCGGGTCGTGCGCGGTGAGCAGCCCGGCGCGGGTCAGCGGGTAGAGGCCGGGCAGCGTGCCGGTCAGGTGCGCGACGTCCCAGACGTGCAGGCGCACCGAGCCCGGCTGGAAGTGGCTGAGCAGCCGCAGCAGCAGGTTCTGCACCAGGGTTTCGGCGGCTTCCGGGTTGCCGTCGGTGGTGATCCGCAGGTGCGACTCGTCGAGCAGCGGCACGGCGGCGGGGAACGGCTGCGGATCCGGTGAGTCCGGCACGACGGCGGTGCCGAGGCGCCACAGCTCGGGCGGGGGAGCGGAGGATTCCCGCGTGCCCACCTCGCCGAGCCAGTCCGACCAGGGCAGTCCGGCCGACCCCGGTGCGACCTCGGCCATCAGCTGGGTCAGCTGGTCCGGCCCGGTGGCGGTCCACTCCGCGAAGATCTCCGCGCGATCGTCGAGCGCTTCCCGCATCGCGGCCTGGAACGCGCTGCTGCTCGGGTCGCCGATCTCCTCCGGATCGCGTTGCGCGGCGGCCGTCCCGGCCTGCGCGATGCGGAGCGCGTAGTCCTGCTGCGCGCACTCGGCGAGGACCCGGGCGTGCTCGTTGTCAGCGGCACCGAGCGCGGTGGCGATGCTGGAGCGCAGGCGCTCGAAGGCTGCTTCGACGCGGCTCCGCCGCTCGTTGCGTTTACCCACACCCCACCTCGGGAAGCAGAGTTACTGACCGTGATCAAACTACCACTAAGCGGATGACGGGGCAGAACCCCATCTGGCGCATTCACCCGGCGTAATGCCGTTTCACTGCGCGAGATGGGGTATCCACGCCGGTGGCCTAGAGCTGGGTGGCGAAATCGCGCAACGTGTTCGTCAGCTGCTCGATCGCGCCTTGGGCTCGCTCGATCTGGTCATCCGCTCGGTGCAGGCTCGGCGGCACCACGGTCTCCGGGTGCTCCGGATCGAGCTTGATCATGGCCTTCTCGGCCTCGCCCAGCGCCGTGCGGCCGGTGCCCAGGTGCGCGCCGGCGTCCGCCAGGTGCTGCTCCACGACACCCAGCGCCTGCACGAGTTCTTCCAGCGCGGACACGTCGCTACAGCCGACCCGCGTACGCCTCGGCGGAGGACATGGTGGCCTGGATGGAGCCCTGCGCGCCGCTGATCATCTGCATCGTCTCGGCGAGCATGCCGTGCGCGTGCTGCATGTCCTCCTGAGCGCTGCCCTGGGTGGCGGAGACGAGCGCGGCTTGGGCCTCTTCCAGGACGAGGTTCGCTTGTTGCAGGGCGGCGACGCCTTCCTGCATCTTCTGGTTGGCCAGCGAAATGCCTGCGCGAACTTCTTCCACGCCTGCCATTTTGGGTCCGGTCCTCCGAGGGTGGCGGTGCTGTAACGGTGCACAAGTTAACCGCCCGCTCGTCCGGCGGCGCAGGCAGGGCCATGGAGTTGATCACAGTTTGATCGCGGTGGGTGATGACCTGCGCAAGTGATCACTCGACAGGGCGACGAAAGCTGAAGGTGTTCCGCATTTGCCGTGCTTCCAACGGAAATCGGACATGTGGACCTTCGTGCTGGTCGGCACCGCGGGCGCGGCGCGAGGAGCCCCGGGGTCACGAGAATCGGAGGCGCTTTCGGGTGCACCTCCGCGTCCGCGGTCGAAATCCCGCTACCTGAAACGAGGTTGGCGGATCCGGGTCAATTCCGATCGGCGTCTACTGTGGATTTCGCGGTGACCTCGATCGCGGCGACGCCCGACGGAGGCATCGGTGCCGCGGACCACCGCGCGGTCGCGCCGGCGCCGTCGGTCGACACGCGCGACCAGCCGTTGCCGCCGAGGGCCGACACCGCGCCGCGGACGATCTCCGACGGCTCGCCGACCGCTGGACCGAGGTCCAGCGCAACCCGCACCACCGGCGATTCGACCGAGTACTCGACGACGTCGGCGGCGCGCGAAAGGCGACTGGCCACGGCGCGAGCGGGCCACTCCGCGCCCGCACGGCGGTCGGTGACGACGTCCACCACCAGCGCCAGCCGGGGGCGCAGCCGGCCGTGCTCGTCCCGTTCGGACACCACCGGGGCAGTCGGTGCGGGCGGCTCGTCGGGGTCGGCTGCCGCGGTGCGGCCGAACATCAGCGAGTCGCCGGCCCAGACCTCGACCAGCAGGCGCTCCCCGCCGCTGACCAGCGCGTCCACCAGCTCGGGGTGGTCCACCACGGTCCACGCCGTCGGCGGCTCGCAGGCCACCCGGTGGCGGGCGTAGTCCGGGCCGAGCTCGCGCAGGAAGTTGCGCACCGCGCGGGACAGACCGGCCACGTGCTGCCCGGTCTCCGCGCAGTCCCGGCTGATGGTGACCGACCAGCAGCCCGGTTCCTCGTCGGAGCAGTCGCCGGACGCCACGACCCGGCCGCCCACCTTCTGCACCAGCTCGCGGCAGGCCGCGCGCGCCGAACTCTCGTCGTCGGCCCCGACGACCACGGTGATCAGCAGCTCGAGCTCGTTGTTGTTCTTCATCGCGGTCGGATTGTCCCGCACCGGCAAGGGGGCGGATCAATTCGGCCGCGGGATCACTCCGGTGGCTCCTCGAACCGCTCGGAGTCGCTCTGGTCGACGCCGTAGTAGTGGTAGAGGTCGCGGCCCTCCTCCGGGGAGAGGTGGCCGTGCTCGGCCTCGACCGGGGGAGCGTTTTTCACCCGGTCCTTGTCCACGCCGAGGTCGAGCCGGTTCTCCTCGGTGCTCGCGCCGGTGAGCGGCACGAAGGTCTCCTTGACGCCGAGCAGTCCGATCCGGACGGTGACCCATTCCGGCTGCTGCGTCGCGTCGTCGACGTAGACGTTGCCGACCCGGCCGACCCGCGAACCGTTGCGGTCGAAGACCGGTGTGCCGATCAGGTCCTGGGCGCGCTCCACGTCCATGGCTGCCTCACTCGATCCATCTCGCCCGGGCGGGAAGTCCGTCCGCCGGCCGACCCCCGTCGACCTCTTCAAGCTCCCCGCGCCACGCTGGACCTGCAACCGCGCAAGCGACACGCCTCACCCGATCAGGTAATGATCGAGATTATCTCCCGTGGTTAGTAATAGCGAATACTCCTCGCTTCAGGAGTTGAGCTCCCGTCCGATGAAGGTCAGGACGTCGGTGATGACCTCGTCCTTGTTGGTTTCGTTGAACAGTTCGTGGCGGCCGCCCGGGTAGATGTGCTCGTGGAACTCGTGGCCGCGGATGCGGTCGATGCCGGTGCGCGTGTCGGCCTCCGGCACCAGTTCGTCGTCCTCGCCGTGGACCCACAGGGTCGGCTTCTCGATCGTCGGGCCCTCGTTGATCGCCAGCAGGCACTCGTCGATCGCCTGCAGCGTCGGGCGCTTGAACGGGCCGTGCCAGACCAGCGGGTCCGCGACGTAGGACGCGCCGGTGGCGGGGTCGCGGGACAGCGTCGAGGGGTCGATCGGGGTGTCCGGGATCTCGTCGTGCTCCAGCAGGTCCAGCACGTGCCAGGTGCCCAGGACCGGGCCGGAGAGCACCACCGCGGCC
Source organism: Saccharopolyspora oryzae (assembly GCF_027853915.1). Taxonomy (GTDB): domain Bacteria; phylum Actinomycetota; class Actinomycetes; order Mycobacteriales; family Pseudonocardiaceae; genus Saccharopolyspora; species Saccharopolyspora oryzae. The sequence continues at coordinate 38,972 of NZ_JAQGLA010000012.1, forward strand.
AGGTTCTCCTGGTGCTCCTGCGCGTAGCGCGCGGCGAGCATCCCGCCCATCGAATGTCCGATGAGGACGACCGGCAGGCCGGGGTGCTCGGCGGTGACCTGCCGGCGCAGCGTCTCCAGATCGGCCACGAGCTCTTCGGCGTCGGCGAACAGGACCCGCTCGCCCTCCGAGCGGCCGTGCCCGATGTGGTCCGGCGCGTAGACCTGCGCGCGGGCGGAAACCAGCTGCTCGGCGACCCACTGGTAGCGCCCGGAGTGCTCGCCGTACCCGTGCGCGATCAGCGCGATCCAGCCCGGGTTGGTCGCGGCCCACTCGCGCACCACCAGCTTGCCGTGACGTCCGGTGATCTCTCGATCCGTTGGCTCGATCATGCTGCCACCACAGCACATCTGATCGAGCCAAGCCACACCCTGGCGCGTTTCGTCAGCGGCGCGCCGACGAGATCACCGGGGGTTTCCCATCCTCGTCCTGCGCGGCGGTGCGGGTGGCGGAACCTCAGCGCTGGTCGCCCTTCGCGGTCGCAGCCCGGACGAGGTGGAAGGGCTCACTGGTGGTATGCGCTGCCGTCGATGGTTCCGCCGCCGCAGACCGGGCCGGAGTTCCAGGCGACCGGGAGCGCGTCGGTCTCGTCGGGCGGGATGACCTGGAGGCGGGCCGGGGTGGGTTGGCACTGCCCGTCGGTCGGCTCGTCGCCGGTCGGGACGACGGTCCAGTGCAGCGTGGCGCTGGCCGAGGCGCCAGGGGCCAGGGTGATCATGGACGGACCGGGGTTCGGGGTGCGCTCGGCGTTGGTCGGCAGCGCGCGGCCCGAGGAGTCGACCAGCTGCATCCCGCCGTAGCCGTACAGGGTGCAGGTCTCGCCGCTGTTGTTGGTCAGCGTCAGCTCGGCGTAGCGCTGCCCGGCGCCGGCATCGGCGTTCTGCAGCGAGCCGTTGAGCATCGACGTGTGGCAGCGCGTGCTCTTGGCGCCCTGCGGCTCCTGCTTCTTCGGAGGCGCCTGGGCGGTCGTGGGGTCGGAGGCCGTCGGGCTCGGCTGGGGGCTCTCCGCCTGCGGGGCCTGCGGCGTCTCGGCGGGCTGCTGCAAGTTCATGGCCGCGGCGGGTGGCTGGGGCTGGGGGTGTGCGATCGGTGCGGCGACGACCTTGCCGGTCTGGGGTGCCTGGCTGCAGGCCGCCATCAGCCCGGCGGCGAGCAGGGCGCCGGATGCCTGGAGCGTCCGCAAGCCGATGGTGCGCAGTCGATGCGCGGTCATCACGACCACCTCCCGTCCCCGTCCTGCGCGGCGGGGTCCGTCGGTAACTGCTCTGCTGTTGTGTAGACGCCTGGCGGGCGGGAGGGTTGCCCACCAGCTCCCGATTGTCCGCCCTTCACCGGCTGTGCGTGCTACGAGCCGAGCTACTCCGCAGGGTTGAACCGGAGTTCGCCACGGATGGGCTGATCGGGTGCATTCGGTGAGGCGCTAATACTCGATAGGTGGAATTACTGGTTCGCGAATTGAGTGATTCTCGTTTTTCGGTAGCCCGACCGGGTGGTGATCTTCACCTGAACGGCGGGACTGCGGGTTTGTGCGAATTAGATATCTTTGGGCCCGCTAGCAGGCCGAACTCAGGGGGTTTGACATGGCCGAACGCATTCCCGGCGTGGACGTATCGCGATATCAGGGGGAACCGGATTGGGGTGCGGTTCGCGGCGCCGGATACGTCTTCAGCTACATCAAAGCGACTGAAGGCGTCGGATATGTGAGTCCGACGCTGGACGGGCAGTTGGCCGGTGCCCGCGGCGCCGGGATGGTCACCGGGCTCTACCACTTCGCGCGCCCGGACACGAACTCCCCGGAGCAGGACGCGGCCGATTTCGCCGCGCAGCTCGGGCGGCTGAACTCCAGCGCGGCCGGGAACCTGCCGCCGTGCCTGGACATCGAGACCGACGCGGCGAACCTGGGCGCCTGGGTCAAGGGCTTCATCAACGCCATCCGCGGGCACACCGGCCGCAACGAGGTCGTCGTGTACGCCTCGGCGTCGTGGTTCCAGGACAAGCTGGCCACCGACTCCTGGGTGGACCCCGGGGTGTTCCTGTGGGTCGCCCACTACGGCCGCCCGCCGGGCGAGCCGGGCTACCTGACCGACCGCGTGGCGATCCACCAGCACGCCTCCGACGGGCAGGTGCCGGGCATCGGCGGCAACACCGACGTGAACGTCTCGATGGTGCCGCTGGAGGTGCTCACCGGTGCCGGAGCGCCGCCGCCTCCGCCGCCGCCCGCGCCGGAGACCTACGTGGTGCAGCCGGGCGACACGCTGTCCGGGATCGGTCAGAAGCTGGGCGTGGACTGGCGGGAGATCGCCCGGGTCAACGGGATCAACAACCCGGACCTGATCTACGTGGGCCAGGTCCTGAAGATTCCGCGCTGACGATCGAAGTCGGCGGGTTTTTCCAAACCGTTACTGGCGGGTACGCCGAAGGCCCGCTTTCGCGATCAGATCGGACTACCGTCTTCGCTTGAACATCGCGCGGGGCGGAGGTGAACGCGATGGCGGCGACGGCGGAGCTGATCCGCGGCCACTGGACTCGCGGTGAGCCGGGACGGGACGCCCCCGAGCAGCTGGTGGTCGCGCTCTACCGCTGGTGGGTCGTCGCGATGACCCTCAAGACCTTGGGCGCGACCTGGGACATCTGCTGGCACTTCAGGTGGCTGCGCGACGACCTCGCGCCGCCGCACATGATCAACACGGTGGGCACCGCGATCGTGGTGGGACTGGTCGTCTTCCACACCTACACCGGGATCGGTGCCGACCGCGCCACGCTGCGCTGGATGCAGTGGGGGCTCGGCATCTTCCTGGTGGCCGCGCCGCTGGACGTGATCAACCACCGGGTCAACGGCCTGGACATCACCGCGTGGAGCCCCTCGCACGCGCTGCTCTACATCGGCACCGGGCTGATGAGCATCGGGCTGCTCCGCGGCTGGGCGCGCTACGGCGGCGGTGACCGGTACTCGTACGCGATCACCTGCTTCCTGTGGTTCACGGTGCTGGACAACTTCCTGTTCCTGAACCAGCACCAGGAGTACGGCGTGCTGGGGCTGGCCGCGTGGGATCGCGGCACGCCTTACGCCGACGACGAGCTGCTGCAGTTCGCCGCCGACGACCTGGGCCGACCGCTGGACCGGATCGCCGTCGAGCACTTCACGCTGCCGGTGCCGGACTGGGTGTACCCGACGTGGGCGGTGCTCACCGGGCTCGGCACGCTGCTGCTGGCGCGACGGCTGGTCGGGCGGAAGTGGACCGCGACCACCATCGCCGCCGGTTACCTGGCGTTCCGCTGCGTCGCCTGGGGATTGCTGGCCGCGGCCGACTTCCCGATCTCGGCCGTGCCGTTCTTCGTGCTCGCCGGGGCCGTCGCGATCGACCTGTCGTTCCAGCTGGCGGCCCGGATCCGACCGGTGGTCGGTGCGGCGGCTGTGACCTCGGTGTCGTACGCGGCGCTGTCGTTGCAGGAGACCTACCTGGCCGCGCCGCCCGCCGACTACTCGACCGCGCTGTACGTGGTCGTGCTGTTCGCCGGGCTGTGGTGGTTGTTCCAGTTCCTGCTCGACACCGAGCAGGGGCAGCAGCTGGTGCTGCGGGCTCAGACGATGACCGGAGCGCGGGAGAGCACCACACCCAGCCCGTAGGCCACACCCATCACCGCGACCTCGGCGGCGGCCCAGCCGAGGAGCGCGGTGCGCTGGTGGCGGGCGATGCGGGGCAGCAGGCGGAAGCGCATCTGCGAGGCGATCGCACCCAGCGCCACCAGGCAGAGCACCTTCGCCACGATGATCTGGCCGTAGCTGGTGGTGACCAGGCCGGGCAGGCCGACGTTCGGCGTGATGACCAGCGTCATCAGGCCGTTGAACAGGCCCGATGCGCCGACCACGACGAAGGCGGTGGTGGCCAGTTTGGAGAAGCGCGGCAGCGCCTCCGCCAGCAGGCCGCGCCGGGGTGCGACGAACAGCGCGACGGCGGCCAGACCACCGGTCCACATGGCCGCACCGATCACGTGCAGCTCCATCGAGATCATGCTGAAGTCGTGGTAGCGCCAGTCCGTGGCGTGGCCGGTCAGCGGCATCGGCAGCAGGCCGAGCAGGGCGATGATGGTGCGCAGCTCGGCGGGCACCGACTCGCCGAACCGGATGGCCAGGAATCCGAGCGCCGCGCACACCAGACCGGCGCCGGCGCTGGCGAGCAGGCCCGGGCCGGCCGGGACGTTCGCGACGTAGTCCACCAGCAGCTGGACGGTGACCTCGCGGTCCGGGCTCAGCTCGGAGGCCTGCAGCACCAGGGACACCAGGGCGGCGAGCATCCAGATCAACGCCGTCATCACGGTCGCCCGGCGGGCCAGGGCCATGATCGGTTCGGTCTGCTTCGGGCGGTCGAAGCCGAGCAGCTTCGGCAGCAGGCTCAGGCCGACCGTGGCCAGCGCGGCCAGGTCCAGCACGACCCGTGCGGTGGGCAGGCCGAAGCGCACCAGCGACGGCGGGTCGGGCAGTCCGGGGATCGTGCCGACTGCGGTGTAGGTGGTGGTGATCAGAGCAGCGAGCAGCGCGCCGCCGACCAGGGCGACCACCACCGCGGTCTTCTGCCGGGGTGCGGTGCGATCTTCGGGGTTGCCGGGGCGGTCCGGTTCGGCGGTTCGCTTCGAACGGGCAACGGCATCGGAATCGGCAGCCACGGCAGCCATCATCTCACCCGGTCGAGCAGCCATTCCGGGTCGCACGGCGAACTCGATCACTGGTCGTGACCGAATTGTTTCGGTGCGCATTTCCGGGATCGGTGGGGTGACGTTGTCGAAGTGTCGTCTCGGTCACCGTGTTCGTCGCCATCAGTTGATCTTCCAATTGGATGATTTCCCAGTTCGGGACGGCTTTTCGGGGCCCGGTTCGATTCGTCTGGTTTGCCTGTTCGGCGGTTCGCGCGGACACCGGGCCGGACGGGCTTGTGTTGCTGGCAATGTCCTCAGCATCGTTGTTCTAGAGTCGACCACGTGTATCCGGCGGCCAGCGCAACAGCGCACGCGGGGGGCGCGCCCGGCGCACCTCGACCGTGCGCGGGCGAAGCGATTCCGGAACCTGCGCGGTTCTTCCCGCTCGATTCGCCGAGTCGTCGGCTTTCGTTCACCGGCTCGGCGCAGGCTTATTCGTCCGGTGTTTCACGGGGCGCTGCAATTTCGTTCCGCACCGCATCGGCCGGTGTTCGGGTCGGGGTTCCCACGGGGTTTTCCGGAGGCGTCCCCGAGTTCCGGGAGGAATCGCATTTCGCCTGGTCGGATGCGATTTCTGCGAGGTTCGTCGGAAGCCTTGGCCCAGTGGCACCCGAGGTGCCGCGAAGTGCGAGCCTGGGGGGTCTCAGGGAAATTGGGGGTCCGACCCCGGATGTGAGTCGGTCCCGCGAAACGCGAGATTGAGCGGTGTGGACGGACAGCGAAGGCGGGAACCGCCGGCGGCGGGTCCCGGCGCGGGCAGCAAGCCGGCGCGGCGGACGCCGCGAGGCTCGACAGCAGGACGTGACATGGGTCGCCGACTAGGGTGTTCGATAGTCGAACGTCCCCGCATCCTGCTCAAGAGGGCTGACCCGGTCGTGCCGCACCACCCCGATCCCGCGACTGGGCGTGGTTCGAGATGACTGCGCTCGCGGTGTTGCTCGCTGCTCTGGGAGCCCTCGGCAACGCGGTCGGGGCGCGGATGCAGCACGCTGCGGTCCACGACACGATGGACGGCAGCGGGCTGGGCCTGCGGACCCAGTCCAGGCTCGTCCGCAACCCGCGCTGGCTCACCGGCCTCGGATGCCTCGGCGCCGGTGCCGTGCTCCACGCCTGCGCGCTGGGTCTCGCTCCGCTCAGCGTCGTGCAGCCGATCGGCGTGCTGGCCCTTCCGACCACCGTGCTGCTCAACAGCCGTCAGCAGGGCATCCGGGTCCGCGACCTGAGCCCCAACGTCCTGCTCGCGGTGCTCGCGGCCACCGGTGGTGTCGCCGCGTTCGTCTTCCTCGCCGCCGGTAGCGCGACCGCCACCCCGGTGGCCGGTGGCGTGCAGCTGGCGGCGACCCAGCTGGTCGCCGCCGGTGTCCTGGCGGTGGGCGTGCTGGCCGTGCTGACCCGGTCGAAGGTGCGCTGCATCTTCTTCGCGGCCGGGTGCGCGATCGCCTACGGGTACGTGTCGCTGCTGATGCGCGCCGTCGCGCAGCAGCTGGGCACGAACGAACTGCTGGACATCAACCCCCTTCCACTGCTCGGCATCGCCGTGGCGATGGTCGTGGGCGGCTGGCTGCTGCAGCACGGCTACGCCAGCGGCCCGCCCGACCTGGTGGTGGCCTGCCTGACCGTGATCGACCCGCTCGTCGCGGTCGGCCTGGGCATCGGGCTGCTCGGCGAAGCCGACGACGTCAGCGCCACGACCGCCACCGGCCAAGTCCTCTGCGCGGTGGTGGCCTGCATCGGGGTGTTCGCGCTCGCGCGCTACCACCCAGAAACCGAGGAGCGGCGCGTGCCCGCTCCGGTGACCGGCAGCAGTGATCTTGCCGGACCGAGTTCGACAGATCGTCCTGACGGGAGTTCTCCTTGACTTCGCAACCGCACAGCCGACCGCTGCGGATCGTGGTCGGCGCGACCACCTACCCGCCCCACGTGAACGGTGCGGCGATCTTCGGGCACCGGTTGGCGACCGGGCTGTCCGCTCGCGGCCACGACGTGCACGTCATCTGCCACTCGGACGACCGCACCGAGCACCTCGAGGTCGAGGACGGCGTGACGGTGCACCGCGTGCCCTCCTACGGCTCTCCCTTCCACCCCTCGATCCGCGGCATCATGCCGTGGCAGGCCCGCCAGGCCGATCGGCTGCTGGCCGAGATCCAGCCCGACGTCGTGCACGTCCAGTCGCACTTCTTCATCTGCCGCGGGCTGATCAACTCGGCCCGGCAGCGGAACCTGCCGCTGGTGGCGACCAACCACTTCATGCCGGAGAACATCTTCGGCTACATCAAGGTCCCGCAGTTCCTGCAGGACGCGGCCGGCCGGCTGCTGTGGCACAACCTGATCAAGCACTACGGCAAGGCGCAGCTGGTCACCGCACCGACGCCCCGCGCCGTCCAGCTGCTGCAGGACAACGGGTTCACCGACGCGGCCTTCCCGGTCTCCTGCGGCATCGACGTCGAGCGGTACCGGCAGCCCGCCGAGCGCTACCGCGCCGAGAACCCCGACCCGGACACCCGGACCGTGCTCTTCGTCGGGCGCCTCGACGAGGAGAAGCACATCGACGACTTGCTGCGCGCGATGTCGCTGCTGCGCACCGAGGTCCCGACCCGGTTGGAGATCGTCGGCAACGGCAGCCGGCGCGCCACCTTCGAGCAGCTCGCCGCCGAGCTCGGCATCGCCGACCGGGTCCAGTTCCACGGCTACCTCGACGAGGAGGAGCTGCTGGAGGCCTACGCGCGCGCCGACCTGTTCTGCATGCCCAGCATCGCCGAGCTGCAGAGCCTCGCCACCATGGAAGCCATGTCGGCCGGAACCCCGGTCGTGCTGGCCAACGCCATGGCGCTGCCGCACCTCGTGCAGCCCGGGCAGAACGGTTGGCTGTACCCGCCGCGCGATGTGCACGCGCTGGCCCGCGCCATCGAGGACGTGCTGGTCGACCGCGCCACGATCGACCGGATGGGCAAGGCCAGCGAGCACCTGGTCTCCCGGCACGACATCGACGAGATCCTCGGCCGGTTCGAGACGATCTACCACCACGTGATCGACCCGGAGGGTGCCGTCGAGCTCGACGAGATCCGCACCGAGCTGGCGAGCTGAGCCGCCGTGGTGACCCCGGAACTCCAGCCCGTGGAGCAGGTGGCGCGCATCAGCGGCGCTGACGTGCACTACTGGACCTACCGCGACGACCTCGCCGACAGCGCCGGTGCCGACCGCGCTGAAGCGGCCGACACCGTGCTGATGGTGCACGGGTTGCGGGGCACCCACCACGGCTTGGAGCTCATCACCGCGGGGTTGCCCGACCACCGCGTGGTGATTCCCGACCTGCCCGGATTCGGGGACTCCGGGCCGATGACCGGGAAGCGCCACGACGTCGCCGGCTACGCGCACGTGATCACCGAGCTGATCGAGCGGATCGACGGCCGCGACCGTCCCATCGTGCTGCTCGGGCACTCGTTCGGCTCGATCGTCGCGTCCGAGGTGGCCGCCACCAGGCCCGAGCTCATCAGCAAGCTGGTGCTGATCAACCCGATCGCCACTCCGGCGCTGCGCGGGCCGCGGGTGCTGCTGTCCGGGTTGACCTCCGCCTACTACACGCTGGGCAGGCGGCTGCCGATCCGCGCTGGGCACTCGCTGCTGAGCAACCGCTGGGTGGTGCTGGCGGCCAGCCGGGCGATGACGCGGACCAAGGACAAGCAGCTGCGCGAGTTCATCGACAGCAACCACTTGCGCTACTTCAGCCGCTTCCACAGCCCGGCCCTGGTCAGCGAGACCTTCGTGGCCTCGACGACGCACACCGTCATCGACCACGCCGACGACATCCACCTGCCCACCCTGCTGATCGCCGGGGAATCCGACGAGATCGCACCGCTGCCGGGCCAGCGAGCGCTGGCCGCCCGGATGTCCGATGCCGAGCTCGTGGTGATCCCGAACGTCGGACACCTGGTGCACTACGAAACGCCGGGTCCGGCGGCAGCAGCGATCCAGCGCTTCCTCGGAGCCGCATGAACAGCCCTGCGATGAACACTGCTGAGCGGCCTGCGGGTCGGAGCGGGACGATGAACGTCGTCGTCGACGCGCGCTGGACGCGCACTGATCAGCACGACGGGATCAGCCGCTACGGGGCGAGCCTGATCGAAGCACTGCACCACCTCCATCCGGTGACGATGTTGATCCACGACGAGCGGCAGCTGCGGTTGCTGCCGGAAGGTGTTCCGCACCTGAAGGTCAACAGCCCGTTCTCGCCGCGCGAGCTGTGGTTGTCGCGCACGCTGAACCGGCTCGGCGCCGACGTGGTGTTCAGCCCGTTGCAGGTGATCGGGGGATTCCGCCGCGAGTACCGGCTGGTCCTCACGCTGCACGACCTGATCTACTACCGGCACCCGGAGCCGCCGGGCTTCCTGCCGTTGCCGGTTCGCGTCGCGTGGCGGCTGTACCACAAGGCCTTCTGGCCGCAGCGCGTCATGCTGAACCGGGCCGACGCAGTGGTCACGGTCAGCGAGACGACGCGCAAGCTCATCGCCGAGCACCGGCTCACCCGGCGTCCGGTCACGGTCGTCCACAATGCACCGTCGCCGATGCCCGAAGACATCGCAGCGGACGAGCCGGATGCGGCCGCGGAATCCGCGGGCGGACCTCGCGAACTCGTGTACATGGGTTCGTTCATGCCGTACAAGAACGTGGAAACCCTGGTCGCGGGCATGGCGCTCCTTCCTGGGTATCGGCTGCACCTGGTCAGCCGGATCGCGCCGCAGCGGGAAGCCGAGCTCCGGGCGCAGCTGCCGCCGGACGCGGACGTGGTTTTCTGGCGGGGTATCGGGGAGAGCGACTACCAGCGGCTGCTCGGTCGGGCCAGCGCGCTGGTCACCGCTTCTCGGGACGAGGGGTTCGGACTGCCGGTCATCGAGGCGATGAACGCGGGGACGCCGGTGGTCTGCAGCGATCTGGAGATCTTCCACGAGGTCACCGGTGGCCACGCGGAGTTCTTCGACCCGGGGTCGTCGAAGGACTTCGCCGCTGCGGTGCGCCGAGTGGAGGATCCTCAGGCTCGTGCTGACCTGGTGGCCGCTGCTCGCAGCCAGGCGGCGGAGTTCACCTGGGCCAACTCCGCCGAACGACTGCTGGAGCTGATGCAGGACCTGGCCTTGGCGCGCTGAGCTGTCGGGGGCTCGCTCAGCGAGATTTTCCATCCTCGTTCTGCGTAGCGGTGCGGGTAGCGGAACCTCAGCGTCCGCCTGGCTGCGGGATCCCGTTTTATGTATGTCCAATACACGGCGAACGGGCTGTCCTCGCCAGGCGAACGCTGAGAACCCGCGGCGGTGCCGGTTGCGGGGGTGGGTTATGCGCCTTCGGCGCATGCGACCTCGCCGCGCGGTGCTGGTCGTGCTTCGCGTCGCAGCCCGGGCAGGATGAAAAGGCTCAGTGCGACCAGACCTTGATGGCGCGGGGCACGTAGGTGGACTTCGGTGCCTGCGCGCCGGGTGGGTAGGTCGCGAAGTCACCCTCGGTGTCGCAGTGCTGGTCCTGGTACACGGTCACGTGGTGCCCCGTGTTGTTCACAAAGGACAGTGCTTCGCCCTCCTGCGCCAGCGGGACGCATTGCTCCATCGCGAAGGCTGAGTTGTTGACGCTGATGTCGTGCCGCTGACCGGCGTGGTTCTCCTCGTTCCACACGCAGAAACTGCCTTCGGGACAAGGGTTTTCCGGTGCTTCGGCGGCATGCGCTCGGTTCGCGCCGAGCAGGCCGGCGGTGATGGCCAGCAGTGTCGCGAGAACTGCTCGCACGGCCCAGGATGAGCGCGCTGCGGTACGGTTCGGGGCGGACGAGATGGACGCAGACATGCGAAAGTCCTTCCATGTTGGGAAAATCAGGAGATCGCGGCCGGATCGGGCCGACTGGGACCAAGATTCCCGAAGTCCGGATCGCAGCGCCAGCAATTAAGCTGGATACACCCCGACCGGGTGGTTTTCGCGGTCTGTCCGGTTCTGCTGACCGGCACCGGCGCGGGAACCGGCGAGCCCCGCCGCCCGGACCGACAATCGGGCGATGAGCGATTCCGCCGAGACGAACCAGTGGGTGGATCGGGCGCGAGGAGCTGGTGATCCGGCGGCGCTACGAGGTGGCCGGCATCGTCAACGACTTCCTCATCGCGCTCTGGTTCATCGTCGGCAGCCTGCTGTTCTTCCACGAATCCACCACGAACGCCGAGACCTGGATGTTCCTGCTGGGCAGCTGCGAGCTGGCGATCCGCCCGGTGATCCGGCTGACCCGCTTCGTGCACCTGCGCCGGCTGCGGCCGGCCGGGGTGCGGGGCTCGGACCAGGAATTCTGAAAACCCCGCACCCGGACGGAAGGCCGGCGCGTGAATTCGACCGGAATGAGCCTTTTTCATCCTGTCCGGCCTTCGACCAGACCAGGCGGGCGCTGAGGTTCCGCTACCCGCACCGCCACGCAGGACGAGAACGGAAAAACCTCAATCAGAGGTAGCAGCCGCTGACGAAACCGCTGACCGAGGTGCGCCGATTCGTGATTTCGAACCATTCCGAATTGTTCGAACCGTCGGCGCAGCGAACGTTTTCCCCGGGCACCGAACCGCGGATCGCAGCGCGGTCGCCGGGGCCTCCCGAACCCCGCGCGTCGGCGGCCGTGCTGGGCTCCGACCGGATCAGCACGCCGGGCTCCCTGAAGTCCCGAAGCTGGCTCTGATCAGCGGTCTTGGCCAGCGCGTCCTTGATCCCGACGGCGATCGTGCCCAGGTGTCCGCCCAGTCCCGACACCGGCAGCGCGGCGGCGACCACCGCGCTGAGCAGCGCATTGCGAATGGCGGTGCGCATCGTGTCCCCCCACTTCGCCCGCCGGATCGCCCACGATTTCCCCCTGCTAATGCGGAAGCGATCTCTTTACGGACGGGCTGAGTTCCATTTTATGGAGAATTCCGGGGTTTCGGCAGTATCCGATTGGGTAGAGCGAATTCGTGCGCGGCGGCCGAACGGCCGGTGACGGTCCGCGATGGGCTCGGTCCACCGGGCACCACCTGTGGGGGAGCGGTCCGGGATCCCGACGCGCTGAGTGCTGGAACGGCGGAGGCCCCCGGGACGGTTGGTCCTGGGGGCCTCCGGTGGGACGCGTCAGCCGACTCGCGAGCCGATGCCGGTCAGCGACCGGACCTCCATCTCGGCCTTGCGCTCGTCGTCCACCTCGTCGCTGCTGCCCAGGAAGGTGCCGATGATGCCGCAGATGAACGAGATCGGGATGGACACGATGCCCGGGTTCTTCAGCGGGAAGAACGCGAAGTCCACGCTCGGCAGGATCGACTCGGGGGAGCCGGAGACCACCGGCGAGAAGATCACCAGCAGCAGGCAGGACGCCAGACCGCTGTAGATGCCCCACAGCGTGCCGCGGGTGTTGAAGCGCTTCCAGAACAGCGAGTACAGCAGCGTGGACAGGTTCGCCGAAGCGGCGAAGGCGAACGCCAGACCGACCAGGAACGCGATGTTCTGACCGTTGACCAGGATGCCGCCCAGGATCGACGCCCCGCCGATCACCAGCGCGGTCATGCGGGCCACCTTCACCACGTCGTCGGAATCGACGTCGCCGCGGCGGATCACGTTGGCGTAGATGTCGTGCGCGAACGACGCCGACGCGGTCAGCGTCAGACCCGCGACCACGGCCAGGATGGTGGCGAAGGCGACCGCGGCGACGATGCCCAGCAGCACCGTGCCGCCGATGCGGTAGGCCAGCAGCGGCGCCGCGGAGTTCTCCGCACCGGGCGCGGACTGGATGGCCTCGGTGCCCACCAGCGCGGCCGCGCCGTAGCCGATGATCAGCGTGCAGATGTAGAAGGCCGCGACCACCCAGATCGCCCACGCCACCGAACGGCGCGCCTCGCGGGCGTCGGGCACGGTGTAGAAGCGCATCAGCACGTGGGGCAGACCGCCGACGCCCAGCACCAGCGCCAGCGACAGCGACACGAAGTCGAGCTGGGTCAGCTCGGACTTCCCGTACTGCACGCCCGGCGCGAAGATGGCCTTGCCGTGCGGGTTGTTGTCCGCGGCGCGGAGCAGCAGGTCGGTCATGCTGTAGCCGAACTTGCCGAGCAGGAAGATCGTGATCAGGGCGACGCACAGCAGCAGCATCGCGGCCTTGATGATCTGCACCCAGGTGGTGCCCTTCATGCCGCCGACCAGCACGTACACCATCATCACCAGGCCGACCACGGCGATCACGAGCGCCTGGCCGAACGTGCTGTGCACGTCGAGCAGCAGGGCGACCAGACCGCCGGCACCGGCCATCTGGGCGATCATGTAGATGATCGTGATGGCCAGCGTTGAGGCGGCCGCCGCCGCGCGCACCGGGCGCTGCCGCATCCGGAAGCTGAGCACGTCGCCCATGGTGAAGCGGCCGGTGTTGCGCATCCGCTCGGCCACCAGCAGCAGGTTGATCAGCCAGGCGACCAGGAAGCCGATGGAGTACAGGAAGCCGTCGTAGCCGTAGACCGCGATGGCGCCGGCGATGCCCAGGAACGATGCTGCCGACAGGTAGTCACCGGACAGCGCGATGCCGTTCTGCGCACCGCTGAACGAACTGCCCGCGACGAAGTAGTCGCTGGAACTGCCGCGGCTGCTCACCCGGTACACGATGAACAGCGTGATCAGCACGAACGCTGCGAAGACGGTGGTGTTGATGATTGCGCTGTCGCCCAGGAACAGCTGCTGGTCCTTCATCGTTCGAGCTCTCCCGCGTCCTGTCGGATCTCGTCGACCTTCGGGTCGATGTGGCGGCGCGCGAACCGCAGGTAGAGGGTGGTCAGCCCGACCGTGGTGACGAACTGGGCGACGCCCAGCACCAGCCCCACGTTGATCTCGCCGACGAGCGGCTGGGCCATGAATTCCCGGGCGTAGGCGGCGACCGCGACGTAGGCGATGTACCAGATCAGGAAAAACGCCGTTGCGGGAAAAACGAACCATTTCAGTCGGCGGCGCAGCGAGCGGAATTCCTCGCTCTGCTCGATAGTGCGGAAATCGAGCTGTTCCGGGGTGTTCCGAACCGAGCTCTTGTCGATTCCGCCGAAGGCCGACCGCGGATTTCCGGGCTGGTCACCTGGGCCGCCGCGCAGCGCGGATTGCGTTGCGTTGCTCATGGGTCCTTCCTGGTACTTCGCGGTGGGCCCGCCGGGCGCGCGCGGGCCGGCGGAGGCGGGGAATTCTAACCACTTCCCGCGCGAGATCGAAAGTGTGGTGATCAACACGTGGGACGCCGTTTTCCAGGATCTCAGATGCTGCGACTCGGCCTTCGCCGGGTTCCCGCGCGAATCGTGGTTACCGTCTGGTACTGCCAGGTCAGCAGCTGTGGAGAGGTCGGTTGATCTGATCGACCAGGCATTTCATCGCGGCGCGGGCGGCTAAGTCGCCCCGGCACTGGGCTGAACGAGTGAAAACGATGGCGACTCTTCGCCGACTTCGACCACTCGGTGTGACATCCCCTGTTTGTCGTAGTCGAATGGTAAAAAGCCCCCGGTGCTATCACTTCACCAGGGGCTTATAGTGCTTGGGCAGTGAAAGGCAGCCGCCCCACGGGAAAGGTAACGGTTCGGTACCGGTGTCGCTATTGCGCCGGCCGGAGATGCTAATGGTGACGCTGAGTGCCGCCGGAGCCCCATCGGTACAGCGCAGTGCCGCATGGCGATTCCATGCGCCCGGAGCCTCCCGTCCGCAGCTGGATTTCACCCCCGACCACCCAGACGACGATTGCGGGACCGCACGCATGCGCCGTTCTCCCCACCATTGTTCGCCCGAGAGGCCCCGAACCGCGACCGACCAGCGCGGAGCCCCGAGCTCGACGCCAGGAGGGCGCCCGTGAGCGAGGGGAAGTTCGGGCGACTTCGCGACGCCGCGGTCCAGTGGCGCAACTGGTCCCTGCCGGTCAAGCTCGGCGCCGTCGTCCTGGTTCCAGTCATCTTCGCGGTCGCGCTCGGCATCGGGCAGATCCGCTGGCAGGTCGATCGCGCCGCTGAGTTCGGCCGCGTCGCTGAAGTGCTCGACGCGGTGGACCAGATCGAACCGCTCATCGACGGGTTGCAGCGGGAGCGCAACAGCGCGGTCGAGGTCCTGGTCGACAACGGCGACGTCCGCGCTGTCGATCGGGACGCGGCCGCGGTGGACGGCGCGGTCGGCGAGCTCGGCGAGCTCGCCTCGGCCGACGTCTTCGGCCCGGTCGTCGCGGACCGCTACCGCGAACTCCGGCCGCAGCTCGACGGGCTCGCCGCGCTGCGCCAGCAGGTGCAGGGCCACCAGCTGCGCGCGGACCAGGCCATCGGCGCCTACAGCGGTGTGATCAACTCGGCGATGTCGTTGAACCGCGCGCTGACCGGCAGCGTCGCCGACCAGCGCCTGTCCAGCACGGCATTCGCGATGCAGGACATGCTGGCCCTGATCGAAGAGGTCCGGCTGCAGCAGGTGTGGGTGCTGACCGGTCTGGGCGAGGGCAGCCTCTCGCCGCAGGCGCTGGACAACCTCCAGGGGTCGCGCGCCCGGCTCCTGGGCAAGATCACCGATGCCCGCGCCACGGTCGCCGCGCACTGGCAGCGCCGGTTGGACGAAACGCTGCTCACCCCGCCGATCGTGGAACGCAACCGGATGCTGGCCGCGTTGCTGAAGGAGAGCACCGACAACGTCTACAGCGGCGAGTACTCGGTTGCGCGGGAAGACTGGAACCGGGGCAGCGACGCATCGGTCAGGACGATCAACGACGGTCGTGACGAGCTCGCGAACGAGGTGCGGGCAACCGCGGCGGACCTGGAGGACGAGGCCAGCGACACCGCCGGTTGGGACTCCGTGCTGCTGCTGTCGGCGCTGATCATGGCCGCCGCGATCATCATCCTGATCACCCGCCAGCTGCTCGGTTCGCTGCGCGAGCTGCGCACACGCGCGGTGGACGCGGCCGACTACGAGCTGCCGGCCGCGGTCGACGCGATCCGGCAGGGCAAGCGCGCCGACGCCGCGGTGAGCCCGGTTCCGGTCGACACCACCGACGAGGTCGGCCAGGTGGCCCGCGCCTTCGACGAGGTGAACGAGCAGGCGCTGCGCCTGGCGGTCGAGCAGGCAGACCTGCGGCGCGGCTACAGCGACGTGTTCGTCAGCGTGTCCCGGCGGAGCCAGAGCCTCCTGGAACGGCAGCTGCGGCTGTTCGAAGAGCTGGAGCAGGACGAGGAAGACCCCGACCAGCTCGCCCGGTTGTTCCAGCTGGACCACCTGGCGACCCGGATGCGCCGCAACAACGAGAACCTGATGGTGCTCTCGGGCCAGGACCTGGCCCGGCGGTTCAACCAGCCGACCGATCTGGCCGACGTGCTGCGAGCCGCGGTCTCCGAGATCGAGCAGTACCCGCGGGTCGTCGTGCAGCCGCCGCCCGCGGTGAAGCTGCGCGGCCACACCGCCAGCGACCTGGTGCGCCTGGTGGCCGAACTGCTGGACAACGCGGCGAACTTCTCCGCCCCGGACACCACGGTGACCGTGTCCAGCTACCAGGCCGGCGACGGCACGGTGGTGCTCGACGTGCTCGACGCGGGCATCGGCATGGGCGACGCGGAGCTGGCTCGCGCCAACCAGCGGCTGGCCGAGGTCGACGAGGACGACCTCGGCTCCTCCCGGCGGATGGGCCTGTTCGTGGCCGGTCGTCTCGCGGTGCGGCACGGCGTCGGCGTCGAGCTGCACGGCGGCCCGGACGTCGAGGGCGTCCGCGCGACCGTGATGATCCCGGCCGAGCACGTGGTTCCGGCCGGCACCGGGTCGGTGCTGCCCACCCCCGGTGCGGCCGCGGCTTCCGCGCTGCCGACCCGCCGCAACGGCCACTCGCACACCGAGCTGCCGACCTCCGGCGAGCTGCCGCGCCGGGTCCCGGCGGAGACTTCGCCGTGGCAGGAGCCGGGGTCGTCGAGCTTGTTCGAGCCGCGCTCCCCGGAACCGGAGGACTCGCCGACGGCGCACCTGTTCGACGCGCCGCTGGACATCCCGCAGCAACCGCGGTCGATCCCCGGGGACTTCGACTGGCCCGGCGTCGAACCGCCCGTCGCCCGGCCGGTGGAAGAGCCGCCGGCCAGCGAGGACGTCTCCACCCAGTGGTTCCAGCCGGCGAGCGAGAACCCGCAGCTGAAGGCGCTGACCGAGACCGGTGAGTTCAGCTGGCCCGGTGCGGAGGACGAGTTCCCCGCCGAGCCGGAGCCCGCCGAGCCGGAAGTGCCGCCGCTGACCGAGTCCGGGCTGCCGCGCCGCACGCCGCGCGGCGAGACCGAACCGGCCAAGCAGACCCGGAGCGCGGAGGACATCAGCCGGCGGCTGGCCCAGAACGGGGTGCAGTTCGGCGGTTCCACGGATTCCCGGCCCAGCCCGGTCGACCCGGCGGAGTCTGAGCCGTGGATCCCGAACGACGTGGGTGCGGACGACGCGTGGAACTTCGCCGCCGACAAGGCGCGCGAGGCGGCGGAGGCCGCCGCGAACCCGGAACCCGGCTCGTTCACCAACGCCGGACTGCCGCGCCGCACCCCGAAGGCGCACCTGGTCCCGGGTAGCGTCTCGAATTCCGAGCCGACCAGCACTGGGATGTTCCAGCGCGATGCGGACAAGCTCCGCGGTCGGCTGGCCGACTTCCAGAGCGGCGCGAGCCGCGGTCGGCACCGAGCAACCGACGAGGATTGACATGGGGTCCGCAGCGCGAAGGCGTGATCACCTCGGCGACGAACAGGAGGTTGCATGACTGCTCAGATGATTTCCCGCAGGTTCGGCTGGCTGATCACCGACTTCACCGAACGCGTGGCCGGTGTGGCGCACGCGATCGTGGTCTCCGCCGATGGACTGGTGCTGACCGCTTCGGCGACCCTGCCCAGGGACCGCGCGGATCAGCTGGCGGCCGTGGCCTCGGGGCTGCTGAGCCTCACCCAGGGCTCGGCGAAGTGCTTCGAGGCCGGGCAGGTCGTGCAGACCATCGTGGAGATGGAGCGCGGCACGCTGCTGCAGATGGGCATCAGCGACGGCTCCTGCCTGACCGTGCTCGCCGCCCCGCAGTGCGACATGGGGCTGATCGCCTACGAGATGACCATGCTCGTGGAGCGCGTCGGTCAGATGCTGACGCCGGAGATCCGCTCGCAGTTGCAGGGCTCGACCGGCGCACTCGTGTGAGGTTGCGATGAGCAGAAGATCGGAGCACCCACGCGGGCGAAGACGCGACAGCAGCGGGGACAACGGCTTCGCCGACGTCGTCAACGGGTTCAGCTTCGGCAGCGCGAAGCGCAAGCGCAAGGGGCGCTCCGAAGCCGACCGGTACGATGAGCAGCACCATGATCAACACGACGCGCCGGAGCCGTCCTACCTGGACGAACCGGCGGAGGAGCCCGCTGCCCCGGCCGCGTCGAGCATCCGCTCGTACACCTGGACGGGTGGGCGCACCAGGTCCACGCACAAGTTGGAGCTGGAGACCCTCGTCTCGATCGGCGAGGGGTACCAACCTGGCACCGCGGTTCGGCTGGAACACCAGTCGATCGCAGAGCTGTGCCAACACCCGAGGTCGGTGGCAGAAGTGGGGGCGCTGTTGTCAGTGCCGATCGGGGTGGCCCGCGTTCTGCTGGCGGACATGGCCGAGCTCGGGTTGATCACCGTGCACCAGACGGTGAGCGAAAGCGGTAGCGCACCACACATGGTGTTGATGGAAAGGGTTTTGAGTGGACTCCGTCGGCTATAGCGCCCCCCGGCTCGGCACCCCGCCGCAGGCCGCGAGTCGCGCCGGAACCACGTCTACCTCGGCGAAGATCGTGGTGGCCGGTGGTTTCGGCGTCGGCAAGACGACCTTCGTCGGTTCGGTGTCGGAGATCGTGCCGCTGACCACCGAGGCGGTGATGACCGAGGCGAGTCGCGGTGTCGACGACCTGGGCGCGACGCCGAACAAGGCCACCACCACCGTGGCGATGGACTTCGGTCGCATCACGCTGGCCTCGGACCTGATCCTGTACCTGTTCGGCACCCCGGGCCAGCAGCGGTTCTGGTTCATGTGGGACGACCTGGTCAAGGGTGCGATCGGCGCGGTCGTGCTGGTGGACACCCGCCGGCTGGCCGACTCGTTCTCGGCGATCGACTTCTTCGAGGACCGCGGTCTGCCTTACACGGTCGGGGTGAACTGCTTCGACGGGCAGATGCTGCACTCCATCGAGCAGGTCCGCGAGGCGATGGCGATCGGGCCGGACGTGCCGATGGCCCCGTGCGACGCCCGCGACCGCGAGTCCACCAAGCGCACGCTGATCGGTCTGGTGGAGCACGCGATGCGCCACTGGGCTTCGCGCCAGATGGGTTGAGGCACCGGGGTGCGCGCGGTCGCACCCCGGTTCACCCGGGAACTCGCCGTGCTGCCCGCCTGCCGGGGTGGCGGGTCAGCGGGCGGTTCTGCCCACAGGGGACGTTGAACCGGGTTTTGCTCAGCGCTGGGCGAACGGCGTCGCCATCATGGCGAGGCACCTGCCACGGCGATCGCCTTTCCGCTCAACCCGGCCCCGGCGGGCATGCGGCTCATCCAGTCGATCACGTTCTTCAGCGCCGCCGGGATCGCGGCGTTGTGCTCCGGCGCCGCGATCAGCAGCCCGTCGGCCTGCAGGATCTGCTGGTGCAGGTCGTGCACGGCGGTTGGCGGGTTCTGCTCCAAGTCCTGGTTGTACAGCGGCAGATCGCCCAGCCCGGGGTGGACGTGCACGGACATCGAGCTCGACGCGAGGTCGCGCCGGTCAGCGCTTGCGGGCGACTCCGCCCAGGAGGTTGTGGGATGCGGCGCTGGGCTCGGTCAGGAGCGGGCCGTCGGGCCACCAGTCGAAGAGGTAGGCCAGGCCCGGTTCGATCATCTCCAGGCCGCGGAACAGCTCGGCGATCTCCTCGCGGCGCCGGTAGAAGCAGCTGCCCATCATCTCGTTGAAGCGCGCCTCGGACTCGACCGCCAGCTCGGCGCTGTAGCTGCCGTCCGCCGGGTTGTGCAGGTGCGAGATCGCGATGTAGGAGCCCGGCGCCAGCGCATCCACGTAGGACTGCATGATCTGGCCCGGGTTCTCCTCGTCGGTCACGTGGTGCAGCGTGTTGCACTGGATCAGCCCGACCGGACGGCTCAGGTCCAGGTGCTTGGTGACCGCCGGGTCGCTCAGGATAGCCGCCGGATCGCGCAGGTCGCCCATCACGAAGTGGGTGTAGTCGTTCTCCTCCAGCAGCGCGCGGCCGTGCGCCGCCACCGACGGGTCGTTGTCGACGTAGACGACCTTCGCCTCGGAGTTGAGGCGCTGCGCCGCCTGGTGGGTGTTCTCCGCAGTGGGCAAGCCGGAGCCGAGGTCCAGGAACTGGTCGATCCCGGCACCACCGGCCATGAAGCGGACCACCCGGATCAGCCAGGCCCGGCACAACCTGCCGACCTCGATGGCCTCCGGGGCGATCTCCTGGATCTGCCGCAGGACCTGCCGGTCCACCTCGAAGTTGTCCTTGCCGCCGACGAACGCGTCGTAGACCCGCGCGATGCTGGGCTTGGAGGTGTCGATCTGCGGCCGGTCAACTTCTGCCATGTCGTGGATCCGCTCGGTCCGAGGTGGGAAACGATCTAGCCCAGGGTAAGCGCCCCGGACTGCCTGGTAAACACCTATCACCTGCTGGCTTCGGTGATGTGCACGGCCTTTTCGGTGCTGTCCGGCTCGGCGAAGGCCAGCAGCCGGTGGCCTTCCTCGATCAAGGCGTCCGCGGCCTCTTCGGGCATCTCCTGGTAGGGGGAGATGGTCAGCGTCGCGGTGCCGTTCTGCCGCTCGACCTGCCAGGTGCCGTGCAGGAACCCGTCCACCAGGATCGTGCCGGGAAGCACCGCGTTCTTCACGCTGAACAGGCGCTTCCTGGCTTCCGGGGACATGACGCGGGTGCGGTCCTGGTGGGAGAGCAGCAGGTTGTCGAACGGCGCGAGGAACCGCGGCGGGCTCGGCAGGTCCGGGTCGGGGAGCGGGGCGTCGGGCAGGTCGAGCAGCTCGCGGCCGTTCTCGTCGCGGAAGCTGCGCAGGTCCAGGCCCGCCACCACTTCCTTCAGGCGGGTCAGACCGGACCAGGTCTGCATGTCCGCGACGGAGGCCGGGCCGAACGCGGCGAGGTAGCGGAGCAGCACCTCCCCGGTCGAAGGCTCGGCGAGCGGGCGGCCGAGCCACGTTTCGGCCGTCGCGTAGACCGGCTGGCCGCTGCGGCCCCAGATCGCCCGCGGCGGGATCTGCACCAGCGGCAACAGGTTCCGCACCGCGAAAGCCAGCGCCGCCGGGGAGCGGTCGGGCCAGCGCTCGGCGAGCAGCGGGCGCAACTGGGCTGCGCTGCGGGGCTGCTCGTCCAGCAGCTCCCGGCCGGCAGCGGCGACCTCGGCCAGGTCCAGCCCGGCGAACTCACCGCGGTGCTGGGTGTTGGCGTGCACGTTGCGGTCCAGGAACGGCTGCACCATCGGCCGCAGGTGCAAGCAGTCCTCGGCGGAGACCAGGTGCACCGTGCCGCGCATCAGCACGATGCGGACCACGCTCCGGTCCAGCAGTCGCTGCGCCAGGTCATCGGGCCGGAAGTCGATCAGGCGGCTCCACAGGCCGAAGTACGGCGGGAACGGCGCCTGCGCCTGCATCCCGACCAAGTGCTCCACCGCCTCGATCGGCGACTTCTCCGATCGGTGCAGCAGGAGCTGCCGCTGCAGCGTCGCGCGGTTGAGCTGGCGCTGGGTGAGGACGGGCATCGGTCTCCTTCCGCCGACGGGACAGTACGTGGGCGCACCGACATCCGGCGGTGGCAGACTGACCGCGATGAGCGGAGCGGTTTTGGTCCTCGGGGGCCGCAGTGAGATCGGCGTGGCGGTCGCGGAGCGCCTGGTCAAGCAGGGACGCACCAAGGTGGTGCTGGCGGCGCGGCGGTCCGCGGACCTCGACGCCGAGGAAGCGCTGCTCCGCGAGGTGGGCGCGACCGAGGTGGCGCGGGCGGAGTTCGACGCGGACGACGTGAGCAGCCACGAGCAGCTGCTGCGCGGCATCGTCGACGAGCACGGCCCGATCGACGTCGCGGTGACGGCCTTCGGACTGCTCGGCGACCAGGAACGAGCGGAACGCGAAGCGGCGCACGCGATCGAGATCGTGCACACCGACTACGTCGCGCACATCAGCGTCCTGACCCACCTGGCGAACCTGCTGCGCCAGCAGGGCAGCGGCCGGATCGTGGTGTTCTCGTCCGTGGCCGGGGTGCGGGTGCGCCGCGCGAACTACGTGTACGGCTCGGCGAAGGCCGGGCTCGACGGCTTCGCCAACGGACTGTCCGACGCCCTGGTCGGCAGCGGGGTGGAACTGCTGATCGTGCGGCCGGGATTCGTCATCGGCCGGATGACCCAAGGCATGAGCCCGGCGCCGTGGTCGAGCACGCCCGACCAGGTCGCCGACGCGACCGTCTCGGCGCTCCGCCGGGGGCGCCGAGTGGTGTGGGTCCCGGGAATCCTGCGCTGGGTGTTCGCCGCGATGCGCCTGGTCCCGCAGGCCATCTGGCGCCGCATGCCCCGCTGACGCCCGCAGCTCCGGGCTCTGCGGCTGCGGTCGGCGGCCGGGCTCCTCGAAATTCAATGGAAATCGGGCCTCCGATTTCCATTGAAATTGCGGAAGTTCTCCACAGGACCCGGAACCTGTCCCCAGGTCTCGGTGTGTCGGGATCTGACACGCCGGTGCTGTGTCCGGGTGGGTCTGCAGTTTCAATTGAAACTGCGATCCGTCGTGGGTGGGGTTTGCAGTTTCAATTGAAACTGTGGTTCCGGGTCACTCGAAGGTGGTTGTGTCGAGTGCGAGGTGGTTGCGGAGGGCCGTGGTTCCGGTGGGGGTGAGGCGGACCGCCCGGCTGGTGCCGATCCGCTTGATCCAGCCGCGGGCGAGGAAGCTGCGCAGCAGGTGCGCGCCCGCGCTGCCCGCCAGGTGGGAGCGGCGTTCGGTCCAGTCCAGGCACGGGCGGGCCAGCGGGCGGCGGGTGCCGCGGAGGTCCGCTTCGGCGATGCCCAGTGTGCCGGTCAGCCAGGTGAAACCGCTGTCGGTGAGGGCGAATCCGTCGGTCTGGTCGAGGAGTCCGGCCGTGGTCATGGCGTCGGTGATCGCCACGCCGAGGCGACCGGCGAGGTGGTCGTAGCAGGTGCGGCCGTTGGCCAGCGCCGCCGAGGCGCTGACCGCGCGCAGCCCGGTCGGTGGTTGCCGAGTCGGGCCCAGGTGGCTGATGAACGACTCGAGGAGATCGGCGACCTGCGCGTCCGCCAGCTGCACGTAGCGGTGCCTGCCTTGCCGGCGTTCGGCGAGCAGACCGCCCTCGACCAGCCGGTTCAGGTGCTCGCTGGCTGAAGACGCCGCGACTCCCGCGTGCCCGGCCAGCTCGGTCGCGGTCCACGCGCGCCCGTCCAGCAACGCCAGGCAGAAGGCCGCCCGCGTCGGGTCGGCGAGCAGTCCGGCGAGCCGGGCCACGTCGCGTTCGATGGTCATGCGGCCATTCTGCGTCGACGACGCTTCGGCCGTCACCGAAGCGTTGCGGTCCTACCGTGGCGGCATGTCGGGAGAATTCCACGCACTCCACCAGGACGGGCTGCTGTTGCTGCCGAACGCCTGGGACTTCGCCTCCGCCGCAGCGCTCGTCGACGAAGGCTTCGCCGCGATCGGCACGACCAGCCTCGGGGTGGCCGCCGCGCACGGCGAACCGGACGGGGAGGGGCGCACCCGTGCGCAGACGGTCGAGCTCGCCCGGCGACTGGTCGACCTGCCCCGCCCGATCAGCGTCGACGTCGAGACCGGGTTCGGCGATCCGGCCGGGATCGCCGAGGAGCTCGCCGAGCTGGGCGTTGCCGGGATCAACCTGGAGGACGGTCTCGGCGACCCCGGCCACCAGCAGGAACTCATCGCCGAGGTGAAGCGGCGCGCGCCAGGCCTCTTCCTCAACGCGCGCACCGACACCTACTGGCTCGGGCAACCGTCGCTCAGCGACACGATCGACCGCGCGCAGCGCTACGCGGCGGCTGGGGCGGACGGTGTCTTCGTGCCGGGTATGAGCGCTGCTGACGACATCCGCGCGCTGGTGGACGCGGTCGGCGTGCCGGTCAACATCCTCTTCCAGCCGGGGCACCGCATCGAGGAGCTCGCCGCGCTCGGCGTTCGGCGGGTGAGCATGGGCTCGCTGCTGTACCGCGCGGCACTGCACAGCGCCGTCACGACTGCGCGTGCCGTTCGCGATGGTTCCCCCGTGCCGTCGGGCGTTCCGGGTTATTCAGCTGTGCAGGACTACGTCGTCGGTGGTCGGCGACGCGGTTCCGGCGGTTTCCAGTGACCGCCGTCCGGGCCGGTCGGGTGCGACACCCCGGCGCCGAGGTAGCTGCGGAACCAGTCGGCGGCGAGCTCCGCGACCCGTTCCAGCGCACCGGGTTCCTCGAACAGGTGACCGGCGTGCGGCACGATCTCGATCTTGACGTCGGTCAGCGGTAGCGAGGTGAGCAGCTCGACCGCCTGGCGGTTGAGGTTGAGCACCTCGCGGTCGTCGCCGCCGACGATCAGCAGCGTCGGGGCCTGCACCGAATCCAGCCCTTCACCGGCGAGATCGGGACGACCGCCGCGCGACACCACAGCGGCCACGCGGTCCGGCCGTCGTCCGGCGGCCTTCAGCGCGGCGGCCGCGCCGGTGCTGGCGCCGAACAGCCCGACCGGCATGCGCTTGGTCGACTCCCAGGCGCTGAGCTGGTCGATCGCGGGTACCAGGCGTTCGGCGAGCAGGTCGATGTCGAAGCGCAGTTCGTGGGTGTGTTGGTCGAACTTGGCCTCCTCGGGGGTGAGCAGGTCGAGCAGCATGGTGCCGAATCCGGCGCCCTGCAGCGATTCCGCGACGGCGCGGTTGCGGGGGCTGTGCCGGGAACTCCCGGAACCGTGCGCGAACAGGACCACCGCCCGAGCAGGCGGTGGCACGACGAGATCCCCTTCGAGGTCGCCCCCGGGGGTCTTGACGATCACCGGCTCGGTCGCGAGTTGAACCATGTGAGCCTCCTCCAGTTCCGCAGGCTCCGACTACCCACCAGCCACAACCCCGACACGCGAGAAGATTGAGGTTTTCCATCCTCGTTTTGCGTGGCGGTGCGGGTGGCGGAACCTCAGCGCCTGCCTGGACTCCGGGTGCCCGACTTTATGTATGCCAATACACGGCGGCTGGGCCGTCCTCGCCAGGCGAACGCTGAGGACCCGCGGCGGTGCAAGCTGCGAGGGTGGGCTATGCGCCTGCGGCGCATGCGACCCTCGCCGCGCGGTGCCGGTCGTGCTTCGCGGTCGCAGGCCGGACAGGACGCAAATTCCATTGAAATCGCACGTGCGATTTCAATGGAAATTGCGTGACGCGGGAGGTGCGTTACCAGTCGGTGTCGCGGGTGGTGGCGTTGCCGAGGGTCATCGCGAGGCGGTTGGTCCAGGCGCTCATGGCCGCTACCGCGATCAGGTCGCGGATGCCTTCGGTGGTCAGGCCGACCTCGCGGAGGCGGGCGATGTGCTCCGGCTTCAGGGCCGCCGGGGTGGGGGACAGGGCGCCTGCCGCGTCGACGATCGCGCGTTGGCGCTGGTCGGGGACCGATGCCGGGCCCGCCTCCGCCAGGGCCACCGAGGTGATCCGGTCGTCGGACAGCTCGACCTGGCGGCGGCCGTGGACGCCGGAGGACAGCTCGCAGCCGGTGCGCAGGGAAGCGGCGAGCGCGGCCAGCTCGCGATCGGCGACGGCCAGCTCGGCCGGGTCGCTCATGATCGCGTTGTAGATCGCGCTGCACGCTTCCAGGGCTTCCGGGTCGTGGCGCAGCGCCACGTCGAACGAGTCCGCCTCCACCCACGGGACCCAGCGCATCTGCGGGAACGCTTCGTCGGGGGTCGGCAGCTCGCAGCCGTCCGCGGTCGACCCGACCTCGATGCTGTTCGCCGGCTGCGCGACGGATCCGCCGTCGGCCTCCTCGACCAGCCGCAGCCCGCGCAGCAACCGGATCCGGAAGCTGGTCGCCGCCACCACCTGCGCGGCCGCCACGACCTGCGCCGTGCCGAAGCCCTGCTCCCGCAGCTCGCCGATCTCGGCGACGCTCACGTCCGCCGGGTCCAGCGCGACCTGCTCGCAGTGCGCGAGCAGCGCCTGCTGCGGCTCGGACAGCTCCGCCCAGCGCTCGACGTCCCGGACGACGTCGGCAGCACCGTCGCCGGCCACCGAGTCGAGTTCCGCCGCGAGCTCGTCGGCGTGGTCCTGCTCGTCGTTGACCAGCGCGACGCGGAGCGCGATCCGGGCTCGGTCGGCCCGGTCGAGCGCGGTCTGGTCGGCCGGGCGGAGCACCGCGGCGTCGACGTTCGCGGTCAGCTCGCGCACGTCCGGTCGAAGCACGGCCAGCACCGCATCGGCGCGGACACTGCTTGCGGTCGTCATAAGCATCCTTGTCCGGTTGATCGGCTTTCCGCGCGTAGTTTTCCACCGCGCGTGACCCGCCCCACGAGTGCCCGGTCGGTGAGCCCGAACGCTGTTGCGCACTCACGCCTCTTCGGTGCGGCCGACGGCGCGGCAGGCGAGGTGCAGGGCCAGGCGTTCGTCGCGGTGGTGCAGGTCGACGGCGAGGAGCCGCTCGATGCGTTCGATGCGGGCTGCCACCGTGTTGCGGTGCACGCCGAGCACCGCTGCCGTCTCCGCGATCGACGACTCCGCGTCCAGGTAGGCGGCCAGCGTGCGGACCAGGTCGCCGGGTTGGCCGCGCAGCGGGGCGATGAGGGCGCGGGCCGCGGGTTCGAAGGTGTCCGTGCGGGTCCACTCCAGCAGCAGCTGGGCCATGCCGAGCTGGTCGACGTGCAGGAAGCGGCCGGATTCGGGGCGGGTCCGGGCCAGCCGCGCGGCGTCGGTGGCCTCGGCGATCGTGGTCGCCAGTCCGTCGGCCTGCGGGTGCGGTCGGCCGACGCCCATGTGCGCGTCGAGGGTTCGCTGGAGCTCGCGGGCGACGGCGCGCAGCTGCGCGGCCAGCGACCGCACGCGGTCGGCCGTCGGCTCCTGCTCGAAGGTCACCCAGCCGGTCCAGCCGTCGCCGTGCTCGACCACCACCGCGTCGACGCCTTCGGCGTGCAGGACCCGTTCGACCTCCCGCGCCCGCGCGACGGTGTCCACTGTGGATTCGATGCCGATGCGGATGCCGATGTGCCAGCCGCCGAGGCTCCAGCCCGCGTCGGCCGCGCGGCGGCGCAGGTCGGCGGTCGGCTCGTCGTCCAGGCGCAGGAGATCGCCCAGCAGCGCGGTTTTGGACCTGGCGTCGCGTTCGAGTTCGAGCCGGTTGGCGAGCAGCCAGCGCTGCACCGCGGCAGCGGCGACCGACAGCGCCGGTGGCGCGGCGTCGGCGCGTGCGGCACTGCGCTCGGGCAGTTCGGCGGCCAGCCAGAGCGCCGGGCGTGCGGTGTCCAGGAGCAGCACCGGGTGTGCGAGCAACACGCCTTCGTCGAGCTGGGCGTTCTGCGGGACCGGTTCGTGCACGCGGACTTCATCGGCGTGGGGGAGTTCGCCGGTGATCAGCGCGCCGCTGTCGTCGAGCAGGGCGACCGATGCGTCGAGCAGCTCTCGCAGGGTCGCGACGACTTCTTCCGGCGGGCGGATGCGCGGGCCGAGCGCTTCGTGGGTGGCCAGCACCAGGTCCGCGCGGTCGAGCGTCGGCGCGGCCAGCAGCAGCCGGGCCGAGATCAGCAGGTCCAGCGGCGATGCGGTCGCGGTCAGCAACGGGACGCCGAGCCGTTCGGCGAGCAGGCGGGTGGTTTCCAGCAGGCCGTCGGCCGGCAGCAGCACCCCGGCGCCGCCGCTGTCGGCGACCCGGCGCAGCAGCGCGTCGATGCGCCAGTCGGTGGCCGGGATCGACTGCACCACCACGAGTTCACCGGGTTCGACGGAGCGGTCGGGTGCCATCGGCCGGACCAGCTGCACGACGCGGTCGACGTCGCCCGCCAGCACCCGCACCGACTCGCGCCACTCCGGCACCGCGAGCAGGCGGCGCACGCTGATGCTCACCGCACCTCCAGCAGGATCGGGTCGCTGTCGATGCCGAAGGCGCGCGGCGCCAGCACCGGCAGGCGACGGGGATCGGTCCAGAACGCGGCGGCGGGCAGCTGCAGGACGGCGACCTCGACGCCTTGGCGGATGACGTCGCACTGGACCGGCACACCGGTGCGGTGGTCGAGGACCGCGAGAACGTCCGGTGTGGACGCGACCGGCTCGCCGTCGCGCATCGCGAACAGGTACTCGTTCTCCATCTCCACCCGGAGCAGCGACCGGGTCCGGTGGTCCAGGACGGTCGCGCTGCCCTGGGCGAACCCGGTGGGGCCCGGCCGCCGCGACACCTCGACCACCCGGCCCTGCCCGAGCACGAGTCCGCCGGTGGCTTCCGCGAGGTCTTCGGGATCCGTCGAAAGCGCTTGCCCGCCCAGGGAAATCGCGGAGCTCACGGTGCCCGGGATCGCGCACTCAGCGAGCTCGGACGCCGGGATCGGGGCGAGCGCGAGGACCGCCCAGCCGCCGGAACCGGCGAGGAAGGCGCGCGCGGTCCGCTCCACCTCGGTCGAGGTCGCTTCGGCGAGGAGCAGCACCTGCCCACCGGGTTCGGCCAGCACCACGGGCGTCAATCCCCTGCCCGCGGCGGCGAGGGAGAGCTGGTCGAGCCGCGGCACTCCGCGCCCCGACAGGTCCGCGTCCACCACCGGCAGGCCCAGCTGGCCGCCCACGACCAGCGGCACGACCCCGTTGAGCCCGCCGACCTCGATCGACACCAGCGCGTCGGTGCTCCGGCCGGTCCACCGCTCGATCGCGGCGATCGCGGCCCGGAACTCCGCCCCGCTGGGCAACTTCTCGGCGAACACGGCGGTCGCCCCGATCACGCCGATCGGCACGACCTGAGCATCGACGGCGACCTCGTCGACCGGCGTGAGCGCGGCCTGATGACCAGCGCCGAGCCGCGCGCGCAGCAGAGCGGCGGCGGTGACGGTGTCGCCGCCACCACCGGACCCGAGCAGCGAAACGCCCCGCTCCAGCGCGGGCACGTCCGCAAGGCCGATGCGCACGCCAACAGCCTCCCCCATCAGCGCGAACCGAGCGCGGACGGCCTCAGCGAACGCTCTTGACCCGGTAGACCAGCACCCCGCCTAGGAGCGCGATGACGGAGGCGGCGGTGTACAGCACGGGGTAGCCGCCGAGATGCGCGACGACCGGCGCGGCGACGACCGGTGCCAGCACCTGGGGGAGCGCGTTGGCGATGTTGATGACGCCGAGGTCCTTGCCGCGATCCAGCGCCTCCGGGAGCACCTGGGTGATCAGCGCGAAGTCGACGGACGTGTACGCGCCGAACCCGATGCCGAGGACCAGCGCCGCGACGACCGCGCCCGTCCAGGTCTGCCAGCCCGCGAGCAGGAACCCGGCGACGGCCATGATCACGCCGGACCAGGCAACGAAGGCGCGTCGGTTGGCGATCCGGTCCGACCAGATCCCGGCGACCATCACCGAGATCAGCACGGTCACCGCGTCGATCACCGTCAGGACCAGCACACCGCCGCCCGGATCGGGCAGTCCCACCGCGTCCTGGAGGTAGAACAGCAGGTACAGCAACGTGATCGAGTTGCTCAGGTTGATCAGGAACCGGGTCAGCCACGCCCACGCGAAGTCGCGGTGGTGGGTCGGGTCGAGCCAGAACCCGGCGAAGAACGCGCGCCAGCTCCACGGCGGGCGCAGTTCCGCCGGCAGCACCCGGTCCCGCCGCAGCAGCACGTACGGAACCGGTGCGAGCAGGACGAACACCGCGCACGCGAGATAGCCGCCGACGATCCCGCCGCCCGCGACCGCGAGCCCGGTACCGGCCATGATCCCGATCGTCTGCGCGACGCCGAAGTACCCGCCCGCGGTCCCGCGCTGCTGCTGCGGCACCTGGTCCGGGATGGCGGCGGACAGCGCGGCGAACGGTGCGTTCAGCGCGGTCTGCACCAGGCACCACCCGGCGATCATGCCCACCACGTCCTGCGCCGCGGCCATCAGCAGCAACCCCACGACTCCGCCGAGCGTGCCCACGGCGACCCACGGAATCCTCCTGCCGAAGCGGGAAGCGGTGCGGTCCGATAGCGCGCCCCAGATCGGGTTGGCCAGCATCGAGAACAGCGCGCCGATCCCGGCCGCCACCGCGAGCACGGCTTCCTTGCTGCCGGGGGAGAACGCGTCGGCCTGCTTCGCGAGCAGGATCTGCAGCGGTCCGTACCAGCCGACGAACGTGCCGACCGTGGCCAGCGAGAACGCCAGCACCCAGCGGATCGGTACCCGTTCGGTCGGTTCGCCGAGCCCGCCCGGGCCCGTGGTCATCGCGATGCTGCGATCTGGTCGCGGTACCAGCCGAACGACGTCTTCGGGGTGCGCCGCTGGGTCTCGTAGTCGACGTGCACCAGCCCGAACCGCTTGGTGCAGCCCTCCGCCCACTCGAAGTTGTCCAGCAACGACCACACGTAGTACCCGCGCACGTCCACCCCGACGTCCATCGCCGCGCGCACCGCGGCCAGGTGCTCGGAGAGGTACACGACGCGTTCCAGGTCGTCGCACTTGCCTTCGGCGTCGACGGTGTCGTCGTAGGCGCAACCGTTCTCGGTGATCACCAGCGGGGGGAGGTGTTCGGCGTAGCGCTGGTGCAGCATCGTCAAGGTCTCGGTGAGCCCCTCCGGTGCGACTGCCCAACCGAACGCCGTGCGCGGGTACCCCTGCGGCGCGAGGACTTCGAGGGGAACCTCGCCCTCGGTGGACCGGACGGAGTTGATCGAGTAGTAGTTGACGCCCCACAGGTCCGGTGGGGTGTGGATGACCGCCATGTCGCCGTCCTCGACGAACGGCTCGATGAGCGGTTCGATCTCCGCGGGGTACCGGCCGAGCAGCACCGGGTCGGTGAACAGCCGGTTCTGCAGGACGTCGTAGAGCGCGGTCGCGTCGCGGTCGGCGCCCGAGTCCGTGTGCGGGCGTGCCGGGGCGTAGCTGGTGATCCCCATCAGCCGACCGCGTTCCCGGAGCACCCTCGCGCCGTGGCCGCTGGCCAGCAGCAGGTGGTGCACGACCCCGGCGGCCTCGTCCAGCGGTAGGGACAGCCCCGGCGCGTGCTCGCCGGTCACGTGCCCGAGCGCGAAGTGCTCGAACATCTCGTTGATCGTGGACCAGGTGCCGACCCGGTCGCCCAGCCGCCCGGCGACGATCTCCGCGTACTCGGCGAACCGCGCGACGGTGTCCCGGTCCTGCCAGCCGCCCGCGTCCTGCAACCACTGCGGCAGGTCCCAGTGGAAGAGGTTCACCGCCGGGCTGATCCCCTTGTCCGCCAAGGAATCCAGCAGTCGGTCGTAGAAGTCCAGCCCGGCCGGGTTCGGCTTGCCGGAGGCGTCGGGCACGACCCGCGACCAGGACACCGACAGCCGGTAGGAGTCGATTCCGAGGTCGGCCATCAGCGCCACGTCCTCGGCGAACCGGTGGTAGTGGTCGCACGCGACGTCGCCGGTGGAACCGTCCGCCGTGGTGCCCTCGGTGTGGGCGAAGGAGTCCCAGATCGACGGGGTGCGCCCGTCCTCGCTCGCAGCGCCCTCGACCTGGTAGGCCGCCGCGGCCACACCCCAGGTGAAGTCAGGTGGAAATCCCGTCATGAACCGCTCCTCCACGCCGCAAAAAACATGAAGATAATTCGGGTTCAGTCAGGGTGTCCTGGCCGGCGGTCCGAGTCAAGAGGTGAGTGCGTCGAGCTGGCCGGAATGGTGCTCGCGGGTGGTGGTAGCACGCGCCACCACCACCCGCGAGGATCAGGGGCCGACGAGCTCCTCGACGGGACGGAAGTCGTAGGGCAGGCCGAAGGCCTCGGGGCCGAAGACCGCGAGGGCTTCCGGGGTGCGCATCAGGTCCGGGGTGGAGATGCCGATGACCGTGATCCGCTGGCCGTAGCGCAGGGTTTCGGTGGTGATCGGTTCCGCCTGCTCGGAGTCCAGCACGCACACCAGGTCCGGCACCACGCACCGGACCTCGCCGTCGACCAGCGCCACCAGGTTCTCGTTCTGGAACACCAGGTCCAGCGAGTGCTCCCCGTCGAAGGACACCGCCGCCGCGCGGCCGCGCGCGAACCCGGCCTCGGTGCGCCGCTCGACGTCCGAGACCTTGCCCCGGAACAGCACCCGCAGGTGCCCGTACAGGGTTCCCCGCAGCACCTCGGCGAGGTGCGCGACCGGGTCGGCGTTGCGTTCGCGGGCTTCGCGGATCGCCTTGCCGACGGTGTGCGCCAGCGTGAGGGTGCGCGGGATCGCGGTCCGCTTCACGTCCGCGCCGCTCATCGAGTACTCGGCGATGTGCGCGACCCCGCCCAGCCGGATGGTGACGCCGCGCGCCAGCCACTCCATCCGCGCGTTGTCGGCGCCCGCGTCGATCACCGCGGTCTCGCCGCGCTCGCCGGCCACGGCCATCGGCGAACCGGTCACGCCGTAGACCCCGAAGGTCTCCATCTGCAGTTCCGGGAACGCCCTGCCCATGCCGTCGGCGTCCACCACCGGCAGTCCGGTGCGCGCGGCCACGAGCAGCGGGATCATCGAGTTGATCCCGCCGCACTCGATCGGCATCGTCGCGGCCGCCTCGGCACCGAGGTAGGCCTCCAGCGCGCGCAGCGCGGCCACCGGTTCCTCGCCGCTCGGGATCTTCTCGTGCACCACGGTGGGCGCGCCCATCTGCGCCGTCGGGATCACCAGCACGTCATCGTCCACTTCGGACGGATCGAGCACGGTGATCGGCCCCGACTCGCGGATCGCCTGCTGGACGAGCAGCCGGCCCACGTGCGGATCGCCGCCGCCTCCGGTGCCCAGCACGGCCGCGCCGCGGGCCAGGTCGGCCAGGTGCTCCTCGGTCAGCTGCCAGCTCACCGCCCCACTCCCACCGGGTCGATGTCGTAGCCGAAGTAGCGCGGTCCGGCCAGCTCCAGGCCTTCCGGGGTGTGCCAGCGCGGGTCGGCGGGCGCGGCGATGACCGCGACCCGCTGGCCGAAGCGCATCGCCTCGGTGGTGACGGCCTCGCCGGATTCCCGGTCCAGCGCGCAGATCAGGTCCGGCACCGAGGCCAGCACGGTGCCTTCGCGCTCGGCGACGAGGTGCTCGTTCTGGAACCGCAGCACCAGCTCGGTCCCGCTGTCGCCGTCCATGCCGACCAGCCGGGCCTCGCCGCGGGCGAAGCCGGACACGGTGCGCCGCGAGACGTCGACGACCTTGCCGGTGAACAGCCGCCGCCCGCCCAGCCGGCCGACCACGGCGTCCACCGGATCGCGGTGCTCGGCCTGCGCCGTGCGCACCAGCCCGCCCAGCTCCGCGCACAACGTCAGGGTGCCCGGCACCAGGGATTCGCGGGCCTGTTCGCCGGTCATGGCGAAGCTGCTGATCATCGCCGAGCAGCCCATGTCGATGGTGGCGCTGCGGGCCAGCCGCTCCGCCCAGCGGTTGTCCACCGTGTCCAGGACGGCGCGGTTGCCCTTCTCGTCGGCGATGGACATCGGCGTGGCCCGGATGCCGTACAGCGTCGGCAGCACCATCTGGATCTCGGGGAACGCGCGGCCCATGCCGTCGCCGTCGATCAGCGGCAGGCCCAGCTGCGCGGCGGCGGCGACCGGGATCAGCGAGTTGACGCCGCCGGCCTCGGCGCACGCGATGTGGGTGAGCTCGCGGCCGAGGTACTCGGCGAGGGTGCGGGCGGCCAGGCCGATCTGCTCGATCGACGGCAGCTTCTCGACCATCACGGTCGGCGCGCCCATCATCGCCACCGGCAGCACCGCGGCATCCGCGGGCACGTCCGCCAGCGGCGTCAGCGACACCGCGCCGTGCTCGCGGAGGGAGGCGCTGGCCAGCAGCCGGCCGATGTGCGGGTCTCCGCCGCCGCCGGTGCCGAGGATGGCCGCGCCGCGGGCGATGTCGTCCAGGTCGGGCAGTGCGATCTCGTGCATGGTCACGCCTCCAGCTGCAGGTCGCCGACGGCCTTCACCCGGATCCGGGTCGCGTTGCCCGGCAGGTACGGGATGGGCACCTCGTCGAAGTCCACGATGTCCACTGTGGAGGGACTGGCGCCGGCGGCCACCGCCCGGTCGACCGCCTCCTGCTTGGCCTCGTCGACCACCGACTCGCGCTGGCCCGGATCGATCGCGTACACCCGGTCCACCTCACCGCCGATCTGCGCGATCGCGGCCCCGATGGCGTTGGCCACCGCGTAGTTCTCCGGCCGGTGCACCTCGCCGGCGTCGCCCAGCTCGTCGGGCAGCAGCACCGAACCACCGCCGACGGCGACCACCGGCAGCGGCTCGGCGGAGGTCCGCATCCGCTCGACCGCGTCGGCGTTGTCCGCGGCGATGCGCTCCAGCGCGGCGCGCACCATGTCCTTGTCCAGGTGCGCGACCAGCGACGGATCGCCGATCTCGGCGCGCCCGGCGGCCACCGCGATGTCCGTGGCGGTCAACGTGTCCCCGCCGAACACCAGCGCCTTGGAGGTCAGCTGGTAGCCCACCGACTCGGGCCCGACGGTCACCGGCTCACCGCGCACCAGGCTGCCGCCGCCGATGCCGATGGACAGCACGTCCGGCATCCGGAAGTTGGTGCGGATCCCGGCCACGCTGACCGCGGTCGTCGCCTCGCGCGGGAAGCCCTGGTTGAGCACGCCGACATCGCTGGTGGTGCCGCCGACGTCGATCACCGCGCAGGTGTCCAGGCCGGAGAGCACGGCGGCGCCGCGCATCGAGTTGGTCGGGCCGGAGGCGAACGTCGCGACCGGGTAGCGGCGCGCGAAGTCGACGTCCATCAGGGTGCCGTCGTTCTGGCTCAGGTACAGCGGCGCGGTGATGCCCGCACCGGTCACCGACGCGGCCAGCCCGTCCACGATGTTGGCCGCCAGCTCCCGCAGCGCCGCGTTGATGACCGTGGCGTTCTCCCGCTCCAGCAGGCCGATCCGGCCGATCTCGTGGGACAGCGAGATCGCCACGTCCGGCAGCTCGGCGGCGATCAGCTCCGCGGCGCGCTGCTCGAAGTCGTGGTTGACCGGGGAGAACACCGAGGTGATCGCGACGCTGCGCACCCCGTTGCGCCCCATGTCGTCGATGGCCTTGCGCAGTTCGGCCTCGTCCAGTTCGGCGATGTGCCGACCGTCGAACTCGTGCCCGCCGTGGCACAGGTAACTGCGCCCGGACACGGCGTCGACCAGCCGCTGCGGCCAGTCCACCATCGGCGGCAGCGACGCACCGGCGGGCAGGCTGAGCCGCACCGCTGCGGTCGGAGCGAGCCGGCGGGCCTCGATGAGGGCGTTGATGAAGTGCGTGGTGCCGATCATCACCGCGCGCACCGCGGACGGGTCGAACGCGTGCTGCCGCTGGAGACCGTCGATGGCGGAGACGATCCCCGAGGTGACATCGGTGGTGGTGCTCATCTTCACGGCGGCGAGCACCTTGGTGCCGTCGAGCAGGACGGCGTCGGTGTTGGTGCCCCCGACGTCAATGCCGATGCGCAAGTCCGAACTCCTTCGTCTGGATGAGGTGGTCGTGAGTGCGAAAGCCGGTTCTAGCCGGTCTTCGCGCTCACGGCGTCGGATGTCGAGATGGCGGTGCCGACACCGCGGACGAGACCGAGCTTCCCGGCGACGACGTAGAGCGCGAAGGCGAGGACCAGCGAGTTGATGCTCGGCAGCCCGATCTCCACGAATCCGCCGAACAGCGCGGAGACCAGCCAGATCACCAGCGTCGCGGGCACCCAGTCCGGCGACGAGGCCGGGATCTCGCCCCGCGCCCGCGAGGCGTCGAGCTCGCCCCGCCAGCGGCGGACGACGAAGTACTCGGCGACCATGATCCCGCCGATCGGCGGGAACGCCACCCCGAGCACGGTCAGGAAGTCGGTGAACTGGTCGAGGATGCCGACCGCCGCCAGCACGCTGCCGATCACGCCGAACACCGCGGTCGCGACGCCGCGGTTGAGCTTCTTGCCGAAGACCGTGCCGACGAAGTTCACCAGGCCCAGCCCGGAGGAGTACAGGTTCCAGTCGTTGATCTTCAGCGTGCCCGCGACGATGACCAGGATCCCGACCCAGCCGACCGACGAGGTGACGATGGTGGTGATGTCGGCGGAGCGCGCGGCGTGCGCGAGCAGCACCCCGGCCAGGCCGATCACGTACTCGCCGAGGGTGATGCCGACCAGCGTCTGCTTGACGACGTCGCCGACGGTGCGGTTGAAGCGGGTCATGTCGGGCGTGATCACCGAGCCGGTGATGAAACCGCCTGCGACCAGCGTGGTCCCCTCGAGCAGCGACAGCTGCGGGCCGGGCGGCGCGGAGGACATCAGCGCGCCGATGTCGTGCTGGGTGAGCTCCGCGCCGATCGACCAGCCGACCAGGAGCAGGAAGGCGGGCACCGACACGTAGGCGACCCAGGCCATCGAGCGGAAGCCGCGCAGCACGATGGCGGTGACCAGCAGGCCGAACACCAGCGCCCAGGCCCACTCCGGCAGGCCGCCGATCAGCGCGACCAGACCCTTGGCCGACACCGCGGACTGGATGCCGAACCAGCCGATCAGGCTGATCGCGATGGCCAGCCCGATCAGCGCGGATCCGGCGCGGCCGAACCCGGTCCAGCGCGCCAGCATCGAGGTGGACAGGCCTTCGCGGGCGCCCATGATCCCGACGAAGATCGCCACGACCTCCAGGATCACGGCGCCCAGGGTCAGCGCGAGGAAGGCGTCCCAGAAGCTCATGCCGAAGCCGAGCGCGGCGCCGAGCAGGAACTGGGTCAGCGCGGAGATCTGGCCGAACCGCTGCACGGCAACGGACCACCAGGAGTAGCGCGCGTGGTCGGGAACCCTGGTCAGCGCGTAGTCGTCGACCCCGACGGATGAAGCCATGGGAGCTCCTCGGGTGGACTCGGAGGGGCGGTTGGCGGACAACGTAAGCCCTGGTCAACCCGGCGTCACTAGCTCAAGTGCACAGTTGGGGTGCATATTGAGTGCAGGTTGCACATCGAGGGTCGTGAGTGCGTAACAGTGTTCGAACACTGTTACGCACTCACGACCCCGGTCAGGCCGCCGCCGGAACCGACGGCGCGGGCACCGGCTCGGTCTTCCGGCTCGGGGCGAGGAGCGTGGCGACGGCGAGGGCGCCGAGGGCGGTCAGGGCCGCGATCGACCAGAGCAGGACCTGCCAGGACTCCGTGAGGAGAACGGCCTGCTCGGGGCCGGCGAGCTTCCCGGTCGCCACCCGCCCGGCCTGCTCCGCACCGATCTGCCCGGTCAGCAGGCTGATCAGGATCGAGCCGAACAGCGCCAGCACCAGCGTCTGCGATCCGCCGCGCACGGTGTTCAGCAGTCCGGCGGCCATCCCGGCGCGCGACTGGTCGACCTGGTTCATCGCCTGCGCGTCGATCAACCCGCTGGCCAGGCCGACCCCGATGCCGATCGTCAGCAGCGGGCCGAGCAGCTGCCACGCCCCGATCCCAGGGTGCAGCCCGGTCAGCCACGCGTTGCCCGCCGAGATCAGCAGCAGCCCGGTGACGATCAGCAGCCGCGGCGAGGTGCCCCGGTTCACCAGCCGCCCGCCCAGCAGCGGCAGGACCAGCATCGGTGCCGTCGACATCAGCATGATCAGGCCTGAATCCCGCGCCGACAGCCCGTTCGCGCCCTGCAGGTAGGTCGGTAGGAACGAGGTCATTCCGCCGAAGCCCAGCACCATCACGACCCCGGCCAGCACCCAGCCGACGAACGACCGGTTCCGCAGCAGCGACAGGTCGAGCACCGGGTGCGCGCTGCGCCGCTCGACCACCGCGAACGCGGTCAGGAATCCGGCGCCCGCGGCCAGCAGGCCGAGCACGAGCGGGCTCGTCCAGCCGGCCCGGGAGCTCTGGGTGATGGCGAACATCGCCGAGGCGAGCCCGGCGATGAAGGTCGCCGCACCGAGCCAGTCCGCTCGCGGTCGCTGCTCGGCGCGCGATTCGGTGATCGCGAAAGTGCCTGCCAGCAGCAGGATTCCGGCTGCGGCGAAGGCGCCGAAGGTGGCCCGCCAGCCGAGCGTGCCGACCAGCCATCCGGCCAGCGTCGGACCGATCGCGAGTCCGATGCCCGCCGTGGTGCCCATCGCGGCGAACGCCTTGGTCCGCTCAGCACCGCTGAAGGTGGTCGCCAGGATCGCGCCACCGCCGGCCATCACCCCGGCCGCACCCGCACCCGTCGCGGTGCGCGCCACGTCCAGCACGAGGATGTTCGGCGTCAGCGCGGCGACCAGGCTGCCGGCCGCGAACGTCGCCGCGCCGAGCCGGTAGATCCGGCGCCGCCCGAGCAGGTCGCCGGTCGAGCCGGCGACGAGCATGAACGACGACGCGGTGAGGAAGTACCCGGTCACCACCCACTGCAGCGCACCGCCGGAGGTGTTCAGCGCCGTCCCGATCTGCGGCAGCGCGACGGTGGTGCCGGACATCGACATCGGCAGCAGCAGGTATCCGAGCAGCACGAACAGCAGCGTCAGCTTGTTCTTCACGGTCGCTCCTCGGCTTATGCGGTGTAGGGCTCGGCGGTCCGCGCGCTGCGCAGCGCGCGTGCCCACCAGGAGAGCTGGGCCAACATGCCCTTCGCGGCGGCGTTGCTGCCCTCGTCGATCGGCGCGCCGCTCTCGTCGAAGCGGTCCCAGGCGTTGTGGAAGCTGACGGTGTCGCGGACGGTCGTCGCGTGCAGTTCGGCGAACACCAGCCGCAGCTGCTCGACGGCGCGCAGCCCGCCGCCCATTCCGCCGTAGGACACGAAACCGACCGGCTTGGCCTGCCATTCGGCGCGGTAGAGGTCGATCGCGTTCTTCAGCGCGGCGGGGAAGCTGTGGTTGTACTCCGGCGTGACGACGACGTAGGCGTCCGCCGCGGCCAGGCGGCCGGCCAGTTCGGTGACGTGCTGGTCGGCGGGTGTGCCAATGATGGTGGGCAGCGGGATCTCGGCCAGGTCGATGACGTCGACGTCGCCGAACTGCTGCGCCTGCTCGGCGAACCAGTTCGCCACGGTCGGCCCGAAGCGGCCTTCCCGGTTGCTCCCGATGATCACGGCCAGTCGCAGTGCGGACATCTTCGCTCCTCGGTGGATGCGGTGGAGGGGGGACGCGAGGTAAAGTACAACGAGCAATGTACTTAGTGCAATGATTGTTGTACTTATTTTTCGGGAGGGTGCTTTGAGCAGGGAGAACGTCTCGCGGCGAGGGGCGGAGAAGCGGCGCGCCGTCCTCGAAGGGGCGCGGGAGGTGTTCGGCCGGGACGGCTACACCCGGGCCAGCATCGACGCGATCGCCAAGACGTCCGAGGTCTCGACGCGCACCATCTACAACCACTTCGCGGACAAGGCGGAGCTGTTCCGCGAAGTGGTCATGGAGAGCGCGGCGGAGGTCCGCGAAGCCCAGCTGGTCGACCTCGACCGCCACCTCGGCAAGATCGTCGACCTGGAGCAGGACCTGGTCGACCTCGGCCGCGCGTTCGTCCTGATCCCGGGCGAGTTCCGCGCGCACTTCGCGCTGGTGCGGCAGATCAACGCCGAGGTCGGGCACATCCCGGAGGACGTCCTCGAAGCCTGGCAGGAAGCGGGACCGCGCCGCGTGCACGAGGCGCTCGCGCGTCGGATGGCCGAACTCGGCGAGCGAGGACTGCTCGAGGTCGACGTCCCGCATCGCGTGGCCGGGCACTTCGTCGCGCTGGTGGGCATGGAGATCCAGAGCCGCACCTACTACGGCGCGCTGCCCCTCGCCGAGGCGGAGCTCGACGAGATCGTCACGGCCGGTGTGCGGGCGTTCCTCCGCGCCTACGGTCCGAAGTAGACACCGGGGTGGGAGGGAGCCGGTCGTCCGGCGCTAGCCTCACCGCGTGGGGATTGACATGAGCGGGAACGAGCCGGAGTCCGCGATGGACGAGTACGACGCCGAGGCACCGATGGGGCTCAAGGAACTCCTCGGGCTGCCGGACCGGCTCCCGCCGCTGCGGCTGCCGTCGGACGAGGAGCTGGCGGTCGCCGCCCGGCAGAGCACGCTGCTCGACCGCCTCCGGCAGTTGGCGCTGCGGGCCGTCGAGCGACCGGGTGCGGAATGGGCGGCTGCCGACGTGATCGCAGCCGCCGAGGCGCTCGGCGTGCGTGTGCCGGACTCGGTCGAAGAGCTGGACGACATCCCGGACTTGGCCTGCCTGTGGGCGCTGGCGGTCGATGCGGGGTTCTTCGACCCCGCCCACCCGGACGTGCCGGGGCCGGCCCTCGAGGAATGGCCGGACGGCGGCGTCGAAGAGGTGCTGGACACCTGGTCCGACGTGCTGGGGCTGATCGTCGAGGGCGGCTTCCACGGCGAGTCCGGCGACCTCGACCTGGAGGACGTCGGCGTTTTCGCCATGACGATGCTGTTCATGGCCCGCAACGACGGCATGCCCATCGCGGAGCTGCGGAGCATGATCGCGGACCTCGCCGATGCCGAACCGGACGAGTGGGACGCCTGGGTCGGGACCAGCGGTGACCCCGCCGACCGGCTGCTCGCGATGCTGACCGACCTGGGCGCGGCGCTGGTCGACGGGGGAATCGCGCGGCTGACCCCGCTCGGCCAGTACGCGTTCGCCGGCGCGCTGACCGCGAGCGGTGTCGAGGTGCCGCTGCTCCCGCCGGTCGAGGAGACGACCGCCGAGGAACTGGTGGAGTTCGCCAAGGGCGTCGGGGACGCCGAGCTGGAAGCCGAACTGGCGGCGTGGATCGCGTCCCGGACCCCGGAGGAAGCGCTCGACGCACTGCTCACCGCGGCTGCGGCGGGTGCCGTGGAAGACCGGATGATCGCGGTGACCATCGCGAAGACCATCGAAGGCGAGCAGCGGTGGCGCCAGGCGCTGGACGAACCCGTGCTTCGGCCGTACGCGAAGATGGTGTTCCAGGAGCTCAGCGGCGACGAACCCGAGTACGAGCTGACTGCGGCGGAAGCGGCGTGGCTGCTCACCGATCTGCTGTCGACCGCTTCGGACGCCGCCGACCCCGACGAAATCCCCGCTCTGCTGGCGGAATCCGTTCCCGCCGGACAAGAGGTGGAGATCTTCGAGCAGATCTGGCGCCTGGACCACCCGCACGCGCGCGAGGTGCTCGAGCTGATCGGCAGGACCCACCCGGAGAAGCGGATCGCCAAGGCTGCCCGCAAGGCCGCGCTCAAGGTCCAGTCGCGCTGAGGATCGTGGGCGTTGAAGCCGGTTTCAACGCCCACGATCCCGATCAGGCGGCGTCGAGGAGGATCTCGCGGAAGTCGTCGAAGGCTTCGCGCACGATGTTGTGGCTGATCGGCAAGGTGCGGACGTGCCACGACGGGTCGTCCTTCAGCCGCTCGTAGGTCTGCGTGAACGGGGAGTTCTCGAACTCGGCGCAGTAGACGTACTCGCGGCGCGGAACCCGGCGGTGCGCGCCGGTGAGGCGGATCTGCTGGGTCATCGTGGCGAGCGGGTGCGGCACTGTGCGCTCGTCCAGGATCGGCAGCGGCGCGAACGCGAACCCGTCGGCACCGGCGCCGCCCGCGTACCAGTCGTGCCAGAACCCGCTGGTCAACGACCAGGCCGAATCCCCGTCCTCGGGCGCGAAAGCGTCGACGTGCAGCAGGGTCTTGATCCGCTCCGGAACCCGGTCGGCGACGCCGGCGATCACCATCCCGGCGTAGCTGTGCCCGCACAGCACGACATCGCGCAGGTCCTCGGACTCCAGCAACCGGACGACGTCGTCGATGTGGGTGTCCAGGTTGATCCCGGCCGCAGACTCCTGCGGCCCCAACCCGGTCAAGGTCATCGCGTGCACCGTGTGCCCCGCGCTGCGCAGTTCAGCCGCGATGTCGTCGTACCACCAACCGCCGTGGCAAGCCCCCGGAACCAGCACGTACGTCGCCATATCTCCTCCTCGAATCGCTCTGAAACCGACCCTAGGAGCCCATGAGGACAGGATCTGTCCACAAGATCTTTTTTTGCGACGAACTCAGCGGGTCAGCAGCGAGGTGACCTTCACGGCAGTGCTGTTGATCCAGACGTCGGAGTACTCCACGGCCTGCCCGTCGCGGGTGTACGTCACCTGCTCCAGGTAGAGCACCGGCGTTCCGGTCGGGATCTCCAGGGCCTCCGCGACGTCCTCGCGGGCCGGCTCGGCGCTGAACGTGCGGCGTCCTTCGGCCACCGGGAGCTGGTAGGACTTCTCCAGCACGTCGAACAGCGAATTCCGTTCGAAGTCAACGTCTTCGACGCCCGGGCACAGGTCGGCGCGCACCCAGTTCACCAGGTACGCCAGCGGCCCCTGCGCGCCCCGGAACACGCGCACCAGCCGGAGTCCGGGGGTGCCGGGCGGGGCGCCGAGGAGGGCCTGCACCGTCATCTGCATCCCTTCCAGGCGGGCGCTGACCACCTGGACGTCCAGCGCGTACCCCTGCGCGCGGAAGTCCTCGGACAGCGAGTGCAGGCGCTGCGCGATCTGCGGCTCCAGCACGCCCGCGGTCACGAACGTGCCGCGACCGCGGGTCTGCACCAGCAGCCCTTCGTCGATGAGCAGGGCCAGCGCCTTGCGCAACGTCCCGCGGCTGACGCCGAGCTGCTCGGCCAGTTCCGGTTCAGGCGGAAGCTTGTAGTGCGCCGGCCAGCGCCCACCCAGGATGTCCTCCCGGAAGGACGCCGCGATCTGCACGTGCAGCGGTTCCGGAGCATCCCGCGAGATCCGCGTTGCCACCTGGCCCCCTTCAGTCCTGTTCGGCAGTCGTGAGTGCGTAACAGTGTTCGAACACTGTTACGCACTCACGACCCCGCTGCGGTCAGTACGACGAAGCGGCCGCACCACCGGTCACGATCGCGATGCCCGCGCTGGTGCCCAGCAGCGATGCCCCCGCGTCGAGCAGCGCCACGGCCTGCTCAGCGGTCTTGATCCCACCAGACGCCTTGACCTGCACCCCCGGCCGGACGCGTTCGGCCAGGTAGGCGATGCTGTCCGGGTTGGCGATCTCGACCGCGCCGCTGCTGGCGTTCTTCAGGTACGCCGCGCCGGCGTCCATCGCCAGCTGCACCGCGCGCTCCCGCTCGGCCGGGGTGAACTTCGGCAGCTCCAGCATGACCTTGACCGGGATCCCGGCGGCCTCCACCACGGCGGCGATGTCGTCGCGGAACTCCTGCTCCATGCCGCTGCGCAGCCACCCCACCTGCACGCCCATGTCGAGCTGGTCGGCGCCGGCCTCCGCGATCGCCCGCGCCTCGGCGGCCTTGCCCGCGGTGGTCATCGAGCCGACGGTGGGGAAGTCCAGCGCGCTGGCGACCTTCACGCCGCTGCCGCGCAGCCGCTCGGCGACCAGCGGAACCCAGGAGGCGGGGACCATCGCGGCGTTGAAGCCGTACTGCACCGACTCCTCGCAGTGCCGGACCAGGTCCTCGCGGGTCAGGCCGATCTCGATGGCGGTGTGCTGGATGAACGGGGCGAGCGAGGCCGGTTCGGCGGCCGAGTATGCGGACACGTCGATCACCTTTCTTCGAGGTCTTCGGGGTGGGGGAGGCCGGGGACCACTTCGTGGTGGGCCACGGCGAAAGCTCCGGCAGCGGCCGCGTACCGGGCCGCGCGGCGCAGGTCCCAGCCGCGGCACCAGGCCACGGCGAACGCGGCGTTGAACGCGTCGCCGGCGCCGGTGGTGTCCACGACCTGCGTGGCCGGAACCGGTGCGATGTGCGCGCGTTCGACGCCGTCGTCGACGTGCGCGCCGTCGGTGCCGCAGGTCAGCACGATCTTCGCGGTGAACCGCTGGCGCAGCGCGTCCAGCAGGACGTCGGGGTCGGTGGTGTCCAGCCCGGTCAGCACCTGAGCTTCGGTCAGGTTCGGGGTGAGGACGTCGACCAGCGCCGCGACGTCCTGCGGCAGGTCGCGGGCGGGAGCCGGGTTGAACAGGGTCGGCGTGCCGCGCTCGGCAGCGGTGCGCAGCGCGGCGGCGACGGTGTCGGCGGGGATCTCGTTGCAGACCATCAGCAGGTCCGCGGCCGCGATGACCTCGGCGAATCCGGCGACGTGCGCCGGGGTCAGCAGGTCGAGCGCGCCGGGCGCGACGATGATCCGGTTCTCCCCGTCCTGCTCGACCAGGATCACGCCGGTCATGGTCGGAGCGTCCACAGTGGCCACTGCGCCGGCGTCCACGCCTTCGCGTCGCCAGA
Source organism: Saccharopolyspora oryzae (assembly GCF_027853915.1). GTDB lineage: Bacteria > Actinomycetota > Actinomycetes > Mycobacteriales > Pseudonocardiaceae > Saccharopolyspora > Saccharopolyspora oryzae. The sequence goes on from NZ_JAQGLA010000012.1 coordinate 82,935, forward strand.
GCTCGCGGCCCTGCGCGCCGAGCACGTCGTCGCCGACCGCGGTCAGCAGCGAGACCTCGGCGCCGAGCCGGGCCGCGCCGATGGCCTGGTTGGAGCCCTTGCCGCCAGGCCCGAGCGAGAAAGCGGCGTCGCCCAGCGTCTCGCCGCGGTCCGGGATCCGGTCGGCCCGCATCGTCATGCCCGTGCCGTAGCTGCCCACAACAGCGATCCGCATGGCACCTCCCTGAATGTACAACAGTGTACATATATGTCATATGCGACGGTTCAAACAACCGCGCAGGAGTCCCCGATTGACGTGCTATCTGGGTAGACCTACAGTACGTGCGGTTCCGTCGAGTGAACAAATCAATGAACATAGGCCTTCGCGCAGGAGACGTCATGCCCGAATCCACCCCGCTGGTGATCGACACCGACACGGCGCAGGACGATTGCATCGCCCTGCTCGCGGGCCTGCTCGACCCGCTCGCCGACCTGCGCGCCGTGACGATGGTGGCGGGCAACGTCGACTTCGACCACCAGGTCCGCAACGCCCACCTGACCTGCAACGTCGCCGGCCGGTTGGGCGAGGTGCCGATCCACCTGGGCTGCCGCCGCCCGATGGTGCGCCCGTGGGAGAGCGCGGAGAACGTGCACGGCGACGGCGCGGGCGGCCTGACGATGGACCTGACCGGCTGCGCCCCGGAAGCCGAGCACGCGGTGGACGCGCTGATCCGGCTGGCCGCGGAGAACCCCGGCGAGCTGTCGATCGTCGCGATCGGCCCGCTGACCAACATCGCGACCGCGGTGGTCAAGGACCCGGACTTCGTCCGCAACGTCAAGACCCTCTACGTGATGGGCGGTTCCAACAACGCCCGCGGCAACATCACCGCGGCGGCGGAGTTCAACTTCTACGTGGACCCCGAGGCTGCCAAGACGGTGTTCGCGGCGGGCTTCGAGATCGTCGTGGTCCCGTGGGCCCCGCTGACCCTCGACCAGGCGGTGTTCGACCAGCCGAAGCTGGACGAGATCGCGGCCCTGGGCACCCCGCTGGGCGACTTCTTCACCAAGGTCTGCGCGGCGACCCTGGAATTCGACCGCAGCGTCGGCATCGACGGCACCACCCACCCCGACTCGCTGACCGCCGCGGTCCTGCTGCACCCGGAGCTGGTCACCCGCAGCGCCCGCTACCACGTGGACGTCGAAACGGCAGGTGAGCTGACCCGCGGCTATGCGGCGATGTCCTGGGGCGTGCACGGCCTGGAGCCGAACGCGACGGTGATCGAGGAGATCGACGCCCCGGCGTTCTACGCCTACATCAAGAACCTCCTGGCCACCCAGACCACCGTGTCCCGGGAGATGGCGTGACCACGACTGCCCCACGGCGCACCGACGTGCGCCCGCCCCTGGTGCTGACGGCCCTGCTGGTGGCGGTGGCCAGCTTCCAGATGAACGCGACGATGCTGTCGCCGGCCATCGACGACATGGCCAAGTCGCTGAACACGGACGTGGGCACCATCGGCCTGAGCGCCACGGTGTTCCTGTTCGTGGCGGGCTTGGCGGGTGTGGTCCTGCCCCGCTACAGCGACATCATCGGCCGCCGCCGGGTCCTGTTCGGCTCGATCGCGGTGATGGCGACCGGCAGCCTGATCGCAACCCTGGCCCCGAACGTCGAGGTCCTGATGGTCGGCCGAGCCCTCCAAGGAGCCTGCGGCGCAACGATCTCCCTCGGCATCCTGACCCTCCGCGACATCCTCCAGACCAAGCAGTTCGGCCGCTACCTGGGAATCCTGACGGCGGTGAACAGCGGGGTGGCCGGCGTGGACACCCTCCTCGGCGGAGTCATCACGGACACGATCGGCTTCCGCGGCATCTTCGGCCTCACCTTCGTCCTGGAGGTGATCGCGGTGGCGATGATCGCGACCTGGGTCCCGGACTCGACCCCCACGGGCACCCGCATGGACTGGCGCGGAGCAGCGGTGATCTGCCTGGCCCTGTTGGGCATCAACGCCTGGCTGACCCTCGGCCCGACGATGGGCTGGTTCGCGACCTGGCCGCTGGTGTGCCTGGTGGTGGGTGTGGCTCTGCTCCCGCTGTTCTGGCTGGTGGAGCGAAACCAGGTGGACCCATTGCTCCCGCTCCGAGCCCTGCGGAGCAGGGGAGTCTGGGGCCTCCTCCTGACGACGTTCTGCACGATGGCGTCGATCTTCGCGGTCCTGACCTTCGTCTACCCAACCCTGGCCCAAAACGCCACGGCAGGCTTCGCCTACGACGGAACAATGACAGCCCTGATGTTCCTGATGCCGTACGCGTTGGCGGGCTGGATCCTGGCGCCCCTAGCCGGCACCCTGGCGCCGCGCATCGGCTACCGAAACATGCTCCGAATCGGCCTGGTGGGCAACCTAGCGCTGATCGCGGCGACGATCTTCGCGGTCGGTTCTCCCTGGCTCCTCTTCGTCCTGGTAGCCCTGATGGGAGTGTCGTACGCGGCCTGCGCAGCAACGGCGTTGAACGGCATGGGAGTCATCTACGCGCCCGCGGAGTCCCCAGGAATCCTCCCAGGCCTAAACGCAACAATGTTCAACCTCGGAGCTTCGGTGGGCATCGGAGTCCTGTCCGGCCTGGTAGCCAAAGGCACCCCCGACGGAGCCACCGACCCAGCAGGCTTCACAACAGCATTGATCGCAGCCACCATCATCTCCGCAGCAGCCCTCCTCGCCTCCTTCGTCCTCCCCGGCAAGGCCGGTTCGGCAGAGAAGGTCTGATTGCGTTACACCAGACGTCTTGCCGCAGCCGCTGACGTTGCAGTCGCAGCTTGGCGGTGGCTGACGAAGGAGAGATGCGCTTTGCGAGGCGGCGCGTCAGGGTGATCCTTATCCTCGATCGTGTGACAGTTGAGGACATCACCGCTGACCAGGTGAGGCGCGCCGTCTCGGAGCACGACGAGCTCGGTCTACCGGAGTTCTGCCGTCGGTACAACTTCGACCTGGGCCGTGACTACGTCATCACGGAGGACGGCCGGGAGTACGGCACGAAGGTCATCCTCGCGGCTGCTCACGGGCTGCTGCCGGGGCGAGAGCCTCTGCTTCCGCACCAGGTGGGCGATGACGAGACCGTCAACGGGGTGCTCCAGCGTGAGGGGTTCGAGGTAAAGAAGCTCGGGCCGCCGAGTTGGACCCGGGAGGAGTTGGTCCTCGCCTGCTCGTTGCTGTTCAAGAACGGCAGGAAGGCCTTGCGCGCAACGGACCAGCAGTCGATTGAGCTCTCGGCGTTGCTCCAGAGGATGCCTTTCCACGCGAAGGAGAAGCGCGGGCACAAGTTCCGATCGCCCAGCAGCGTGCAGCGGAAGCTGAACGATCTGATGACCTCGTTGCCGAGCTACAAGAAGGCCAAGACGAGGGCCGGGAAGTTGGACAGGGTTGTGCTGCAGGAGTTCCTCGACGACGAGGACGCGATGCACGCCGAGGCAGCTGAGATTGCTGAACGAGCCCTGCCCGAGGAACAGGCTGAGGCACACGCTGCGCTCGAGTCTTCTGATGAGCCCGAAGTGCCTGCTGGGTCCAAGGCATGGGCGATGTTCTCGGCAGAACAACGCAAGTACAGCGGGAACACCGGCTACGACGATGTCCTCGGCGTCCAGTACGTCTACGACAGCAAGGTGCCCAACTACCGCCGCATCAAGGTCGGCGATTTGGCGGTGATCCGGGACGATGCGGAGGTGCACGGCGTCGGCCGTATCCACCGGATCGAACAGCGGGACGGTGTGACGAAATCACAGCTCGTCTGCCCGGACTGCGAGTCGGGCAAGTTTGATGTGCGGGCCAAGCGACGTCCCAAGTACCGCTGCCGAACTGAGACGTGCAAGAGGGAATTCGACGAGCCGAAGGAGCGGCTCGTTGAGGTCACCCAGTTCGCCGCGTTCTACGGTGGCTTCTGGCGACCGCTTGACGGGGCCATCGCGTCAGACGAGCTCAAAGCCACGTTCCTCGACGGGGCCGATCAGAATGCGATCCGGTCAGTCGACCCGGGCAAACTGCAAGCGATGCTGTCTGACCTGTCCGTCAAGCTCCCGCCGGTACCGCCCAGGAATGGCACCTCTAGGCGGAATCCCCCTCGCGGTGGGCATCGGCCGGCGACGACCAAAGCCCGCAACGGGCAGGGGACGTTCCGGAAAGAACTCCTGAAGACGTACGGAGCTTCCTGCGCGGTAACTGGCCCGTGCCCCGTCGAAGTCCTGCAGGCTGCGCACATCAAGAGGTTCGCCGAGCACGAGACACACGAGCTAGACGAGGGTGTCCTGCTGCGTGCGGATGTTCACCTGCTGTTCGACAACGGCCTGCTGGCCGTCGACCCGGAGTCGTGGCGAGTGGTGCTTGCCCCGTCGTTGAAGGACTTCCCGGCATACGCGGAGCTCGCCGATGCCGAGTTCGTAAGAGGACCAAGCCCAGAAGTGGTTGGGGATCATTTTGCCGTGGTGACGGAATCCTGGTTCTGACCTGACGAAAGTGGAAGCGGACCGGCGACAAGTGCCGGGTGTAGAGACTCTCGGTCGTGGCAACCGATAAAGCGGTACGTGCGTCGAGGTCGCCGGGGTTCGGGATATGCGGGACCGGGATAGGGCTGTGCTGACGTTCCCAACCCGGCCGTGGACGGCGTTCGGAGTGGGTTTAGGGGTGTAGCCGCGTAGCTCCTGGTTAGACCAGGCCTGCTTCGTGCGCCAGTAGGGCGATCTGGGTTCTGTTCGTTAGGTCCAGCTTTGTTAGGGCGTGGGAGACGTGGGCTTTTACCGTTGGGACGCTCATTAGGAGGTCTTTCGCTATCTCTGCGTCGGTCGATGCGCGGTAGCCGACGTGCGGAGGTGCTGGAGACCGATGTCTAGGCGGGGTTTCGGCCGGTGAGGGCGAGGAGCCGGTCCAGGGCGGGCGCCGACTCCGGGACCGCCACTTCCGCGCCGAACACGCCCATCTGACGGCCCTGCTCCGCCGTCTCCGTGGCTACCCCGCGGGCGTAGTCGAGGAGGGCTTCGTCGAGCGCCAGGTCTTGGCCGGTCGCCTTCGCCAGGTCCCAGGCGTGCACGGCGAACTCGAGCACGACCATCCCGCCGACCAGCGAAGCCGGGAGTTCGGTCGGACCGCCCATGTGCGTCGTCCCGGTCCACGCGCCGGGTGCGCTCCAGGCCCGCGCTGTGCGGTCCAGCTGCTGGGCGACGGCCTGCTGCCAGTCGCCTTCGGTGAGGTCCACGTCCGCCTCGGCGGCAGCGGGCGGCGGGACGGCTTCCTTGCGGGCACCGGCTTCCAGGGATGGACCCCAGAACAGCAGGTGGTTCAGCAGGTCGCGCACGGTGTACTCGGTGCACGGCGTGGGCGCGGTGAGCTGGCCGGGCTCGATGCCTGCGACGACCCCGGCCAGGGCCGATGCTGCGCTGCTCAGGTGTTGTGCTTCGGACATGGCTCGCAGCCAACCACCGCTGGACGGCGGTGTCTTGAAGGAACGCGACATACACTCCGTCCGTGGCCAGGGACGTGCGGGAACTCGGTGGCGCGTGGCGGGATTTCCAGCGGCACTCCTTCCCCGAGCCGTCGCCGGACCTGGCTCGGTACGTGGCGCGCTACTGGGTCGTGTCCTGGGACTACCCCGAGCCGTACCGGCAGCTGATCGTGCCTTACCCGAACGTGCACCTGACGTTCCAGGACGGCCGCGCGACGATCACCGGCGTCTCCAGCGGGCACCAGGTCAGGGTGTTGTCGGGGCGCAGCAGCGTGCTCGGCGTGGCGTTCCGGCCCGGCTGCTTCCGCCCGTTCCTGCGCGCACCGGTTTCGACGATCACCGACCGCACGATCGATGCCCGCGAGGTCTTCGGCCCGGCATTGACGGCACCTGACGTCCCAGCTGTCGAGCAGCTCCTGCGAGCCCACGCACCCGAACCGGATCCGAGAGCGGAACAGGCCGCGGACATCGTTGCGATGATCGCCGCGAAACCCGAGATCACCAGGGTCGATGCGCTGGCGCGGGAGTTCGGCACGAGCATCCGGCAGCTGCAGCGCTTGTTCGCGGAGCACGTGGGCATCGGCCCGAAGTGGGTGATCCGCCGCTACCGCCTGCACGAGGTGACCGAGCGGATGGCGAGAGGTGCGGAGCTGGACTGGGCGTCGGTGGCGGCCGAACTCGGCTACGCCGACCAAGCCCACCTCACCAGGGACTTCAAATCCCTCTTCGGCGAACCCCCGACCCACCACGCCCAGCGCTACTGACGCATCTCCGCTGCCAGCTGGTCGAAGGGCATCCCGTCGGCCAGTCGATCGAGAGTGCCCGTCATGTGCGGACATTCGCGCGCTGGGTGCTCCGCCGGGCACTTGAGCGCATGGGCGAGGAAGTCCTTGGCGCCCTGAGCCCGCTCGATCAGCTCCTCCAGCTCGGTGATCTGCTCGCCGACGACGGCGCGCCACTCGCTGCTCGACTCGTCCAGCACCGCCGCGGCCGTGTCGAGCCGGATCCCCAGCTTCAGCGCGATCTGGAGGAACGCCAGCCGGCGCATCTCCGGCCTGCCGTAGACCCGAGTTCCCCGCACCCGCCCCGCCGGCCGCACGAGACCGCGCTCCTCGTAGTAGCGCAGCGTCGACGTCCGCACGCCGAGGCGCTCAGCGGCTTCGCCGATCGGGATCAGGTCCATGCCCCCATTTGACTTCAACCCGACTTGAAGCGGAAGGCTGGACGCATGGGAACCGTGAAGCCCTGGTCCAGGAGCGAGCCGACCCGGTCGCCGTTCGCGTTGCCGAGCGGTCTGGGCGGGTGGTTCGCCGGTCGCATCATGTTGTGGTTGAACGAGCAGCAGGACGTGGTGGACCTGCTCGACGTCCGGCCCGGCGAGGTGGTGCTGGAGGTCGGCTACGGACCCGGCGGGCTGATCCGCAGGCTCCGGCGGACGTCGGCGAAGCGGATCTGCGGTGTCGATCCCTCGCAGCAGATGTGCGACCTCGTCCGGCGCCGGGCAGATGAGCGGATCGAGGTGCGAACGGGAACAGTCGAGCGGACGGGTTTCCGCGACGCGGAGTTCGACTGCGCGGTCTCGGTGAACAACGTGGCCATCTGGCCGAACCTGGAACGGGGCCTGGACGAACTCCGCCGCGTGACCCGACCGGGCGGCCGACTCCTGATCGCCTGGCACGGCGGAACGCACCCGAACCGCATCGCCCGCAGCCAAGCCCTCCGGGAAGACCAGCTCACCCGGATCGAACAGGAACTCGGCAAGCGATTCACGACCACCGCCCGCCACGAACTGACCAGCCTCACCGCCTGGCTGGCTCGTTGAGACGCTCGTGAGCACTTTCTGGTGCTATAGCCCCACAAACCACTCACGGGTGTCAGGTCAAGGTTGCGGAGGCGATGGCTGCGGCGATCGCGAGGAGGAGCGCGCTGATGATGAGCAGGCTCGCCGTGCGCAGCAGCTTGAACTTCTTCGCTCCGACCTGCGCGACGACGAGCAGGCGCTCGCGATGCCAACGCTGCGGATCGTCCGCGATGCGCGTGAAGTGGCGCAGCAGTTCGGCGTCGGTCATCGATTCGTAGGTGGTGAAACCGCTTCGCCGCAGCCGAGGCCGCACGCTCGACAGCAGGAGCAGCAAGGCGAGCGCGAGCAGCGTCAACGCGGCCCAGAACAGCAGAACTGCCGCGAGCGGTGCGGCGGCACGGGGCAGCACTGCGATCCCGACGGCGAGGATGGGGCTGAACACCGCGAGCAGGGTGCTGGTCTTGGTCTCGGTACGAGCCAGCGCCGCGTCGCCACGGCTCAGCTCGTCCTGGAGGAGTCTTTCCACCGTTTCCGAATCGACCGTCGCATCGACCTCGGGTTCGCTCATACCGGAATCATGGCGCACCGAAGCCCGTTCTCGACGGGCTTTCGCACCGGCCGCTGCTTCACCCGGGCAGGATTCCGACGGCGGCGTAGCTGTTGGTCCGGGCTGCCGCGTCGGGGGCGACGGGGGTGTCCGGGCGCCATTCGGGGAGCAGGACCAGGCCCGGGTCGACGAGTTCGTAGCCGGTGAGCAGCTCGGCGATCTGCTCCGGGGTGCGCAGGGTGCCGGGGGTGGAGGTGCGGTTGTAGACCGCGTGGCCGCCGGAGAGCTGGTCGTCGGTGAAGGTCACCGGGGACAAGTGGGACAGCGCCAGGTAGCTACCCGGTGCGCAGGCCGCGCGGTAGCGGCTCACGATGTCCGCCGGGCGGTCGTCGTCGCTCACGAAGTGCAGGATCGCGATGGCCAGCAGGCCGACCGGCTTGGTGAAGTCCAGCAGTTCGGCGACGCCCGGAGCGCTCAGCACGGCTTCGGGGTCGCGGATGTCGGCCTGGGTGACGGTGACCTGCGGAGTGCTGCCGAGCAGTGCTCGGGCGTGCGCGACCGCGACCGGCTCGCGATCCACGTAGGCCACTTTCGCGGCGGGGTTCGCGGCGTGGGCGATCTCGTGCACGTTGCCGACGGTCGGGATGCCCGACCCGAGGTCGAGGAACTGGTCGATGCCCTGCTCGACCATGAACCGCACCGCGCGCCCGAGGAACCCGCGGTTGGCGGCGGCCCACTCCCGGCCGGTGGGCACGATCGCGAGGAACTTCTCGGCGGCCTCCCGATCGGCCGCGAAGTTCGCGTCGCCACCGAGGTAGTAGTCGTACATCCGCGCCGCGTTGGGCGATTCGATGTCCACCGCGCCGTGGATGTCCGCCATTGCCGCCAACCGGGGATCGCCCTTGTCACCAGTCACAGCGGAATGATTGCCGAGCCCCCGAAGGCGAAGCAACCCCCCGCAGCGCCGGAGTGAGGACGCCAGTGCTCGGTCAGCGGGTTGGTTGTTCGCAGGCCTGTTTCAGGGATGCGGCCTCCGTCTCGACGAACCGCCGGATGCGGCCGGACACCAGGGGCGTCAGCAGTCGGGCGAGACCGCCGGTGAAGTCGATCCGCAGCTCCACCGAGCTGCCCCCGTCGGTGGCCCGGATCCAGTGCGAGGCGACCATCCGCCCGCCAGCGAAGCGAGTGGCCCAGCAGAACGACGAGCCCGGCTCGACTTCGACCACGTCCCACACGGCGGCGGCAACCCCCGGCTGCTTGACCCGGAACCGGTGCCCGACCCGAAGCTCCCCGTCCAACGCCTCGACCGAGCTGACGGTCGGTGTCCACCCGGGCCAGCCGGGCACGTCGGCCAGCACGGTCCACACCTCGGTCGGCGGCGCGGAGATCGTCACGGTGGTCTCATGTCGCATGTCCACCCTCCTCGCGCACACCGTACTGCCGATCACCGCGCCCGATCCGGAAAACGACAGGATGCGGGGGCCCGGTCCAGGACCGGGCCCCCGCATCGGGCTCGTGGAGGTCCCGCTACAGCCCGCAGGAACCGCGGTCGAGGCGGAAGAACCTGGCGTTGACCCAGCGGCACAGCCAGATCCCGACCATGACGCCCGCGATCGTGACCAGCGCGGGCAGGTATCCGCTGGCGACCTGGATGATCGGGATCGCCGGGCAGCCACCCGAGATCGCCCAGCCGGTGCCGAACAGCACCGCCCCGGGGATCACGCCACCGTGGATGCGCCCCGGCGTGCGGCGGACACCCACCACGGCGAAGACCACCACGATGATCGCCACGGCCCCGGCGAAGGCGTACAGCATGCGCGGGTCCTGGAAGGTGAACATGCGGTTCAGCTCGGCGTAGTCGCCGAATCCGATGTTGGTGACGACGTAACCGAGGGCCAACCCGGTGATGATGTTGGCGACGAGCACTGCGCCCCTAGTGCGCATCAGATCACCTTCCACAGCAGGAACGACACGGCAACGGCGGTGCCGAAGAAGACAGCGGTCGCGACGAGGCTGACCGGGCGCAGCCGGCCGCAGCCGCTGAGCCCGTGCCCGGAGCTGCAGCCTCCGGCCAGGCGAGTGCCGAAGCCGACGAGGATGCCTCCGACGAACAGCACGCCGACCATGACGTACGGATCGTTGGTGACGAGCTGGCGGAAACCTGCGCCCATGTCGTAGCGGACCTGGAACCGGCCCGCGTTGACCGCCGCGACGTATCCGCCGATGAAGATCGACAGGAGCAGGGCGGCCTGGGTGACCAGCGGTGCCGAGCGCACGCGCGTGGTCGTGCCCGTCTCGTCCGCCGTCGGCTCGACGGCCGCGGCGTGCGGCTGCGTGTCGCCGAGCATCGCATCCGGCCGAGCGGGTGCTCCGGGGCTGGTTCCGAACTCCGCGGCGGTCGCCGCGGCGAAAGCCTCCTCGAGTGCGCGGTCGTCGGCGAACTGCGCTTCCTGCCGTTCGATGCGGCGTTCTGCGCGCCAGTGCAGGACGCGATCCCACGCCGAGGACACCCCGAAGGACCGATCCGTGATCAGCGTGTAGTTGATGGTGACCAGGGCGAGCCCGATCGCGCCGGCCCACCAGGGCCAATAGGTGCTCATGAGGGGCCTCTCATCCATTCGGCAATTCGGGTCCACCAGCGGCGTTTCGAGCCCTGCGGTCGCCTCGGGGGTGTTCCCCGGTCCCGGGCTGGTGGAGTGTTCGGGGTTGGTGGGGTTCTCGGGACTTGCGGGGCCGGCGCGGGTTCGCGCGGCTGAGCCGGCGTGTCGCGAGGCCTGGCCGGTTCCGGTTTCGGGGCGGGTTCGAACCACGCCGCAGTTCCGTTCGCCCCTGAGATGAGAGGCGACGGCGGTGTTGGTTCGGCAGCCGCGGACCGTTCGGCGGCCTTCCGGATGTGCCCGACGTCGGCGCCGTTCGGCAGCAGGGAGATCGGCACGAGCTGGCCTCTGGACGCCAACTTGTGCCGCGCGCATTCGCGCCAGCGCTCATCGCTGTCGCAGTAGGACTCGCGCCAGCCGCGCAAGCTTGCTTTCAACAGCGGGAAGAGGGGGCATGTCCGGGCGTGGGAGCAGCCCATATCGCTCCGATCTGACCGGCGCACACCGCCAGGACGGGGAGGCGGCGCGGCGCGGTCTTGTCGTCTTTGTTCGTTGCAGTACCCGATCAGTGACCGCATAGCGTCGCGTTGTGCGAACACACCGTGACGCCATCCTCCCTCCGCGCGTTAATCCCGCAGGTGGGCCAGTTCGTTACTCCCGTAACGCCGCCCGAAAAAAGGTGAATTTTAATCAGAAAAATATCGTGACCAGCGGAGTTCTCGGGACCCTGCGGAAAGCAATCAAAATGCCGACCGATTTTAGTTATCCAACCTTGATGAGAGCGTTCTCGAATCGATGTCGAGAAATGGGGTTTTGGTCCTATTTCGCAGCGCTTGGTTGTGCCGCTGGTCTCCGCCTCGGTGGGCATATTTGCTGGTCAGATGGTGTTCCGCTGGCGAAGTGGTCGGTTGCTGGCATGGCGGGGGCAATGCGCGATGCCGGGCTTGAACGGTCATCCGTAACGCCTCATCCGGCAGTCCGATAGACCTGGTGGATCTCACGCGTGATGTTGCAGAAAGTAACGCCGCAGGTTCCTCAGTGTGGCCACGCGGGTGGTCGTTTTCATCGAAGCAAGGGAGTTTCAATGGCCAGCCACGATGACACGGCCTTGGCCTACCTCTACGAACGGTTTTCCTTCGCGAGAAATATGATGACCAGCCCGGAGTGCAGTCGTGAAAGTCGTCGAGACTGGGCGATGCGCGCAGAAGAGCTGCGGCAATGCCTTCGACGGCTGGAATCGTGGCGTTCGGAGAAAGTCGGCACTCGTTACGAGAACGACGACGTAACCGCCTCCGAGATCTTGCCGCCCCGGGAATCCGCGAATGCGTAGAACCCCGGGAACCTTCGAGGCACGACGACCCGGGACGTGTGCATGAACCAGGGGGATCGCCAGCAGCTCGGCCGCCGAGGCGTTGGCGGACATGCAGCCGGAGGCCCGGCGCAAAGGCGGGGGGCGATCTAGAACTGGATCAGCCCCCGCTGCGTCTACCAGCGGTTTTGCGCCCCCGGCAGGATTCGAACCTGCGACACCCGCTTTAGGAGAGCGGTGCTCTATCCCCTGAGCTACGAGGGCCTGACTGGAGCGTACCTGGAGCGGCTTCGGGGCCGACACGTGGTGGGGTTGTCGATCGCACCTGCGGGCCGGGGGCCGTCGCGTATCGTCAGGTGATCGTTACCGTTCGACGCCTCTGGGGTGGGGTATGGGCAACGTGAACCACGGGTCGGTCGACAACCTGGTGCAGGCCGGCACGATCCACGGGGACGTGCACATGCACGCCAAAGGACCAGCCGAGCATCGTGATCAATGGCTTGCCGCGCCGGTCCACTTCGTCGATCGGGAAGATCCGGTGGCTGTTCTGGACAGCTTGCTCGACCAGCCGCGGCCTGGTCGGGCCGGGTGCGCAGTGATCAGCGGCGTTCACGGTGTCGGGAAGAGCGCGTTGGGGGCGCACTGGTCGCACCGGAAGATCGACGTGTTCGACGGGCAGGTGGCGTTCGACTTCGAGCTCGGGCGGTGGGGGTTGGACGATGCCGCCGACCACTGCTTGCGTTCGCTGGGCGTCGAGGGCGAAGTGATTCCGCGCGCCACGAGCGGCAAGTTGGCGCTGCTGCGGAGCCGGACCCGGCAGCAGAAGGTGCTGTTCTTCTTCGACAACGTGGCCGAGCTGGACGACGTCGTGAAGCTGCTGCCCGCGTCGGAGGAGAGCTTCGTGCTGTGCACGAGCCACCAGGACGGGGCTGAACTCGTCGCGGACGGCGTTGAGCCGATTCGGCTGGAGCCGCTCAAACGGGAGCACGCGCTCGATTACCTGCGGCGGAACAACTTGCGGGAACGCGTCGACGCCGAGCCCGACGCGGCGGCGGAACTGGTGGAGCAGTGCGGTGGTTTGCCCATCGCGCTGCACGTGATGGTTGGCCTGCTGAATCGGCGGACCTCCTGGCGCATTGCGCGCGCGGTCCAGGAGCTGTCCGAGCAGACCCGACGGCGCAAGCACTTCCGGGAGGCGTTCTCCGAGCTGGACCTCCTGGTCTCGCAGCTCTCGCGCGCCGAAGCCGGGCTGTACGCGCTGCTGGGGCGTTGGCGCGGGTTCGCACTGCCGGTGGGGGCGGTGGCGGCGTTAGCCGCTCTCAACGAGATCGACGCCGAAACCCATCTCGCCGAGCTGCACAGGATTTGTCTGGTGGAAGAGAACGATCAGGAGCAGTTCCTGCTCCACGCCCTGGTGGGCCAGCACGCCGTGGAGACCCTCGAGGTGGACGGCGGCCAGTCCGACGACGCCGTCGAGCGCCTCTTCGCCTGGTACCGGCGGCAGGGCGGCTACGCGGATCGGGCGGTGACGCCGCCCAACCGGCTCCGCGTCGTCGAGGAAGGCCTGGACGGGGAGAACCCGTTCACCGCGGAGACCGGGCTGGAGTGGCTGCGGAGCGAGCGCATCAACCTGCTCGGCATCGTCCGGTTGGCGGCCGAGAGCGCGCGCCACGTCGACGTGATCGCGCTCTGCGACGGACCGCTGTGGGCGCTGCACAACCAGGACAAGCACTACTCGGACACGCTCGCGGCCTTGGGGCTGGCGGTCACGTCGGCGACGGAGCTGGGCGATCTGGTCGCCGAAGCGCGGATGCGGAGCCTGCGCGGCCAGCTGCTGGTGGAGTGCGAAGAGCTGGACGAGGCGGATGCGGAGTGCGCGCAAGCTGTTTCGGCAGCTGAACGTGCTGGACATCGGCGCATCTTGGCTTCTGCGCTGGAGTTCCAGGGCAAGGTCCTGCACGCCCGCGAGGAATTCGCCACAGCCGTAGCGAACTTCGAGCGCGCGCGTGAGCTCAACGAGCAGCTGGGACGGCAGCGTGGCATGGCGCTGCAGGAGTACCTGATCGGCAAGTCTCTCTGCGGGCTCGAGCGCTACGACGAAGCTCTGCAGGTGCTGGCGACGGCTTTGGACCGGACCGCCGAATTCCCCGAGGACAAGCGAACTCCCGCCCGGATCCGCGTCGCCGCCGCCCGCGCGCACCAGGCCCTCGGCCAGCACAAACAGGCGATTTCCCTGCTGCAAGAGGCGATTTCGGCGATCCGGGAGCGCGGAGCGTCCTTCGACCTCGCCGAGCCGCTGGAGCTGCTGGCCGACTCGCTCAACGCGACCGGACGCCCCGGAGCGCGGGAACTCCTCGCCGAAGCACTGGCGATCTACACGGATGCGCAGAGCCCTCGGGCTGAGAGGGTTCGGGCGAAGCTCAGCGCGGGGTGAACAGGTCGACGGGTTCCGGTCGGGCCGGCCAGGCCGGTTCGGGGAGTTCCAGGCGGCGGTAGATCAGTTCGCGCAGGTGCTGGACGAGTTCTTCCCGGAAGGACATCTCGGCGAGCTGCTGGTGGTCCGGGACCGGGGTGGCCGCGGTGAGCTGGGGGAGCAGGTCCGCGGTCGGGTCGAGGCGCTTCGCGCGCTGACCGAGCAGCTCCACCGGGGAGCCCGGTACCACCTCGCGGTCGCCGAATGCCGCCAGCAGCAGCGGTTTTCCGAGGCACGCCGCGTACAGCGCGAGGGATCCGTGGTCGGTCACCACCACGTCCGCGGCGATGAGCGCGGCCTGCCACTTGCGGATCCGGGGCACCAGGACCAGGTCGTTGCGGAGCGCGGTGCGGAGCCAGGTCTCGAGCTGGAGCTGCTCGTACTTGGTCCAGACGTTGGGGTGCAGCACGAGCGCCGTCCGGTGATCCGGCGGCAGTTCTGCGGTCAGCAGTTTCGCCAGGTCCCCGCATTCGCCGAACGCGGACTGAGGTCCCCACGTCGAGGCGACGACCACGAGCTCGCGGTCGCCGACCCCGAGGGCGCTGCGGTACTGCTCCCGCATCGGGAGGCTGGCGCGCAGGCGGGCGTAGCAGGGGTCGCCGATGACTTCGGCGCGCGGCACCGCTTCCGGGCACTGCCGCCGGAGCTGGGGGAGTTGGTTCTCGTGCGATAGCCCGATGACCGCCGGGACCACGCGGCCCTCGTGCACGAGCTGCGTTCGGGAGAGGCCCGAAACCTCTTCTGCAACACCGGTTTCGGTGGCGCGGAGCTTGTTGTGGCCGGCGCCGTGCGGGAGCGTCAGGACCGGCACTTCGAGTTCGTGCAGCGGGCCGTTGCCGCTGGGGGAGATGGCGAGGTCGAAGTCCTTGCCGACGTCCTCCCAGGCCACGACCTGGGCGCCGGAGCGGTGCAGCTGCTCGGTCAGGTTGGTCGCGAACTCAGATCCCGCCGCGACAGTGAACCGCGTTTCCACCCGCATGTCGTCGGCCAGCAGCGGCAGCACGTCGAGCAGGCGGTCCAGGGCGGTCAGGGTGCGGACGACGCCGAGCACCCGCCGCTCGATCGGGGCGGAGTCCCACCGGCCGGCCCGATTCATGGCTCCCGGCTCCCGGCTCCCGGCTCCCGGCTCCCGGCTCCCGGCTCCCGGCTCCCGGCTCCCGGCTCCCGGCGTTGATCTTACCTGGTGGGGAGGGGTGCGTCGACGTCCGGAAGTGTTCTCGCGCGGTGCGCATGACGGTCGATCCTAGTACTGCGGCGGGTGCTGCTGATCGCGTGAGCGGCGATGGCCGCAAGAGCCACCGACGCCGCTCACGAGGCAGTGCTCGAGGGGTCGGACGCCGGGCGCGTGTCGATCTCCACGCGGTTGCGGCCCGCTCGTTTCGCCCGGTACAGAGCGATGTCCGCGGCCGCGAACAGGCTGTCCAGGCTCGCCGGGCCCGCCGCGACGCCGATGCTCACCGTCGGCGCCTTGGTGATCCGGCCGAGCACCAGCCTCCAGTCGTGGTTGTGCACCGCTGCGCGGATGCGCTCGGCGACCACCGGCCCGGCTTCGCGGGATTCCTCGCTGGAGCCGATCACCAGCACCACGAACTCGTCCCCGGCCCAGCGGCAGATCAGGTCGTCGGCGCGGCATTCCCGGCGCAGCAGGTGTGCAACCTCTTGCAGCACGACGTCGCCTGCGGTGTGCCCGGCGAGGTCGTTGACGTCTTTGAACCAGTCGACGTCCAGCAGCACCAGCCACGGCACCCGCCCGTCCGCGGCAGTGGCGTCCAGCAGCGCGGGCGCGCGCCGCTCCAGTCCCAGGCGGTTGGCGAGGCCGGTCAGCGGGTCGCGCAGCGCGGCCTCCTGCGCTGCTGCGGCCATGCGCTGCGCCTGCACCGCGACGCGGCGCTGCTCGAGGGCTTGCCCGAGGCCTGCCTGCAGGACGCGGATCGCCGTGTTGCTCGCGGAGACCGTTCGCTGCAGCGCGGCGGCTTCGCCGACCGGGTCGCCGAGCTCTTCGCAGATCGACGCGAGGTCGAGGGAGAACTGCCTGATCAGGTTGGTGTACCGGATCTGCTCCGCCCTCTCGAGCGCCCGGCTGGCCAGCGTGCGCGCCTCTTCCAGCCGGTTCTGCTCGCGGCGCACCGTGGAGAGCGTCCAATTGGCCAACGATCCGCTGAACCAGTCGTCGGCGGCCGCGCCGAGCTCGAGCGCTTCCTGGGCGATCCGCTCCGCGGCCTCCAGCTCGCCGACCCCGGCCAGCGCCCGTCCGAGAACGGCCGATGCCGAGCGCTTCACCAGCCCCGGTCGCGCGATCGACCGCGCCTCGCTGCAGAGATCGCGGGCCCGTGCGAAGTGCACTGCGGCGCGCTCCGGCGTGCAGTTCACGGCGCGGAACACCCGCGAGTGCCCCTCGCGGTTCAGGCAGTGGGCCAACGCCGCGCTGTCGTCGCTGCCCCGGGCGATCTGCACGGCCAGGGTCATCATGTCCATCGCGTTGCCGCGCTGGTCGATGGTCTCCAGCAGGTAGCCGAGGATGCTGAGGGTGTGCGCGGTGCCCGGACCTGACGGGTGGTTCGTGTCGAGCGCGGTCCAGCCCTCGGCGAGCAGCTCCAGCGCGAGCGGGATGCGCCCCAGCCGCCACGCCAGGTGCGCGCGCGAGACCAGCACGGCCGCCCGGTCCCACTGCTCGTCGACCCGGTTGGCGCCGACCGCGATCAGCTCGTCGAAGGCCGCGTCGGCTTCGGCGAAGCGGCCAGCGTCCAGCAAGGACCGCGCCTGGCGGTCCTGGGCCGGGATGTAGCCGACCATCAGTGGGTCATCGTGCTGCACCGCTTCCTCGCAAAGGAGCGCACCGTCCTGGATTCGCGTGCCGGTGCCGTCGTGCCGGATTACACGTTACCGGCTGCGCCCGTGCCCGTACTTCTCGTAGTGGACGACCTGCTCCAGCGGGAGCCGCTGCCGCCACCCGTGTCGCTCCAGATCGGGCACGTCGGCGAGGGAACGCACCGGACCCACGCACAACCACGCGACCGGGCGCACACCGGTCGGAATACCCAGCAACCTGCGCAGGAACTCCTCGCGGTAGAAGCTGACCCAGCCGACGCCCAGGCCCTCGGCGGTGGCGGCCAGCCACAGGTTCTGGATGGCCAGGCACACCGAGTACAGGCCGGCGTCGGCGATCGCGTGGCGGCCGAGCACCTGGGGCGCGCCGCGGTCGGGGTCGTAGGTGACCGCGATGCCCAGCGAGGACTCCGCGATGCCCTCGACCTTGATCTTGGAGAACGTTCCGGCGCGCTCCTCGTCGAGCTGCGAGGCGAACACGCTGCGCTCGGCGAGCACGTGCTCGCGGAAGGCGCGGCGGGTGGACTGGTCGCGGACCAGCACGAAGTCCCAGGGCTGGGACAGCCCGACGCTGGGTGCGCTGTGCGCGGCGGTGAGCACGCGGCGCAGGACCGGCTCGGGGATCTCGGCGCCGGTGAACTCGCGGCGCACGTCGCGGCGGCGGTTGATGACCTCGTAGAGGTCGGCGGCGGGGACGGTGTCGGTCAACTGGGGGCTTCCGGTGATCGTCATCGCGATCATGGTGCACGGCGGGTCGCCGCGAGCGGACGGGGGTGGCGGCATCGGGCCGAACCGCCACCCCCGGTCGGACTACTTGCGGCCGCTCGGATAGGGGAGCAGCGCCATCTCGCGGGCGTTCTTGATCGCCTTGGCGACCTCCCGCTGCTCCTGCACGGTCAAGCCGGTGACCCGGCGGGAGCGGATCTTGCCCCGGTCGGACACGAACTTGCGCAGCAGCGCGGTGTCCTTCCAGTCGACCTCGACGACCCCTTCGCGCTGGAGCAGGTTGGGCTTGCGGCGGACATTGCGGCGGTCTGGTTGGGGCACGGCTCACCAGCTCGACTTCGTCACGCCGGGCAGTTCACCGGAGTGCGCGAGCTCGCGCAGGCGCACCCGGGACACCCCGAACTTGCGGAAGTAGCCGCGGGGCCGCCCGTCGACGGCGTCCCGGTTCCGCACCCGGACCGGACTCGCGTTCCGCGGCTGCCGCTGCAGCTCCTGCTGGGCCGCGCTGCGCTCCTCGGGGCTGCTGCCCGGCGCGGCGATGATCTTCTTCAGCTCGGCCCGCCGCTCGGCGAACCGCGCCACGACCGCCCGCCGCTGCTCGTTGCGGGCGATCTTCGACTTCTTGGCCACTGGCCCTCCCTCTCGTGTTCTGCCTGGTAGGTGGTCGTGAGTACTTCGGGGCGCTATGGCACCCCAAAGTGCTCACGAGCCCGCTACCGCTCTTCGCGGAACTCCACGTGCTTGCGCGCGACCGGGTCGAACTTGCGCAGGACCATCCGGTCCGGGTCGTTGCGGCGGTTCTTGGTCGTCACGTAGGTGAAACCGGTGCCCGCGGTGGACCGCAGCTTGATCACCGGGCGGGTGTCGGTGCTCTTGGCCATCAGAATCGTTCTCCTCGGGCGCGCATCTCGGCGACGACCGCTTCGATGCCGCGCTTCTCGATCGTCTTCATCCCCTTGGTCGACACCCGCAACCGGATCCAGCGGCCCTCGGTGGGCAGCCAGTAGCGCTTGCGCTGGACGTTGGGCAGCCAGCGCCGGCGGGTGCGGTGGTGGGAGTGGGAGACCTGGTTGCCGTAACCGGGGCGCATCCCGGTCACCTGGCAGCGGACGGACATGACCTTCCTCTCGATAATGACATCCGTTTTCATTATGGCTCGGACGAGGGTACCGTGTGGTCGACGTAGATGAAAACCGTTGTCGATTGAGGTGGGGATGGAAACCCAGTCCGACCGCCGGACACCGCTGATCGCGGTCGCCGGGATCCGCGCGGACCAGGTCGCGTCGACCGCCGAGGCGGTGCGCCGCGACGAGCCGGCCGGCACCGCGCTCGTGCACCACGACCTGCGCGAAGTCGCCCAAGGCGTGGTCCGGCGCCTGATCCGCCACGGAGGTTCCGAGCAGGTCGAGGTGCTGGAGCTGGCGCACGGCTGCGTGTCCTGCACCTTGCGGGAAGACCTGCTGCCGCTGCTGCGCAGGCTCACCGCCGCACCGGACGTGAGCAGGATCGTCGTGCAGCTCGACTCGGCCCTCGAACCGGACATGATCTGCTGGGCGCTCCAGCACGTCGAGGTGGACGGTCGCCCGCTGATCACCGACGTCCGCGTCGAAGCAGTGATCACCGCGGTCGACGCGGTGACCTGGCTGGCCGATGCGACCGGCGAGGACGAGCTGGTCGAGCGCGGTATCGGCGGCAGTCCCGACGACGAGCGCACGGTGGCCCAGGTCGCGGTCGGCCAGGTCGAGTTCGCCGACGCCGTCGTGATGCTCGGCGAAGCCGACGACCGCTGGACCCAGGTGCGCACCGAAGCCGTGATCGCCCGGCTCACCCCGACGGCTCCGGTCACGCAAATTCAATGGAAATCGGACGTCCGATTTCCATTGAATTTGCGCGAGGACCTGGACGTCACCGCGCTGCTGGGGTGGATCCCGGCTGGCGCGCGGCGAGGTGAGATCGACGGGCCGCACGGGCAGTTGCTGCGCGGCCAACCGTCGCTGGAGACCGATGCCGGGGTGTCGACGGTGCTGTTCGAGGAGCGCAGGCCGTTCCACCCGGAGCGCCTGCACGAGGCGATCGACGTGCTGCTCGACGGTGTCGTGCGCACCCGCGGCCGGGTCTGGGTGGCCAGCCAGCCGGACGTGGCGCTGTGGATCGAGTCCGCCGGCGGCGGGCTCGGCATCGCGCACGGCGGTCCGTGGCTGGCCTCGCTGGAATCCGCGCAGTGGGCCGAGGTTTCCGCCGAGCGTCAGGTCAGGGCCTCGCTGAACTGGGACGACTACTACGGCGACCGGATGCAGGAGCTGGTCGTGATCGCCCACGAAGCCAACCCGCAGGACATCGCCCACGCCCTCCGCCACGCCCTGCTGACCGACGACGAGCTGGCTGCGGGCGAGCAGGCCTGGGCGGCCTACGCCGACCCGTTCGGCGAGTGGCACACCGACCCGTGCGGCGACGACCCGGCGGAGCGCTCCGCCGCCGCCGCCGGCGACCGGCACAACCGGGCGGGGGGGGGGGGCGCCCACGACCCCCGAACCACGAGGAGACATGGTGAAACCCGGAATCCACCCCGAGTACCGGCCGGTCGTGTTCCAGGACCGAGCCACCGGTCAGAGCTTCCTGACCCGGTCCACCGCGACGTCCGACACGCGCATCGACTGGGAGGACGGCAACTCCTACCCGCTGATCGTGATCGACGTGACCGCGTACTCCCACCCGTTCTGGACCGGCGACCAACGAGTTCTCGACACCCAGGGCCGAGTCGAGAAGTTCCGCCGCCGCTACGGCGGCCGGACCCGCTGACTCAAGAGCCTTTCTGAAGCCCTCGTTTTGCGTGGCGGTGCGGGTGGCGGAACCTCAGCGCCCGCCTGGACTCCGGGTGCCAACCCTTATGTATGCCAAATACACGGCGGGTTGGCCGTCCTCGCCAGGCGAACGCTGAGAACCCGCGGCGGTGCCAGCGCCGGGGTGGGCTATGCGCCTGCGGCGCATCAAAGACAGGAATTGTGGAAGGAGCGAGGAATGGCAGTTCCGAAGCGGAAGATGTCGCGGAGCAACACGCGGCACCGCAGGTCGCAGTGGAAGGCGGCGGCGCCGGATCTGGTGCCCATCGTGGTCGACGGCAAGCGCCGGCTGGTGCCGCGCGCGCTCATCCGGCACTTCCACCAGGGGTGACCCGCCCGGCCCGTTCCGATCACCGCGGGTGATCGGAACGGGCCGGGGATGAGATGGTCATCACGGCGTTTCGCGTCGTCAGGTGAGGCTCTCAGCTCGTTCTCAGGGCCAGGGGTAAGACTGTCCCCATGCGCATCCTCGTCGTCGATGACGATCGTGCCGTGCGCGAGTCCCTCCGCCGGTCCTTGCAGTTCAACGGGTACCAGGTGGAGCTCGCCGCGGACGGTCAGCAGGCCCTGGACCAGTTGGCCGCCAGCCGGCCCGACGCCATGGTGCTCGACGTGATGATGCCCCGGCTCGACGGGCTGGAGGTCGCCCGGCGCCTCCGCAGCACCGGCGATGACCTGCCGATACTCGTGCTCACGGCCCGGGATGCGGTCTCCGACCGGGTCGCCGGGCTCGACGCGGGCGCCGACGACTACCTGCCCAAGCCCTTCGCGCTCGAGGAGCTGCTCGCCCGGCTCCGCGCGCTGCTGCGCCGCGCCAGCCCGCCGGAAGCCGGCCTCGACGACCACCCGGCGGCGCTGCGCTTCGCCGACCTGGAGCTGGACCCCGGCACCCGCGAGGTCCGCCGCGGCGAGCGCCCGATCAGCCTCACCCGCACCGAGTTCGCCCTGCTCGAGCTGCTGATGGCGCACCCCAAGCAGGTGCTGACCCGCAGCCGCCTGCTGGAGGACGTGTGGGGCTACGACTTCCCGACCTCGGGCAACGCCCTCGAGGTCTACATCGGATACCTGCGCCGCAAGACCGAGGCCGAGGGCGAGCCCCGGCTGATCCACACGGTCCGCGGCGTCGGCTACGTCCTCCGAGAGACACCGCCGTGACCGTTCCCGCCCCACCCCCGCCGGACCTCGGCCCGCACCAGCCCAGGGGCCGCTTCCAGCGCGTTTCGCTGCGCAACCGGGTCACCTGGCTGGCCGCGATGTGCGTGGCGGGAGCGGTCGCACTGGTGTCGGTCGCGGCGTTCGTGACCGTGCGCGACAGCCTCTACCAGCAGCTGGACCAGAGCCTGACCGAACGCGCGGTGGAATCCGCCGAGGGGCCGCTGGTGCGCACCGCGGACCTGCAGCAGGTGCCGGTGGCCTTCTTCACCGCGACGAACTTCAAGATCAGCGTGCTGGGGTCGGACGGCTCCGAGATCGGCCCGAAGGACCAGCGCCCGCCGCTGAGCTTCGCGGAACTCGCGGTCGCGCGCGGCGAAGCGCCGCAGTCCCTGCGCACCGACCAGCGCACCAACAGCCGCGTGGTCGCCGTGCCGACCGGGCAGAACGCCGCGCTGGTGATGTCCACGTCGCTGGACCCCACCCAGCGCACGCTCGCCCAGCTCAGCGTGGTCCTGGTCGTGATGGGCGGCGCCGGGATCCTGCTCGCCGCGGCGGCCGGAACAGCGGTGGCGCGCGCCGGGTTGCGCCCGGTGCAGCGGCTGACCGCCGCGACCGAGCGCGTGGCGCTGACCGGTGACCTGCGCCCGATCCCGGTCGACGGCGACGACGAGCTCTCCCGCCTGACGACCAGCTTCAACGGCATGCTCAGCGCGCTTGCCGAGTCGCAGGAGCGGCAGCGCAGGCTGGTGGCCGACGCCGGGCACGAGCTGCGCACCCCGCTGACCTCGCTGCGCACCAACCTGGAACTGCTGATGGCCTCGGCACGGCCGGACGCGCCGAACCTCGCCGAGGAGGACCGGCAGGAGATGTTCGCCGACGTCCAGGCACAGGTGACCGAGCTGTCCGCGCTGGTCGGCGACCTGGTGGAGCTGGCGAGGGAGGACACCCCGCAGGCGGTGCACGAGCCGGTGGACCTGGTGGACGTGCTGGAGCGCGCGTTGAGCCGGGCCCGGCGGCGCGCGCCGCGCACCGAGTTCGACGTGCGGGTGCAGCCCTGGGTGATGATGGGCGATGCCACCGCGCTGGAGCGAGCGGTGCTGAACCTGCTGGACAACGCCGCGAAGTGGAGTCCGGACGAGGGCCGGGTGCGGGTGGACCTGCTGCCGGACCAGAACACCGGGCAGATCGTCCTGGAGGTCGCCGACAGCGGTCCCGGCATCGCGGAGGTGGATCGGCCGTACGTCTTCGAGCGCTTCTACCGCTCGTCGGACGCGCGGACCCTGCCGGGATCCGGGCTGGGCCTGTCGATCGTCAAGCAGGTCGCGGAGCGCCACGGCGGTTCGGTCTGGGCCGGTGAAGCGCCGGAGGGCGGTGCGCTGCTGCGCATGTCCCTGCCGGGGCGCACCCCGCAGACCGAACAGCAATGAACAGCAATCCCCCAGCAGAGGTAGACCCACGCCACACTTCTGTGTATCACCCGTTCAGGTAGTGTTGGTTCTTGTTCGGTCGTGATCTCAAAGGGGTGGGTGTGCTCGCACGGCAGCGCCAGGAAGTGATCCTCGACGAAGTGCGGCGCACCGGCGCGGTGCAGGTCGGTGACCTGGTGCTGCGGCTCGGCGTGTCGGACATGACGATCCGCCGGGACCTCGACGCGCTGGCCCGCCGCGGCCTGGTGGAGAAGGTCTACGGCGGCGCGACCTCGGTGATCGGCCGCAGCACCGACGAGCCCGGCTTCGAGGCCAAGTCGGTGCGCCAGCTCGCCGAGAAGGAAGCCATCGCCGCGCTCGCCGCCCAGCAGGTCCAGCCGGGCACGGCGATCGGGCTGTCCGCGGGCACCACGACCTGGACGATGGCCCGCCACCTCGACGACGTCGCGGACCTGACCGCGGTGACCAACTCGGTCCGCGTGGCCGATGCCCTGCAGAGACGCGGTCGCACCGACCGCACCGTGGTGCTCACCGGCGGGGTGCGGACCCCGTCGGACGCGCTGGTCGGACCGGTCGCGGTGCAGGCGCTGCGCTCGCTGCACCTGGACATGGTCTTCCTCGGCGTGCACGGCATGGCGCCCCGCGCGGGCTTCACGACGCCGAACCTCAACGAGGGCGAGACGAACCGCGCGCTGGCCGAGGCGGCCGGCCGGCTGGTGGTGGTCGCCGACAGCTCCAAGTGGTCGACCGTCGGGATCTCCACGATCGTCGACTTCGACGAAGTCGATCTGCTGATCAGCGACCAGGGCCTGCCCGCCGAAGCCAGGCAGCTGCTGGGCGAGCACCTGGACCTGGAGCTGGCGGATCCCGAAGGCGCCGAGGAGGAGTCCGTTCGGCGGGGCACTGTGGAGGGGCTTT
Source organism: Saccharopolyspora oryzae (assembly GCF_027853915.1). Lineage (GTDB taxonomy): Bacteria > Actinomycetota > Actinomycetes > Mycobacteriales > Pseudonocardiaceae > Saccharopolyspora > Saccharopolyspora oryzae. The sequence goes on from NZ_JAQGLA010000012.1 coordinate 107,017, forward strand.
GAAGCGCACGGTTGGCCGGCTGGCCGACGGCCGGGAGATCATCTACTTCGACACCGACCCGGCGCAGGTCAGGGAGGCCGTCGACACCCGCGAGCTGCCGCCGCAGGCCCCGGCCTCGGAGATGCGGCGGGATCCGCTGACCGGCGAGTGGGTGGCGATCGCCGCGCACCGGCAGTCGCGGATCTACAAGCCGCCGGCCGAGATGTGCCCGCTGTGCCCGAGCGCTCCGGGGCGGCCCAGCGAGATCCCGGAAGCGGACTACGACGTGGTGGTCTTCGAGAACCAGTTCCCGTCGTTCGCGCAGGGGATCCCCGGCGAGGAGTCCACTGTGGAGGGCATGCCGATGGTGCCGTCCGCGCCGGCGACCGGCCGCTGCGAGGTGGTCTGCTTCACCTCCGACCACAACTCCTCGTTCAGCGCGCTCAGTCCTTCGCAGGTGCGCGGTGTCGTGGACGTCTGGGCCGACCGGACCGCGGCGCTGGCCGAAACCCCCGGTGTGGAGCAGGTCTTCTGCTTCGAGAACCGCGGCGAGGAGATCGGCGTGACGCTGCACCACCCGCACGGCCAGATCTACGGGTACCCGTTCGTCACGCCGAAGACCGGCAAGATGCTGCGGGTCGCCGAGGAGTACATGGCGCAGCACGGTCGTCACGTGCAGGCCGACGTCCTGGCCGCGGAACGCGCTTCCAAGCGGCGGGTGGTCGTCGACTCCGAGCACTGGACGGCCTACGTCCCGGCGGCCGCGCGCTGGCCGGTCGAGGTGCACGTGGTGCCGCACCGGAAGGTGCCGGACATCGCGGCCCTCACCGACGCCGAGCGCGACGACTTCGCGACGACCTACCTGGACGTCCTGCGCCGCCTCGACGGCCTCTACGACGGTCCGCTGCCCTACATCGCCGCCTGGCACCAGGCCCCGGTTCGCGTGGGCCGGGACCTGTCCTGGCTGCACCTGGAGCTGTTCTCGGTGCGGCGCAGCGCGGACAAGCTGAAGTACCTGGCCGGTTCCGAATCCGGCATGGCGGTCTGGATCAACGACGTCACCCCCGAACAGATCGCCGACCGGCTCCGGGGGTGACGGCGCGGCCGGCGATTCGTCCGATTGCGGGTGGACGATCGGCTCGCCGACCGTGAGCATGTCCGCATGGAAATCCAGGGCGTGACGGTGGGGCTCCCGGTCGGCGATCTCCCCCGGGCGGTGGAGTGGTACCAGCGCGTTTTCGCGCTCTCCGAACCCGATCTCGAACCGGCGGACGGGGTGGTGGAGTTCCAGCTCGGCTCGATCTGGCTGCAGCTCGGCGAAGAACCGACCGCTCGTTCCGGTGCTGAGGTCGTGACCCGCTTCAGCGTCGCGGACGCCGCGGCCGAGCGGGAGCGCTTGGCCGCGCTCGGCGTCGACGTCGGCCCGCTCGAGCACGTCCCGGATGCGGTGGACTACTTCGACTTCCGCGATCCCTACGGCAACCAGCTCAGCCTGTACACCGAGCTGTAGTCCGGGCCCGACGGGTTCTCGGAGTACCGCGCCCGCCGCAGCGCGGCGAAGATCACAGCGAGCTTTGGGGTTTGTCCACAGCTCGGTCTCAGGCACTTCTCAGCCGCGTGGAGCAAAGTGGAGTCATGACCGATCACACCCCGGGTTCCGGCGGCCAGCCGGAAGAACCGACGCCGCAGACCGAGGGCAGTCCTGCGGGCACCGGCGACACGCCGCCTGCCGGGGTGCCGCAGCAGCAGCCACAACAACCGCAGGCGCAGCAGTCGGATCCCGCCCAGTCGCACGCGACGCCGCAACCGGAGGGCCAGCAGCCCTACGGTGCGCAGCAAACCGAGCCAGCGCGCCCGTACTCGCCCCAGCAGTACGCGGCGCAGCAGGAGGGCCAGCCGTCGTACGGGCCGTCGGAGAACCAGCAGTCGTACGCGGCGCAGGGAGCAACGCCGCACGCGACGCAGCAGTTCCCGCAGCACGCGCCCTGGCCCTCCGCCGGTGGGCACACCGCGGTGCAGCCGGGGCCGCACCAGGCCCACGGCCGCCGCGGTGGGCTCGTCGCCGGCGTGGCCGCGCTCGCGCTGGTGTGCGGTCTGGTCGGCGGTGGCGTCGGCGGGTTCGTGGGCTACCAGTTCGGCGGCGATCGGTCCCCAGGCGTCACGTCGCTGGACCAGCCGCGCCCGGCGCGCAGCGTCAACAACGCGCCGCAGGGCTCGGTGCAGCAGGTCGCGCAGAAGGTGCTGCCCAGCGTCGTCCAGCTGCAGATGGTCACCTCGCGCGGCGCCGGTGAGGGATCCGGCATCGTGCTCAGCCAGGACGGCTACATCCTGACCAACAACCACGTGGTGAGCGGCGACGGCTCCGGCGGTCGGCTCACCGCGCAGTTCCACGACGGGCGCACCGCGCAGGTCCGGGTGATCGGCACCGACCCGAAGTCCGACCTCGCCGTGGTCAAGGCCGACAACATCAGCGGGCTCACCCCGGCCGAGCTGGGGCGCAGCGACGACCTGCCGGTCGGCGCTCCGGTGGTGGCCATCGGCTCGCCGTTCGGCCTGTCCGGAACCGTGACCAGCGGCATCATCAGCGCCAAGGACCGCCCGGTGCGGGCCGGCGGCGAGTCGGGCAGCGAGGACACCGTCCTCAACGCGCTGCAGACCGACGCCGCGATCAACCCGGGCAACTCCGGCGGTCCGCTGGTCGACGTGGACGGCAACGTGGTCGGCATCAACTCGGCGATCTACAGCCCCGGCAACGGCCAGGGCCAGGCCGGATCGGTGGGCCTCGGCTTCGCGATCCCGATCGACCAGGCCAAGCGCATCGCCACCGAGCTGAAGGACCACGGGTCGGCCACCCAGAGCACGCTCGGCGTGCTGATCGGCGCCGGCGACCAGCCGGGAGCACTGGTCCGCAACGTCGTGCCGGGTGGCCCCGCCGAACAGGCCGGGATCCGCAACGGTGACCTGATCACCAAGGTGGACGACCGGCCGATCCAGGACCCCGACTCGTTGGTGGCAGCGGTTCGCTCGCACGCCCCGGGCGACCGCGTCAAGATCACCATCGGCGGGGACCGCACCGTGGACGCCACGCTCGCCGGACAGGGGTGACCGAGCCCGCGGCCCGGCACCGCCGGGCCGCGTCCCAACCGTCGACCGCCCACCGGGCTGGCCCTGCCCCCTCCGTGCCCCCGGAGCGGTCGACGGTTGGTTTAACGGTTTCCAGTGGCTAGTTTGCTTGACGGTGCAAGTAGCGGAACCTCAGCGCCCGCCTGGACTGCGGGTGCCCGACTTTATGTATGCCAATACACGGCAGTCGGGCCGTCCTCGCCAGGTGAACGCTGAGAACCCGCGGCGGTGCCGGTTGCGGGGGTGGGCTATTCGCCTGGCGGCGAATACAAGCAAAAGATCAAGAACAAAGATCAAGAACAAGAACGAGATCGAGGCTTCGGCCGTGAGGTCGAGGCAACTTCGGGGCGCAGCGTTGCGTGTCTGGGGCAGGACCGGGTTCGGTGACTGGGCCGCTGTTGGGTGGTCGGGTTTTTTGGGATGGGGAGGAACATGTCGGACGGGATTCGCTTGGTGGGGCGTCGGGGTTTGACCGAAGTCACGGACTCGCTTGATCTGACCAGCCCGCCCCTTGGCACTACGGTTACCGACATGGAACGCAGCGCGCAGCGTTTGGGACGGGCCCTGGTGGTCGTGGTGGACGACCGTGTCGCACAGGGCGAGCAGGAAGACAACATCGGTCCGCTGGTGACCGAGTTGCTGGAAGAGGCCGGGTTCATCGTCGACGGAACCGTCGCGGTCGCCGGTGAAGCGGTGGACATCCGCAACGCGCTGAACACCGCGGTGATCGGCGGCGTGGACGTGGTGATCACCGTCGGCGGCACCGGTGTGTCGCCGCGGGACGTCACCCCGGACGCCACGGCCGGCGTCCTGGACCGCCCGATCCCGGGCATCGCGGAAGCCCTCCGCGCGTCCGGCCTGGCAGCAGGCGCGGTCGAAGCGGGCGTCTCGCGAGGCCTGGTCGGAGTCTCCGGCAGCACCCTGGTGGTCAACCTCGCAGGCTCCCGAGCCTCGGTCCGGGACGGCATGGCCACCCTGACCCCCCTGGTGACCCACGTCATCGAACAACTCTCAGGCCTCGAAACGGCCTGACCGACGAGAAGAAGCGGTGGCGGCTCAGCACAGAGCCGCCACCGCCTTGTCAGTGACCAACTGCACACTGAGCGTCATGATTTGTCGACGATCAGTGACTGCTTTGGTCCGATGGCCTCAGCCGTAGCGCAAGCCCTGGCGCGCGTGGACGAGGCGCTTGAAAAACTTGAAACAGGGCGGGACGAGGTGGCCCGAGCACAGGCGTGCTTGGACGAAGGTGGTCAACCGAATGGGCTGGGGGTCCTTCTCGGCTCTACCGATGACGAGGCCCAGACGGCTCTCGTTCGTGTCGACCAGGCTGCGAATGATCTCGTCCGCATCCACCAAATACTTGGCCGGATTCGCGAGCTCGTCATTGCGTGGCGGCAGCTGGTTGCGGGGACGAACACCGCTGGTGGTGGAGAAGGGCGGACAGCCTCTCCGCATCCTCTGGAGCGCGCGAAGCCTCATGGACAGCTACGTTCAGGTGCTGTCAATACGGCTTAATGGGCCGACGAGGTGCGTACGAAGATCGAGCACCTCAAGCCGACAGTAGGGCTCGCGTTCGACTTGGAGGGAAACCCCGAGCTCGTCGATCGGGATTTGCGGAGCGAGCAGGGCGCCGAGGCCTCCGAAATCGATCGCTTCCTGCGGAACAGCCCTCGTTTTCCAAGGCAACGTCGGGGGGATGTGCCGATAGCGGCCGCTGCTCATGTGGAAGCGAAGGTTGCGATGGAGATGCGAAAGCGAGGCATTCGACATCTCGTCCTGGTGATCAACAATCCGCGAGGGGTCTGTCGCGGTGACTGGGGATGTGGTCCGGCCGTTCGGGCTATCCTGCCGCGCGGGCACTCGATCACGGTGTGGGTGCCCGGCGCCGCCGTACGATATGAGCTGCACGGAGGGAGCCCGACATCATGACGATGGTCAGTGCTGATCTGCCTGCTCACGGGTGCGACGACTGGCGCCACGCCACCTCCTGGGATGAGGTGGAAGGCATCATCAGCGCAGCTCTCGACCGGGGCGATCGGAATACGCCCGGCTGGCTGCAGTTCGGTCGGGATCTCGAGACCGACGAGCCCGGGGAGTTCCAGCTTCGAGTGGTCGCAGATCCTCACGTGGGCTGCGCTGCGCTGCTGTGGTTCCGCAACGTCGATCCGGAGGAACACGCCGACGACGCTTTGGCTCAGCACTTGTGGGTCACGTTCAACCCCGAGCCACCCCTCGAGGTGCCGCTGTTGGCCAGCGACTACGACACCGAGCACTTCCACGACCGGTTCACGGTCATCGATCTCGAACATGCGCGTGAAGCGCTGCGGGAGTTCTGCCGAAGCGGGGGACAGCGACCGAAGTCGGTCCAATGGGTGGCCGGCGACTATTACGGACGGATCGTCCAACGCCTGGATGTCGCTGGCGCGGCCTGACCGACGAGAAGAAGCGGTGGCGGCTCAGCACGGAGCCGCCACCGCTTCTTCTCGTGTCAGATCAGGAACTCTTGGGGGGTTGACCGGTTTCGCCGGGGCCCTTCTCGTCGTCGGGCTTCGGCGGCTGGCCGTCCGGGTGCTCGCGCTTGAGCATGCCCTCGACCTTGTTGCCGACCGTCTCGATCTTGTCGTGGTACTTGCCGCCCGTGGCCTTGTCCAGGCCCGACTTGGCGGCGTCGAGGCCCTTCGCAGCGCTCGGACCCGCCTTCTCGGCGAGCTCCTCCGCCTTGCCCTTGGCCTGGTTCGCCAGTTCCTTGGCCTTGTCCAGGAAACTCATCTTCTCGCCTCCCGCGGCTGACACCCGGTGAGCCACGCCTGGCGCCGCTCCCGCGGCATTGCGGACCTTGTGCCCCCAACTGTAGTCGACATCACACCCGAACTCGGTGGTATCCCCGCCCGGCTCTCCCCGTGCGGGATGATGGGGGTGCGCCCACCTGCGACGATCGGGCGCGGAGTCGGAGGACTGGAGTTGAACGGCGACACAGGTCGGGAAGAGCGGGAGCGGCGGCGCAAGCTCGCGGAGATCTTCGGCGACGTCCTGCCGGAAACAACCTCGGACGACCGCCCGGACCGAACGCCTGCTGAAGATCAGGAACGCTGGTACCAAGAGAACCGACCCCCGCACCATGACCCACGCTGAACCGGTCGGCTGCCCAGCTAGCCGACCGGGCGAGTGAGGGTGTCAGTTCCGGCGGAACTGACACCCCTCACTCCGTGCTCGTGGCTCAGTTCTGGCCGTTGCTGGAGGTCGTCGTCGTGGTGGTCTTCGCGTCCTGCTCGGGGGCCAGGCCCTTGATGGCGGGCAGGCCCTGCTCGCGGCGCAGCAGGTCGCGGATCTCCTGCAGCAGCTCCACGTCGGTCGGGTCGACCTCCTTCTCCTGCCCCTTCTTGCGCCGATCGTTGATCGTCTTCATCGGCAGCACGAACAGGAAGTAGACCACCGCAGCGGTGATGAAGAAGGTGAGCACCGAGTTGATCACTGCGGCGAAGTCGATGATCGACGCCTGGTTGCCTTCGCGCAGCTGGATGCTCAAGCCGGTGACGTTGCCGCCGCCGGTGGCCGCGATGACGGGCTTGATGATGCTGGTCGTGAAGGACGTGACCAGGGCGGTGAACGCGCTACCGACCACGACCGCGACGGCCAGGTCGACCACGTTGCCGCGCATCAGGAAGTCCTTGAAGCCCTTGAGCACGTTGACGCTCCTCTCAGAACAGGGTGATCCGGCGGGATCACGTGCGGATGAACGCCGAATCGATGGGGTAATCGGCGTAAGATGCTACTCAGCGCAGCGTAACGGTCACGGTCTGGTCGAGTGATGCGGCGGCGACGTTCCCCGCAAGTCGCTCCGGTAGCCCGACGAAGACTAGTCGGCCCTGGTCGCGGTCGTCCGAATCGGCCTGAACCGCGATGACCTGGGCGTTTTCGGCGAGCACCGAACCTTCCCCAGGATGGGCGGCGGCTGTGACGATGTCCACCCGCCTTCCGGGGGTGAGGAAATCCGCGACCTCCGGGTCGGCGAGCCGGATCGGCGCCGAGGCCATCCCGGAGCCGGAAGCCGCGGTCGGGCCGTTGAACCGCGCGTCGGTCAGCAGTTCTCCCCGGCGGGCGGCCGCGCCCAGCACCCGGCCGAGCGCGGCGGGGGAGTCCCGCAGCGCGCCGTCCGGCACCAGGTCGACGGGAATCTCGCGGTGCTTCACATCCACTTCGGACAGAACTCTGCCGGGCGGCAGGTCGCGCGCTGCGACGAGCACCGGTACGCCGGCGCCCGGCGGCCCGTGGTCCTGCACCGCCAATGCGGCGGCGAGCAGCAGCAGTGCGAGCGCCGCTGTTCGGCGGAGCAGCAGAACTCCGCGTCGGGCGCGGAAGAGCGCGGTGATGCGGTCCCGCAGCGATGCGCCGAGTCGGTCCTTCGAGGCCATGGCCAGCTCCTTTTCCTCCGAGGAGATCGAACTCCTCCGAAGTTAGGAGCGGTGTTCGGCGGCGGAAAGGGAGTTTTGGAAATCTGTGGACAAACAAGTCCGATGTGGACAACTCGGATCACACGAACGATCTTTCGGAGATCACCCCGCGCGGACGAAAATCGCCGACCGCAGCAACCGGCGGTCGGCGAACGAGGATCTGGCTAGCTCAGGAAGCGGCAGCCGTCGTGGTCGAGCTGCTCGACGACGACGAGCTGCTGGACGACGAGCTGGACGAGGAGTCGCTCGAGGACGAGGAACTCGAGGAGGAGCTGCTGGACGTGCTGGACGACGAGTTCGACGACCGGTTGTCGGTGCGGTAGAACCCGGAGCCCTTGAACACGATGCCCACGGCGTTGAACAGCTTGCGGAGCCGGCCGGTGCACTTCGGGCACTCGGTGAGCGAGTCCTCGCTGAACGACTGCACCTGCTCGAAACGGTGGTCACACTCGGTGCAGGCGTACTGGTAAGTGGGCACGGCCGCGAACCTCCGGCATCTCGTCTTGGCACTCGAACTACAGGAGTGCTAACACGATGATGCTTCACAACAGGTGTCCAGTGCAAACAGGCATGTGTCACACGGGTAGCGACACAACCCCGCGCCGTGGTGTCAGCACGCCTGTCATCCGCACGTCGTGCGGCTCGCCGGGCAGCTCGGCCACGAACTCCTCGTCCCGGACCACGGCGATCCGCGGCGCCTCCGGCGAGGCCATCGGCAGCGACCGGTCGTAGTAACCGGCACCGCGCCCGAGTCGAACACCCCGCCGATCCACCGCCAGCGCGGGCACCAGCAGCGCCTCGGCTTCCCCGATGGCCGCAGCGCCGAGTAGCTGACCTGCGGGTTCGAGCAGGCTGTAGCCGGCGGGGCGCAGCGAGTCGGGCCCGGTGTAGTCGGCCCACTCCAGCGGTTCGCGGCGGTTCACCACCGGCAGCAGCACCCGCAGCCCGGCCGCGCGCAACGCCTCCAGCAGGTCGGGTGAGCCCGGCTCGCCGCCGACCGGGACGTAGGCCGCGACGGTCCGCACCGGGTGCTGCTCCAGCCAGCCGAGCACGGCCTCCTGCAGCGCCCCGGCCTCAACCGAGCGGGTGGTTTCGTCCACGTCACGGCGTTGGAGCAGCAGCTTGCGGCGCCACTCGTCCTTCGTCGTAGCCGATTCGTCCAGCGAGCTCACACGTCCACTTTAAGGTTGCCCGATAGGCTTCCGGGCCATGAGCAGCCCGACGAGCACGCCCACCGCGTTCCGGACCGCCATCGTGCCCGCAGCCGGATTGGGGACCCGGTTCCTGCCGACCACGAAGGCGGTGCCCAAGGAGTTGCTCCCGGTCGTGGACACCCCCGGGATCGAACTGGTCGCCACCGAAGCGGCCGAGGCGGGCGCACAACGCCTGATCATCGTGACCTCGCCGGACAAGAGCGCGGTCACCGACTACTTCAAACCGCAGCCCGAGCTCGAGCAGACGCTCAAGGAGCGCGGCAAGGACGAACTGCTGGCGAAGGTCCGCCGCGCGCCCAGCCTGCTCTCCGCAGAGACCGCGGTGCAGGACCGGGCCCTCGGGCTCGGCCACGCGGTGGGCTGCGCGGAACCGAACCTGACCGATGACGACGATGCGGTCGCCGTGCTGCTCCCGGACGACCTGGTGCTGCCCACCGGCGTCCTGAAGCGGATGGCCGAGGTGCGCGCCCAGCACGGCGGCAGCGTGCTGTGCGCCTTCGACGTGCCGCGCGAGCAGATCTCCGCCTACGGCGTGTTCGACGTCACCGACACCGGCGACGAGGACGTCAAGCAGGTCCGGGGCATGGTGGAGAAGCCGGCGCCGGAGGAGGCCCCGTCCACCTTCGCCGCGGCCGGTCGCTACCTGCTGGACCGGGCGGTCTTCGACGCCCTGCGCCGCATCGAGCCCGGTGCCGGAGGTGAGCTGCAGCTCACCGATGCCGTAGCGTTGCTGATCTCCGAAGGACACCCGGTGCACGTGGTGGTCCATCGCGGTGGGCGACACGACTTGGGAAATCCTGGCGGTTTCCTCAAAGCTGCGGTGGACTTCGCGCTGAAGGATCCCGAGTACGGACCGGACCTGCGGGCCTGGCTCGTCGAACGGATCGCGGAGAACGACGAACTGTCCTGATCAGCGGCTTGCCGCGCTCGCTTCGCGGCGCCCCGGGGCAGGACGTGACGACAGCCACGCCGGGCGGCGGCTCGGTGCGCGGGAAGAGGACGACAGCCATGCGTTCAGTGGACGAGCAACTCGCACGCGTTCTCACGGCAGCTGTCCGGCCCGCGCCGGTCCGCGTGGCGATCTCCGAGGCGCAGGGTCTGCTGTGCGCCGAAGAGGTCGTCGCCGAACAGGCGCTGCCCGGATTCGACCAGGCCGCGGTGGACGGCTACGCGGTGCGCAGCGTGGACGTGCAGGCCGCCGCCGAGGACGAGGTCGTGCTGCCGGTCGTCGGCGAGATCTCGGTCGGCTCGCGGCAGCCCCGGCGGCTCCAGCCGGGCCAGGCGGTCCGGGTGGACACCGGCGCGCCGCTGCCGACGCTGGCCGACGCCGTGGTCCCGCTTGACCACACCGACGAGCACCCGGCCAAGGTCACCGTGCGCCGCCCGGTGCCCTCGGCGGCGTTCGTCCGCCGCACCGGCGAGGACGTGCAGACCGGCGACGTGGCGGTGCGCCGAGGTGCGCCGATCGGTTCCGCGCAGGTCGGGCTGCTGGCCGCGGTCGGTCGCGACAAGGTGCTGGTGCACCCGCGACCGCGGGTCTCGGTGATCTCGGTCGGCGAGGAGCTGGTGGACGTCGACCGCACGCCCGGCCAGGGCCAGGTCTACGACGTGAACTCCTACGCGCTGTCGGCCGCCGCGCGGGACGCGGGCGCCGAGGTCACCCGGGTCGGGATCATGAGCAGCGACCCGCGTCGGCTGCGGGAGGTCGTCGAGGGCCGCCTGCTGCTGTCGGAGATCGTGGTGGTCGCCGGTGGCGTCGGCGGTGCTGCGGGTGCGGAGGTCCGGGCGGCGCTGGCCGATCTCGGCGAACTGGACGTGACCAGGGTTGCGATGCAGCCTGGTTCGGTGCAGGGCTTCGGACGCCTGGGACCGGACGAGATCCCGACCTTCATGGTGCCCAGCAACCCGGTGAGCGCGCTGGTGGTGTTCGAGGTGCTGGTGCGGCCGCTGATCCGCGCCGCCCTCGGCAAGCCCAACCCGCACCGCCGCACCGTGACCGCCGAGCTGCTCTCGCCGATCACCTCCGCCGAGGGCCGCCGCGGCTTCCTGCGCGGTCAGCTGCTGCGCGACCCGAAAAACGGCTCCTACCTGGTGCAACCGCTGGGCACCTCGGGATCGCACCTGCTCGCCTCGCTGGCCGAGGCGAACTCCCTGATCGTCGTCGACGAGGAGACCACCGAGGTCGGCGCGGGCGAAGAGGTCCAGGTCCGCTTCCTGTCGCAGCGCGCGTGAGCCGCGATGCAACCCACCGACGCTGATGGGTTCCCGATCGGCCGCCACCCCGGTTGGCCGGCCTCGCTCGGCCCGCTGATCACGGCGCGCGGTGCGGTGGCGCTGCGCCCGCCGCGCCTGCGCGACGCCTCGGCGTGGAGCCGCACCCGGCTGCACGACCGCGCCTACCTGCAGCAATGGGAGCCCACGGCGGTCGGCGGCTGGCAGGAGCGCAACGCCAGGACGGCTTGGCCCGGGCAGTGGGCTGCGCTGCGCGGCATGGCTCGACGCGGCCAGGCGCTGCCGTTCAGCATCACCGTGGACGGCGAGTTCGCCGGTCAGCTGACCATCGGGAACATCGTGCGGGGCGCGCTGCGCTCCGGGTGGATCGGCTACTGGGTCGCCGAGCGGCTGGCCGGGGGCGGCGTGGCCACGACGGCTGTCGCGCTCGCCGTCGACCACTGCTTCGGCCCCGTGGGACTGCACCGGCTGGAAGCCACCGTGCGGCCCGAGAACCAGCCCAGCGTCCGCGTGCTGGAGAAGTCCGGATTCCGCCGCGAGGGGCTGTTCCACCGCTACCTGGACGTGGCCGGGGACTGGCGGGACCACTACGTCTACGCGCTCACCGCGGACGAGATCCCGGGCGGCGCGGTCGCCCGCCTGATCCAGAGCGGCGGCGCCAGCCGGCCCTGAGCGGTCCTGGGCAAAACGACCGCTAAACGAGCCCGAGATCTTGATCACTGACGGTCACCGCCGCGCCCGCCGTTCTCCGAGGAAATTGAGCCGAACGGACCAGCGAAAGACGTCATTCGGCGGTGCAGGAAGCGACACGCCGATGTCGATGTTGCTGCTGACTCCGCTGAACGTGCGGTTTTCTGGGCCGCGGGGGAACCGGCCGTGCTCGGCGTGGCTCCAACACAGGAGTGACAGATGTGACTAGCGTGGCGATCGCAGACTTGTGTGCTGCCGGTGGCCAGGGGGAGGTGGCGAGGCATGCCCAGTTCGTTGATCTTCGCTGCGCTGGCGGCGGCGTGGCTGGTGGTGCTCGTGCCGATGTTCGCCCGCCGCCGCCAGGAAGTGTCCAAGACCACTGATTCCGCGCTCGCCGCGCGAGTGGTCCGACGCGGGAGCGGTCGGCGTCCGGCAACGCCCGGAGCCGCGACAACCGACAGGGTGCAGGAGGCGTTCGGGATGTCTGACACCGAGCTGGACGACGCGGTCGAAGAACACGACACCGAGGACAACTCGTGGCGTCGCGTGCACAGCGACGACGCCCGCGCCGGGCGCCGCTACCGCCCCGGCCGCGGCGGATTCGACCCGGAAGCCGCCGCGCTCGCGGCGCGCGCCAAGTACGCCCGGCGCCAGCGCATCGTCCTCGCCATGCTGGCGGCCGCGATCGCCACCGCACTGGTGGCGGCCATGTTCTGGCCGGTCGTGTGGTGGCTGCACGGCATCGTCGACCTGTCGATCGTCGGCTACCTGACCTACCTGCGCCGCCAGGTCCGCATCGAAGAGGACGTCCGCGCCCGCCGCCTCGCCCGGATGAACGGCGAGCACGACGAGCTCGAGTACGACGACGACTACGACGAAGACCTCCACGACGACGAGTACGAGGAAGACGCGGAGGACGACGTGGCCGAGCGCCGCGAAACCCGCCCGGCCGCCCGCGCCGTCCGAGTCGAGATCGACGACGAAGACCCCATGTTCGATGAGCTGGACGAACGCACCTGGGAGCCCTACCGCCGCGCAGCCGGCGAGTGACCCACCCGCCTTAACAGGGGGGTGCTGCGGAAGCCGATTTCGGGCTTGCTAGAGTACTAATCACAACAAAGCCGAGAGGCAAGTCCTCGAGGCAAGGGGCTGTAGCGCAGTTGGTAGCGCGTCTCGTTCGCATCGAGAAGGTCAGGGGTTCGATTCCCCTCAGCTCCACGCAATGGGAGGCTCGTGCTCGCTGAGAGCGCGAGCCTTTTTGCGTTTCGCGTATCTGTCGCGGGGGCCGAGCCCCCGCGGGCCCCCACGGTGCGGTGGTCACCTTTATCGGGCTTCTCGCCGTGGGTGGGGTTCCCGGCCTGGTCTTGGACCAGCATTTCGGTCCGCTTTTATCGGGCTTCTCGCGGTGGGTTCGATCTGGCGTGCATGAAGTCGGGTATCTGGAGTCCAGGCGGGTGCTGAGGTTCCGCTACCGGCACCGTATTGGGTTTGTGGGCTGGAATTTGAGCCCATGTTGGGGTTGTTCGGTGACTGGGGTCACTTCTAGGTTTGGTCGGGATCCCAGGGTGGGATCCCGCGGCTTTGCGGCGGGCTTGGAGGGCGCGTGATGGTGGAGGGGGCGTCGGGCGGTAAGTCGCAGCCCCTGCGGGAGCAGGTGCACGAAACCCTTCGGCAGCGGATCTTCGAGGGTTACTACGTTCCTGGGACTCGGTTGGTCGAACGGGCTCTTGCCGAGGAGTTCACCGTTTCCCGACTTCCCGTCCGGGAAGCTCTTCGGATGCTTCGGCAGGACGGGTTGGTCGTCGAGAAGGACGGTCGGGGCGTCGTCGTGGCCGGGTTGAGCGAGAAGGAAGTCCGGGACCTCTTCGACCTGCGTGCTGCGCTTGAAGTCCTGGCTTGCCGGTTGGCCGCGGAGCGGGGGAGCCGGGAGGACTTCGCCGAGCTCGGCGAGCTGCTCGAAGCCGCGTCCAGCCAGTTGGCCGCCGGGCGCTACCGGACCGCTCAGAAGATCAACAACGATTTCCACGACAAGGTCACCGAAATCGCCGACAACGATCTCCTGCGGAGCGCGCTCGAACCGCTCATCGGCCGGTTGCACTGGTTGTTCCGGCACGCCGAGGACCTCGAGGAGCTCATCGACGAGCACCGGCGGCTGCTGGCGGCCATCGCCACCGGCGACCCCGACGTCGCGGCCCGCCAATCCGCCGAGCACATCGCGAAGTACCGCGCCCAATTCCCCGACCTTCACGCGGAAGTGACTGGAGGGAACCAGTGAAACTTCTGGTCATCAACCCGAACATCTCCACGGACGTCAGCGAACTCATCGAAGCCGAATCGCGCCGGAACCTCCACCCGGGGACCGAGCTGACCGTGGTCACGGCCCGCGCCGGGATGCAGTACATCGAGACGCGCTTGGAGTCGCTCATCGCCGCACCGGCGGTCGCGCAGGCCATCAGCGAGCACCGCGGAGCCGATGCGGTCGTCGTGGCCGCGTTCGGAGATCCCGGGCTGCCTGCGTTGAAAGAACTCGTCGACGTCCCCGTCGTCGGCATCACCGAGGCCGCGCTGGCGGCTGCTTCGCTGCTGGGCAAGCGGTTCTCGATCATCGCCATCTCCGGGCGGATCACCGCTTGGTACCGGGAATGCGTGGACCTGCACGGATATCTGCCGCGATTGGCCTCGATCCGGAGCCTGCAGGACCCGCTCGAGGCGATCGGCACCGTGCAGGACGACTTCCGGACGCAGCTGGTCGAACTGGCCAACCGCGCCGTCCGCCACGACGGGGCCGACGTCATCATCCTCGCCGGTGCGCCGCTGGCCGGGCTGGCTCGCGAGGTCGTCGACGAGATCCCGGTGCCGGTGGTCGACGGCATCGCCGCCGGGGTGAACTTCGCGCAGTCGCTGGTCGCCATGAACACCGGTGCCCACCGGGCCGGTTCGTTCTCCGCCCCGCCGGCCAAACCGCGGTCCGGGCTGTCCCCGGAGCTCGACGAGCTGCTCGGGGAGCGACAACGACTGCGCTCGCCGTCCGCCGACCCCGCCGTTGTGGAGGAACAAGCATGAGCGCCCCGCGGAAGTCCACATTGGTCGTTGCCAACGCGACCATCGCCAATGCGAGCGGACGCAGGTCCGGGCACGTCCTCGTGGCGGACGGCGTCATCGCCGACGTCCTCGACGCCTCGGCGCCGGTACCGGACGCCGATCGCGTGATCGATGCCAGCGGCCGCATCGTCATCCCCGGCGGGGTCGACGGGCACTGCCACATCGCCCAGGTCACCGGGGGTTGGCGGACCACGGACGACTACGCGACCACGACCCTCGCGGCGCTCGCAGGCGGAACGACGACCGTGATGGACTTCGGGATCCCGGCGGGCCCGGAGGAGTCCCCGCTGGCGGCTGCCGAGGCGAAGATCGCGATGATCGCCGAGGCCCGCTGCGACGTCGGTCTGCACGCTTCGGTGATCGACTGGGACGACAGCGTTCCCGCGCAGCTCCGGAGCCTGGCCGAACGGGGAATCCGGTCGGTGAAGCTCTACACCACCAACCGCGGGACCACGATGGCCACGCGGGACACGATCCTCAAGGTCTTCGAGGAGATGACCCGGATCGACGGCCTGAGCTACGTCCACGCCGAGCACGACGAGATCATCGTCGCGAGCACGGACCGCCAGGCCGCGACCGGGCGCATCGACATCCGCCAGCTGGGCGTGACGCGGCCGGAACTGGCGGAGGAGGCCAGCGTCCGGGAAGTGATCGCGCTGGCGGAGTACATCGGGGCGCCGGTCTACTTCGTCCACCAGTCGACCCCCGGTGCGGTGGACCTCGTCACCGAGGCCCGAGGACGCGGATTGCCGGTGTACTCCGAGACCTGCCCGCACTACATCGCGCTGAACTCGGAGGTCTACGACGGGCCGCTGCCCGAGTTCTACGCCTGCTGCCCGCCGATGCGCGATCGCAAGACGATGGAAGCCCTGCGGTCCCGCCTGCTCACTGGCGACGTCGACGCGATGTCGTCCGACCATTCGGCCTACGACCTCGGCCAGAAGCGTGCGCGCGCCGACGACATCCGCTTCATGCCGCACGGGCTGCCCGGCGTGGAAACGCGCCTCCCCGTGAGCTTCACGCACATGGTGGCCGAGGACCTCACCGGCCTCGAGAACTTCGTGTCGGTGTTCGCCGCGGAACCGGCCAGGCTCAACGGGCTCGACGGCAAGGGAGCCGTGGAAGCCGGTCGCGACGCCGATCTCGTGGTCATCGACCCGGGCCACCAGGCGGCCGTCGACGGATCCGCCCTGCACATGGGAACCGACTTCTCCCCGTTCGAAGGGATGGCGCTGCGCGGCTGGCCGCAGACCGTCATCGCGGCGGGACGCGTGGTCGTCGACTCCGACGGCGTTCACGACCCCGGGCCGGTGGGGAGATTCCTCCAGCAACGACCGTTCAGCACGATCCCGGGCCGCGACCCGGTGGAGGTGGCCGGATGACCGCGCAACGCCCGTTCAGGCTCGGGATGATCGTTCCCTCCTCGAACACCTGCCTCGAACCGCAGACCTACCGGATCCTCGGCGACCGCACCGACGTCACCGTCCACTCCGCGCGGACCGAGGTCACGCGCATCGGCCTCGACCAGGACTCCGACCGGCAGTTCGACGTGTCGGCCATGCGCGAGGCAGGGGAGCTGCTGGCCACCGCGAAGGTCGACGCGATCGCGTGGAACGGCACCAGCGGGTCCTGGCTCGGGATCGAGCACGACCGGGAGATCACCGCGGCGATCACCGACGCGACGGGGATCCGGGCGACCACCAGCAGCCTCGCGCTGCTCGAACTCCTGCGCCGGCACGAACTCGGCAGGATCGCTCTGCTCACGCCGTACACCGACGACGTCAACGATTCGGTCGCCGCCGTCTACGACGCTCACGGGATCGAGGTGACCTCGAGCGTCGGCTGGTCGCTGTCGGACAACGAGGCCTTCGCCGGTGTCGCTCCCGACGAGCTCCTCGAACCGTCCCGGAAGTTGTTGCGGGAGAAGCCCGATGCCCTCGTGTACCTGTGCACCAACCTCTACGGTGCGCCGGTCGTCGCACCGCTGGAAGCCGAATTCGGCATTCCGGTCCTCGACTCCGTGGCGGTGACCCTCTGGCACAGCCTGGTGCTCGCGGGTGCTCCGCTGCTCGACCCGCGCTGGGGATCGCTGCTGAGCTGAACGTGAGCGGACCCCGGTTCGCGGGCGCGCGTCCCGCGAACCGGGGTCCTGTCATGTCCTGGACCGGTCCTGATCTCGGGCGATGCCGGAACCGGGATGGAATTTCAGCCCAGCGAGCCCTTGAGCCGTGATTTGCCCCATCCAAGAATGGTTCTGGGATCCAGATCCGGGATCCCAGAACGACGATCGGCGCGGACGACCCGGCGCCACGTTCGATTCCGCGGAGTGCGCAGCGGACCGGAACGCACGAATCGTGCGGGATTCACCGCGCTTTCCCACTTCCGCCGAGAAATGCACGCGGGGCGAGAAGTCATCACCATCCGAATCGCATCATCGCGAATCGCCCGGATGGCGCTCAACGAGGAGAAACCGATGACCGATATCAAACAGGGCGATCCGGGCGGCGGCGTTGTCGCTGCGGCGAACAGCGCATCGAAGAGCACTGCGAACGGGACCGATCAGCGGTCCGTCAAACGGGTCGTCCTGGCGAGCTTCGTCGGCACCACGCTCGAGTACTACGACTTCTTCGTCTACGGCACGGCCGCGTCGATCGTGTTCCCGGTCCTGTTCTTCCCGGCGGGGGACGCCACCGCCGGTTTGCTCCTGGCGCTCGCCACCTACGCCGTCGGCTACGTCGTCCGGCCGTTGGGCGCGGCGCTGTTCGGGCACTTCGGCGACCGGATCGGGCGCAAGAACGTGCTCATCGCGACCCTGCTGATCATGGGCCTGGCCAGCGCCCTGGTCGGTGTCCTGCCGGTCTACGGAAGCGTCGGGCTGCTCGCCCCGATCATGCTCGTGATCCTGCGCTTCGTCCAAGGCCTCGGAATCGGCGGCGAGTGGGGCGGAGCCGCGCTGATGGTGACCGAATCCGACGGCAAGGGGCGGCGCGGACTGCTCGGCAGCCTCGTCCAGGTCGCCGCCCCCGTCGGACTCCTGCTGGCCACCGGGATCTTCTCGCTCACGAGCGCCCTGACCACCGACGAGCAATTCATGGCGTGGGGATGGCGGATTCCGTTCCTGATCAGCTTCGCGCTCGTGGCGATCGGTTTCTACATCCGCATGAAGGTGGGCGAATCCCCCGTTTTCGCCGCGGCCGAGGAAAAGGAGAAGGAACAGCGGGAGGCCGAGGTGAGGGCCCCGCTGATCCACGTCTTCAAGCACTACAAGAAGGAACTCGCGCTCGCCGTCGGTGCCCGCATCGGCAGCGACATCGCCTTCTACATCTTCGCCATGTTCATCCTCGTCTACGGTCCCGAGCACCTGGGCATGGATCCGTCGCTGGCGCTGGCGGCGTCCACCCTGTCGGCGGTGGCCCAGTCGATCGCGATCCCGTGCTTCGGGCACCTGTGCGACAAGCTCGGACGCCGCCCCGTGATGATCGGCGGAGCGCTCGCCGGGATCGCGTACAGCTTCCTGTTCTTCGCGATGATCGACTCGGGCAGCACGTTCCTCGTCCTCATCGCGCCCGGCATCGGTCTGGCGGTCGTCGCCGCGATGTACGCGCCCATCGCCTCGTTCATCCCGGAGCTCTTCGCGACCAACGTGCGCTTCACCGGGGCCGCTGTCGGTTTCCAGATGGCCGGCGTGTTCGGCGGTGGCTTCGCGCCGCTGATCGCGATGGAGCTCATCGTGCTGACCCAGACCGGTTTCTCCGTGGCGGGATACCTCTCGGCGACGCTGGTGCTCATGGTGGTGTGCGTGGCCCTGGCGAAGGAGACCTCGAAGATCTCGATGACGAATGCCGGCAAGTAAGTCTCAGAGCAGGACAGCGGGAGAACCGGTGGAGAACACGGACACGACGATGGACATCGCTGCGGCGTCGGCGACGGAGATCGCGGCAGCGATTCGCGGTGGTGAGGTCTCCGCCGCCGAGGTGGTGGACGTCTGCTCGGCGCGGGTGCGCGATCGCGGGCCGGTGCTCAACGCGGTCGTGGCCACGAATCCGCAGGTCGAGCAGGACGCTGCTCGTGCCGACGAGGAGGCGGCGAGCGGTAACTTCCGCGGCCCGCTGCACGGGGTGCCGTTCACCGTCAAGGACACCCTCGCGCTCGCCGGACTGCCCGCGACCGCCGGAAGTCCGCTGCTGGCCGACCACGTCCCCACCGCCTCGGCGACCGCGGTCGACAGGTTGCTGGCGGCCGGGGCGATCCCGGTGGGCAAGACCAACTGCTCGGAGTTCGCGGTCGCCACGCACAGCTCGAACCCGCTGTTCGGGGACACCTGGAACCCGTGGGACTCGCGTCTGACCTCGGGCGGGTCGAGCGGCGGGGATTCCGCGGCGGTGGCGGCGGGCATGGCGGCGTTCGGGCTCGGCACCGATTTCGGCGGCTCGATCCGGTGGCCGGCGCACTGCACGGGATTGACGAGCATGCGCCCGACCGTCGGGCTGATCCCGCAGACGGGGATGCTGCCGTTCGTGCCCGGCGGCGGATTCCCGGTCCCGCCGTCGTTCTCCGTGCTCCACCGGCTGGGCACGATCGGTTGGCTGGCCCGGAGCGCCGCCGACCACGCAGTCCTGCTCGAGCTGCTGCGCGGACCGGACGGGGTGGACCCGAACACCGTGCCGGTGACGCCGGGCGGCCAGGACGTGGAGATCTCGGGACTGCGTTGCGCCTGGTTCGCGGGGGAGGGGACCGTCCCCGTGCGATCCGACGTCGTCGAGGTGGTCCGGGGCGCTGCCGCGGCGTTGGCGGCTCGGGGCGTCGAGGTGTCCAACACCCGCCCGCCCGGCGTCGACCGGGCCGCCGAGGTGTTCGTCGAATTGCGGACGGCCGCCGGGATGCCCGACGTGGTCCGGCTGGCGGCCGGTCGCCATGACCTGGTCAGCCCACCGCTGCGGGAGAGCTTGCTCGAGGAGCCGTCGCAGCCCGTTTCCCGGTTGTTCGGTGCTTCTCGCGCCCGCGACGAGATCCTGCGCGAGGTCCTGTCCTTCATGGACGACCACGACGTCCTGCTGCTCCCGGTGGCGAGCGTGCCCGCCGTCGACCCGGCCGAGGCCGAGTTCGAGATCGACGGGCAGCGCGTGCCGTGGAACCAGCTGGGGTCGAGCTGCCGGGCGATGAGCATCCTCGGGTTCCCCGTCGTCGTCGTGCCGTGCGGGTACTCGGCGGAGGGCTTGCCCGTCGGCGTGCAGGTCGTCGGCAGGCCGTTCGAGGACCACCTGGTGATCCGGGTGGCTTCGGAGCTGGAAGAGGTCTTCGGTCGGTTCACCGCTCCGGACCCGCGGGGCTGAACGACGGCGGCGACGTCCGTCGATGTGGCCTTGGCGACGCGGCCGCCGGTGGGACTCGTCGTGGCGGTGGCCGCGTCGCGTGCCGTCGACCAGTCAGCTTGGTTACCGGAGCGTGCGGCACGCGACTTTGGCGCGGACCCCGTCAACCCATGCGCGAACGCGCCGAGCGACGTCTGCCATACGGGTCGCTCCCATTTAGTTCATCCGGCGGTCGTCGTGGGGTCGCTCCGGCTTGCGCGAATGGTCGATCACAGCGGTCAGTGTTTGGCCCGAAGGTGCCGCAATGATCGACTGCGCGCGAGACGCAGGAGGACAGATGAAAATCCAGGTTCGACTGACGGCGCTGGCCGTCGCGGGCGCAGCCGCGCTGGGGCTGGTCACCGCGTCCGCCATGGCCGCACCGAACCGGCCGGACCAAACCGAGCGAGTGGAGATCTTCGCGCATCGCGGTGCCCCGGGGTACCGACCGGAGCACACGCTGGCCTCCTACGAGCTGGCCGCCCGGATGGGCGCCGACTACATCGAACCCGACCTGGTGTCGACAAAGGACGGTGTGCTGGTCGCCCGGCACGAGAACGAGATCGGCGGCACCACCGACGTCGCCGCGCACCCCGAGTTCGCCAGCCGCAAGACCACTAAGGTCGTCGACGGCAATTCGATCACCGGCTGGTTCACCGAGGACTTCACCCTCGCCGAGCTCAAGACCCTGCGCGCCAAGGAGCGCATCCCGGACGTCCGGCAGCACAACACGATCTACGACGGCCGTTACGAGGTGCCGACGTTCCAGGAGGTCCTGGACCTGCGTGCGCGGCTGTCCCGGGAACTCGGCCGGGACATCGGCGTCGTCCCTGAGACCAAGCACCCCAGCTACTTCGCCAAGCTCGGCCTGCCCATCGAGCCCGGGCTGATCAAGTCGCTGAACAGCAGCGGCCTGAACCGGCCGGATGCCAAGGTCGTCGTGCAGTCCTTCGAGGTCAGCAACCTCAAGGAGCTCAACAAGACGTTGCAGGTGAAGCTCGTGCAGCTGATCAGCGACAACGGCGCGCCGCAGGACTTCGTCGAAGCCGGGGACCCGCGCACCTACGCCGACCTGGTCAAGCCGGAGGAGTTGCGGAAGATCTCCGAGTACGCCGACATGATCGGCCCGGACCTCGCGTACATCCTGCCGACGAACGCCAACGGCTACCTCACCCAGCCGACCACCGTCGTCGCCGACGCGCACCAGGCCGGGCTTGAGGTGGTCCCGTACGAGATTCGTGCCGAGAACAAGTTCCTGCCCGCCGACTTCCGGTCCTCGACCGTCCCGACTGATTTCGGCAACGTCTTCGGATACGCCCGGAAGCTGTTCGACCAGGGCATCGACGGGGTCTTCAGCGACTTCCCCGACATCGCCGTCACCGCCCGCGACAACTTCGCCGCAGCCACTGCTGGCCGCTGACCCCGCCCCGCAACGGCCTGCTCATCACCCGGATGGGCGGGCCGTCCTGGTTCCGCGAATCCGCAGTTTCAATTGAAACTGCAAATCCCACCCACGACGGATCGCAGTTTCAATTGAAACTGCGGTTCCCCGCAGCCGGTAGTTCACCTGGTCGGGCGGGGGCTGTGATCAGGATCTGAACGACGTCGAACGAGCGCAAGTCAAGTGGAGGTCGGCACGATGTAGGTCGCTGCTACTGCTGCGGCCGTCGCCGTTCCGATCACGAACCACTTGGTCAGGGTTCCTTGTGACTCGATGTCCTTGCTGTTCAGTCCTTTTTGGCGGGCTTCGCGCTTTCTCACCAGCGCGGCGATCACGGATCCCACGACCAGGCCCTGGATCACGCACAGGATCGGGTAGACGAAGACCAGGGCGACCATCTGGCCCATCGAGTGCCACTCGCGTGGCCCGCCCGAGATGAGGATCTCTACCTCCGCCAGGGAGAGGAAGGGCACCACTGCGCAGGCCGCCGCACAACCGGGGTTGAAGCCGTCGCGACCGCTCGTCGACGTTCCGGCCTGGTCGGTCAACGCTCCACCTTCCGAGCGAGATCACGTGCCGCGCCATAGTGCACGTGCCGCCGGACGAATTGGTCCGCGTTGCCGGACTTCGCGTGAAATCTTGGGCTGCAGAGAACTAGAGATCGCTGTACGCATAGCGGGCATTCAATACGCTACGCGTACATTCGATCAGAAGAAACCCTCGAAGCCCTTGCTGGGGGTGGGGGTCTCGTACTCGTCGTCGGTCCTCAGGCCGAACTCCTTGCTGATGCGCGCCGCGGTGCGCACCACCAGCGGGACCAGTTCCTCGCGCAGCTGCTCGACGTCGGCCCGGCCGGCGGACGTCGACGACGCGAGCGCGGCCACGACCGTCCCGGTCTGGTCGCGCACCGGTGCGGCGACGGACAGGAGGCCCTCCTCGAGCTCTCCGGCGACGATGGCCCAGCCCTGCTGGCGGACCTTCCGGAGCTCCTCCCGGAAAACGGCCTGGTCGGTGATGGTGCGCGAGGTGTACGCCTTGAGTCCCGACTGCTTGATCGCGTGCTCGACCTCCACCGGTGATGCCCATGCCAGGAGGACGCGCCCCATGGAGGTCGCGTGCGCCGGGACCCGGGTGCCGAGCGAGACGTTGATGCTCATGATCCGGCGCACCGGCACCCGTCCGATGTAGACGATCTCGCCGCCGTCCAGGGCTGCCAGCGAAGCGGATTCCTGCGTCCGCTCGGCCAGTTCCATCAGGTGCGGCTGGGCGAGGTCGGTCATCGCGTTCGACGCGGAGTAGTGCTGCCCGATGCTGAGCACGCGCGGGGTCAGGGCCCAGCGGCTGCCGGTGCTGCGGACGTAGCCGAGGCGCTGGAGGGTGATCAGGATGCGGCGGACGGCCGGCCGGGAGAGGCCGGTGGCGGCAGCGATCTCGGCGAGGGTCGGGTTCGGCCGCTCGGCGTCGAAGGCGAGCAGCACCGCGAAGCCCCGCTCGATGCTCTGGATGTAGTCGCGGTCGGTCTCTCTGGTGGTCATCGCCGCCATTTTCCCGCATGTCCCCCTTGACTCGAACCTGTGAGCCAGTGCACCCTCCTTTGAACGCATAGCGTTCAAACTGCACGCATAGCGTACAGGAGGTATCGCCGATGGGACTCGACCACCGAGAACTCCGCAACGGACTGGGCCGGTTCGCCACCGGTGTCACCGTGGTGACCTGCCGCAACCACGAGGGCCAGCCGCACGGCGCAACGGTCAACGCGTTCACCGCGGTGTCCCTGGACCCGGCCCTGTGCCAGGTGACGCTGACCCGGAAGTCGAAGGCGTGCGCCTACCTCGACGGGGCGCCGTTCGCGGTCAACGTGCTCGCCGAGGACCAGCTCGCCACCGCGTGGCACTTCGCGGGGCGCCCCCAGGAGCCCCAGCCGGAATGGGTGGAGACCCCGCTGGCCCCGGTGCTCGTGGGCAACGCGGCGACGCTCACCTGCCGGCCGTGGCGCACTTACGACGGGGGCGATCACCTCATCGTCATCGGCGAGATCGCCGCCATCGAGGTCGCCGAGGCCGAACCGCTGCTGTTCTACGCGGGCGGGTTCCGCGCGCTCCGCGAGAAGGACAAGGCCCACTGGGCGGCGTCGGTCGACTGCCCGGACGCCGGCTGGTTCGACGCCGGCACCGACTTCTCACCGCTGCGGCGCGAGCGAACCGCGGCTTCCTGACCGAATTCCCGCCAGCACGACCGTTTCAACGAAGAAAGGTCCAGCATGACCACGCACCAGGAGCACGAGACCCGCAGCCCGTCGGCGGCCAAGCCCACCGCGTCCCGGCCGATGACCGGCGAGGAGTACGTGGAGTCCCTGCGGGACGGCCGCGAGATCTTCCTCTACGGCGACAAGGTCGACGACGTCACGACGCACCCGGCGTTCCGCAACTCGGTGCGGATGACCGCGCGGATGTACGACGCGCTGCACGACCCGGACAAGCAGGACGTGCTCACCACGCCGACCGACACCGGCAACAACGGGTTCACGCACCCGTTCTTCCGCACGCCGCGCAGCCGGGAAGACCTCGTCGCCGACCGCGACGCGATCGCCGAGTGGGCGCGGATGAACTACGGCTGGATGGGGCGCAGCCCCGACTACAAGGCCTCGTTCCTCGGCACGCTCGGTGCGAACTCCGACTTCTACGAGCCGTTCGCGGACAACGCCCGGCGCTGGTACACCGAGTCGCAGGAGAAGGTCCTGTACTGGAACCACGCGATCATCAACCCGCCGGTGGACCGGGACAAGAACCCCGACGACGTCAAGGACCTGTTCATCCACGTCGAGAAGGAGACCGACGACGGGTTGATCGTCTCCGGCGCGAAGGTCGTGGCGACCGGGTCGGCGATCACGAACTACAACTTCATCGCCCACTACGGCCTGCCCATCAAGAAGCGCGAGTTCGCGCTGGTGTGCACCGTCCCGATGGGCACGCCGGGGATGAAGCTGATCTGCCGCAACTCCTACTCCCACGTCGCCGACTCGACGTCGAGCCCGTTCGACTACCCGCTGTCCAGCCGGTTCGACGAGAACGACACGATCTTCATCCTGGACAAGGTGAAGATCCCCTGGGAGAACGTCTTCATCTACGGCGACGCGGAGAAGGCCAGCACGTTCTTCCCCGGCTCCGGATTCCTGCACCGCTTCACCTTCCACGGCGTCACGCGGCTCGCCGTCAAGCTCGACTTCCTCGCGGGCCTGCTGATGAAGGGCGTCGAGGTCACCGGCACCAAGGACTTCCGCGGCATCCAGACCCGCGTGGGCGAAGTGATCGGGTGGCGCAACATGTTCTGGGCGCTCACCGACGCGATGGCGGCGAATCCGGACGAGTGGAAGAACGACGCGCTGCTGCCGAACCTGGACTACGGGCTGGCCTACCGCTGGTTCATGACCCTCGGCTACCCGCGGATCCGGGAGATCATCATGCAGGACCTCGGCAGCGGGCTGATCTACCTGCCCTCGCACGCCGACGACTTCAAGTCCCCGGAGATCCGCCCGTACCTCGACCAGTACGTGCGCGGCTCCAACGGGTACGACTCCATCGAACGGGTCAAGCTGATGAAGCTCATCTGGGACTCCATCGGCAGCGAGTTCGGCGGCAGGCACGAGCTCTACGAGCGCAACTACTCGGGCAACCACGAAGCCGTGCGCGCCGAGCTGCTCTTCGCCGCGCAGCAGTCCGGGAGCGCCGACGCGATGAAGGGCTTCGCCGAGCAGTGCATGTCCGAGTACGACCTCAACGGGTGGACGGTGCCCGACCTGTTCAACCCCGGCGACACCGCCCTGCGGTCCCGCTGACGCTGCTCGTCGAGGAGATTCCCATGACCACCGCAGAACATTCGCCGACCGCCGCCGGTTCCGGCGCGTCGGCCACCGAGTCCTTCCGCGCCGGCCGGCGGGACCACGTCGCCGCCGACGTCCCGCCGGAGCGCGTCAGCGCCGTCGTCGGCGCGGTGCTGGCGGGCGTGCACGACGCGATCCGGGAGCACGAGGTCAGCTACGCCGAGTTCCAGGCCGCCAAGCAGTGGCTCATCGACGTCGGCGAAGGCGGCGAATGGCCGCTGTTCCTCGACGTCTTCGTCGAGCACGTCGTCGAAGACGTCGCCGCCCGGTCCCAGCAGGGCACGAAGGGGAGCATCCTCGGGCCGTACTACCTGCCGGACCAGCGGAAACTCCCCGCCGTCGCCGACCTGCCCGCCCGCCCTGACGAGCAGGGCACTCCGCTGGTCTTCACCGGCCAGGTCCGCGACACCAGCGGAAACCCCATCGCCGGGGCGGAGCTGGACCTCTGGCACGCCGATTCCGAGGGCTACTACTCGGGATTCGCCCCCGGCATTCCCGAGGGGAACCTGCGCGGCGTGATCGTCGCCGACAACCAGGGCCGGTTCCAGATCCACACGATCAAGCCCTCCCCGTACCAGATCCCCACCGACGGGCCGACCGGGAAGCTCATCACCGCCGCGGGCTGGCACCCGTGGCGCCCGGCCCACCTGCACCTCCTGGTGCGGGCGCCGGGACACCGGACCATCACCACGCAGCTGTACTTCGAAGGCGGCGAGTGGCTCGACAGCGACGTCGCCGAGGCCACCAAACCCGAGCTGGTGCTCGACCTCCGTCCGCACGGCGACGGCGCGTTGCGCGCTGACTACGACTTCGTCCTCGAACCGGCCTGATCAACGCCTCCGCCGGGCCCGCGCAACGGAGGGCGGGCCCGGCGGAACCCCAACAGAACGAGGATCTGATGAACGACGCGCGGATCGACCGCATCGACACCGTTCTGCTCGACATCCCGCTCATCCAGGTCACCCCGCTCGCACAACACCCCGCCGACCTGGCAGCGCAGCCATGACCGCCGCGACGACCTCCCGCGCACGGCTGTGGCGCGGCCTCGGCGACATCCCCGCCGGACGGGGCCCGTGCGTGACCACGCTCGGCGTCTTCGACGGCGTCCACCGCGGACACGCGCACCTGATCGGCCACGCCGTCCGGCGCGGACGCGCGCTCGGACTGCCCGCGGTGATGGTCACTTTCGACCCGCATCCGGCACGAGTGGTCGGCGCGCCGCGCGACACGGCGGCGCTGACCACCGTCGAGTGGCGCGCCGAGCTGGCCTGCGATCTCGGCGTGGACGCGGTGCTAGTGCTGCCGTTCACCCGCGGATTCGCGCAACTTCCGCCGGCGAGCTTCGTCGAGCAGGTGCTCGCCAGCGGTCTGCGAACCGCTGCTGTCGTCGTGGGCGCCAACTTCACGTTCGGCCACCGGGGCAGCGGCACCACGGCCACGCTGCACGAACTCGGCGCCGATCACGGCTTCACGGCCCACGAAGTTCCCCTGGTGCAAGCGGGAGAAGCACCGCACTCCTCCACGCGGATCCGGGAGTGCCTGCGCCGCGGCGACGTCCGGGCCGCAGCACGCGCGCTGGGCAGGCCCCACCGCATCGACGGGCACGTCAGCGGCGGAATGCTCCGCGCCGCAGCAGGAACCGCGATTCCTGCGGAGGGGCGCTACTCCGCCAGAACCGGCAACGGGCAGGCCGTCGACGTCGAGGTGCGCGCGGGGGAGCACGTCGCGCTTCCCGGCATGCCGTCCGGTCCCGCGAGCATCGAATTCCTCGCCCGCCTGAGCTGCTGATCGACAGCCGCCTTGGTCGGTCGAGGGGGCTGGGACATCACTCGTTCGGGTTGTCCGGGATGGCTCGGGTGGGTTTGCCGGGGCGTTGACGTGCGGGTTCGGCGAGGTGAACTCCCTCGCTCCGACGTCGATCGAGGGGCGTGTTTATTTGACTCGTTCCAGAAAAGCTGATAGCTGTTGGACGTGCCGTCCGCTGCCGAGCGACCCGGCTTCGGGTTGCCGTGCTCGTGATGGTCTCGGAGCATCCGCATGCGGGCGCCGACGCTGTTGCGACCGCTGAGGCAGCAGCCCCGACTGCTTCGGCTGCACCGGGCGAACGACTGACTGAAGACCCCACCGAGGAGCGAGTTTTGACTGAGAACAACCAGAAACCGTTGACCACGGTGGCCGGTGCCCCGGTCCCGGACAACCAGAACTCCCTGACCGCCGGTCCGCGCGGCCCGATGCTGCTGCAGGACGTCTGGTTCCTGGAGAAGCTGGCGCACTTCGACCGCGAGGTCATCCCGGAGCGGCGGATGCACGCGAAGGGTTCGGGCGCGTTCGGCACCTTCACGGTGACCAACGACATCACCCAGTACACCAGCGCGAAGATCTTCTCCGAGGTCGGCAAGAAGACCGACCTGTTCGTCCGGTTCTCCACCGTCGCCGGTGAGCGCGGTGCGGCCGACGCCGAGCGCGACATCCGCGGCTTCGCCGTGAAGTTCTACACCGAAGAGGGCAACTGGGACCTCGTCGGCAACAACACCCCGGTGTTCTTCTTCCGCGACCCGCTGAAGTTCCCGGACCTTAACCACGCGGTGAAGCGCGACCCGCGCACCAACATGCGCAACGCCGAGAACAACTGGGACTTCTGGACGAACCTGCCCGAGGCGCTGCACCAGGTCACCATCGTGATGTCCGACCGCGGCATCCCGGCGTCCTACCGCCACATGCACGGCTTCGGCTCGCACACCTACAGCTTCATCAACGCCGAGGGCGAGCGGTTCTGGGTCAAGTTCCACCACCGCACCCAGCAGGGCATCAAGAACCTGACCGACGCCGAGGCCGAGGCCCTGGTCGGCAAGGACCGCGAGTCGCACCAGCGCGACCTGTACGAGTCGATCGAGAACGGCGACTTCCCGAAGTGGAAGCTGTACGTGCAGATCATGCCGGAGGCCGACGCGGAGAACTACCGCTTCCACCCCTTCGACCTGACCAAGGTCTGGTCGAAGAAGGACTACCCGCTGATCGAGGTCGGCGAGTGGGAGCTCAACCGCAACCCGGAGAACTACCACGCCGAGGTCGAGCAGGCCGCCTTCAACCCGGCCAACGTGGTCCCGGGCATCAGCTTCTCCCCGGACCGGATGCTGCAGGGCCGGCTGTTCTCCTACGGTGACGCACAGCGCTACCGCCTGGGCGTGAACCACCACCAGATCCCGGTCAACGCGCCGAAGAACCCGGTGAACTCGTTCCACCGCGACGGCGCCATGCGGATCAACCAGGGCGGCACCCCGGCCATCGAGCCGAACTCCTACGGCCGCTGGCAGGAGCAGCCGGCGTACCGCGACCCGGCCCAGGCCGTGGGCGCCGTCGCCGACCGGTTCAACTACCGCGAGGACGACGACAACTACTACGAGCAGCCGGGCAACCTGTTCCGCAGCATGTCGGCGGAGCAGCAGCAGGTGCTGTTCGAGAACACCGCGCGGGCCATCGACGGTGCCTCCGAGGCCACCAAGGAGCGCCACATCGCCAACTGCACGAAGGCCGACCCGGCCTACGGCGAGGGCGTGCGCAAGGCCATCGAGGCGCTCGCCGCGGGCGAGCTCTGAGAACTTTTATAGAACTCGTTTTGCGTGGCGGTGCGGGTAGCGAAGTCAGGCGCTGAGAGCCTGTCGGACGACCCAGTAGCGGGGCGGCGGTCGCTTTGGCGGCCGCCGCCCCGATCCTTGTTCTGACCAGGAGGACTCATGAGCGGACTCACCCCGGAGCAGGTCCAGCGCGTCGTGGAGCTGGCGATGGACCTGGCGCGCGAAGGGCGGACCGAGCAGCTCTTGGAGTTCGTCGACCACGGCCTGCCGGTCAACACGACGGACGAAGCGGGCAACAGCCTGCTCATGCTCGCGGCCTACCACGGCCACGCCGGCACTGTGCGCGCGCTGCTCGACCGCGACGCCGATCCGGACCTGCGCAACGACCGCGACCAGTCGCCCATCGCGGGAGCGCTGTTCAAGGGTGAAGAAGAGGTCGTGCGGGTGCTCCGCGAAGCGGGCGCCGACCTCGATGCGGGCACGCCCAGCGCCCGCGCCGCGGCCACCATGTTCGGCCGCGAACACCTCCTCGGCTGAGCCGTGCCCTTCCCCGCAGGTCGGGGACCCTCCTGCCGCCAGCGAAAGAAAATCTTTCGCCTTCACGCAGTCTTGTCGGAAAGATGTTGCTTCTTCTCGCAACCCTGATGTAATTCTTGTTGACAAGTGATGCGTGACACGGCGTCCGGGAGGCCGAAGATGACCGCTCAGCACGAGACCGTTCGCGACGTGGCACCGACTGGCGTACCCGCGCCGCGCGAGGCGGGGACCGACGTCGTGGAGGCCCTGAAAGCGCAGGTCACCGGCGACCTGATGAACATCGTCGTGGACCTCGACGCGGGCGATGGCTGCAAGCTGCGCGACGCGCGCGACGGCACCGAGTACCTCGACCTGACGATGTTCTTCAGCTCGGCGCCGCTCGGGCACGGCCACCCCGGCCTGCGGACCTCCGAGTTCGAGGCCGCGCTGGTGCGCGCCAGCCGGGTGAAGCCGTCCAACCCGGACTTCGCCACGTTCGAGCAAGCCCGCTTCGCCGAGACGTTCCGGCGCGTGGTCGGCATCGACGAGCTGCCGCTGCTGTTCTTCATCGACGGCGGCACCCTCGCCGTGGAGAACGCGCTGAAGGTGGCCTTCGACTGGAAGACGAAGGTCAACGCGCGCAAGGGGATCGGCGTGCGCGGCTCCCGCGTGCTGCACCTGGAGAAGGCCTTCCACGGCCGCAGCGGCTACACGATGTCGCTGACCAACACCGACCCGACGAAGATCCGCGACTACCCGATGTTCGACTGGCCGCGCATCCCCAGCCCGGCGATCGAACCGGGGGAGCGCTGGGACAGCGCCGAACTGCTGCCCGAGGAAGTGGTGGCCCTCGACGCCGCGCGCGCCGCCGTGCAGCGCTACGGCCGGGAGATCGCCTGCTTCGTCTACGAGCCGATCCAGGGCGAGGGCGGCGACCGCCACCTGCGCCCCCAGTTCCTGCAGGCGGTGCAGGCGCTGTGCCGGGAGAACGACGTGCTCACCGTCGCCGACGAGGTGCAGACCGGCATGCTGACCGGTCAGGCGTGGGCCCACCAGGCGCTCGGCCTCGAACCGGACCTGGTGGCGTTCGGCAAGCGCCTCCAGGTGTGCGGCGTGATGGGCGGGCGCCGGGTCCTGGAGATCGCCGACAACGCGTTCCGCGAGCCCAGCCGGATCAGCTCCACCTGGGGCGGCTCCCTGGTCGACATGGTCCGCGCGACCCGCATCCTCGAGGTCGTCGAGGCCGAGGGGCTGCTCGAGCACAGCCGCCAGATGGGCGAGCTGCTGCTCGGCGAGCTGCGCGACCTGGCGGCGGAGTTCCCGTCGCTGGTCAAGGCCCCGCGCGGCCGCGGCCTGATGTGCGCGATCACCTTCCACGACCCGGCCCAGCGGGACCGGGCCCTGGCGATCGCCCGGGACAGCTACAAGACGCTGTTCCTCCCGTCCGGTCCGGACTCCCTGCGCGCCCGCCCGCCGCTCTCGGCCCGCCCGGAGGAGCTGGTCGAGGCGGTCGCGGCACTCCGCAAGACCCTCGCCGACCTCGCCTGACCGCAGCGAGTGCGGGGCGCCTCGGCCGAGGCGCCCCGCACCGTCAGATCCAGCCCTCCTGCCAGGCCTTTCGGGCGGCTTCGTGCCGGGTCGAGACGCCCAGCTTCGTCATCGCCGAGGAGAGGTAGTTGCGAACCGTGCCCGGGGCGAGGTGGACCGCCGTCGCGATGGTGGCGATCGTGCCGCCCTGCAGGGTGTGGGTGAGCAGTTCCAGCTCCCGGTCGGTGAGCGGGCAGGCGTCGCTGGTGAGCGCGCTGGCCGCGATCTCCGGGTCGATGTAGCGACCGCCGTCGTGCACGTCGCGCAGGATCACCGCCAACCGCGATGCGGGCGTCGTCTTGGGGACGAAACCGCGGATCCCCGCCTGCAGGGCGCGTTTCAGGACGCCGGGGCGCGCGTGCCGGGTGACCAGCACGACCGGCACCTCCGCGCCGATCTGGCGGGCGGCCTGCACGCCGTCGAGCTCGGGCATCTCCAGGTCGAACACCGCGACGTCCGGCGCGTGCTCGCGCACCGCGCGGACCCCCTCCGATCCGTTGCTGCACTGGGTGACGACGGACAGGTCCGGTTCCAGGTCCAGCAGCGCCGCGAGGGCACCTCGGATCAGGTCCTCGTCGTCGGCCAGCACCACTCGGATCACGACGTCCTCCCCGGTTCCGCGGCGGTTCCGCGCAGTTCGAACCAATCGTCCACCAGCCTCGCCTCGACGTGACCGCCCATCGCGCTGAACCGCTGGCGCAACCCGTCGATGCCCGAACCCGCCTCTCCGTTCGGCGGTTTCACGCGGTCGTTGCGCAGCACGATGCTGGTGCGCGCACCCTCGACGGCGATGCTGAGCCGGCAGTTCTCCGCGCGCGAGTGGCGCAGGACGTTCGTCGTGCCCTCGCGCACCAGCGCGCCGAACAGCGGTTGCAGCGGTGGCGGCACCGCCGTCGCGTCACCGTCCACAGTGGTCTTGGCCCCGGCGGCTTCCAGGATCTCGCGGGCGTTGTCGAGCTCGGCGGTCAGCTTGCTGCCGCGGTAACCGTGCACCACGTCGCGGGTGTCCTTCAGCGCGGTGCGGGCGAGTTCGGCGATCTCGGCGGCCTGTGCGCGCGCCGCCGCGTCGTCGTGGCCGACCAGGCGCTCGGTCAGCTCGCCCTTCAACGCGATCACCTGCAGGTGGTGGCCCTGGATGTCGTGCAGGTCGGCGGCGAACCGGAGCCGCTCGTTGGCGACCGCCAGCTCGGCGCTGACCGTCCGCGCCCGGTCGAGCTCGAGCACGATGTCCCAGAACCACACCGCGGCCAGCACCAGCGACATCACGATGGACACCAGGACGGCGGTGAAGACGCCGGGAATCAGCCCGCGCAGCGGGTCGCCCGGCGAACTCGCGAACGTGCCGATCACCGCCACCGCCAGCGCGGTGCCGATCGCCAGCGGCCAGCGCAGCCGGTACGGCGCGGCCGAGACGTGCACCCCGGCCAGGCCGCTGACCACCATCGACCACAGCGCACCGCTGCCGTCCTTGTGCATCGTGTAGGCCATCGCGGCCATCGCGGCGGCGAACACCACGACGTGCACCACCGGGCGGTGCTTCCCGTGCCCGAGGCCCTGCATGAGGCTGGTGGCCATCCACGTGCCGTCGATCGCGGCCAGCACCGCGACCACCGCAAGCAGCACCACCTCGACGGTGCTGTAGCGGCCCTTCGAAGCTCCGACCAGCAGGAGGAGCAGCGGGGCCAGCACGTAGAACGGCTGCATCGGCACGATCGACCACCACGTGTACCGGCGCAGGCGCCGGATGCGGCGGGGGTCGAACTCGGGGGTCGTCACGGGTACAGCATCGGACATTCCCGGCGATCGGCCGATCGAAATGACATGAGTCATCGATTTCGCTGACAGAACTGCGCCCGAGCGCTGACGGAACGCGCTACCGGCGCACTTCCGGCCCGGCGACGCTGGTTCCCATGACGACACCAGTGATCAGCGTGCAGGGCTTGCGCTGCCGCTACGGCGAGTTCGAGGCAGTCCGGGGGATCGACTTCGACGTGCAGGCCGGTGAGCTGTTCGCCCTGCTCGGCACGAACGGCGCCGGCAAGACGACCACGCTGGAGACCATCGAAGGGCACCGGGAGCCGAGCGGCGGAGTCGTGCGGGTCTTCGGGGAGGACCCGCGGCAGGACCGCTCGATCCGCCGCCGCATCGGCATCATGCTGCAGGAAGGCGGTTTCGCCGGGGACCTCACGGTGCTCGAAGCGGCGGAACTGGGCAGCGCGCTGACCAGTCGCCCGTCCGATGTGGACGAATCGCTGGCCGCGGTCGGGCTGGCCGGGCGGCGCGCGGTGCGCGTCCGGCAGCTCTCCGGCGGCGAGCGCCGTCGCCTCGACCTGGCGCTCGCCCTGCTCGGCGACCCGGACCTGCTGTTCCTCGACGAGCCGACCACCGGGATGGACCCGGAATCCCGCCGCGCCACCTGGGACCTGGTGCGCGGACTGCTCGCGCGCGGCACCACCGTCCTGCTGACCACGCACTACCTCGAAGAGGCCGAACGGCTCGCGCACCGACTGGCCATCATGCACGAGGGGCGGATCGCGGTGTCCGGTCGGCTGGTCGACGTGCTGGCCGCGCACCGCGCGCGGATCACCTTCGACGTCCAGCGCGACGCGGTGCTGCCACCGCTGGCCGGGACGGCGACCGTGACCGGCACGCACGTCGAGGTCCGCACCCCCGACCTGCAACAGGACCTGCACGCACTGCTGTCGTGGGCGGACGGCCGGCTCGAGCTGAGCGGTCTGCGCGCGCACCACGCATCGCTGGAGGACGTCTTCCAGGGCGTTCGTGAGGAGGCACTGGTCGCATGACTTCGGCTGTTCTCGCCCTCGGGCGCACGGAGTGGAAGCTGCTGTCGCGGAACAAGGCCGTGCTGCTCAGCGCGACGACCGTGCCGCTGCTGCTCGGATTCGCGTTGGCCAACCACATCCCCGACGGCGCGGGCCCGCTCGCCTGGGCCGGAGCGCTGGGCATGCAGCTGCTGGCCGTCCAGGGCTTCACCGTCTACTTCACCACGACCGCGACCCTGGCCAGCCGCCGCGAGGACCGCTACCTCAAGCGGCTGCGCAGCGGAGAGGTGTCGGACGCGGTGGTCTTGGGCGGGCTGCTGCTACCGGTGGTCCTGCTGGGACTCGCTCAAACCGCGGTGGTGATCGCCATCGCCTTCGCCATGGGCGCCCCGACACCGGTCAACCCGCTCCCGCTGGTGCTGGCCGTGCTGCTCGGGACCGCGATGTTCCTGGCAGCGGGCGCGGCCACCAGCGCCTGGACCGCGAGCTCGGAACAGGCGCAGATCACCACCATGCCCTGGTTCATGGTGCTGATCGGCGGAGCGGTGTGGCTGTCGATGAGCGCCGAGGTCGCGCCGCAGATGTACCTCGTGCCCAGCAGCGGCGTGATGGACCTGGCGCGCGCGGCGATGACCGGCGCAAGCGCGCTGGACGTCCTCCCGGCCCTCGGCTCCCTCCTGGGCTGGACGGCCCTGCTGGCGCTGCTCTCCCGCACCTGGTTCCGCTGGGAACCCCGCGCTTGAGCGGCAGCCGGTTTCGCGAGCTCGGGGGTCTCGCGAAACCGGCCCTCAGCGCCAGGAGGGGAGCCAGAGCTCCGCTTGCCAGTGCTCCGGGGTGATCGGGTCGCCGTTGAGGACCGGCCAGAGCCAGATGAAGTTCGCGACCACCAGGCCCACGTACAGGGCCACCGCGAGCAGGCCGGTCCGGCGCCGTTCGAAGTTGTGCTGCCGGGTGCCGAGGACCTCGCCCAGCACCAGCACGATGCCCAGGACCAGGAACGGGGCCAGCGGCGTCGCGTAGAAGTAGTACATCTGGCGGTCCAGGTTGAGGAACCACGGCAGGTAGCCCGCGCCGTAGCCCACCAGCACCGCGGCGTAGCGCCAGTCCATCCGGCTCGTCGCCCGCCAGACCGCCCAGCCCGCGACCGGCAGCGACAGCCACCACATCGCCGGCGTGCCGATCAGCATCGTCGCCTCGACGCAGTTGGCCCGGCCGCAGCCCGGCATCCCGGACTCGTAGTAGTAGAGCATCGGGCGCATGCCCATCGGCCACGCCCACGGCTTGGACTCCCACGGGTGCGGCGTCTTCGGCGTCACCAGGTGGGTGTGGAAGTCCAGCACGTTGAGCTGGTAGAAGATCAGCGACCGCAGCGGATCCGGCAGGAACCCGGCGCCGACGTCGTCGTGGAGGAGCACGGCGTGCCGGTCGGTGGCCGTCTCGCTGGCGAACCACATCGCCCAGGTGCCGAAGTACACCAGCAGCGGGATCGCCACCAGCGACCACAGCGCGGGCGCGGTGTCGCGCAGCAGCGCGGCCCGCCACGGGCGCGGCACCCCGGCCGAACGCCGGGCCAGCGCATCCCAGATCACGCTGAGCAGGCCGAACGCCATGATGTAGTAGATGCCGTTCCACTTGACGCCGCAGGCCAGCCCGAGCATCAGCCCCGCGCCGAACCGCCACCAGCGGAACCCCAGCCGCGGACCCCAGCGGCTGTCGGCCAGCCTGCCGTCCACGCAGACCTGCCACATCCGGCTGCGCACCTGGTCGCGGTCCACCAGCAGGCAAGCGAACGCGGCCAGCAGGAACATCGCCTGGAAGATGTCGAGCATCCCGACGCGGGACTGCACGTGGCTGACCCCGTCGCAGATCAGCAGGATGCCGGCGATCGCGCCGAGCATCGTGGAGCGCGTCATCCGGCGGGCGATGCGCACGACCAGCAGCACCATCAGCGCGCCGCTCAGCGCGGCCACGATCCGCCAGCCCCACGGGTTGTAGCCCAGCAGCCACTCGCCGATCGCGATCATCTGCTTGCCGACCGGCGGGTGCGCGACGAGCTCGTAACCGGGGTTGTCCTCGTAGCCGCCGTTGCGCAGCATCTGCCACGCCTGCGGCACGTAGTGCTTCTCGTCGAAGACCGGCGTGCCCTCGTTGGTCGCCCGGCCGAGATCCCACAGCCGCACGACCACGGCGACCAGCGTGATCGCGAGGGTGACGAGCCAGCCGCGGAGCCGGTCGGAGGGCATCGTCACGTCCAGCAGCGGGAGCGGATCGCTCTCGCCCGGTTGCCGCGCCGGTGGTGTGCGGCCGACGTGGACGAGGTCGTCGGCGCTGCGGCCACCGGGATTGGGGACGAGGACGCTCACGACCCCCGATCGTAGGAGACAAGAGCTCCTCCCGGTCCGGCGACGGGGCAGGTCGCTCGTACCGGGGGCTCGCAGTTTCAATTGAAACTGCGATTTCCCGTGCCTGGGTTCCGCAGTTTCAATTGAAACTGCGGTCCACGGGCGTGTCGTCGGCCCGACATGCCGGGGCGCGTCGGGGTGATGACCGGCGGGGAGCCGGGGTGCTGTCGTCATTAGGCTTGGCGGTCATGGACTCCGGCACGTTGCTGCTCGCCGCCACGCCCCTCGGGGACATCCGCGACGCCTCCGCGCGGCTGATCGAGGCGCTCGGCTCGGCCGACGTCGTCGCCGCCGAGGACACCCGCAGGGTCCGGGCGCTGGCCAGCTCCCTCGAAGTCGCGTTGACCGGCAAGGTCGTCAGCTACTACGAGGCCGTCGAGTCCGCACGAGCCCCGATGCTGCTCGACGCTCTGCGCGAGGGACGCACGGTCCTGCTTGTCACCGACGCCGGCATGCCCAGCGTGTCCGACCCCGGGTACCGGCTGGTGACGGCGTGCATCGAGGCGCAGCTGCCGGTGACCTGCCTGCCGGGGCCGTCCGCGGTCACCACCGCGCTGGCGGTGTCCGGGCTGCCGTCCGACCGCTTCTGCTTCGACGGCTTCCCGCCGCGCAAGCAGGGGGAGCGGCGGCGCTGGTTCGGCCGGCTGGTCGCGGAAGAGCGGACCTGCGTGTTCTTCGAAGCGCCGCACCGGCTCGCCGACGCGCTGGCCGACGCCGTGGAGGTGCTCGGCGGGGAGCGGCGCGCGGCGGTGTGCCGCGAGCTGACCAAGACCTACGAGGAGATCCGCCGCGGCACCCTCGCGGAGCTGGCGGACTGGGCCGCCGAAGGCGTCCGCGGGGAGATCACCGTGGTGCTCGGCGGAGCCGAGCCGGCGGCGCCGTCGGACCCGGCGGAGCTGGTGGACCAGGTGGAGCAGCGCGCAGCGGAAGGCATGCGCCTGAAGGACGCGGTGGCGGAGGTCGCGGAGCTCTCGGGCGTCCGGAAGAAGGAGCTCTACGACGCGGTCCTAGCCGCCCGCCGCTGACCCACCGTGGTCCGCAAATTCAATGGAAATCGGACCTCCGATTTCCATTGCATTTGCGTCGGGGGACGAGCTAGGGGCGGTCGTCCGGGGTGAGGAGGGCCAGGGCCGGGGCGGCTTTGGCGAGGACTTCGCGCCATTCGAGGTTCGGGTCCGAGTCGGCGGTGATCCCGCCGCCGACGCCCAGGTGGAACAGTCCGTCGGCGTGTTCCAGGGTTCGGATGGCCACGTTGAGCTCCAGGCCCGCGACCGGCGAGAACATGCCGACCGCGCCGCAGTAGACGTCGCGCGGCTGCGACTCCAGCTCGGCGATGATCTCCAGCGCCCGCACCTTCGGCGCACCCGTCACCGAGGCGGGCGGGAACGTCGCCGCCAGCAGCTCCGAGTTCGGCAGGTCTTCGGGGACTTCCGCCCGCACGTCCGAAACCAGGTGCCACACGCCCGGGTGCGGTTGCACGTCCAGCAGCCGCGGCACGGTGACCCGCCCGACCTCGGCGACGCGGCCCAGGTCGTTGCGCGCCATGTCCACGATCATCACGTTCTCCGCGATGTCCTTCGCGGACGAACGCAGCAGGTCGGCGTTGCCGTCGTCCTGCGGGCCGCGGCGCGGCAGCGTGCCCTTGATCGGGCTGGAGTGCACCACGCGCCCGCGCCGGGTCAGGAACAGCTCGGGGGACAGCGACGCGATCGCGCCCCACCGCCCGGCCACGTACGCCGCCCGCGCCGGCCGGAAACGCGAACTGCCCTCGGCGAACACCTCCAGCGGATCGCCCTCGAACGGCACCTCGAAGCGGCTGCAGATGTTGGCCTGGAAGATCTCGCCCGCGCCGATCGCCTCGACGCAGCCCAGAACGGCCTTGCCGTGCTCGTCGGGATCCGGGCCCCGCACCGGCCCGGCCGTCCACCCGGCAGGCGGCGGGTCCTCCGCGCGGACCAGGTCGGCGAGCTCGGCGATCAGCTCGGGCGGAACCCCGCCCAGCGCCTCGAACCACCACTGCCCGCTCGAGTCGCGTCGGAGCACGTGATCGGCCCACCCCCACGCGGCCGTCGGCAGCCGGCGGGGGTGCAGGTGCTGGCCGGGATCGGTGAGCCCGTAACCGAGGTAGCCGATCCAGCCGCCGCCGACCGTGCCGGGCTCGGCGGACGTCGCAGCGGTGTCCAACGTCGTGAAGGCGCGCTCGGGCGGGACGGCGTCGATCCGCACCGACGGTGCGAGGACGGCGGAGCCGCCGAACCAGTCGCCGGTCAGCGCGGCGGGCGGAGGCAGTCCGCGGCGGCGCGCGCGAACCGCGAGACGGCGCAGCACCTGCTCGGCGCTCGCCGTCCCGTCGATCGGCTGGGTGAGGACGGGCACGGCGCCAGTATGGCCCTGCCCGACATCAAGGCCCACGGCCGCCAACAGCCTTCCTTGCCTGCGGAAACATCATTTCCGCGTACGGTGTCGGCATGGTGCGCGTGTTGGGTGCGACGAGGCTCACCCGGATCACCGGCGAGGATTCGGTCAACCGCACCGCCAGCCGGTTCGGGATCACCGCGACTGACCTGGGGATCTTGTGGGACGACGGGCGGGGCGGGGTGCTGGTCGCGTTCGGCGACACCTACGGCGAGGGCTGGGGCGGGCACGGCGCCGGGCCCAAGCACGCCGACTGGCGGTTCAACGTCATCGCCCGGTCCACCAACACCGATCTCGACGCCGGGCTGAAGTTCGACTGGGTCTTCCCGCGCGATGACGGAACCGCTGGTCAGTGCCTGCCCGGCGACCCCGGCTGCCGCGAGCACACCGTCATCCCGACCGCCGGCATCGCCGTCGGCGGCCGCAACTACCTGCACTACATGTCCGTGCGCCGCTGGGGGATGCCGGGCGTGTGGCACACCAACTACGGCGCGCTGGCCTACTCCGACGACGGCGGGCTGACCTGGGCGAAGTCGACGACGGCGGTCTGGCCGAACCGCGGCCAGCGCTGGTGGAGCCGCTTGCGGCGGCGGAACCCGGGCGGCCACCCGTTCCAGATGATCGGCTTCGCCGGGGTCGTGGACGGCCGCGTGCACCTCCTCGGCACGCCGAGCGGGCGGTTCGGCGCCGGGCACCTGGCCCGCGTCGACGCCGACGGCCTGCTGGAACCGGCGGCGTACGAGTACTGGACCGGCACCGGCTGGAGCAGCGACGCGTACGCCGCCGAACCGGTGCTCAGCGCCCCGGTCGCAGAGCTGTCCGTGCAGTTCAACAGCCACTTCGGGGAGTGGTTCGCGGTCCACCTGGACGAGCACCGCGCGGCGATCGTGCTGCGCACGGCCCCGGAGCTGACCGGCCCGTGGACCGACGGCGAGGTCCTCGTCTCCGGCGCCCAGTACCCCGCCCTCTACGGCGGCTACCAGCACCCGTGGTCCGCCGACGGCCCGGCGATCCACTTCACCCTGACCCAGTGGGGTCCCTACAACGTCGACCTCTTCCGCGCCGACCTCGCCTGACCCGCCCCGGCGCGCGTACGGGTGAACTCGGCGGTCGATCAGGCGCGTCGCGTCACCTCGGCGATCCGAGTCCGTTGTGTTTCGGAAAACGCCCCGCGACGAGGTGAGGTCGGAACATGCGGATCAGAGGTGTCCTGGCCGGACTGGCGGCGCTGCTCGCGGTCACGGCGACCCCGGCGGCTGCCGCGCCAGCCAACGTCGAGCCCGCCCCGCCCGGCGTCAACGACTGGAGCTGCCAGCCCAGCGAGCAGCACCCGACGCCCGTGGTGCTGGTGCACGGCCTCGGCGGATCCGCCCCGACGAACTGGGCGTACCTGGGGCCGAAGCTGGTCGACGAGGGCTACTGCGTGTTCGCGCTGACCTACGGACGCCCACCGCTGGTGCCGCCGCTCACCGGCGGCTTCTCGCCGATGGAGGAGAGCGCCCCCGAGCTCGCGGCCTTCGTGGACGAGGTGCTGGCCGCGACCGGTGCGGAGAAGGTCGACCTGGTCGGCCACTCCGAGGGGACCGTGATGCCGCAGTACTACCTGAAGTTCCTCGGCGGCGCCGACGAGGTTCAGCGCTACGTCGCGATCACCCCGCTCTACGACGGCACCACGCTGCAGAACACCACCGAGCTGCTCGACCGGATCGCCGAGGAGATCCCGGTCGTCGGCCAGATCCCGGACGAGCTGTGCGGCGCGTGCCGGCAGTTCTTCAAGGGCTCCGACTTCATGCAGAAGCTCAACGAGGGCGGCGCGGCGGTCCCGGGCGTCGAGTACACGACGATCATGACGAAGTACGACCAGCTGGTCACCCCGTACACCAGCGGCTACCTCGACGCCCCCAACGCGACCAACACCGTCCTCCAGGACGTCTGCCCGAACGACTACTCCGAACACGTCGCGGTCGCCTTCAACCCCCACGTCGCCGACCTCGTCCTGAACGCCCTGGATCCGGCCAACGCCCGCCCGGTCCGCTGCTGACCTGATCGCGCGGGCGGAACCAGGAACCCGTTCGAGGTCACACCTGCTCGAACCGTAGGCTGGTCGCTATGAGTGCCTCTGTGTTGACCGCTGTGGCTTGGCCCTACGCCAACGGTCCGCGGCACATCGGCCACGTCTCCGGCTTCGGTGTGCCCTCGGACGTCTTCTCGCGCTACCAGCGAATGGCGGGCAACCAGGTCCTCATGGTGTCCGGCACGGACGAGCACGGCACCCCGATCTCGGTGCAGGCCGAGAACGAAGGCCTGACCACGCGTCAGCTCGCGGACAAGTACAACCGGGTCATCGCCGAGGACCTGCAGGGCCTCGGGCTGTCCTACGACCTGTTCACCCGCACCACCACGGGCAACCACTACGAGGTCGTCCAGCAGATCTTCCTCGCGCTGCACCGCAACGGCTACGTGCTGCCCAAGACCACGACCGGCGCGATCAGCCCGTCCACCGGCCGCACGCTGCCCGACCGCTACATCGAGGGCACCTGCCCGATCTGCGGTTACGACGGCGCGCGCGGCGACCAGTGCGACAACTGCGGCAACCAGCTCGACCCGGCCGACCTGATCAACCCGGTGTCGCGGATCAACGGCGAGAAGCCGGAGTTCGTCGAGACCGAGCACCTGTTCCTGGACCTGCCCGCCTTCACCGAGTCGCTGGGCAAGTGGCTGTCGACCCGCACCGGCTGGCGGCCCAACGTGCTCAAGTTCGCGCAGAACCTGGTCGAGGACATGCGGCCGCGCGCGATCAGCCGCGACCTGGACTGGGGCGTGCCGATCCCGCTGGACGGCTGGCGCGACCAGCCGATGAAGCGGTTCTACGTGTGGTTCGACGCGGTGATCGGCTACTTGTCGGCCAGCGTCGAGTGGGCCCGCCGGACCGGTGACGCCGACGCCTGGAAGCAGTGGTGGACCGACCCGTCGGCCAAGGGCTACTACTTCATGGGCAAGGACAACATCACCTTCCACGCCCAGATCTGGCCGACGCTGCTGATGGGCCACAACGGCCAGGGCGACAAGGGCGGCACGCCCGGCCCGTTCGGCGAGCTGAACCTGCCGGACGAGATCGTCTCCAGCGAGTTCCTCACCATGAGCGGGTCGAAGTTCTCCACCTCCCGCGGCACGGTGATCTACGTGCGGGACTTCCTGCGCGAGTTCGGCCCGGACACCCTGCGCTACTTCATCTCGGTGGCCGGCCCTGAGAACCAGGACACCGACTTCACCTGGGACGAGTTCGTCCGCCGCACCAACTTCGAGCTGGCCAACGAGTGGGGCAACCTGGTCAACCGCTCCATCTCGATGGCCGCGAAGAACAACGGCGCGGTGCCCGCCCCGACCGCCCCGCAGGCGGCCGACCAGGAGCTGAAGACGTTGTCCCGCAACGCTTTCGAGACGGTCGGCAAGCACCTGGAGCAGTCCCGGTTCAAGGCCGCTTCGCAGGAGGCGATGCGGGTGGTCTCGGCCGCGAACAAGTACCTGTCCGACCAGGAGCCGTGGAAGCTCAAGGAGGACCCGGACCGGCGCGACGCCGTCCTGCACACCGCGCTGCAGGTGGTCTCCGACGCCAACACGCTGCTCACCCCGTTCCTGCCGCACTCGGCGCAGAAGGTGCACGAGCTGCTGGGCGGCACCGGGGTCTGGGCGGCGCAGCCGGAGATCCGCGAGGTGCAGGACCTGGACGACGCGAGCATCGAGTACCCGGTGCTGAT
Organism: Saccharopolyspora oryzae; assembly: GCF_027853915.1. GTDB lineage: Bacteria > Actinomycetota > Actinomycetes > Mycobacteriales > Pseudonocardiaceae > Saccharopolyspora > Saccharopolyspora oryzae. Next base: position 149,519 of record NZ_JAQGLA010000012.1, read on the forward strand.
GGGCGAGTACGCGGCCGAGCAGGCGAAGTGGGAGTCCACCGACATCGAGGTGGGCCGCCCGCTGAACAAGCCGACGCCGCTGTTCGCCAAGCTCGACCCGAAGCTCGGCGAGACGGGCCCCGAGTGGGCCCCGATCGAGAGCTGATCCGTCTTGTCGAGGGGCATCCGCGGCCGATCGGTCGCGGGTGCCCCTCACCCGTGCTGAACGACCGGAACTCGCGGTCGACGACCTGGGTGCCGCCGGTATTGGGAGGGGTGCGATGAGCAAGCGGGACCGGAAGCGGGAGCTGCCGCCGGTGCCGGAGGCGTTGCCGGCGCTCGCGGTGGACGCCCACACCCACCTGGACGCCTGCGGCGCGAAGACGCCCGACGAGGTGCGGGCCATTGTGGACCGCGCCGAGTCCGCGGGCATCGGCCGGGTCGTGACGGTCGCCGACGACATCGCCTCCGCCCAGTGGGCGGTCGAGGCGGCCACCTGGGACGACCGGGTTTTCGCCGCCGTCGCGCTGCACCCGACCCGCACCAAGGACTTCGCCGATGCGGAGCGCGGCGTGCTGGAGGAGCTCGTCGAGCACCCGCGGGTGGTCGCGGTCGGCGAGACCGGCCTCGACTACTACTGGGACTACTCGCCGCCGGAGCCGCAGCAGGAGGCGTTCCGCTGGCACATCGACCTGGCCAAGCGCAGCGGCAAGCCGCTGATGATCCACGACCGCGACGCGCACCAGGACATCCTGCGGATCCTCGAGGAGGAGGGAGCGCCGGAGAAGGTGGTGTTCCACTGCTTCTCCGGGGACGCCGACTTCGCGCGCGCGTGCGTGCGCGCGGGGTACGTGCTGTCGTTCGCCGGCACCGCGACCTTCCGCAACGCCAACGCCAAGGGCTTGCGCGAGGCGGCTCAGCTGGTGCCGCTGGAGCAGATGGTGGTGGAGACCGACGCGCCGTTCCTGACCCCGCACCCCTTCCGGGGACAGCCGAACGAGCCGTACTGCGTCAATTACACCTTGCGGGATCTTGCCGAACTCCGTGGCATGACACTGGAAGAACTCGTCGTAGCGACCACCGCCACGGCCGAGCGGCTCTTCGCGCTCGATCCGGTGTAACCCGGGGCCGCATCCGTTCACCGGCAGTTTCTTGATATTGGGCGTTCGACCGCGCCCGCTTGCAGTCCGCTGCGCCCTCCTTACCGTCCACTTCGGAAGCCGGGATGGAGGGCATCCCCCGAACTCCGCCGCTGCTAGGCGGAGGCCCTCCTGCCCGGAGGCACAGCAGTCAGGATTGCGATGAAGTTCCGTATTTTCGCGAAGTCGACCGCGGCTGCGGCCATCGTGCTCTCCGGCGCGGTGACGGGCGCGGCGGTGTCGCCGAGCACTGCCGAGGCCGCCGGAGTCTGGGACCGGCTGGCGCAGTGCGAGTCCGGTGGCAACTGGGCGATCAACTCCGGGAACGGCTACTACGGCGGCCTGCAGTTCAACCGCTCGACCTGGCGGGCCTACGGCGGCGAGCAGTTCCAGCGCTTGCCGCACCTGGCGACGCGAGAGCAGCAGATCGCCATCGCCGAGTCCTTGCGCGCGGATCGAGGTGGCTACTCGGCTTGGCCCGCCTGCGCGCGCAAGTTGGGACTGCCGAGATGAGGGGAACGACTCGCCCTGGGACGTAGAGATCCCACGGTGAGGGGAGGGGAGCCCGGCTCGAGCACGCAGCGCGCTCGAGCCGGGCTCGTGTCGTCTTCTCGCCACGGAGGCCGGAAAACGGCCGTTTTGCTGCGCTAACAGTCGGCGTCGGGCCCGTGTGATATGTCACCAGAACGCCTTCGCTAACCAGTTAACGCACCTGCTTCGGTACCTCCGAACGGGGCAAATTCGGGCGATTTAGCTAACTGATCGTGGTTGGTTGCCCGGCAAACCGGCGTAACCCAGATCACAGCGGCGAGCGGGGTTCTTGGCTGCACCCATTGATCACGCTAGAGTCTCGGCCTCGTAACCGATGACAACCAGTCATGGGGAACGCCCGTTAGTCTCGCCGGTGTACGTCGGGGAAGCGGGCCGGAGCACAGGACGCCCCGGTCGGCTGGACGGCAGTTGGCTTGCGGGAGTCGGATACAGACACGAAGCACGAAGGTTGTGCGCCTGCCGGGAGTGAGGAGTTGAGCGAAGACATGGTCTCGCCCGACGCGATCCTCGTCCCGCACCAGCGCGACTTCCGCCTTCGGGAGGTAGCGACCCTGTGAACGGACGCGGCGAACCCAGCTATCCCGGTCATCGGACCGAGGGTTACTGGGCCGATTCCTTCGACTCTGCGACGGACTGGTTCACCCCGGTGGGCCCGGCCGAGCAGCACACCGCCGTCGGCCTGCTGGAGCGGCCCGACGACGCGTACCCGGCCTACCCGGCCGAGGACCACCCCAGCTTCCCGCCGGGTGCTCTGGACATCACCCCGGCGGACATCTACGAGGCCCTCGGACCCGACGCCGAGGACATGCTCGCCACCGCCGAGATCGACGTCGACGAGGTCATCCGGCTGATCAACGCCGAGACCACCGTCCTGCCGCCCCTGGTCATCCCGGACGCGCTCCCGGAGGCCGAGGAGAGCGAGGCTCCGCCCGCGGAGGTCGTCGAAGCGGTCACCACCTGGAAGCGGCGCTTCCTCAAGGGTGCGGTGGCCGGCGTGCTGCTCACCCTCACCGGCACCGGCGGCGCGGCCGCCGCGATGGACAAGTCGGTGACCGTCGAGGTCGACGGGCACGAGACCACCGTCAACACCTTCGACAGCACCGTCGGCGAGGTCCTCGCCGAAGAGGGCATCGCGGTCGGCCCGCACGACGCGCTGAGCCCGTCCCCGCAGGCCAAGGTCGGCCACGGCGACACCATCACCCTCGACCGCGGTCGCCTGCTCAAGCTCAACGTGGACGGCGAGATCCGCGAGGAGTGGGTCCGCTCGGTCACCGTCGGGCAGGCGCTGCAGCAGCTCGGCGTGCCCACCGACGGCGCCTGGCTGTCCGCCGACCGCGGCATGGCTGTGCCCTCGGACGGCATGGAGCTGGTCATCAAGACCAGCAAGGACATCACCGTCATCGACGGCGCCAACGAGCCGCGCAAGATCACCACGACCGCCGCGAACATCGACGAGCTGGTCAAGGAGCAGAACCTCAAGCTCGGCGCCGAGGACACCATCACGCCCGGCGGCGACCAGCGGCTGGTCAGCGGTGCCGAGGTCAGCATCGTGCGCAACAGCAGCACGGTGATCAACGTGACGATGCCCGTCGAGCCGCCGGTCCGCGAGATCGTCGACAACTCGATGTTCAAGGGCGAGGAGCGGGTCGAGTTCCCCGGCGTGCCCGGTGAGAAGATCGTGACCACCCGCGTGACCACTCGCAACGGCGAAGAGGTCAACCGCGAGACGGTCGGCGAGAAGGTCACCAAGGAAGCGCAGGAGAAGGTCGTGCGCGTCGGCGGCAAGCAGCCGCCGAGCAGCGCCAGCGGTGTCTGGGACAAGCTCGCGCAGTGCGAGGCGACCGGCAACTGGGCCATGAACAGCGGCAACGGCTACTACGGCGGCCTGCAGTTCGACAAGTCCACCTGGGACGCCTACGGCGGCGACCAGTACGCCCCGTACCCGCACCAGGCCAGCCGCGACCAGCAGATCGCGATCGCGGAGAAGGTCCGCGCAGCCCGCGGCGGCAGCTACGGCGCCTGGCCCGGCTGCTCCTCCAAGCTCGGCCTGAGCTGACTCCTCCCGTGAAGGGCACCTCCAGAAGCCTGGAGGTGCCCTTCACGGCGTTCGGCACCTGCTCGGGGTGGTGGTGGGGGGTGCGGGTAGTTTTTGACTGTGGACGACCAGCAGGCGGCGCTGCTCGGCCCGGCCGACGTGCGTCGGCTGGCCGGGGAGTTGGGCATTCGACCGACGAAGAAGCTCGGGCAGAACTTCGTGCACGACCCGAACACGGTGCGGCGCATCGTGTCCTCGGCGTCGGTCACCGCTGACGACGTCGCCCTGGAGGTCGGGCCCGGGCTCGGCTCGCTGACGCTCGCGCTGCTGCCGGCCGCTGGTGCGGTGACCGCGGTCGAGATCGATCCGGTGCTCGCTGCGCGGTTGCCGCGCACCGCCGAGGAGTTCGCGCCGGGGTTGGCCGACCGGCTTACCGTGATCGAGGCCGACGCGCTGCGCGTGCGTGCTGAGGACTTCCCCGTGCCGCCGACCGCGCTCGTCGCGAACCTGCCCTACAACGTGGCCGTTCCGGTCGTGCTGCACCTGCTGGCGGAGCTGCCGAGCCTGCAGCACGGGCTGGTCATGGTGCAGGCCGAGGTCGCCGACCGGATGTCCGCGGAACCCGGCAGCCGGGTTTACGGCGTGCCGAGCGTCAAGGCCGCCTGGTACGCCGACGTGCGGCGGGCGGGTCCGGTGCCGCGCAAGGTGTTCTGGCCGGTGCCCAATGTGGACTCCGGGCTGGTGTCGTTCCGGCGCGTCGACCCGCCGTCGACCGCGCGGCGCGAGGACGTCTTCCGCGTCGTGGACGCGGCGTTCGCCCAGCGGCGCAAGACGTTGCGCAGCGCGCTGTCCGGCTGGGCCGGTTCCGCGGCGCGCGCGGAGGCCCTGCTGCGCGCTGCCGGCGTCGAGCCGACGGCTCGCGGGGAGCAGCTGCAGATCGCTGATTTCGCTCGCATCGCGGAAGCCGCGGCTGCCGACGGCGCTGCCTGATCCACCCGTCTGGGCGCTTGCCAAGCGGAACCGGGCCGCTACTCCGGGTCACCCGCATCCCTTGATGTCCAGGGGTTTCCTGCTCGTCCGGGTGTGTGATTTGGCGAACGATTCCAGAAAGTGACGACTATCAACTTGCGCTGGAATCCGCCAGTGGGTTCTACTATTCGGGAAATCCATCCCGAGCGGCCGAGAGACCTGGCTCCGCGACGCCGCAGCAACCACCCGATGGGCAGGTGCTAACGCCAGGACCGATGGAGTAGCTGTGGATTCCAACGCGCTGTTAGCCAGTCCGCCTGCGGGTGACACCCCCGTGCTGCTGGCCGGATCGTCGTCGCAAAGCCACATCCGGAGGCTGCTGACGCAGCGTCGCGTCATCGACCACGGGCGACGCACCACCACCGCCTGTCGTCGCGCGATGTGACCCAGCCCCTTTCCTCCGTTTCCGAAGTTCCCTGGCCCGCTGCTCCCGCGGTGGAGCGCGGCCGTCGCGAGCTGATGTGGAGTCGATCGTGATCACAGTCGAGAACCTGACCAAGTCCTTCCAGAGCGGCAACGGGTCCGTGCGCGCCCTCAACGGCGTCACCATGGAGGTTCCGGCCGGCGCGGTGTGCGGTGTGGTCGGCCCGAGCGGTGCCGGCAAGTCGACGCTGGCGCGGTGCATCGCGCTGCTGGAGAAGCCGGACTCGGGCGCCATCCGGGTGGACGGCACCGACCTGGTTTCCCTGGACGGCCGTGCCCTGCGCGCCGCTCGCCGGCAGATCGGCGTTGTCCCGCAAGGGGATTCGCTGCTGCGCCAGCGCACAGCCGCGGGCAACGTCGCGCTGCCGCTGGAGGCGGCAGGCGTGTCCGGGCCGCAGCGGCGCACCCGCGTCGGCGAGCTGCTGGACCTCGTCGGCCTGTCCGACAAGGCTTCGGTCTACCCCGACCAGCTCTCCGGCGGGCAGCGGCAGCGGATCGCGGTCGCCCGGGCGCTGGCCGCCAAGCCGTCGGTCCTGCTGGCCGACGAACCGACTTCCGCGCTGGACCCCGGCACCACCGACTCGGTGCTGACCGTGTTGGACCGCGCCCGCGCCGAACTCGGCGTCACCGTCCTGGTGGTCACCCACGACATGGCCGTGGTGCGCAAGATCGCCGACGACGTCGCGGTGCTGGAGGACGGTCGCGTGGTGGAGCACGGCAAGGTGCTCGACCTCGTCTCCGAGCCCGGCAGCCGGGTCAGCTCCTCGCTGCTGCCCGCCACCGACCAGGCCGAGCCGCTGCGCCCGTCCGACGGCCGCCACGACGTGGTCGCCGAGGTCGTGCTGGTCGGCTTCGCCGCGGTCGGGGCACTGCTGCCGGAGGCGGCGAGCCGGTTCGGCGTGGAGCTGGCGATCCTCGGTGGCGGGCTGACCCGCCTCGGTGACACGCCGGTCGCCAAGTTCAAGGTCGGCCTGAGCGGTGAGCGCTCCGAGTCCGCCCTGAAGTGGATGGTCGAGCGGGACGCGCACGTGCGCCGCGCCCCGGTTTGTGTTGACGGAGTTGCTGCGTGAGTGATGTGACCCCCTGGTCGGAGGTCTTCTCGGTTCTCGGTGAAGCAACGCTCGGCACGCTCTACATGGTGTTGATCTCCACCCTGCTGGCAGTGCTGGGAGGCCTGCCGCTGGGAGTTCTGCTGCACCTGAGCTCGCCGGTCGGGCTGAACCCGAAGCCAGTGCTGTACCGGGTGCTCGGCGTCGTCGTCGACGTCGTGCGCTCGGTGCCGTTCGTGGTGCTGCTGGTGGTGCTGGCCTCCTTCACCCGGCTGCTGATCGGCACGTCGATCGGCAGCACCGCGGTGATCGTGCCGCTGACCATCGGTGCGGTGCCGTTCTTCGCGCGGTTGACGCAGAACGCGTTGCGCGAGGTCAGCTTCACCGTCGTGGAAGCGGCGATCACCACCGGCTCCAGCCGGTTGCGGATCGTGTGGACGGTGCTGCTCGGCGAGGCGCGGGCCGCGCTGGTCGGCGCCGTCGGCGTCACCGCGGTGGCGCTGATCGGCTACGCCGCGATGGCGGGCGCGATCGGCGGCGGTGGCCTGGGCACGACGGCGATCCAGGACGGCTACCAGGGGTACGACGACCGGCTGCTGTACGGCTCCGTCGTGGTGCTCGCGGTGCTGGCCTTCGCCATGCAGCTGATCACGGATCTCACGGCCAAGCTGGTCGACCGCCGCCGCGTCGCGGCCGGCTGATCCCCCCGGAACTTCACGGGTCCGAGGACCCGATTCCCCCTTCGTTCGGGACCTTTCCCGTTCTGCACGTCCAGAAAGGACAATCCCTGATGCGTTTGCGCTTCGCTGCCCTGGTGGCTGCCGCCGGTCTGGCGCTGACCGCGTGCGGTGGCACGTCCGCGGCCGAGGACCCCAACGCGCCCATCCGCGTCGGCGTCAACCCGACCCCGCACGGCGAGATCCTCGAGTACGTCAAGGACAACCTCGCCGAGAAGGCCGGGATCCAGATCGAGATCACCAAGTTCGACGACTACAACCGGCCCAACGAGGCGCTGACGCACGGCGAGCTGGACGCGAACTACTTCCAGCACCAGCCCTACCTCGACGAGTACCGCCAGCAGCGCGGCGGCGACTTCGCGTGGGTCGCGCCGGTGCACCTGGAGCCGCTCGCGGCGTACTCCAAGCAGTTCAAGTCGCTGAACGACATCCCGAACGGCGCGACCGTGACGCTGTCCAACGACCCGGCCAACCAGTTCCGCGGCCTGAAGCTGCTGGAGCAGGGCGGGCTGATCAAGCTCAAGCCGGAGGCCTCGGTCGGCACCCGGTTGGCGGACGCGATCGCGGAGAACCCGAAGAACATCGACTTCAAGGACCTGTCGCCGGACCAGCTGCCGCGCTCGGTCGACGACGCGGCCGCCGCGGTGGTCAACGGCAACTACGCGATCAAGGCCAACCTGAAGGACCCGGTCATCGTGGAGAGCCCGGAGAACAACCCGTACGCCAACGGCCTGGTGACCACCCCGGCGCTGGCGAAGGACCCGCGGATCGCGAAGCTGGCGGAGCTGCTGCGCTCCCCGGAGGTCAAGGACTTCATCAACAAGAAGTGGGGCGGCGTCGCCGTCATCCCGGCTTCCTGACCGGTCGCACAGCGGTGGAGGGCACCCTCCGGGCCACGGCCCGGTCGGTGCCCTCCACCGTTTCCGGCCTCGTGTGCAGGGAAGTAAGCGGTGGGGTTCCGGGGACACGTAGGCTTTAGCTGTGCTCTCCGTGGTTCCTACCCCCATCACCGTTCGCGTTCCGGCGAAGGTGAACCTGCACCTGTCGGTCGGCGATGCGAGGCCGGACGGCTACCACGAGCTGGTCACCGTCTTCCAAGCGTTGTCGATGACCGACGAGGTCACCGTGCTGGCGGCCGAGGAACCCGGCATCGACGTGCAGGGCGAGGGCGCCGACTCGGTGCCCACCGACGCCACCAACCTGGCCTGGAAGGCGGTGCGGCTGCTCGCCGAGCACAGCGGTCGGGACCCGGAGGAACCCGGCGTGCGGGTGTCGATCAACAAGGGCATCCCGGTCGCCGGCGGCATGGCCGGGGGCAGCGCTGACGCGGCCGCGACGCTGCTGGCGCTCAACCAGCTCTGGCGGCTCGAACTGGGGCGCGACGAGCTCAGCGAGTTCGCCGCGAAGCTGGGCAGCGACGTCCCGTTCTCCCTGCAGGGCGGCACCGCGCTGGGCACGGGCCGCGGCGAGCGGCTGGTGCCGGTGCTGGCCCGGCACACCTTCCACTGGGTGATCGCGCTCGACAAGGAAGGCCTGAGCACCCCCGCCGCGTACGGCGAGCTGGACCGGCTGCGGGCGGAGTCCCGGCCGAACCGCGTCGGCGAGGTCGAGCCGCTGCTGGAGGCGCTGGCCTCCGGAGATCCCCGCCAGCTCGCGCTGCTGCTGGGCAACGACCTGCAGGCCGCGGCGGTGTCGCTGCGCCCGGGTCTGCGCCGCACGCTGCGCGCGGGCGTGCAGGCGGGTGCGCTCGCGGGCATCGTCTCGGGCTCCGGTCCGACCTGCGCCTTCCTGTGCACGGACGCGGACGCCGCGGTGCGCGTGGCGGCGGAGCTCTCCGGCGCGGGCGTGTGCCGGACGGTCCGGGTGGCCCACGGCCCGGTGCCGGGCGCGAAGCTCGTGTCCGAGGAACCGGCCCACCGACCCACCCCGCCCCAGGTCCACGCCTAGGTGTCAGCCTGGCGGGTGATGCTCCGGGCGTCCCATTCCACAGTTTCAATTGAAACTGCGGAACCCAGGCACGGCGGATCACAGTTTCCATTGAAACTGTGGTCGACCCCTGACCACGCAACGCAGTTGATGGAGTAGACGATCACTCGATGGTGAACCTGGTCAATCTCGAATCGGTCCACAAGAGCTACGGCGTGCGCCCGCTGCTGGACGGCGTGTCCCTCGGCGTGTCCGCTGGCGAGCGGGTCGGGGTCGTCGGGCTCAACGGCGGCGGCAAGACAACGCTGCTCGAGGTGCTCGCCGGTCTCGCCGAACCGGACGACGGCCGGGTGAGCCAGTCGCGCGACCTGCGGATGGCCGTGGTCACGCAGCGCACCGAGCTCCCCGAGGACGCCACCGTGCGCAACGCCGTGCTCGACCCGCACGGCTTCACCGCCGAGCACGAGTGGGCCGCCGACGCGAAGGTCCGCTCGGTGCTCAGCGGGCTCGGCATGACCAGGCTCGGGCTGGACACCCCGGTCAAGGACTTCTCCGGTGGCGAGCGCCGCCGCGTCGCGCTGGCCGCCGCGCTGGTCCGCGACATCGACCTGCTGGTGCTGGACGAGCCGACCAACGACCTGGACATCGACACCCTCCAGCAGCTGGAGGACCTGCTCGACACCTGGCCGGGCACGCTGGTGGTCGTCTCGCACGACCGGTACCTGGTGGAGCGGGTGTGCGACA
>NZ_JAQGLA010000130.1 GCF_027853915.1 Saccharopolyspora oryzae
CTCGTCGTCGGTGGCGGTGCTGCCGGTGGGGGCGATCGAACAGCACGGCCCGCACCTGCCGCTGAACACCGATGCGCTGGTCGCCGAGGCCGCCGCGCGGGCGGTGGTCGACCCGCGCGGGCCGGAGCTCGACCTGTGGCTGCTGCCCGCGCTGGCGTTCGGCCGGTCCGTCGAGCACGTCTGGGCGCCGGGCACGCTGTCGCTGTCCACCACGACCTTCGCCGCGGTGCTCGACGACATCGGCCGGTCGGTCGCGGCCACCGGCATCCGGCGGCTGGTGTTCGTCAACGGGCACGGCGGCAACATCTCCGAGATCCACACCGCGTTGCGCGACATCCGGTTGCGGCACGGCCTGATGACGTTCGCCACCAACACCTTCGTCCCCGTCGAACGCGACGAGTCCTTCGCCGACGCGGAGCGCGGTCTGGGGATCCACGGCGGTGCGATGGAGACCTCGCTGGTGCTGCACCTGCGGCCGGACCTGGTCGACCTGTCCGCCGCGCGCCCCCGGATCCCCTTGCGCCTCAACGACAACGAGCACGTCCGGTTCGGCGGCAGCGTCTCCTTCGGCTGGCTCTCCGACGACTTCGGGCCCGACGGCTACCTCGGCGACCCGACCCGGGCCACCGCCGAAGCCGGTGAACGCGGCTTCGCGGCGCTGGTGGCGGCGCTCGGTGACCAGCTCGCCGAGGTCGCCGAGTTCGACTTCGCCCACTTCTCGTGAAGGGATCGGCCATGCAGCACGGCGAATCGACCGGTGGAGGTCCGCTGATCGTCGGGATCGGTGGTACGACGAGGGAAGGTTCCTCCAGCGAACGCGCGCTGCGCTACGCGCTGGGGGTGACCTCGGAGCTCGGCGCGAGGACGCTGGTGTGCGCCGCGACCGAGCTCGACCTGCCGATGTACCGGCCGGAGGAATCCGACCGCAGCCCCGGGGCGGCGCGGCTGGTGGCCGCGCTCCGCCGGGCGGACGGCGTGATCATCGCGTCGCCCGGCTACCACGGCGCGGTCTCCGGGATGATCAAGAACGCCCTCGACTACACCGAGGACCTGCGCACCGACGTCCGCCCGTACCTCGACGGGAGAGCGGTCGGCTGCATCGCGGCGGCCGCCGGCTGGCAGGCGTCGACCTCGACGCTCGCCCAGCTGCGCGCCATCACGCACGCCCTGCGCGGCTGGCCGACCCCGCTCGGCGTTGCGATGAACTCGGCGCTGCCGTGCTTCGACGACGCCGGGACCCCGACCGGTCAGCCCGCGGACCAGCTGCGCGCCATGGCCCACCAGGTCGTCGAGTTCGCCCACCGGAGAGCCCGCGGCCCGGTTCCGCTGGCGGGCTGACGCCGACTCGCCGGACGAGCGCTGCTGCACCCGGTCCTGTCCTTCGCGACCGGGGCTCCTCCTTGGTCAAGATTGTGACTAGTCTGGTTTTTGACTACGGTGGCTGTGGTCGACTTCGAGCGAGGAGTGATGTGCGGTGGCGTTGCGGCATGCGGTGCTCGCCGCGTTGCTGGACGGTGAGCACAGCGGCTACCAGCTGGCCAAGGCTTTCGACGTGGGCATGGCGAACTTCTGGCACGCGCTGCCCCAGCAGCTCTACGCGGAGCTGGCGAAGCTGGAGCGCGAGGGTTTGCTCGCCGGCCGGGAGGTAGTGCAGGAGAGCCGGCCGAACAAGCGGCTGTTCTCGGTGACCGATGCCGGCCTCGCCGAACTGCACCGGTTCGCCGCCGCGCCGTCCAAGCCCTCGTCCATCCGCGACGACCTCATGGTCAAGGTCGCGGCCGCGGACTCGGTCGACGCCGCTGCGCTGATCGAGCAGCTGGAGGAGCGGGCGGGGATCGCCGCCGCGAAGATCGAGCTGTTCGAGCAGCTCCTGCGCAAGATGCGCGGTGACCTCGACGAAGCGGAATTCCTGGCTCGAGGTGCTCGGATCGGCCCCTACCTGACGTGCTTGCGGGGGCGGCGGTTCGAGCGCGAGAACCTGGACTGGTGCAACGAGGCGGTTTCCGTCCTGAGGGCGAGGGAGGGCTCGGATGCCCAGTTGTGACCGCACGCGGGAAGCGCACGGCTACCAGCGGTTCGTGGCGCTCGGCGACAGCCAGACCGAAGGGCTCAACGACGGCGACGAGGTGGTGGGGTACCGCGGTTGGGCCGACCGCCTCGCCGAGCACTTGGCGGTCGGGAACCCGCAGCTGGAGTACGCGAACCTCGCGGTGCGCGGGCGGTTGGCCCACGAGGTCCGCGCGGAGCAGGTGCGGCCGGCGCTGGAGCTGGCGCCCGACCTCGTCACCGTCATGGCCGGTGTGAACGATCTGATCCGCCCGCGCTTCGACGCCGAAGCCGTGAGCGGTCACATCGAGCACGTGCTCAGCGCGTTCGCGGCCGCAGGCGCCACGGTCGTCACCTTCACCTACCCGGACCCGGGGCTGCGCATGGCGGTCGGACGGTTGCTCACCGCGCGGACCCGGGAGCTCAACGACCGCATCCGGGCCGCGGCGAACCGCCACGGGGCCGTGGTCGCGGACCTGTCCGCCCACCCCGTCACGTCCGATCCCCGGCTGTGGAGCGGCGATCGGCTGCACCTGAACGCTCTCGGGCACACCCGGTTGGCCGCGGCTGTCGGGCACACCCTGGACCTGCCGGGCAGCAGCGCCGATTGGGGCGAACCCCTCCCGGTGCAGCGATCGGTTCCCGGGCTGCGCCGGGCAGGGGAGGAGCTCCGGTGGGTGGCGGGATTCGTCGGCCCCTGGATCGGTCGCCGGATCCTCGGCCGGTCGTCGGGTGATGGTCGCGGCGCGAAGCGCCCGGTTCTCGAACCCGTGCACGTGGCGTCCCGCGCCGAGAGCTGACGTGCGGCGAATGTCGGTGCGGGGCAACTAAGTTCCGGCTACCAGGTTGAACGTGCCGGTGAGCTGGTTCAGGACGACGAGCCCTACGACGTCGGCGATCGCGTGGTCGCTCCATCCGTTCCCGGTGAGCGCGGAGATCTCCTCGTCGGTGATCGCCGCTGGTTCCACGAGCACCTTGAGCGCGAAGGCGATGAGCTCGGCCTCCCGGGGGTCGGTGGAGGTCGCCTGCCGGGCCAGTGCGATGTCGGAGTCGGTGAGACCGGCTTCCTTCGCCGCTTCGCGGTGCGCGTTGAGGCAGGTCTCGCAGCCGAGCCATTCCTGGACGGCCAGGGAGATCTTCTCGCTGAGCGCGCGGGGCAGCTTGATGCGCTTCACGGCTCTGGAGAGCGAGAGGTAGCCCTGGAGGAGCGCGGGCGAGTGGGCCATCGTGCGGATCATCTCGCCAGCGGATCCGTGGCGGGCGATGATCTCCTCGAGCTGCTCGCGTGACTTGGCGGGGGCTTCCGCCGGCTCCAACGCCTTCAAACGTCGCATCGCATGTCCTCGGGTTCGGAGGGCCGATCCAGTAGCTGGATATATACCCCCTATGGGTATGTAGATCAACCATGACACATACCCCTGATGGGTATGCGGTGAATCACATTGCGCTGCCGCTTGGCCCTTGGCATATTTCTCGCCATCGGAGCATATACCCCTAGGGGGTATGTGGGAGGAGATGACGATGAACGAGTCGACGCATGCCGGCCACCACGGGCACACCGGCGCCCACCACGAGCACGCTGCCGCCCACCACGGACACGGGGGCGCGCCGGGAGGACTGCAGATCTCGAAGGACGGCTACACGTTCGCCCCGGAAACCGCGCGGCTGGTCGCGGGGGAGGCCGCCGACTACCGGTTCCGGATCCTCGGTCCCGGTGGAACCGCCGTGACCTCGCTGGCCGAGGTGCACGGGAAGAAGATCCACCTCATCGTGGTCCGCCGGGACCTCACCCGCTTCTGGCACGTGCACCCGGTCGAAGTCGGCGGCGGGACCTGGTCGGTGCCGCTGGACCTGGTGGAGGCGGGGGAGTACCGGGTGTTCGTCGACTTCCAGCCCGAGGGAGCGGCCGGGCTCACGCTCGGCGCGGACCTGGCGGTCGCCGGCGACTACCAACCGCGTCCGGTGCCGGAGGTGGCCGCGGTGTCGGAGGTCGACGGCTACGAGGTCGTGCTCAACGGCGAACTGGTGGCAGGACAGGCGAATCCGCTCACCCTCGAGGTGCGCCGCGGCGGCGCTCCGGTCACCGATCTGCAGCCGTACCTCGGCGCCTACGGGCACCTCGTCGCGCTCCGGCTCGGCGACCTCGCGTACCTGCACGTCCACCCGGACGGTTCGCCGGACGACGGTGCGACCCTCCCGGGCCCGGAGGTCGCGTTCCACGCGGCGGTGCCCGGGCCGGGTACCTACCGGCTGTTCCTCGACTTCAAGCACGCGGGAGCAGTTCGCACCGCCCAGTTCACGGCGGTCGCCGGGTGACCCGACCGCTGCGGGCGGGCTCCGCCGGGGCCCACCCGCAGTTCCCGACACCGCGCTTCGCCTCCGGATGCAGCCGATTTCTCGTGCTCCCGCACAGCACGGTCCCTGCGGTCACCGGCCGGGATCAAAATTCCATTGAAATCGGACCTCCGATTTCCATTGAATTTGCGGAAGTCGACCGGACGTCGGAACCTCCTGCCGCTGGGGGCAGTTCGGGGATCAGGTCTGGTCGTCTCGGTGCTCGTCGCTGGCCAAGGCGACGAGGACTGCGGCAGCGTGTTCCGGGCGGGTGACGTCGCGGCCGGTGAGCTCGGCGAAGCGGTGCAGCCGGTTGAGCACCGTGTTGCGGTGACAGAAGATCTCGTTGGCGACAGCGCTGATCGAACCGGACTTCAGGTAAGCGCGCACCGTCTCGAACAGCCGCTCCCGCTCGTGCGGGGTCGTGGCGTCCACCGACGGCAGCACTTCGTCGCGCAGCGCGGCGCTGATCTCCGGTGATCGTGCTGCGACGACGTGCGCCCACCGCTCGACGAGCCGGTGCGGACCGCCTTGCCCGGCCGAGGTGGTCGCGGCGACCTCCACGCTGATCCACAGCGCGCGCGGGAGGTCGGCGAGCCCGTCCGCGATCGGGCCGATGCCGCACGGCACCCCGTCGAGCCAGCGGGCCGGTGCTCCGTGCGACCGGGGTGGCAGCTCGGCGATGAGGATCTGCCGGCGGTCGATGGTCTGCACGTGGACCGGAACCGCGCTCGCGCGCAGCTGATCGGCGACCTGGCGCAGCGGCCGCGGCGCGTCGGAGGGCGCGGCGGCGACCAGGAACCGGCCCTTCGGGTCCATGTCCAGCACCTGCGCGACCTGCGCGACGATCTGCGCGTCGCGACCCCGGGTCGCCAGCAGCGAATCCACCAGGCGGCTGCGCTCGTGCTCGCGTTCCCCGGCCAGCGCGTCGGCTTCTTTCGCGTAGGCCATGTGCACCCCGGTGCTGTAGTCCTCGACGACGTCCCAGACGCGAACCGTGTTGTGCACCATGCGCGGGAGTTCGGACGGGTCCACCCGCCGCAGGAACGCCGACCACAACACCCGGAAGTCCAGGCGCACCGCGCGCAGCAGCACGTCCAGCGGCACGCCGAGGTGCACGCGCCGACGTCCGATCCGTTCGCAGGAGTTCTCGAGCCGCTGCGGAACGGGGAGGCCCGCGATGGTGCGCAGGAGGAATTCGATGCTGGCCGCCGCGTCGTGGCGCAGCTCGTCCTCCGGGACGGCGCCGCTGGCGTAGGGCTCGATCGCGCTGAGCTCGGCGAGGAAGTCGTCGACCAGTTCGTCCAGGTCGGTCAAGCACGCGTGCACCAGGTCGCGGAGCTGCCCGGCGGACATGACCTCGAGGTCCGGCATGTGCGTGCGCCCATCTCGTCGGGATCTGCGGTGGTCGATCGCCCATTATGCTGGGTGATCAGCCGGCGTCCAGGCCCGATTTCCGCCTCCCGGCGCCGCATTCGGATGTGCATCTGCCCAGGTTCGGGGCTGCAGGTAGCGACGTTTCGTCATTGTGCTGGGCTCCTGCCGCGCGCAGGCTGTCCGCAACCATTCGCCGGGTCGAGCAACGGAGTTGCCATGACATCTGCTGCGACGAGGGGTGCACCGCGCGTGACCGATGCCGAGGCGAGGCGGATCGCTTTCGCCGCGTTCGTCGGCACCGCGCTCGAGTGGTACGACTACTTCCTCTACGGCACCGCCGCTTCGATCGTGTTCAACCGCCTCTACTTCGTCAGCGGTGACCCGCTGGTGGCCACGCTGGCGGCCTTCGCGTCGTTCGCCGTGGGGTTCGTGGCCCGGCCGATCGGCGCGGTGATCTTCGGGCACGTCGGTGATCGCCGCGGTCGGCGCACCTCGCTGCTGATCACGGTGACGATGATCGGCGTGGTCACCGCGCTGATCGGTGTGCTGCCCGACTTCGCCGCGATCGGCGTCGCAGCCCCGGTCCTGCTGACGCTGCTGCGCGTGCTGCAGGGCATCGCCGTCGGCGGTGAGTGGGGCGGTGCCGTGACGCTCGCGGTGGAGCACGCGCCGCCGGAACGCCGCGGCCGGTACGCGGCCCTGCCGCAGGTCGGCTCGCCGATCGGAACCCTGCTGTCCTCGGGCGCTTTCGCGCTGGTGTCGCTGATGCCCGCCGAGTCCTTCGACGCCTGGGGCTGGCGACTTCCGTTCCTGGCCGCGGTTCCGCTCCTGTTCGTCGCGCTCTACCTGCGTCGGCGCGTCGAGGAGTCGCCGCTGTTCACCGAACTGCTCGAACAGCAGGAGCGCTCCTCGCTGCCGGTCGTGGAGGTCCTGCGGAGGTCCTTCGGCCGGGTGCTGACCGGCCTGGCGGCCTCGCTGCTCGGCGTGGGCGGGTTCTACCTGCTGACGACGTTCGCGATCAGCTACGGGACCGAAACCCTCGGCCTGTCCCGCTCCTTGATGCTCGGCGCGACGCTCGTGGCAGCGGTCGTGGAGATCGCCATCCTGCTGTTCTTCGGCCGCCTGGCCGAACGGATGGGCCCGGGCCGGGTCTGCGTCGCAGGGGGTGTCGCTTCCGCGCTCGTCGCGTTCCCGGTGTTCTGGCTGATCGACACGAAGAACCCGGTCTTGGTGGTCCTGGCGATCACGATCGGGGTGGCGTGCCTGTCGGTGCCCTACGCGGTCGCGGGCTCGCTGCTCACCGAGCTCTTCCCGCCGCAACTCCGCTACAGCGGCGTCTCCATCTCGTTCAACCTGGGCGGAGTGGTCAGCGGTTTCGTCCCCCTGATCGCCACCTCGGTCCTGGCGGCCAGCGGCGAGCAGTCCTGGTCGGTGGCCTTGGTCCTCGTGGCCCTCTCGGTCCTGACCGCGCTGGGCGGAGCCCTCGGAGAACGCCTCCGGCTCGAGGACGAGGTGACCGCCACCTGATCCCGCCGCCCCACGAGGTGGAAGGCGCCTCGGATTCGGCCGAGGTGCCTTCCACCGGTGCGAGGCGCTAGAGGCGGCCGCCGGCGTTGGTGTCCCCGGAGAGGCGTTGGGCGAGGTAGACGGGGACGGTGGAGAAGACGATCAGGACCGCCGCGACCACGTTGACGATGGGGGCCTGGTTGGGGCGGAACAGGTTGTTGAGGATCCAGATCGGCAGCGTCTCCATGCCGGTGCCGAGGGTGAACGTGGTGACGATGATCTCGTCGAAGGACAGCGCGAACGCCAGCAGCCCGCCGGCCAGCAGGGCGGAGCGCAGCATCGGGAACGTCACCAGGGTGAACGTCGTGATGCCGTTGGCGCCGAGGTCCATCGACGCCTCCTCGAGGTTGCCGCCCATCCGGCGCAGGCGGGCCACGACGTTGTTGAACACCACCACGATGCTGAACGTCGCGTGCGCGACGATCACCGTGAACAGGCCGAGGTCGATGCCCAGGATGGTGCGGAAGGCGTTGTTGAGCGCGATGCCGGTGACGATGCCCGGCAGCGCGATCGGCAGGATGACCAGCAACGACACCTGATCGCGGCCGAAGAAGCGGAACCGCTGCAGGGCGAAGGCCGCCATCGTGCCGAGCACCAGCGCGATCGCCGTCGAGACCACGCCGACCAGCGCGCTCGTCGCCAGCGCGTCGAGGGCGCCCTGGTTGCCCAGCGCCCGCTGCCACCACTCCAGGGTGAAGCTCGAGGGCGGCCAGGCGAACGTGGTGTCGGCGTTGACCGAGTTGAGCAGCACGACCAGCAGCGGGAAGTAGATCACCGCCAGGCCGAGCACGAGCGCGCCCAGCAGCACCAGCCGGGTCGTTCGGGTAGCACTCATCGCAGCGGCTCCTAGAGGTTGTCGAGTGCACCGGTGCGGCGCACGGCCGCCAGGTAGCAGAGCATGATCACGACGGGGACGGTGGCCACCGTCGCGGCGAACGGCAGGTTGTTGGCCGCGCCGATGTTGTCGTAGACGACGTTGCCCAGCATCTGGTTGGTGCCGCCGACGATCTTGACCGCGATGTAGTCGCCCAGCGACAAGGAGAACGTGAAGATCGAACCCGCCACGATCGCCGGGAAGACCAGCGGCAGCACCACGGAGCGGAAGCTGCGCCACGGCTTGGCACCCAGGTCGCTGGAAGCGTCCACGAGGGACTCCGGGAGCCGTTCCAGACCCGCGTAGATCGGCAGGATCATGTACGGCAGCCACAGGTAGGACAGCGTGATGACGGTGGCCGGCAGCCCGTACCCGGGCGAGTCCAGGCCCAGCGGGCTCAGCAGCCAGTGCACGACCCCGTTGCCGGAGAGCATGACCCGCCACGCGTAGGCCTTGACCAGGTAGCTCGCCCACAGCGGGGTCATGATGGCGATGACCAGCAGCCGTTGCGCCCGGGGCGAGGCGAACTTGGCCATGTAGTAGGCCATCGGGAACGCGATCACCGCGTCCACGACCGTGACCAGCAGGGCGATCCCGAGCGTGCGCAGCGTGACGGTGCGGTAGACCTCGTCGGTGAGCAGCGTCGTGAAGTTCTCCAGCGACCACTCGATCACCACCTTGCCGGTGAACGGGTCGGTGCGCCAGAACGCGGTGATGAACAGGGCGGCCAGGGCTCCGAGGTAGGCCAGTCCCAGCCACAGCATCGGCGCGGACAGCAGCAGTCCCAACCGGAGCTTCGGTCTGCGGTACAGCAAGCTCGACGACCGGCGCGGTGCGCGCTCGGTGGTGACCGTGGTTGTCATCTCTCTCGTTCCTCGCTCATCGGGGGTGGGGCGGTCGGTGGCTCCCGCGGGCCACCGACCGCGCATGCCGCGTCAGCCCTTGATCTCGGTCCAGGCGCGGGTCCACTCGCCGTAGTCCTTGCACTTGACGTCGGTGCGCCCGTCCAGGCACTGCTCGATCGGCGTCGTCCAGTACCAGATCCGGGAGGCGAAGTCGGCGTCACCGGCGTGGTAGGTCGCGCAGTGGTTGCGGTCCTCGGTCAGCTCGCAGGACTTCGGGTTGGCCGGGGACTCGCCGAAGTACTCGGCGACCTTCGCATTGGCCTCCGGGCTCACGATGTGGTCGAGCCACTTGTAGGCGCAGGTCTTGTGCTGGGACTTCGCCGAGACCATCCAGGTGTCCGACCAGCCGGTCGCACCTTCGCTGGGCAGCGTGGCGGCGATCGGCGCGCCTTCGGACTGGGTCAGGTTCACCGTGACCTGCCAGGCGGTTCCGACGTGCGCGTCGCCGTTCTTGAACGCCTGGCTCTCCTTGAGGTAGTCCGACCAGTACTCGCTCACGTTCGGCCGCTGCTGCTTGAGCAGGTCGACGGCGGCCTGGAACTGCTTGTCGTCGAGCGCGTAGGGGTTCTTGATGCCCAGCTCGGGCTGGTGCTGCATCAGGTAGAGCGCCGCGTCGGCGATGTAGATGGGCGAGTCGTAGGCGATGACCTTGCCCTTCTGCGGCGAGTTCTGGTCGAACATCACCGACCACGAGTCGGGGGCGGGCTGCACCTTGTCCGTGCGGTAGGTCAGCAGGTTCGCGCCCCAGCCGTGGGGCACGCCGTAGGGGGTGCCGTTGACGCTGTTCCACGGCTTGTCCTTCAGGAACGGGAACAGGTCGTTGTAGTTGGGCACCAGCGCCGGGTTGATCGGTTCGACGTCGCCGGCCGCAACCAGCCGCAGCGAGGCGTCGCCGGAGGCCGAGATGACGTCGTACTGGCCGGTCTTCATCAGGTTCACGGCCTCGTCGGAGGTGCCGAACGGCTTGACGTTGACCTGGCAGCCGGTGTCCTTCTCGAACGACGTCACCCAGTCCACTGCCGGGTCGTTCGAGCCGTCCTCGGCGTATCCGGGCCAGGCCAGGACGTTGAGCTCGCCTTCGGGCTGGCCTAGCTTGTCGAGCGCGGGAAGCGCCGGCGGGGTGAAGCCCTGGGCGCCGGGCGTCGAGTCGGAGGAACCGCCCGTGCCGCAGGCGGTGACCGCGGTGGCGGTGGCCAGCACGCCCGCGAGCAGGCTCAACTTCTTGCGGTGACGCATCGGATTTCTCCTGTCCGTAGCAGGGATCAGTGATTCGCTTCGGTGAGGCAGAAGCTGTGCTCGTCGCGCCAGACGAGGCGGACTTCGCTGCCGGTGGGGTGCTCGAGGGCCCCGGCGCCGGTGTTGGGGCGCACCACCGACAGCCGGGCGCCGGCGTGCAGCGACACCTCGTAGCGCACCGACGCACCGGCGTAGACGGCATCGGTCACCGTGCCGGTCGCGCTGGTTTCCCCTGGTGCGGCACCGATTTCGCGGTCGGCGTCGATGCGGATCTTCTCCGGCCGGATGCTGTAGATGCCCCGGCTGCCGATGACCGCTTCGGCGCTGGCGCCGCTGAGCAGGTTCGAGGTGCCGACGAATCCGGCGACGAACGGGCTGGCGGGCCGCTCGTAGACCTCCGCGGGCGTGCCGACCTGCTCGATGCGCCCCTGGTTGAACACCGCGATGCGGTCGCTCATCGTCAGCGCTTCGTCCTGGTCGTGGGTGACGAAGACGAACGTGATGCCCACCTCGCGCTGGATCTGCTTGAGCTCCAGCTGCATCTCCTGCCGCAGCTTGAGGTCCAGCGCGCCCAGCGGTTCGTCGAGCAGCAGCACCTTCGGCCGGTTGACCAGCGCTCGCGCCAGCGCCACGCGTTGGCGTTGACCGCCGGAGAGCTGAGCGGGCTTTCGGTCGCCGTGCTCGCCGAGCCGCACGCTGCGCAGCGCTTGCAAGGCGCGTTCGCGACGTTCGGCCTTCGGCACCCGCTTGACCCGCAGCCCGTACTCGACGTTGCCGAGCACGCTCATGTGCGGGAACAGCGCGTAGTCCTGGAACACCGTGTTGACGTCGCGCTGGAACGGCGCCGCGGCGCTGACGTCGTGACCGTCGAGCTCCACGGTGCCGCTGGTGGGCAGCTCGAAACCGGCGATCATCCGCAGCACCGTCGTCTTGCCCGAACCCGACGGGCCGAGCATGGAGAAGAACTCCCCGCCGGCGATGTCGAGGTCGACCCCGTCCACGGCGTGCACCTGGCCGAAGGACTTGCGCAGCTCGCGCAGCCGCACGGCCGGCTCGGAGCCGTTCGCGGCCTCCGCCGACGAGCTGCCGACCAGCGTTGAAGTTGAATTCGGCGACATCGTCTGCCTTCCTGATTTCTGGGCGGTGGTCAGAAAGCGCTCATGACGTGCTTGACGCGCGTGTAGTCCTCGAGCCCGTAGAGCGAGAGGTCCTTGCCGTAGCCGGACTTCTTGAACCCGCCGTGGGGCATCTCGGCGACCAGCGGGATGTGGGTGTTGATCCAGACGCAGCCGAACTCCAGCTCGCGGGACATCCGGGTGGCGCGCCCGTGGTCAGCGGTCCACACCGAGGAGGCCAGGGCGTAGTCGACGCCGTTGGCCTTGGCCAGCGCGTCGTCCTCGTCGCTGAAGCGCTGGACGGTGATCACCGGGCCGAAGACCTCGTTCTGCACGATCTCGTCGTCCTGGCGGACGTCGGAGATCACGGTCGGCTCGAAGAAGTAGCCCTGGTCTCCGACCCGCTTGCCGCCGGTGCGGACGACGGCGTGGTCGGGCAACCGCTCGACGAACCCGGACACCCGCTCCAGCTGGGCGGCGTTGTTCAGCGGGCCGTAGGCCACGTCCTCGTCGTCGGGCATCCCGGTGTTGGTCGCCTCGGCCTGCTCGACCAGCGCGGCGACGAACTCGTCGTGCACCGATTCGTGCACCAGGACCCGGGTCGCGGCGGTGCAGTCCTGACCGGCGTTGAAGAACCCGGCGGCGGCGATGCCTTCCGCGGCGGCAGGAAGGTCGGCGTCGGCGAAGACCAGCACCGGGGCCTTGCCGCCCAGTTCCAGGTGCACGCGCTTGAGGTCGGTGGCCGCGGCACCGGCGACCTCGATCCCGGCGCGCACCGAGCCGGTGATCGACGCCATCGCCGGCGTCGGGTGCGTGATGAGCGCGCGGCCGGTGTCGCGGTCGCCGCACAGCACGTTGAACACGCCCGGCGGCAGGAACTCGGAGCAGATCTCGGCCAGCAGGAGCGTCGACGCCGGGGTGGTGTCGGCGGGTTTGAGGACGACGGTGTTGCCCGCGGCCAGCGCCGGCGCGATCTTCCAGATCGCCATCAGCAGCGGGTAGTTCCACGGCGTGACCTGCGCGCACACGCCGACCGGCTCGCGGCGGACGTAGGAGGTGTGCCCGGCCATGTACTCGCCTGCGGCCTTGCCCTCCAGCACCCGCGCCGCGCCGGCGAAGAAGCGCACCTGGTCGAGGACCATCGGGATCTCTTCGGCGTGGGTGAGCGCGATCGGTTTGCCGGTGTTGGCGGATTCGACGCGGACGATCTCCTCGGCGCGGGACTCGATCGCGTCGGCGATGCGGGTCAGCGCGAGCTGGCGTTCGCCCGGCGTGGTGTCGCGCCACGTCCGGAACGCCGCTGCCGCGGTCCGCACCGCCTCGTCGACGTCCTGGGCGTCGGCGACGGGGGCGGTGCAGTACGGCCGGCCGGTGACCGGATCGATGATCTCGGCGACGCGGCCCGAGCGGGAATCGGCGTGGTCGCCGCCCACGAAGTGCTTGAGCTCCACGGGATTCCTCCTAGTCAGAGGGGCGGAAGGACCTCGATGAGCCGAAAACATATAAGGCTATATGTAATATGACAAGAGTTTCCGGCAAGATTGGTTCCGCAGGACCGAGAGGAGCCGGGGAAGCACATGGGCGAACGGGTGCCGCATCGCGCGCGATCAGCGATGTTCGCGCCGCTGGACCAGACCGGCCGCGTGGAGGCGGTGACCAGACGGCTGGTCGACGCCATCACGCTCGGCCTGTTCGCCGACGGGGAGCAGCTGCCCACCGAGGCGGAGCTGGCCGGCCAGTTCGGCGTCTCGACGGTCAC
>NZ_JAQGLA010000131.1 GCF_027853915.1 Saccharopolyspora oryzae
CCCCCCCCACGACTGGCGTCAGCCCACCCTGGCGGGCAGGGCCACTTCGACGGTGCCGTCGCTGCGCCGCCGTTGCGCCGCCCAGTGCTCGACGGCCTGGTGGCAGGCCCGGTCGAGGTGGCGGACCATCGTCAGGTCCAGGTGGACGTGCTTGCCGGTCGGCAGCTGGTCGAGGTGGTCCAGCAGCCGCGGCAACCGCAGGAAGGTCGCGGTGCCGCCCATCTCGACCCGCACCTGCTCGTCACCGTCCTCGGCCTTGACCGACAGCCGGGACACCTCGATCGCGGTCTTGACGATCGCGACGGCCAGCCCGGCCAGCGTGCCGATCAGCAGGTCGGTGGCCACGATCATGCCCGCGGTGAGGATCAGCACGAACGCCTCCGAGCGGTTCTCGCGCACCAGCACCGCGACCTGCCGCAGCTCCAGCAGCTTCCACCCGGCCTGGATCAGCAGGGCGGCGAGCACCGCCGTGGGGATGAAGGACAGCACGCCCGGCAGCAGCACGACGAACAGCAGCAGCCAGAAGCCGTGCAGCACGCGGGAGAGCTTCGTCTTCGCCCCGGCCTGCACGTTCGTGGCGCTGCGCACGATCACCGCGGTCATCGGCAGGGCCCCGAGCAGACCGCAGATGGTGTTGCCCGCGCCCTGCGCCACGAGCTCCTTGTTGTACTGGGTCTTCGGCCCGTCGTGCATGCGGTCCACGGCCGCAGCGCTGAACAGGCTCTCCGCCGAGGCGATCAGCGCGAAGGTCACGATCGAACCGAGCACGGCCAGGTCGAACACCGAACCCCAGCCCGCGGCGTCCGGCGGGTTCAGCGCCGCCAGCAGCGAGCCGACCTCCACCTTCTGCACCGGCAGCACCAGCAGCGCCGCCAGCGCGCTGGTCACCACGACCGCCACGAGCGCGCCCGGCACCAACCGGACCTTCTCCGGGGCCTTCTTCCAGAACGACATGATCAGCAGCGCCAGCACCGCCAGCACCAGTCCGCTGATGCCCTCCGGCGTGGTCACCACCGCCCCGATCAGGTCGGGGATGCCGGCGAACTTCGCCAGCGTGCTCTCGGGTTGTTCGAGACCGCCGACCGGGAAGATCTGGCCGAGGATCAGCACCAGCCCGATGCCGGCCAGCATGCCCTGCACCACCGAGGGCGAGATCGCCCGGAACCAGGTGCCCAGGCGGCTGATGCCCAGCACGATCTGCAGCACACCGGCACCGAGCACGATCACGCCCAGCGCTCTGAGCCCGTGCTGCTCCACCGCGGAGGCCACGAGCACGGTGAGTCCGGCGGCCGGGCCGCTGACCTGCATCGTGCTGCCGGGCATCAGCCCGACCAGGAGGCCACCGACGATGCCGGTGACGATGCCCAGTTCGGCGGGCACGCCGGAGGCGACGGCCACGCCGACGCACAGCGGCACCGCCACCAGGAACACGACGAGCGAGGCACCCAGGTCAGCGCCGAACGTCGGCGGCGCACCGGACTTCCCGCGGGTTTCGGACGTTAGAAGTCGAGTCATCACAATGCCCCTCCAGGGCAAATCGGATGTCGGGACGCAGGCAGCGCCGCGCACCCCGCTGTGCGGGGCGCGGCCTGGGTCCGACTGGCCTTCGAGCAGGCGTTACAGCGGCAGGAAGTCCGGCTCGTCCGGGCTCTGCGGACAGGCGAAGACCAGGCCGGTGTCGATCTCGTAGAACCAGCCGTGCAGCCGCAGCTCGCCCGCGTCGATCCGATCCCGGATGAACGGGTATTCGCGCAGCGTGCGCAGCTGCTCCAAGATGTGCCGCTTGCTCTCGGACCGAACGCTGGGGTCCTCCGGATCAACGCCGGTCAGGCCACCGGTGCCCAGCCAGGTGCACAGCGCGGGGAGCTCCTCCAACCCGCGTCCGGCCATGGTCAGCGCGGTGACCGCGCCGCAGTGCGAGTGGCCGCAGACGATGATGTCCGGCACGCGCAGCTGCAGCACCGCGTATTCGATGGTGGCCATTTCGCTGGACGCCGAGTCCGGCGCGTATTTCGGCACCACATTGCCCGCGGTGCGAAGTTCGAACAGGGTGCCCGGTTCAGCGCCGGTGATCTGGGAGGGGATCACCCGCGAATCGGAGCAGCCGATGAACAGCGCGGACGGTTTCTGGCCCGCGGCCAGCTGCTGTCGGCGAGCCGCGGAAAGCGTGCTCGGGTGGCGTCGGGCGTGTCGCACGAAATGTTCGAAGCTCATTGGGTCTCTCCGTGTCGTCGGCATGGAAATGTCGGCGAGCAGGACCCATCAGTGCCGGACGACCTGGAGCACGGCCGGGGAATGTTTGAGCTTCACGAAATCGTGGTAGGGATCGCTCCCAGGATTTGGGAGGATTCCCGATCGGAGCCCTTCTTCGACGTCGTGGGTGGGCTGCAGCACGCGCGGCAGCGGCACGTTCCGCTCTCGAAACCGGGATCCGCTGCACCGGTGCAGCGCGATGCCGGGCAGCCGCTCGCGGAGCTTCACATCCCGGTGCTCCTTGGTTTCAGGACTGGTTTCCGCAGGTCCCGAACGTGTCGGCGAGCAACCTTGGGCGGTCGCCTGCACCGGGCCCAGCACGGCGAGCGCGATCGCGAGCAGCAGCAACAAGCCTGCTCTCGTGAAGCGCCAAACCTTGCCGTGCACCGAATCCTCCGGTAAATGGGCAGCCGTTCCCCACCGACGTCGTCGACGGTAGAGGAGGAAAGTAGCGAAACGCTGAACCAAAGGTATCCGAAGACCGGCACCCCGGCGCAAGTCGCCGATCCGGGATCGGTGACCCCGAAACAAATGAAGATATGTTAATCGATCGGCCACGACCTGCGAATTCACCCGGTTGCCGGGTGGACACCACCCTCTTCACTGCGGTGAGTAAACAATGTTCACCACTGACAGTAATGGTGATGTGACCAGCATTACCGGATCGAGTGTAGGGCTACTGGCCGCGGAATACCTCGTGCCGAAACCTGCCGGAAACACCTCCCGGAAAACTGCAGCGTTCAACGAACTCGGTAGTGGTAGTGGTGTGCCGTCCGGAAGCCCAGCGCCGCGTAAAGCCGCCGCGCACCGGGGTTGTCCTCCTCGACCTGGAGGAAGAGCCGCGCCCCCAGCTCCGACGCCCAGCGCGCACCCGCGCGCAGGACCCCGGTGGCGACACCTCGCCCGCGCCAGTCGGGATGCGTGGCCATCCCGTAGATCCCGCACCAGCCCGCCGACTCGGCGAACATCCCCACCCCGACCGGCAGCCCGCCCCGCGAGGCGATCGCGAACCGCGCCCGGGGCAAGCGGTCCAAGCTCGGCTCCGGCGTGCCGCCCACCGCTTCGACAGCGGCCAACCAGGACGGGCCGGTGGACTCCTCCAGCCGCACGTCGAACTCCCCCGCCGAGCACGCGTCGACCACCGGCTCGGCCTCGGCGAACATGACCTCGGTCGGCCCGGTCAGCCGGTATCCCCGCTCGGCGAGCGCGGCATCCAGATCGGCGCGCCGGTCCGGCCGGCTGACCTGGACGATCGCCGCCGCGCCGCGAGCCGCGTAGAACTCCTCGACCCGCTCGATGCCGTCCACGCCCCGCTCGGGCGGGACGGCCGAGTTCGAGCGCTTGCGGTTGAGCAGCTCGCAATGCCGCAGCAGCCAGCCGTCCACCCGCTCCACCGTCGTGGCGGGCCAGGTGGCCACCGCTGCCCGATCGATCTCCGCGCTGAACGGAACCATCCCCACCGCCTGTGCATATCAATTCAGATGAATGGATATGCATCCAAGCAGGTGGGGATGCCGTCGCACAACGCCTTTTCGCCGCGCCGCTGGCGCGGGCTCACGCCGAGCGGAACGCCGGGTAGGGCAGCAGGTGCAGGGCGCCCGCGCCGAAGCGGTCGACCAGCGCGTCGACCACCTGGTCGGCGAGCTCCGCGACGTCGTCCAGCCCGGAGGCCACCGCATCGGCCCGCAGGTGCCGCCACCGGTCGACCAGCGCCGTGCTGCGGCGTGGCGAGGGCATGTGCAGGTCGATGGGCCGGTCGGTCTCGCCGGTGCGCGGCAGGAACCACCACGTCGAAACCCAGACCCACAGCAGCTGGGCGTTGAACAGCCGCGGCAGCAGCACCTCGTCGTCGTCCAGCTCCGGCCAGACCTCGGCGATCTCCGAGCGCCAGGTGGACAACATGCTCTCGGCGAGGTTGTCCGGCAGCGCGTACGAGCACCACGACGACGGGAACGGGTACTGCAGGTACGCCGCGTCCATCGCGACGTCGCGCACGCAGCCCCACTCGAAGTCCAGGAACCGCACCCCGCTGCTGCCGGTCACCAGGCTGTTGTCCGGGCAGATGTCCGACGGGCTGAACGCCCGGTACCGGCTCGACCGCAGCAGCTCGGTCGCGGTGGTGAGCCGCTCGACCATGACCGGCGGGGTGTCCACGCCCAGGACCTGGGTGAGCAACTCCGGCAGCTCCGACACCGAGCGCACGATGTCATCGGCCACCGGGTCGGTCCACGACTTGGCGCCCAACCGCCGCATCAGCGCGTCGAAGTCCTCCTCGCAGCCGGCGGTGGTGCTGTGCAGCCGCCCGAGCGCCCGCGCCCAGGCCAGCAGCGCTGTCTCGGCGACCCGGGAGTCGTCGGCGAAGAGCACGTCCGCCAGCGTGGAACCGCGCCCGAGGTCCTCGAGCACCAGCAGGCGCTCGGCCGCGTCGTGCGCGATGAGCTCGGGGCCGACGCGCGCCTCCGGCGGCAGCGCCGTGGTGAGCTGGCAGCTCGCCGCTTCGTGCGCGAACGGGTCCGAACGGGCTTCCGCCGGGCACTCGCCGTAGTGCTTGACCACGACGGTCCTGGGCAGCTCGAAGGGCGACTCGGCGATCCGCACCCGCATGACTACCGAGCGGTCGCTACCACCGAGGTCCTCGGCATCGGCAAGTCGCACCGGAGCTCCGGTCCGCTTGCTCAGCACAGCTTCCGCGGTCCCGACGGTGTCTGTCGCCTCGGTGCTGACCGGGACGCGAACCTCCGGGGGGCCGGTGGTGATCTCCACGCTCATCGTCTCCAGACACTACCCCCACAACATGAACCTGAGCGGCCATAACCGGTCAAGTGACGCACAACCGGTTAGCGCCCGTAATCGCAGCGTGTTCGCCGGTAGGCAGTCGTCCACCACCTCCGCGACGGCACGCTCGACCCCGCGCGCACTCCCCCCTCGACGTGGACGGAACGACTCGGCGTTCGCGTTGCACAGCGGCGAGGATTTCGCCGCGGCCCGTCCCTACAGCATTTCCCTGGTGGGCATCTGGTCACCCACCCCCACCCGCCGAGCCCGGAGCAGGAGGACCGCCGACGCCGCCACGACGATCCCCGCCAGGTTGACCGCGAGCTGGGCGATCGAGCTGGCGCACTGCGCCCAGTCGCCGAGCGTCGCCGCCACCACCGCGTAACCGGCCGCGGGCACCGTGGTGACCGAGATGAACACCCCGACCAGGGCCGCGGATTTCGCCGAGGTCAGCGACAACATCCCGGCCGCCCCGGCCAGCAGCGACACGACGAGCGACGACCAACCGACCTGGTAGATGAACGAAACCTCGCTCACCGCCGGCAGCGCAACGCGGTCGATCAGACCGATCCACTCGCCGCCGAACGCGGCGACAGCGGTGATCAGCATGGCGACCGGGAAACCGACGGCCAGCGCCAACGAGGCCCGCCGCACCAGCAGCCACCGCCGCGACACCAAGCCGACCGCGATGGCGGCCAGCGGCCCGAACTCGGGCCCGACCACCATCGCGCCGACGATCGTCACCGGGGAATCGGTCACCACGCCGACCGCCGCGAGCACGCAGGCGATGGACAGGAACGCGAGGAAGGTGCCGGAGAGCCGGCACTCCTCGCCGGTGCGGGCGATCAGCTCGTCCCACACCACCGCGTCGTCCCCGTCACCGGGGGCCGACTCCTCGGCCTGCTCGGCTCGTTCGGACAGCGTGGTGCCCGCATCGGTGATGGTCACCGCGCCGACCTGGGCGAGTTCCGACGCCCGGATCGCGGCCAGCACTTCGTCGGCGGCCTCGCGCGCCAGGTCGACCTCGATGAGGTCGCCCGCCGGCTCCAGCGCGCCACCGCGCACCAGCACGACGTGAGCCGCACCTGGGTGCGACCGGACCGCGGCCAGCACCCGTTCGGTGTGCTCGGCCGGACAGATCACCCGCAGGTGCAGCACGTCGCGACTCCGGTCAGCCCTGCTTCTCCACCACGCCGGGCGGGAACACCGAGATGCTCTCCTCGCCGACCTTCGCGGCCGGCTTGGCGTCGATACCGGCTTCCTTGCGCTGCTCGATGGTGATCGGGGACGGCGCCGAGGTCAGCGGGTCGAACCCGCCGCCGCTCTTCGGGAAGGCGATGACGTCGCGCAGCGAGGAGGCACCGGCCAGCAGCATGCAGATCCGGTCCCAGCCGAAGGCGATGCCGCCGTGCGGCGGCGGGCCGAACTTGAACGCCTCCAGCAGGAAGCCGAACTTGTCCTGCGCCTGCTCCTGGGAGATGCCCAGCAGCTCGAACACCCGCTCCTGCACGTCCGAGCGGTGGATACGGATCGACCCGCCACCGATCTCGTTGCCGTTGCAGACGATGTCGTAGGCCCAGGCCAGCGCGTTGGCCGGGTCCTCCTCGAAGTTGTCCACCCAGTCGGCGTTCGGCGAGGTGAACGGGTGGTGCACCGCGGTCCAGCGGCCGCTGCCGACGGCCACGTCGTCGGTCTCGTCGATCGGCTCGAACATCGGGGCGTCGACGACCCACACGAACGCCCAGGCGTCGTGGTCGATCAGGCCGCAGCGCTCACCGATCTCCAGCGGGGCCGCGCCGAGCAGGCCGCGAGCCGCCGAACGCGGACCCGCCGCGAAGAACACGCAGTCGCCGGGGTTGGCGCCGACGGCCTTGGCCAGGCCGTCCCGCTCCGCGTCGGAGAGGTTCTTGGCGACCGGGCCGGACAGCGTGCCGTCCTCACCGACCAGGACGTAGGCCAGGCCCTTGTGCCCGCGCTGCTTGGCCCACTCCTGCCAGGCGTCGAGCTGGCGCCGCGGCTGGCTCGCGCCGCCCGGCATCACCACGGCACCGACGTACGGGGCCTTGAACACCCGGAACGGGGTGTCCTTGAAGTACTCGGTCATCTCGGTGAGCTCGAGGCCGAAGCGCAGGTCCGGCTTGTCCGTGCCGTACTTGGCCATCGCCTCGGCGTAGGTCATCCGGGGGATCGGGCGCGGGATCTCGTGGTCGGCCAGCTTGCCCCACAGCGCGGCCAGGATCGACTCGCCCAGCTCGATGACGTCGTCCTGGTCGACGAAGCTCATCTCGATGTCGAGCTGGGTGAACTCCGGCTGCCGGTCGGCGCGGAAGTCCTCGTCGCGGTAGCAGCGCGCGATCTGGTAGTAGCGCTCGAGGCCGCCGACCATCAGCAGCTGCTTGAACAGCTGCGGCGACTGCGGCAGCGCGTACCAGTTGCCGGGCTGCAGCCGCGCCGGGATCAGGAAGTCCCGCGCGCCTTCCGGCGTCGAGCGGGTCATGGTGGGCGTCTCGACCTCGACGAAGTCGCGGTCGTGCAGGACGTCGCGCGCGATGCGGTTGATCTCGCTGCGCATCCGCATGGCCTTGGCCGGCTCGGCGCGGCGCAGGTCCAGGTAGCGGTGCTTGAGCCGGACCTCCTCGCCGACCTCCAGGTGCTCGTCCAGCGGGAACGGCAGCGGCGCGGACTCCGAGAGCACCACCAGCTCGGTGGCGGTCACCTCGATCTCACCGGTGGGGATCTCCGGGTTCTCGTTGCCCTCCGGGCGCCGGATCACCTCGCCGGTGACCTGGATGCAGAACTCGGAGCGCAGCCGGTGGGCGCGCTCGGCCATCTCGCCCTCGCGGAAGACGACCTGGGCGACGCCCGAAGCGTCGCGCAGATCGATGAAGATGACCCCGCCGTGATCGCGACGGCGCGCCACCCACCCGGCGAGGGTGACGGTCTGCCCGGCATGACCGGCGCGCAGCGATCCGGTCTCGTGCGTGCGCATCACGGGTACTGAGCTCCTTCTTCCGCTGTTGCCAGCGTTTCGACGGCATTTGCTTCGCTGTCGCCAGCACCGCCGGGGCCGCACCAGATGCGGGCTCAACAGGCATGACGCAGGACTTCAAGGCTAGCCAACGAGGGCTGGCGCACGCCCGGCAGGTGCCGCGCGTCGATCCGCCGCCGCGCAGCGTCACCAACCGCGCTGGGCACGGACACCGGTCGCGCGGCGCGCTGGCCCGGATCACCGCGGCGAAGTTCGCCCCGTTGGTCCGTTCACCGCAGCGGCACCAAATGGTCGATACCAATTTTGGGTCGGGTGCGCCACAATTCACCTGATTCGAAGATCGATCGACGATGAGGCAACGGCTTTGTCCGGCACCGCAACGCGCACCAGGAGTTGAATACCACCTTAAGCCAGCCCTGTTCCGACTTTAGTTGGAGACACCTACCGGAACTCGGTCGTTGCGTATGGCAGATCCACTCATTAGCGTAAGTTCGGATTCGGCGGACACGAGGAGTAACGATGATCGGCCCGAAAACAGAGGCCCGCCCGACCGCGCAACCGCCCGTCCGGAACGCGCAACACGGGACGAACGCGCTGTCGGCCGAACTCGCTGAACTGCTGCGCACCGGACCGTTCGAGGCGGCCCTGCGCACCGCGATCCGAGCCAGCAGGTTGAGCCTGGAGCGCATCCAGCACCGGCTGCGCGCCCGCGGCACCCCGGTCAGCATCACCGCGCTGAGCTACTGGCAGTCCGGTCGCCGACGCCCGGAGCGCCCGGACTCCCTGCTCGCGCTGCAGCAGCTCGAACAGGTCCTGGGCGTGCCGGAGAACGCGCTGTCCGCGCTGCTCGGCCCGCCGCGCCCCCGCGGCCGCACCCGGCAGGCGCCGGCCGAGGCGCCGCCGCTGAGCTCCCTGTGGTCGGAGAACGAGTCGGCCGCCGAGCTGCTCACCAAGATCGACACCAGCCACGACAGCAAGCTCGCCCGCCTCAGCCACCACGACGTGGTGCACGTCGACCAGCGCGGTGAGCTGCGCAAGATCCGCACCCGCAAGCTGGTCCGGGCCGAGACCAACGGCGTGGACCGCTGGGTGATCATGTTCGACGGGGCCTCGTCCGGCGAGAACCCGCCGATCATCCGGCCCATCCGGTCCTGCCGGCTCGGCCAGGTGCTCACCGATCACGCCCGCGACCTGGTGGTCGCCGAGCTGCTGTTCGACCGCGCGCTGGCCCGCGGCGAGACGATGCTGCTCGAGTACGAGATCATCGACCCGCCGACCGGCCCGAACGAGGTCGAGCACAGCTTCTGCCGGCTGTTCCGGCTCCCGGTGCGGCAGTACGTGGCCGAGCTGCAGTTCGACCCGGCGCACCCGCCGACCCGCTGCGAGAGCTACGTGGGCGACTCCACCACGCAGGAGGTGGAGCCCCCGAAGCCGCTCACCGTGGACCGGTTCGGGCGCACCCACGCGGTGGCGCTGGACTTCGGGATGGGCGTCTTCGGCGTCCGCTGGCAGCCCGAGGAGCAGCTGGGCACCAGTTCGTCCTCCCGCACGACCACCCGGTGAGGCGAGCCGGATAATCGGCCGGGTACGCACCGTAACCGGTTATCCGGCCGCTTCCGAACATCGGTTGAATCTGGCACGAGGTCCCGGAATTTTTAACGCCCGGGAAACAGTCGGCCGATTTCCGAAACGGACCAGCAATCATCTTCGGCAGCATTGCCGAACTCCAATCGAAAACGATATGCATCTGCATTACCCGGTCGATCCCACCCGCGGCGCAGCCCCTCGGCGCGTCACAGCAGGCTGAGCTGCCGCACCTCCTCCACCTCGGCATCCGTTCGCGCGGCACCGGCGACTTCCCGGAACCGCGGCACCCGCGGTGGCCGGACGCCGTGGCGCTGCTTGGCCTCGGCCACCCGCGCCAGCACGTCCCGCTGGTAGGACTTCGGCAGGTACGACCCGTTGCGGTACAGCCGGGAGTACATCGGCACCAGCTCGGGGTGCTCCCGCTGCAACCAGCCCCGGAACCACTCCCTCGCTCCCGGCCGCAGGTGCAGCAGCAGGGGCGTGATGCTCGAAGCCCCCGCCGCGACCAGCTCCCGCACCGCGGCATCGATCTGCTCCGGACCGTCGCTGAGCCCGGGCAGGATCGGCGCCATCAGCACCGAGCAGCCGATCCCGGCATCGGCGAACCGACGCACCACGTCCAACCGACGACGCGGCGAAGGCGCACCCGGCTCGACGGCACGCCAGAGCCCCTCGTCGATCGAACCGACCGAAACCGCCACCGACACCGGCGCCACTTCAGCTGCCTGCACGATCAGGTCGAGATCGCGCAGGATCAACGTCCCCTTGGTGAGGATCGAGAACGGGTTGGCCCGGTCCCGGAGCGCGGAGATGATCTCCCGCATCAACCGGTACCGCCCCTCGGCGCGCTGGTACGGATCGGTGTTGGTCCCCATCGCGATCGCCTCACCGGTCCAGCGCGGGCTCGCCAGCTCCTTGCGCAGCAGCGCCCCGGCGTTGACCTTCACGACGATCTTGCTGTCGAAGTCGTGCCCCGCATCCAGGTCCAAGTACGTGTGAGTACGCCGCGCGAAGCAGTACCGGCAGGCGTGTCCGCATCCCCGGTACGGGTTGACCGTCCAGCCGAACGGCACGGCGGACTCTCCCGGAACCCGGTTGATGATCGACTTCGCCTGCACCTCGATCGCGTAAGCGTCCTCGGTCCCCGCCTCGATCGGCACCGGCTCGGGCAGCCGCAGCCCGGCCCGACCGCTCCCGCGCTCAGCAGGCTCCGGCAGGCCGAGCGGCAATGCGGGGTCCTCCCCCGACCCGACTCGCTGACGTTCCCATCGCATGGTTCAATTCGAACACAGTTTCGACATCATGTCGACTCGGTTCACCCCACCGTGCAGGGTCAGCCGAGTTCCTCGGCCAGCGCGACGAGGATGCCCCCAGGTCCGCGCACGTAGCAGAGCCGATAGCTGTCCTCGTACTGCTCCAGCTCGCCCACGAGCTCGGCGCCGTGGGCGCGCAGCCGGGCGATGACGTCCTCGATGTCCTCGACGGCGAACATGATGCGACGAATCCCGAAGGTGTTGACCGGCGCGTTCGGCTCAGCGGTGGTGGCCGGCGGCGTGTGGAACTTCGTCAGCTCGAGTCGTCCGTGGCCGTCCGGGGTCCGCACCACGGCCAAGTCGGCCTGGACGCCGTCGAGCCCGACGAGGCGGTCCACCCCTGGCCCGCCGACCGATGCCTCGCCCTCGAGCTCCAGGCCGAGCTCGAGGAAGAACGCGATGGCAGCCGGGAGGTCGTCGACCACGATGCCGACGTTGTCCATCCGCTGGATCGCCATGATTACCTCCGATGTCGCGCGGCCCCGTGGCCGCTCGTGCCCCTGGGACGAAGCCGTTGCCGCGTTCTCGACATCCGCGGCCGGAAGAATCTTCACCCCGAATGCATGCGGCTGCGCAGCCGCGCAACGGTTTTGGAACCACCGGTTTCGTCTTGGGCCTGGTCGGCCTGATCTTCTCCTTCATCCCGATCATCGGCGTGATCGCCTGGCCGCTGGTGATCCTGGGACTGATCTTCGGCATCCTCGGTTTCAACCGCGCCCGCAAGGGGGTTGCGACCAACAGCGGTTT
Source organism: Saccharopolyspora oryzae (assembly GCF_027853915.1). Taxonomy (GTDB): domain Bacteria; phylum Actinomycetota; class Actinomycetes; order Mycobacteriales; family Pseudonocardiaceae; genus Saccharopolyspora; species Saccharopolyspora oryzae. Next base: position 11,665 of record NZ_JAQGLA010000131.1, read on the forward strand.
GGCGATCACCGGCATCGTCCTGTCGGCGATCGGCTTGGTGGTGTGCATCATCTGGGCCGCGGCGTTCGGCAAGGCCGCCGACGACATCAACCGGAACATGCAGCAGCTCGAGCAGGGGCAACCCGCAGCACCGCCGATCGGCGAGGCTCCGGCCGACAACTCCTCGGCGCAGCCCCGCACGGTGGTTTACGAGGTGACCGGCTCCGGCAAGGCGCTCAACATCACCTACACCACCGACGGCATGACGTCCGTGGAACAGCAGCAGGATGCCGCGCTGCCGTTCACGAAGGAGATCAGCCTTCCGCCCGAGGCGTTCCAGATGTTCTCGGTGTCCGCCCAGAACGCTGGGAACGGCACGATCTCCTGCAAGATCACCGTCGACGGCAAGGCGCTCAAAGAAGCTTCGAGCAACGGCCAGTACAGCGTCGTGATGTGCAACGGCGACGTCAAGAACTGGTGATTCCGCCTGACGTGAATGCGTTCCCGCACTGGAGATCGGTGCGGGGGCGCGTTCGTCGTCTCCCGACGTCAGTAGTCTCCGCTCATGGCTGCTGATGTTCCGACGATTCTCGCCACCTCTGGAGGCGTCCGGGCTTCCGCTCGGCTGCGCTGGGAAGTCGGCCCGTTGACGAGGTATGCGGTCGACCTCGCCGGCGTTGCCGACCGGGCTCCGCGGGTGTGCTTCCTGCCGACCGCTTGCGGGGACGACCGCCAGCTGATCGCGACCTTCTACGACAACGCGTGGCGCGAGGGGTGGGTCGGCAGCCACATCTCGCTGTTCCCGATGCCGAACATCAGCGATCTGCGCGAACACCTGCTCGCGCAGGACGTCGTGTGGGTGGGCGGAGGCAGCGTCGCCGGGCTGCTGGCCATGTGGCGCCTGCACGGGCTCGACGCCGCCCTCCGCGAAGCGTGGCAGGCGGGCGTGGTCCTGACCGGTGTTTCCGCCGGTTCGATCTGCTGGCACACCGGCGGCACCACCGACTCGTTCGGACCCGCTCTCCAGCCGGTGACCAACGGCCTCGGCATGCTGCCGTGGTCCAACGGCGTCCACTACGACAGCGAGCCCGAACGCCGACCGCTCTTCCAGTCCCTCATCGCGGACGGCACCCTCCCCGCCGGGTACGCGACCGACGACGGTGTCGGCTTGCTCTACCGCGGAACCGAGATGGTCGAAGCGCTCGCGGAGAAGGAGAAGGCCGGCGCCTACCGGGTGGAACGCGGCCCCGACGGCACCGCCGTCGAAACCCGGCTGGACGTCCGCAAGATCTGACGAATGCACGACTTCCTCCGACCGAGAGCTCGGCCGCAGCGGGGGCACGGGCGCCCCGTGCGGGCGACACCGTCCAGGTGGTCCGCATAAT
>NZ_JAQGLA010000132.1 GCF_027853915.1 Saccharopolyspora oryzae
CCAGTGCAGCAGCAGGCCGGGTCGGCGACTCCGACCCGGCCCGTCGACGGACAGCTGCCGAACTGACTAGCGCCAGGGCTCGCCGCGGCGGCGGGCCCTGGCCCACCGCTGCCCGTTGCCGACCAGCCGCGACGCCTTGCGCACCACCAAGTTCTGCTGGACCAGGTACCGCTGGTACCGCCAGGGGCTCTGCAGGCCGTGCCGGCCGGCCATCGCGTAGCAGAACTCCTTCGCTCCCCGGTCGGTGTAGCGGTCGGCCCGCTCGAACCAGGCCATGCTGTTGCGCGCGGCGATCTGCGCGGACCGCATCGCCGCGTGGCCCGCTTCGTCGAACTCCTTGACCGCCAAGGCGGTTTCGGGCTGGTCGAGGAGGTACTGCGCGAGCATGATGCCGTCCATGACGGCCAGCCTGGTACCCGATCCCAGCGTGAAGTGCGTGGTGTGCGCGGCATCGCCGATCAGCACCGCGTTGTCGTAGCGCCAGGTCTGGTTGAACACCTGCGCGAACCGCTGCCAGGACGCCGGTTTGCCGCGCGACTGGCTGATCAGCGAGTGCCCGCGCAGCGGGCCGGCGAAGATCTGCTCCAGCAGCCGGCGCATCTCGGCGTCGTCGGCCCGGTCCAGCCCGAGCGCCCGCCACGTGGATTCCGTGCACTCCACGATGAACGTGCTGATCCCGTCGGCGGACGGGTAGGCGTGGAACCAGACCCATCCGGCCGGGGTCTGCTCGAAGTCGACGGTGAACTCGTTGAACACCCGCTCCGTGCCCAACCAGATGTAGGGGTTGTTCCCGTAGTCCACGCGGGTGCCGAACTGCTCCTGGTAGCGCTGCCGGGTGCGGCTGTTGGCGCCGTCGGCCACCACCACCAGGTCGGCGTCGGCGTGCTCGGCCAGGTCCTCCACCGCGGTCTCGTACTGGACCCGCACACCCAGCTCGGCGGCCCGCTCGGCGAGGATCGCCAGCAGCGGGGCCCGGTTGACGCTGTAGCCGTAGCCGGGGAGGTAGGCCTTGTCGACGTCGCGCAGCCCGATGATCTGCTCCTGCCAGAGCTTCGACTCCGCGCGGATGCGGCGGGCGCTCTCCCGGTCGTTGCGGTAGAGCGTGTCCAGCAGGTCCTCCCCGTACACGACGCCCCAGCCGTAGGTGGCACCGGGCGGATCCCGCTCGATCACGGTGATGTCGTGGCCGGCATCGCGCAGCTTCGCCGAGATGGCGAAGTACAAACCCCCGGGACCGGCCCCGATGCACACGATTTTCACAGCAGCACCTCCTGAACGACAGGCGGCCAGCTGCGCAGGCGATCCGGGCGGAGCGCCAATGTCCGCGTGGGAAGTCGATACGCCCTTGTTGTACCCGGCGGCCCGCATGGTCGCACCTGCGCCGCGGCGGGCGAAGTCCCAGGCGTCACAAGGGAAACGGACACCAGTTCGGCTGCTGGCGGCACGCCGAAGCAGTACGCTCGTATCCGCGCATCGTCGTTTCGCCCAGCCACGCGCGGGGAGTTCGGCAGCAAGCGGTCCCCGCCGCATCGGGGCGCGGCAGCCGGGAGTCGACATGAGCAGGTTGACCCAGCCCACCAAACCGGAGAGCAAGTTCGCCGCCTCGCTGCGGCGCCAGGCAGACGAGGTGGACCTGCGATTCCGCCTGGCCGCCGGATTGCGGCGCCAGATCAACAAGGTCTTCCCGTCCAACTGGGGGTTCCTGCTCGGCGAGCTCGCGCTGTACAGCTTCGTCGTGCTGCTGGTGACCGGCACCTACCTCGCCTGGTTCTTCGACCCGTCGATGACCGAGGTGACCTACAACGGGGTGTTCACCAACCTGCGCGGCATCCCCATGTCGCGGGCGTTCGAGAGCACCCTGGACATCTCGTTCAACGTCCGCGGCGGGTTGTTCGCCCGGCAGCTGCACCACTGGTCGGCGCTGGTCTTCATGGCCGCGATCGTCACGCACATGTTCCGGATCTTCTTCACCGGCGCGTTCCGGCGGCCGCGGGAGGTCAACTGGACGATCGGGATCCTGCTGTTCATCACCGGCATGTTCGAGGGCTTCATCGGCTACTCGCTGCCCGACGACCTGCTGTCCGGCACGGGGCTGCGGATCGCCTCCGGGATCGTGCTCTCGATCCCGGTGATCGGGACCTGGGTGCACTGGATCCTGTTCGGCGGGGAGTTCCCGGGCACCGAGATCATCCCGCGTTTCTACATGATCCACATCTTCCTGCTGCCCGGGATCATCACGGGCCTGATCGCGGTTCACCTGGCCGTCGTCTGGTACCAGAAGCACACCCAGTACCCCGGCCGGGGCCGCACCGAGTCCAATGTGGAGGGTGTGCGGATCATGCCCGCGTTCGCGGTCAAGAGCAGCGGGCTGTTCTTCTTGGTCACCGGCGTGCTGGCGATCATGAGCGGGGTGTTCCAGATCAACGCGATCTGGAACTTCGGCCCGTACAACGCCTCGATGATCTCCGCGGCCTCCCAGCCGGACTGGTACATGATCTGGACCGACGGGATGGGCCGGTTGTGGCCGCCGTGGGAGCTCTACCTCGGGCCGTTCACCGTGCCCGCGGTGTTCTTCCCGCTGATCCTGGGTCTCGGCCTGGTGTTCACCATCGCGATCATGTACCCGATGCTGGAGCGCAAGCTCTCCGGCGACGACGCCCACCACAACCTGCTCCAGCGTCCGCGCGACGCTCCGGTGCGCACCTCGCTGGGCATGATGGCGATCGCGTTCTTCGTGGTGGTGCTGCTGTCCGGGGTCAACGACATCATCGCCTTCGTGTTCAGCCTGTCGTTGAACATGACGACTTGGGCCGGCCGGATCGGGGTGCTGCTGGCGCCGCCGATCGCCTACTACGTCACCTACCGGATCTGCCTGAGCCTGCAGCGCTCGGACCGCGAGGTGCTGGAGCACGGGGTGGAGACCGGCATCATCAAGCGGCTGCCGCACGGCGAGTTCATCGAGGTGCACCAGGCGCTGGGACCGGTGGACGAGCACGGCCACCCGCGACCGCTTCCCTACCAGGCCACGCCGGTGCCCAAGAAGATGAACAAGCTCGGTGCGGGCGGGCACTCGGTGCCGGGCAGCCTGCTGATCCCGGACCCGCGGGAGGAGACCGAGGCCCTGCAGGAGACGCGGCGCGAGCAGGCCGAGCAGGAGCGGGCGGCCCGGGCGGGGCGCGAGCCCGAGGTCCGCACGCCACCGCACGAGGAGTGAGCCCGCCTAGAATCCACCGGTGTCCACTAGGGAATTGGTGGTGCTCGGTACCGCGAGCCAAGCGCCCACGCGCACCCGCAACCACAACGGCTACCTGCTGCGCTGGGACGGCGTCGGGTTCCTGTTCGACCCCGGCGAGGGGACGCAGCGGCAGATGATCCACGCGGGCGTCAGCTCGCACGACATCGACCACATCTGCATCAGCCACTTCCACGGCGACCACTGCCTCGGCCTGCCTGGTGTGCTGCAGCGGCTCTCCCTGGACCGGATGCCTCGCCCGGTGCACGCGCACTTCCCCGCCGCCGGCATCGACTTCTTCCGGCGGATGCACCACGCCTCGGCGTTCGAGGAGGTCGCCGAGGTGCGGCAGCGGCCGATCGAGCGCGGCGGTGCGGTGGTCACCGGCGAGTTCGGCACCCTGGAGGCGGTGCCGCTGGACCACCGCATCGAGACGTTCGGCTACCGGCTGGTGGAACCGGACGGCCTGCGAATGCTGCCCGAGCAGCTGGACCGCTTCGGCGTGCGCGGCCCCGACGTCGGCCGCCTGCAGCGGGCGGGATCGCTGCGGGTCGGCGACCGGACGGTGGCGTTGGACCAGGTCAGCGAGCCCCGGCCGGGTCAGCGGTTCGCGTTCGTGATGGACACCCGGCTGTGCGACGGGGTGTTCGAGCTCGCCGACGGCGCGGACGTGCTGGTGATCGAGTCGACGTTCCTGGACCAGGACGCCCGGCTGGCCGACGAGTACGGGCACCTGACCGCGGCGCAGGCGGCGCGGGTCGCCGCCGAGTGCGGCGTCCGGACCCTGGTGCTCACGCACTTCTCCCAGCGCTACCCCGAGCTGCGCCGGTTCCGCGACGAGGCGGCCGCTGTGTTCGACGGGGAGCTCGTGGTCGCCGAGGACCTGATGCGGGTGCCGGTGCCGCCGCGGCGGTGAATAAGCTTGCGGGCGGCTAGCGATCCGTCGGAGGCATGTGTGGTTCGGCAACCGATCCCGGTCATCATCGTCGCCGGGTTCCTCGGCTCCGGGAAGACCAGTCTGCTCAACCACCTGCTGCGCAACCCGCAGGGCGCGCGGATCGGGGTGGTGGTCAACGACTTCGGGAAGATCAACATCGACGCGCTGAGCGTCGCCGGGCAGGTCGACTCGACCGTCTCTCTGGGCAACGGGTGCCTGTGCTGCGCGGTGGACGCCAGCGGCCTGGACGACCTGCTGGCCCGGCTGGCGCGCCCGAGCAGCGACATCGACGTGATCGTGATCGAGTCCAGCGGGCTGGCCGATCCGCGCGGCATGGTCCGGCTGCTGCTCAACAGCACCAACCCCCGGCTCGGCTACGGCGGGCTGGTCGAGGTCGTCGACGCCGCCGAGTTCGAGAGCACCCGGCAGCGCCACCCCGAGCTGGACCAGCACCTGCGCTTCGCCGACCTGGTGCTGCTGAACAAGACCGACCGGGTCGACGACGCCGACCGGCTGCTGGAGCTCGTCCGCGAGCTCTCCGACGGCAAACCCGTGCTGCCGACCACGCACGGCCGCCTCGACCCGGCGCTGCTGTTCGACCCGGAGTCGGTGCGGCAGCGGCGGGAGACCGTCCGGCAGCTGTCCTTCGACGACCTGCTCGCCGACTCCCACGACGACTGCGACGAACACCTGCACACCGCCTACGAGAGCGTCGAGTTCGCCGCCGACCGGCCGGTCGACCCGCGGGCGCTGATGCGGTTCCTGGACTCCCGCCCGGCCGGGATCTACCGGATGAAGGGCCAGGTCCACTTCGGGGTGCCCGGCCACGAGCAGAAGTTCACCCTGCACACCGTCGGCGACTTCCTGCGCTTCCACCGCTCCCGCTGGGCCCGCGACGAGCCGCGCCGCACGCAGCTGGTGGTGATCGGTTCCGGGCTGGACGGCGACCGCGTGCGCGAGGACCTGCACGCGTGCCTGGGCGGACCGGACGAGTCCGACGAGCACAGCATGCTCGACGTCCTGAAGTTCACCAGGTCCTGATCTGCCTTGCCTTCCCCGCACCGGGCGGGCATCCTGCGGGGCGATCAACCTGCGGGGAGGGGCGCATGCGAGGACATCCGGGGCAGGACCCGGCCGGTGCGGAGCTGTTCGCGAAGCTGGCCGGGGTGGACCGCACCAAGCCGAACCCGGCGCGGATGTACGACTACTACCTGGGCGGGGTGCACAACTTCGAGGCGGATCGCGAGGCCGCTGAAGAGGTGCTCGCGATGCTGCCGGAGACGCGCACCTTCGCGCGGGAGAACCGCGCGTTCCTGCAGCGGGTGGTCCGGTACCTGGTCGACGAGGTGGGCATCGACCAGTTCCTCGACCTCGGCTCCGGGATCCCGACCGTCGGCAACGTGCACGAGATCGCCCAGCAGGCGCACCCGGACGCGCGGGTGGTCTACGTCGACCACGAGCCGGTGGCCGTGGCCCAGTCCCAGCGGATGCTCGCGGGCAACGACCGGGCCGCCATCATCCGCGGCGACCTGCGCCACCCCGACCTCGTCCTGCAGCACCCCGACGTGGCGCGCCTGCTGGACCTGTCCCGGCCGGTGGCGGTGCTGATGGTGTCGGTGTTCCCGTTCATCTCCGACGCCGACGACCCGAAGGGCATCATCGCCGCCTACCGGCAGGCCTGCGCCCCGGGCAGCTACCTGGCCCTGTCGCACAGCCTCACCCCGGAGTACTGGCCGGGTGAGGTCTCGCAGGCCATCGAGCTCTACCAGTCCAGCACCCACCCGCTGCACCTGCGCGATCCGGAGCAGGTCGCGGCGCTGTTCGACGGCTACGAGCTGGTCGACCCGGGCGTGGTGTTCACCTCCGCGTGGCGGCCGGAGTCGCCGATCACCGCCGAGCAGGCCGCGGAGAGCCGCGCGGTGGCCGGGCTCGGCGTGCTGCCCGGCTGACCGCCCGCGCCCGTCGTACGGTGGCGCCGACCGGTCTTCCCAGCAGCGAGGAGGCGTGCCCGATGACCAGCGCTGATGTGCTCGTCGATGCGTTCGGCCGGATCCAGGAGGTGGTGCACGACGCCGTCGCCGGACTGGATCCGGACGAGCTGGCTGCCCGGCTGGACCCGGCGGCGAACTCGATCGGCTGGCTGGTCTGGCACCTGAGCCGGGTGCAGGACGACCACGTCGCCGACGTCGCCGAGCTCGAGCAGGTGTGGACCGCGCAGGGCTGGGCGGAGCGGTTCGGGCTGCCGTTCGCCGTCGAGGACATCGGTTACGGCCACGACTCGGACGACGTGGCGGCGGTCCGCGTCGACTCCGCCGAGCTGCTCACCGGCTACTACGACGCGGTGCACGCCCAGACCCTCGAATTCGTGCGGAACCTGACCGACGACGACCTGGCCGAGGTGGTCGACGCCGCGTGGCAGCCGCCGGTCACGCTGGGCGTGCGGCTGGTGAGCGTGATCGGCGACGACCTCCAGCACGCCGGTCAGGCAGCGTTCGTGCGCGGCATCCTCGAACGCGCCGGCTAGCCGGGCGAACCCGGCAGCTCGGCGAGGGCGGCGAGCACCGGTCCGACGGCGTCGTCCGCGGCGATGCGGCCCGCCAGCTCGGCCGCCGCACCGCGGAAGTTCGAAGCACCGGGGGACGTGGTGACGGCGTCGATGCGGGCGGCGAGCGCAGATCCGGTCAACCTCGTGAACGGCAACGGGTCAGGCCCGGTGCCCAATCGGCGCGCCCGGTCCGCCCACAACGGCTGATCGGCGTAGACGGGCACGGCCACACCCGGCACGCCTGCGGAGAAGACCGCACCCGCGGTCCCCGCGCCGCCGTGGTGGACGACCGCCGCCACGCGCGGGAAGAGCCAGTCGTGCGGCACGTCGCCGACGACGAGCACATCGGGGCCCGCCGCCTCCAGACCCGCCCAACCGCGCTGCACGATCGCCCTCCTGCCCCGCACCGCACGTGCCACGACGTCGCTCAGCCAGCCGTCCTGACCCGCAGCCATGCTGCCGAACCCGATCAGCACCGGTGGCTCGCCCGCATCCAGGAAGTCGACCAGCTCCGCCGGTGGCGCCCACCCGGGCGGGATGCGGGGGCGCCAGTAGCCCGCCACGCTCAGGCCGGGCCGCCAGTCCACCGGCCGGGCCAGCACGTGCGGACTCCACCCGTGCAGCACCCGGTTGAGCCGCGGCGCCCGTCGCCGCGCCGGAAGACCCACTGCCGCGCGGGCCCGCCGAGCCGCTGCGTGGAACGGGGTGGCGACAGCCATGGCGACCCGAGCCGAGAACCTGTTGGCCACGCCGCCGAGGTCGCGCGCGGTGTGCAGCAGGATCGGGGGGAACGCCGCCGTGGGTTCCGCCGGCTGCGCGTACAGCCCGATGCTGGGTATCCCGAGCCCCTCGGCGACGTCGTCGGCGAATCGGGCGGTCAGGTTGGGCAGGAGCACGTGATGGCCCGGCGCCGCGTCGACCACCGCGTCGACCGCATCGATCAGATAGGTGGTCAACGCGCGCGCCTGGGCAGCTAGGAATCGGGGTGAACTGCGCCAGCCCCGGGGAAAGGAGCTGATCGTGCGAGCATCCCCCGGCAGCGCGACGAACCCGGCCCCGGCCTCGCGCACGAGCCCGCCGAACTCGGGGTTCGCCGCGATCGTGACCTCGTACCCGGCTGCGATCAGCGCAGGCGCGAGCCCCAGTGCCGGAACGACGTCGCCGCGCGAGCCCAGCGCCACCACCAGCAGCCGCATGCCGCGAGCATGCCAGACGACAACTGGCTCCAGGGCGGGAAACCGCGAGCTGGGCCAATCGCAGGGCGCAGCCCGGGGGTGGCACCGCGGGCGCGGCGTGGCGGACAATCGGCCCATGACCGAGCGGAAACCACCTGGCACCACGTTCGAATCGTGGGTGGACCGGCAGATCCGGACGGCTCAGGAGCGCGGCGACTTCGACGACCTGGCCGGTGCGGGCAAACCGCTTCCCGGCGCGGGTGCGCCCGTCGAGGAGCAGTGGTGGCTCAAGGACTACCTCCGCCGCGAGGGGCTGTCCGGCGAAGCGCTGCTGCCGACACCGCTGCGGCTGCGCAGGGAAGTCGAGCGTCTGCCGGACGCCGTTCGCGAGCTGACCAGCGAACGGGCCGTGCGCGACGCCGCCGGCGACCTCAACCGGCGGATCGTCGAGCACATGCGCGCGCCGTCCGGCCCGCAGGTCGCGATCGGTCTGGTCGACGTCGACGAGCTGGTGGCAGGTTGGCGAACTGCGCGCCAACAGCCGGCGCAGCAACGCGAGGCCGAGCCCGAACCAGCGGAGCCCGCGCCGAAAACCCGCTGGTGGCGCCGTTTTCTGCGATGATCCGTCCCACCTTGTGAGCGGCTTTGACGCTGTTGCCGCTCCGGTGGTTCGATCCATTCCATGGCACTGGGACCGCTGCTCGTGCAGCGTGCGCACATCGACCTGCTCTGGGTCGCGTCGGCGGCGTGTCCGCGCGGTTGAGCGCCCCGCTCCCCCGGACCCGCACCGCGATCTGAGACGGAGATTCGTGCCATGACTTCGGAAATCGCTCGACCTCTTGCGGCCAATTCCTTCGAGACCCGCCCCCTCCAGGACGGCGCCGTCGTCGAGGTGACCGCTCGCTTCATCGTCACCCGCCAGGACCTGGCCGCGCTGGAAAGGGTTTTCACCCGGCAGCCCGACCACACCCGCGCCATCCCGCTCCAGTCCACAGTGGAGTCACCGGCCGCGCCGGAGGTCCCCCGGCTGCGGTCGCTGCCCACCCCGGTGGAGCAGCCGGAACCGGAGCTGCGGATCCTGGTGGCACCGCGGCGGATCGTGCGCGCCGACGGCACCTTCGTGGAGCTGACCCGGCTGGAGTTCGACCTGCTGCTGTTCCTGTGCGAGAACCCCGGCCGGGTGCACCAGCGCACCTCGCTGCTCAACGCGGTGTGGCAGTTCAACAGCACCCCCAGCACCCGGACCGTGGACGTGCACGTGCGCCGCATCCGCGGCAAGATCGGCGGCGACCTGCACCTGATCACCACGGTGCGCGGGGTCGGCTACCGGATGGACCGCCCGGACGCCGTGCAGATCGTGCGGGACTGATCTCCCGGGCATGACCGCGCGCTCGGCGGGTAGCCCGAGGGCATGCCGAAGCGCAGGCGCGAGGACTACGAGCGGGGCTTGCCCGGCTACCACGACCCGCTGGCCGGTGTCGGCGGTGCGCCGTACGGCCGCAGCGCGCTGACGCTGCGGTTGTGGCTGGCCGGGTTCGGACTGGTGTTCTGCACCGGCGCCGCCGTCCTGGTCTTCCTGGCGATCCCGGAGCTGGCCTGGCTGGCCTGGGCGCTCGTGGTGCTGGCGGTGACCGCCGCCATCGACCTCGTGTGGGTCGCGCACCGCAAGCGCCGCGGCGAACCGGGCTGAGCTCGGCGCGTGTCGTGACCAGCGGCGGTGGGTACTGCGGGGGCGTGGATCTCGTCGAGGAGACGCCCTTCCGGTTCCGGATCGAACCGCACGGTCCGATGCGGGTGCCCGGCGTGGTGTTCGCATCGCGGCAGCTGCTGCCGCCGAAGAGCGACGGTTCGCTGGACCAGGTAGTGAACGTGGCCGCCCTGCCGGGCATCGTCGGCGCCTCCTACGCGATGCCCGACATGCACTGGGGCTACGGCTTCCCGATCGGCGGGGTCGCCGCCACCGACGTCGAGGCCGGCGGGGTGGTCTCGCCGGGCGGCGTCGGGTTCGACATCTCCTGCGGGGTGCGGCTGCTGGCCGCCGACCTGGAGCGCTCGGAGTTCCACCGGGTGGCCGAGAAGGTCATGAACGGGCTCAGCCGGGCCACCCCGCGCGGAGCGGGCCGGGGCGCCGTGTGGCAGCTGTCCCGCGACGGCCTCGACCGGCTGCTCGAAGAGGGCTCCCGCTACGCGGTCGAGCGGGGCTGGGGGACGCAGCGCGACCTGGACCGCTGCGAGGACGGTGGCGCGATCGCCGACGCCCAGCCCGGCCGGGTGAGCGTCCGCGCGCGGGACCGCGGGCTCGGCCAGGTCGGCAGCCTCGGTTCGGGCAACCACTTCCTCGAGGTGCAGGCCGTCGACGAGATCTACGACGAGGGCATCGCCGGAGCTTTCGGGCTCCGCCCCGACCAGGTGTGCGTGATGATCCACTGCGGGTCGCGCGGGCTGGGCCACCAGATCTGCACCGACCACGTGCGGCGGATGGACGAGACCATGGCCGACCGCGGGATCTCGGTGCCGGACCGGCAGCTGGCGTGCGCGCCCGTCGACTGCTCGGCGGGCCGGGCCTACCTGGGTGCGATGGCCGCGGCGGCGAACTACGCCCGGGCGAACCGGCACGTGCTCGGCGTGGCCGCCGGCGAGGTCCTGCGGGAGGTGACCGGTCGCGGTCTCGACCTCGTCTACGACATCTCGCACAACCTCGCCAAGCTCGAACAGCACGAGGTCGCCGGACACCGCCGGACGCTGTGCGTGCACCGCAAGGGCGCGACCCGGGCGCTGCCGCCCGGCCACCCGGAGCTCCCGCCGGGGCTGCGGGAAGCCGGGCAACCGGTGCTCATCCCCGGCTCGATGGGCACCGCTTCCTACGTGCTCGCCGGCGTTCCCGGCGGCGACGCGTTCCACTCGACCTGCCACGGCGCAGGCCGCCTGCAGAGCCGCCACCAGGCCGTTCGCACGACCGATGCGCACCAGCTGCGGCGGGAGCTGGAGCGCGACGGCATCGTGGTGCGCGGGAGTTCCGCGCGCGGCCTGGCCGAGGAGGCGCCGACCGCCTACAAGGACGTCGACGCGGTGGTGGCCGTGGCCGAGGGTGCCGGGCTGTGCCGGAAGGTGGCCAGGCTGGTGCCGTTGGGCGTGGTGAAGGGGTGAGCGCCGGGTTCCGCTACCTGCCGCACACCGCCGACATCCGGTTCGAGGCGTGGGGAACCACCCGCGACGAGTGCCTCGCGCAAGCCGCCCGCGCTCTGGTGGACTCCTTCGTCGACAGCTCGGCCGCAGCCCCGGCTCGGACCACGACCGTCGAACTGGACGGCGGGGACGAGCAGGTGCTGCTCGCCGTGCTGGACGAGATCATCTACCGGCTCGACGCCGAGGACACCGTCCCGCAGGACCTCGACGTCCGGACCACACCGGCCGGCATCGCGCTCACGTTGTCCGAAGTGGACACTGATCAGGTGGAGTTCACCGGCGCGACGCCGAAAGCGATCTCCCTGCACGGGTTCTCCTTCGTCCACGACGACGACGGCTGGCGCTGCGCCGTCACCGTGGACGTGTGATCACTGCACGTCGGCGACGAAGCGCAGGTAGCGAGCAGCGGAGCGCTGGACGATCTGGTCCGCACCGGCCGGGATCACCGCGTCCCACCAAGCACCGTAGAGCGCCTCGAAGCGGTACGGCTCCAGGATCCCCGCCGCCCGGCGAACCACGCTCGGCCGCTCGGGGATGAGGTTCGGGTAGCTGTACATGAACGCCACGTGGGTGCGGTCCGGGATGACCTGCACGATGTCGCCGCTGAACAGCGCACCGCCGCCGCTGTCCCAGTGCAGCACCGTGCCGCCCGCGAAGTGCACGCCGAGGTTGATCAGCGTCAGCCCGGGCGCGAGCTGCTCGGTGGTGCCCTCCCACAGCCGGATCGCCGGATCCGGGCGACCGATCCACTGCTGGTCGCTCGCGTGCAAGTGCACCGGCACGTCGAAGACGTGGGCCCACTCGACCATCGTGGTGTAGTAGTGCGGGTGGCTGATCGCGATCCCGTCCAGGCCGCCGAGATCGCCGATGGTCTTGATGATCTCGTCGTCCAAGTAGGACACGCAGTCCCACAGGAAGTTCCCGGCCTCGGTGCGCAGCAGCAGCGCGCGCTGACCGATGGCGAACCGCGGCTCGCAGCCGATGCCCAGCACGTCGCCCTGCTCGCGGATGAGCGCGGTGTGCTCCCCCGCCCGCACCGCCTCCAGGTCGGTCCACTGCTGGCCGTCCAGCGGGACGTACTGGCGTTCGTCCTCGCAGATGGGGCAATCGGATCGCGGCCGGGAGTACTGCGTGCCGCAGGTCGCGCAGATCGGCAGTGGAGTCGCTGACATGGCGGTCGGTCCTCTCGCACGAGTCGCAGACCGCCAGCCTAGCGTTCGCACCTCCCCTGAGCCGGTGGAGAATTCGCGGTGCACGCCGGTTCCCCA
>NZ_JAQGLA010000133.1 GCF_027853915.1 Saccharopolyspora oryzae
GCGGCCACCGCAGCTCGGGCGCACGCGGCCGCCGCCGAACGCGGACTGCTGCTGCTGACCTGCGGTCCGCACGGCAACGTGGTGCGGATGATCCCGCCGCTGATCGTCACCGCCGACCAGGTCGACGAAGCCGTCGGGCTCTGGGGCGAGGCGGTCGCGGCGGCCGTCACGGGCTGACCAGCGGCGTAGGTGGTGGGTGTGATCTGCGCCTCGCACCCACCACCAGCCGAAACACCTGCGCCCTTGTCACCGTTCGATAGCGGGGGCTGCCCCGCCGCCGGTCGTCTGGAATGCTGCACGCCAACGATCGAGCGCGCGGGACGCCCGCATTGAACCGACGCAGGTGTGAGCATGAGCGACTGGTCGGCTGGGCAACAGCCGAGAGGCCGGAGGCCGCAAGGCGGCGGCAGGTACGACTACTACGGCGGGGGCCGTGGTCCGGACGGGCCGCCGCCAGGACGACGCCCCCCGCCCCCGCCGCCACCACGGCGCGACCCCCGGCCACCGGTGGACGACGAACCACCACGTCGCCGCCCACCGCGGAAGCAGAAGCGGTGGGGACGGCGCATCGGCATCACGCTGGTCGTGCTGTTGCTGCTGCTGGGCGGCCTGGTGATCTACTTCGACAGCACCCTGCAGCGCACCGCGGCCCTGGACTTCCAGGGGCAGGCGCCGGACTCCGCAGGCACCAACTGGCTGCTGGTGGGCTCCGACAGCCGCGAAGGCCTCGACGACGCGCAGCGCGAGGAGCTCTCCGCCGGTGACGCCGGCGGGCGCCGCACCGACACCATGATGCTGGTGCACATCCCCAGCGGTGGCGGACAGCCGGCGATGATCAGCCTGCCCCGCGACTCGTACGTCTCCATCCCCGGTCACGGCAAGACCAAGCTCAACGCGGCCTTCTCCTTCGGCGGCCCGCAGCTGCTGTCGCAGACCGTCGAGCAGGCCACCGGGGTGCACATCGACCACTACGCCGAGATCGGCTTCGGCGGGTTCGCCGACCTGGTCGACGCCGTCGGCGGGGTCGACATGTGCCTGGACCAGCCGATGAACGACGACATGGCCAACGTCCACCTCCAGCAGGGCTGCCAGACGCTGGACGGTCCGCAGGCGCTGGGCTTCGTCCGGGCCCGCTACTCGCTCCAGGGCGGTGACCTGGAGCGGGCGGAGAACCAGCGCAAGCTGCTGGGGGCGCTGGTCAATCAGGCCACCAGCCCGGCGACGCTGTTCAACCCGTTCCGGCTGTTCCCGCTGGCCTCGGGCGCGAGCAAGACGTTCCTGGTCAACGACAGCGACCACCTGTGGCACCTGGCCTCGCTGGCGCTGGCGCTGGGCGACATCAGCGGTGGTGAGGGCGTGACCACCAGCGTGCCCTTCGGCCGGTTCGGCCGGGACTCCGACGGCGGCTCGGTCATCGTCTGGGATTCCGAGGGCGCTGCGCGGATGTTCGACGCGATCGCCAAGGACCAGCCGATCCCGCAGGACCTGCTCGGCAAGTAGTCCCCGGACACGATGTGGCCCGCTCCCGAAGCTCGGGGAGCGGGCCACATCGCCGTTGGGAGGGACGATCAGGAGGCGAAGCGCCGCAACTGCTTGCTGTTCCCGTTGAAGCTGTCCTGCCCACCGGGCAGCGGACCTTGGTCGCTGTGCTGCCAGATGCTCTGGAAGTCCCACCCGGCGGGCAGATCACCGATCTGCGGGGCGTAGCGGGCGATCCACAGCGGGTTGTTCGCGGCGAAGTCGGGGTTGGACCCGGTGCAGCCGTTCCACCACCGCGTGGTGGTGTAGATGACCGGGAAGCGCCCGGTGCGGTTCAGGTAGGTGTTGGAGAAGTCGGCGATCCAGTCCGACATCGCGCGGGGATCGAGCCCGTAGCAGGGATCGCCGTAGGGATTGGTCTCGATGTCGAGCGCACCCGGCAGGGTCCGGCCACCGTCGTTCCAACCGCCTCCGTTGTCCACGAAGAAGTTGGCCTGCTGGGCGCCGCTGGAGCGGTCGGGCAGTCCGAAGTGGTAGGCGCCGCGGACCATGCCGACCGCGTGCGAACCGTCGTACTGCTGGTTGAAGCTGCCGCTGCGGAACCCGGAACCTTCGGTCGCCTTGACGTAGGCGAACCGAGCACCTGCGGCCCACGCGGCCGGCCAGTCCACATCGCCCTGGTGGCCGCTGACGTCCATTCCGGACAGCGCGCCCGCGGGCTGTTGTGGAGGTGCACCGCTGCGGGAGCCGGGGAGGCTGTAACCCGCCCAGGCACCGTTGGGATCGTGCGGGTCGAGCATCGGGGCACTTCTGGGGTTCTCCGGTGCTGCGTGGGCGGCACCGGTGGCCAAGGTGGCCGCGGTGATCAACGCGGCCAGCAGGGCTGGTGTCCTACGTGGACGGCTGGGGAGCCGGGAACGCCGGTGGCTCTTGCCGAACGGACGTCGCACTGAACTCGCCTCCTCACCGACGCGGAATTCGTCGTCGAGCGGAGCCGGGCCGTTGGACCGGCGGGGACTTGCGGATCTTCTGGCGATCGAGAGAATAGCGCGGGGTCGTGGGTACCGCTGTGCACCGACTCGCCGATTGTTCTGGTTTGCCCTGTTCCGGGTGTCCACTGTGGTGTTCGGGTGACGGAGGTCTCCCGATTGGAGAATCGCGGCGCGGTCGGGTACCCCATGGGCATGGCACAACGAGCGGGTGGCCCTCGATCGGGTCGGCACGGGTACCGGCGGCGGCCGGACGATCGCGAGTTCGGCGGCGGTGATCGCGGGGACGAGCGAGCATTTCGGCAGGAGCTGCGGGCGATGCACGGCGCCAGCTACGGCCGCTACAAGTCCCTGCGCGGTCGTTGGTCCTTCGGCGGGTTCACCCTGGAGGTCCAGCGGGTGCAGCCCGATCCCTTCGCCCCGGCCAGCCGCTGCGAAGTCCGCGTCACCGAACCGGTGGCCGGGTTTCCCGCGGAGCTGTGGCGCGAACCGGTTCGCGCCCGGGCCCTGGCCGGGTACCTGGTGCGGGCCGCCGACCGGCGGCTGCGCGACAGCAGGCTGCGCGTCGACGCCGGGCGCCAGCAGGTGTTGGACCGCTCCGCCTGCCAGGTCGTCGGTGGGGAAGTGGTGCTGCGGTTGGGCATCGACCTGCCGGGGCGGGGCCGGACCATCGACGGCCGCCAGGCCGAGCGGGCGTTGTGCGACGAGCTGCCGGACGTCGTCGAGGCGGCGCTGCGGTGGGCCGCGGCCGACCAGGCGCGGGTGCGGGAGTTCGTCGAATCGGTGGAGGACACCGACTCGTTGCGGCGGCAACTGCCGGGGCTGGGGCTGATCGCCTTCGTCGCCGACGGCGCGATGCTGCCCCGGCGCAGCGGGGTCGACGAGCGCCCGATGACCGGCGGAGTGCCCTTCGACTCCCCGGAGTCCCTGCGGGTGTCGGTGGACCTGCCCAACCGCGGCCGCGTGACCGGCATGGGCGTGCCGGAGGGGATCACGCTGATCGTCGGTGGCGGCTTCCACGGCAAGTCGACGTTGCTGCGGGCGCTGGAGTTCGGCGTCTACGACCACGTTCCCGGCGACGGGCGGGAGCTGGTGGTGTGCCGGGAGGACACGGTGAAGGTCCGCGCCGAGGACGGCCGGCGGGTGCACCGGGTGGACGTCAGCCCGTTCGTCAGCCATCTGCCCACCGGTTCGGACACCGCCGACTTCTCCACCGACAACGCCTCGGGCTCGACCTCCCAGGCGGCCGCGATCGTGGAGGCGGTGGAGTCCGGCGCCAAGGTCCTGCTGGTCGACGAGGACACCGCGGCCACCAACCTGATGATCCGCGACGCCCGCATGCAGGCGCTGGTGGCCAAGTCCGCCGAGCCGCTGACGCCGTTCGTGGACCTGATCCGGCCGCTGCACGCCGCCCACGGGGTGTCCACGGTGCTGGTGATGGGCGGGTCGGGGGACTACATGGACGTCGCGGACCAGGTGCTGATGCTGGACTCCTACCACGCGCGCGACGTCACCGACCGCGCCAAGCAGCTGGCCGCCCAGCCCACCGGCCGCCGTTCCGAGGCCGAGACGTTCCCACCGGTGCGCCACCGCGTGGTGGATCCGCGGTCGATCCCGACCGACCGGCCCAAGGTCCGGGCTCGCGGGGTGGACGCGCTGACCTTGGGGGAGTCCACTGTGGAGCTGCGCGGCGTCGAGCAGGTGGTCGACCCCGCGCAGGTGACCGGTATCGGCTTGGCGCTGGTCAGCTGCGCGCGGCGAGGAGTCCTGGACGGCAGGCGGACGGTGGCCGAGGTGGTGGAGGCCTTCGCCGCTGACGTCGCCGAGCGCGGGGTGGCCGCGGTCGACGAGCGCTACGTCGGGGACTTCGCGGTGCCACGCCCCTTCGAACTGGCAGCGGCGTTGAACCGGCTCCGCGTCCTGAAGGTCTCCGGCTTCCGCACCTGACCCCGGTCGAGCCCCACATCGCTCCGGCGTGCGGGCTTTGCCTGGGAGCGCCGGGCGGGCATCATCGGGATGAGGGGTTTGCCCGATTGCTGCTGCGTGCAGGAGCGCGGCGGACGGGAGGCGAGCGATGCCTCGCATGGGATTCCCGGAACGAACCACCACCGGCTACACCGACCGGAGGCACGCCGGAAGGGCGCTGGCCCAGCGGATGGGCGGCCTGGAACTGGTCGATCCCGTCGTGCTCGGCCTGGCCCGCGGTGGGGTACCGGTCGCCGCGGAGGTCGCGCGGGCGCTCGGCGCGCCGCTGCGGGTGTGCGTGGCGCGCAAGATCGGCGCACCGAGCCAGCCGGAGCTGGCAGTGGGGGCGGTGACGGCTCGCGGTCCGGCCAGCTACGACCCGCACCTGGTGCGGGCGTTCCACTTGGACGAGCAGACGCTGCACGCGGCCTGCGAGCGCGAACGCGCGGAGGCCCGCCGGCGGGAGGAGCTGTTCCAGCGCGGTGAGCCGCTGTCGCTGACCGGCAGGGACGTGGTGCTGGTCGACGACGGCCTGGCCACCGGCGCGACGGCCAGGGCAGCGGTGCGGATGCTGCGCGAATCCGAGCCCCGCAACATCGTGCTCGCGGTGCCGGTGGGCTCGCCTGACGCAGTAGCAGTGCTGCGCAAGGAAGCGGACGTCGTGCTCTGCGTGCTCCAACCGGTCGGCTTCGCGGCAGTGGGGCAGTGGTACCGCGACTTCAGGGCGACCACCGACGAGGAGATCCACGGCATCCTCGCCGAGTTCGACTGACTCCCCGCTGACCAGGGCGGCAAGGAGTCGGGATTTTATAGTTGATTACCTCTATGGATTCAGTGTCGAATGAAATTAACCGCTCAGCGGTGTCGTGAACCCTCAACCTTCACCCCAAAAACGCTATGACCAGGGGAGAGGGGGCGTTCGGCAGTGGTCGCGCGTTGGTCTGCTCTGTCCTTGCATGCGATGGGACAGAGCAGGGGGAGGGTCCGTCGGCCCGCGCAATGGCTCTGCCGGCGAGGGAGCGATCTCCGCAGAGCCCTGTTCCGGATGCTCTGACGGGGCTCGGTCAACTGGACGGAACGGGACGTTCGGGTATTAAGTTCAATATTCTCGTTGGTTTCAGTGTTGACCAAAATTAATCCTGCGGATCGGCCGTCACCAAGATCTGCCCGGACACGATAACCTCAGCAGCACCTGCTCCATGCGTCGCGGAGGTCTGGGGATCGGGTGGTTCGCCGCCACCGGTTGGGGGTCTTCGGGCGCGTCGGGGTGGAGTTGGGCATTGGTTTCGGGTTGATTGGGTCGCTATGACTTCCGCTGGACATTCCGAGAGCACGCCGTCGCAGGCGGGCAAGCACACGCCACCGCGGCGGTCTGGGACGAGACGGGGCGAGGAGTCCGGCGAGCAGGGGTACTCCGCGGAGGTCGCCTGGCAGGTGGGTGAGGCGACCGTGGCGCTGGGCGAGCGGTTGCGGGATCCGTCGGTGCCGCACAACGTGCCGGAGATCGAGAAGGTCATGCGCGGGTTCTCGTTGACGGTGGAGGGCATGTCGGCGGGGGTCGGCGGGGTCACCGAGTGGTTGCGGGCGGCGGGGCACGTCGGGCCGCTGTCGGGGCACGCGAGCGTGATGGCGGAGCGGCTTTCGCACATCGGCAAGGAACTGACCCGGTTGGCGGAGGCGATCGAGCAGGCTCAGCAGCAGGCGAGCTGAATAAGGGCGGTCCGGCGGAGCGGGGTGGGCGTGCTCGGCAGCACCGGGCTGCTCAGTATGTTGGTGCTTGCATCGCGGCTGCGGTGATCGAGTTGTGCTGGTTCCGCCGCTCTCCGGTGTGGGTGGTGCGCGGTCGGGGCCGGTGCGTGTGGGTGTGGAGGTGGCCCCTGTGGTTCGCGGCAGTGCTGGAGATTCCTCTGCCGCCTTCGATTCGCTGTTCAGCGAGGTGTTCTCGGGGTCGGACGGGGCGACCGCCGCGGAGCGCTCGCTGACTTTGGGCTCGTTGCTGGACGATCAGGCGCACGAGGTGGTGTCGAAGGCTGTTCGGGCCACTGTGGACTGGGGCAGTCGGGAGTTGGACAGCGCGCACTTGCTGTGGGCGGTGACGCAGGTTCCGGCGGCTGCTGAGCTGCTGGTGTCCTCCGGGGTTCGGGTGGAGGAGCTGGCTGCGGCGGTGCGTTCGGCGGTGGTCGGCCAGGAGGTCTCGGGTGCGGGGCGCCCGGTGCTGTCGGCGGCGGCGCGGCGGGCGTTGCTGGGGGCTTATCAGCAGGCGTTGGGCGAGGGTGCTGATGTGGTCGGGGCGCGGCACGTGGTGCTGGGGCTGGCGGCGGATGCGGATTCGGTGGCGGGTCGGGCGTTGGCGCGTGCGATCGAGTTGGGTGATCGGGGTGGGGCTGGGTCGGTGTTGAGCGTGACGCCGCGGTTGGACGAGTTCGGGTTGGACCTGACCGAGTTGGCGCGGGCCGGCCGGTTGGATCCGGTGGTGGGCCGGGATGCCGAGATCGAGCAGGCGATCGAGGTGCTGGGTCGGCGGTCGAAGAACAACCCGGTGTTCGTGGGGGATCCGGGGGTGGGCAAGACGGCGATCGTGGAGGGGTTGGCCCGTCGGATCGTCGAGGGTGCGGTGCCGTGGTCGTTGGCCGATGTTCGGGTGATCTCGCTGGATTTGGCGGGGATGGTGGCCGGGGCGAAGTACCGGGGTGAGTTCGAGCAGCGGTTCCGGGACGTGATGGCGGAGATCCGCGCGAACCGGGACAGCGTGCTGGTGTTCATCGACGAGGTGCACAGCATCGTGGGTGCTGGTGCCGGTGAGGGGTCGATGGATGCGGGCACGATGCTCAAGCCTGCGTTGGCGCGGGGTGAGGTGCGGTTGATCGGCGCGACGACGGTGGAGGAGTACCGGCGGCACGTGGAGAAGGATCCGGCGTTGGAGCGCCGGTTCGCGCCGATCACGGTGGGGGAGCCGTCGGTGGCCGACACCGTGGTGGTGCTGGAGGGGTTGCGGGAGCGGTACCAGCGGCATCACCGGGTGCGGATCGATGATTCGGCGTTGTCGGCGGCGGCGGAGTTGTCGCAGCGCTACATCGCGGATCGGTTCTTGCCGGACAAGGCGGTGGATCTGCTGGACCAGGCGTGTTCGCGGGTGCGGTTGCGGCGTGGTGGTGAGGTGCGGGAGTCGGCGGTGTTCGAGCCGACGGTGGTGGCCGATGACGTGGCTGATGTGGTGGCGTCGCGGACCGGGATTCCGGTGGCGGACGTCAGTGCTGAGGACGTGGAGCGGTTGTTGGGGTTGGAGGAGCAGCTGCGGTCGCGGGTGGTGGGTCAGGACGCGGCGGTGGCGTCGGTGGCCGAGGCGGTGCGTCGGGCGCGGGCGGGGTTGGCGGATCCGGATCGGCCGATCGGGAGTTTTCTGTTCTTGGGGCCGACGGGTGTGGGCAAGACGGAGTTGGCGCGGGCGTTGGCGCGGGCGTTGTTCGGTGATGTGCAGCGGTTGTTGCGGTTGGACATGGGGGAGTTCCAGGAGAAGCACACGGTGTCGCGGTTGGTGGGGGCGCCGCCGGGTTATGTGGGGTACGGGGAGGCTGGTCAGTTGACCGATCGGGTGCGGCGGCAGCCGTATTCGGTGGTGTTGCTGGATGAGGTGGAGAAGGCGCATCCGGATGTGTTCAACACGTTGTTGCAGGTGTTGGATGCGGGGCGGTTGACGGATTCGCAGGGTCGGTTGGTGGATTTCCGCAACGTGGTGGTGATCATGACCTCGAACATCGGGGCGGATCGGATCGTGGATGCGGGTGCTGATGCAGGTGAGACCGCGTTGGTGGTGTTGGAGGAGTTGCGGTCGTTCTTCCGGCCGGAGTTCATCAACCGGATCGATGATGTGGTGGTGTTCCGGCCGTTGCCGGGTGCGCAGTTGCGGCGGATCGCGTCGTTGTTGTTGGAGCGCACGGCGGAGCAGTTGTCGGCGAAGGGTGTTCGGTTGGTGGTGTCGGACGAGGCGTTGGACTGGTTGGTGGAGCGGGGGTACCAGCCGGAGTTCGGGGCGCGTCCGTTGCGTCGGGTGATCGCGCGGGAGTTGGACAACCGGTTGGCGTCGATGGTGTTGGGTGGTTCGGTGTCGGCGGGGGATCAGGTGTCGGTGGATGTGGTGGACGGGGATTTGTCGTTGGTGGTGTCGACGGTGTGGGAGCCGGTGTCGGGTGGTCGGCATGCCGCTCCGAGCGAGTCGGTGGAGGTCGTGCGGGAGCCGGTTCAGCGGCACAGCGTGTTGGGGTGAGCGAAGGCCCGCCGTCACGGTGCGTGTTCGGCGGGCCTGGCGCTTTTGGGGTGTGAGGGTCCTCGGCTGGGGGTTGTGACTGCCGGTGGTGGCGGCCGGCCGGGGGTTGTCACACGAACGTGGTGAGCCTTGTTGGGTTGGCTGGTGGCTCTTACGGTGGGGATTGCGGTTGAGCGGCCGCCACGGCGTGGTTGTTGCGCGAGTGCAGCGGCTGGTTCTGGGTCCGTGGTCGTGGTCTGATCGTCGATTCGCGAAGTTCAGGGGGAGGTAGCGTGATCGTCTCCAGATCCGGTATGCGTGCGGCCGTGTGGGCCGGGAGTGGTCCGGCGATCGTGGCGCCGAGGGAGCCGGTTGATCCGGTGATCGGGCACGGTGGGTGTTCGCCGGCGTTGCGGTTGGCGGTGGAGTGGCCGGCGCCGGGTGTCGTGGTGGTGCGCATCGGTGGTGAGATCGATCTGGCCACGGTGCCGAGGTTGACGGAGTTGATCCGGCAGCGGCTGACCGCGGCGTCGTTGCGGAGCGTGGTGCTGGATCTGTCGGAGGTGTCGTTCGCCAGCAGTGCTGCGGTGGAGTTGTTGTTGCACGTGCAGCGGCGTGCGGAGCACCGCGGGGTGGGGTTGTGGGTGGTTCCCGGTTCCGGGGCGATGGTGCGGTTGTTGCTGGTGACCGGGTTGCGGGAGCGGTTCGTGTGCCGGGATTCGGCTGCGGAGGCGGTCAGCGAGGCGCGCAGTTGACGGTGCAGCGGGTGCCGGCGGCGAGGTGATCGGCCAGGGGTGCCCAGGTTCCGTCGGGGTTGTAGGGGCCCCAGCTGCCGGGGTCGTTGGACCAGTACCACCAGCCTGCGCCGGCTTGTCGGGCTTCGGCGAGGACGTCGTCGACGTAGTCGAGTGCGCCTTCTTTGGTGGCGTCGAGGCCGAATTCGCCGATGACCATGGGCATGCCGAGTCGGCGTGCGGTGGCGGTGTTGTCGGCGAACCACTTGCGCACGGTTTCGCGGGTGATGGCTTTGGTGATGCCGGTGTAGGTCTGTCCGCTGTCGAGCAGGAGCGGGTAGAGGTGCGGGGCGTAGGCGAGGCGGGGTTCGCCGGGGCGGGGGTCGTCGAGTTCGGGCAGTGCTGAGGGGTGCAAGGCTTGGTTGACGCCGAGGGCTTGGGGTTCGACGAAGATCCAGTGGGTGGTGTCGACTTCGCGGATTCCGTTGATGGTGCGTTGGTAGAGGGGGCCGAGCAGGGCTTGTTCGAAGATGGGGGAGGGTGCGCTGCCGCCCCAGGGTTCGTTGAACAGGTCGAAGCCCAGGACGCGGTGGTCGGTGGCGAAGCGTTGGGCGACGTGGCGCCAGGAGGCGATGAAGTGTTCGGCGAGTTCGGGGTGTTGGCCGGTGGTTCCCCAGAAGTGGTCGAAGGCGCGCATGACGCCGGGTTGCAGGTAGGTCAGGGGCCAGGGGTCTTGGAGGCTGGCGGGTAGTCCGTCGAAGTGGCTGGCCCAGGTGGGGGCGCCGCCGTTGCGGCCGGTGCCGGTGACGGCTGGGCCCCAGAGGTCTTGGTGCATGTCGAGGACGACGCGCATGCCTGCTCGGTCGTAGGCGTCGATGCGTTGGGTGATGTCGTCGAGGTAGGTCTCGTCGTAGCGGCCGGGTTCGGGTTCCACTTTGGACCAGTAGATGAGCAGTCGGACGGAGTTGGAGCCGATCGTGGTGGCTTCGGCGGTGATGTCGTCCGGGGTGGTCCAGGGCATGGCGTCGGGTGAGTCTTTGGAGCTGTGGCCGTTGTTGAAGCCGTGCGGGGTGAAGGGGGTGCCGTCGAGATCGGTGAGGGGGCGGGTGGTCTCGGCGGCGTGGGCTGCGGGGGTGGCCGCGGTGAGGGTGAGTGCGAGTGCGGCCAGGGTGGTGGTCCAGCGCCGGAGGGTCATGGTCGGGGACGGTAGTGGAGCACGCACAGAATGTGAAGATGATTCACAACTGGTTGAGTCGGTCGGCGCAACCCCACCCCCGTCGCAGCAACCGCTGCAGCGCTGCGCGTGATCATCACTGACGAGGTGTACGTCTCTCGCACGCTCGACCAGGGTGGTGGCCGAGCCCAGCACCTGGCGGGCCGAGGACGATCAACACCATCCTCGAAACGACTGCGACCAGTGGAAACCGGAAGGAATCCGATCGCGGTCGCTGGTGTCGCGGCGCGTTGCGCCTCGGCCTACGGCCATCAACCCGCCGGGGGTCGGTCGTCTAGGCTTTTGGGCATGCCGGACACGCAGTACGAAGACCTCCTCCGCCACGTGCTCGAGACAGGCGCCCGCAAGGACGACCGCACCGGGACGGGCACCCGCTCGATCTTCGGCCACCAGCTGCGCTACCGGCTCTCCGACGGCTTCCCGCTGATCACCACCAAGAAGGTCCACTTCCGCTCGATCGCCTACGAACTGCTGTGGTTCCTGCGCGGCGACTCCAACAACACCTGGCTGCAGGAGCACGGCGTCACCATCTGGGACGAGTGGGCCGGACCCGACGGTGATCTCGGTCCGATCTACGGCGTGCAGTGGCGTTCGTGGCCCACCCCGGACGGCGGGCACATCGACCAGATCAGCGATGTGCTGCGCACGCTGCGCGAGAACCCCGACTCCCGGCGGATCATCGTCTCGGCCTGGAACGTCGGTGAGATCCCGCAGATGGCGCTGCCGCCGTGCCACGCGTTCTTCCAGTTCTACGTCGCCGAGGGCAAGCTGTCCTGCCAGCTCTACCAGCGCAGCGCGGACCTGTTCCTGGGCGTGCCGTTCAACATCGCCAGCTACGCGCTGCTGACGCACATGATCGCCCAGCAGGTCGGCCTGGAGGTCGGGGACTTCATCTGGACCGGCGGTGACTGCCACATCTACGACAACCACGAGCAGCAGGTCCGCACGCAGCTCGAGCGCGACGCGCGGCCGTTCCCGACGCTGGACCTCAAGCCGGCGGAGAGCCTGTTCGACTACACCTACGAGCACTTCGCGATCGAGGGCTACGACCCGCACCCCGGCATCAAGGCTCCGGTGGCGGTGTGATCGGGCTGATCTGGGCGCAGTCGGGCGAGGGGGTCATCGGCCGCGACGGCACCATGCCCTGGCACCTGCCCGAGGACCTCAAGCACTTCCGGCAGGTGACCTCCGGTGCGACGGTGCTCATGGGCCGGCGCACGTGGGAGTCGCTGCCGCCGCGGTTCCGGCCGCTGCCGGGCCGGCGCAACCTGGTGCTCTCCCGCACCCCGCAGGACGGCGCTGAAACCTTCACCGACCTGCCGCAGGCCTTGGCCTCGGTCACCGGTGATGTGTGGGTGATCGGCGGTGCGGCGGTGTACCGGGCGGCGCTGCCGATCGCGGACAAGATCGTGGTCACCGAGATCCGCGAACGCTTCGACGGTGACACCTACGCCCCCGAGGTCGGGCGCAGCCCGGATGTCGTGGGGCCGTGGCAGGAGTCTTCGACCGGGTTGCACTACCGGTTCGTGACCTGGGGCTGACACCCGCCCTGGTGCGGGACCC
>NZ_JAQGLA010000134.1 GCF_027853915.1 Saccharopolyspora oryzae
CCCCCCCCACGACCACCTCCACCATCATGTCTCGTCATATGGGAAATTCTTCCCGTTATATGGACTCTTAATCTACTGTGACGACATGAGCCCGACTGCGGCAACTCCGGAGACCATTCCCCCTTTCGTCGACTGCGCGTGGCTTCGAGAGCACCGGGATGACGTGCTCGTTGCCGACGTGCGGTGGTACGGGGGCGGCTCATCCGGGCGGGCGGCGTACGACGGCGGGCACATCCCCGGCGCCGTGCACGTCGACGTCGACGTGCACTTGTCCGGTGACGCCGGATCGCGAGGACTCAATCCGCTTCCCGATCCGGAAGCGTTCGCGCACGCGATGTCGGCCCTCGGCATCGGTGACGATTCGACCGTCGTGGCCTACGACGACGCAGGTGGCGTCATCGCAGCAAGGCTCGTGTGGATGCTCCGGGCGCTCGGGAAGCGCGCCGCGTTGCTCGATGGCGGGATCTCGGCGTGGACCGGGGAGCTCGAAACAGACCCGGCGCAGCCTGCACCCGCCACGTTCACCGCGATCCCTTGGCCTGCGGAGTCCACAGTGGAGGTTGACGACGTCGACCGGTGGAGCGGCGTCGTCGTGGATGCGCGCAACGCCGACCGGTTCGACGGCAGCCTGCAAGCTCCGATCGATCCCCAGGCCGGACACATCCCCGGCGCGGTGAACGTGCCGTGCCGCGAGAACCTCGACTCCGCCGGTCGAGTGCGGCCCGCCGCCGAGGTGCGCGAAGCGTTCGCGAAGGCGGGAATCCAGAACGGCGCCGCGGTCGTCTCGTACTGCGGCTCGGGCATCGCGGCGTGCCACACCTTGCTGACCCTCGAGCACGCGGAGCTCGGCCGCGGCCGCCTCTACCCCGGCGGCTGGTCCGAATACGCCGCCGACCCGCAACGCGTTGCGGAGAAGTAGAGCTCGGAAGTCGCGTTTGCGCAGGCCATCTTGCGTGAGCGGCGATGGTTGCTCTTACGGCCATCGCCGCTCACGACCCTTCACCCCGCGAAGTCCTGCTTCGCGAGCCAGGAGTCGAAGGTGAGCAGGCCCGGGTGGATCTCGCGCAGGGCTGGGATGTCCACTGCGGTGAGGTCCAGCGCGTTCAGCGCCTTGTACGCGTGGTACAGGACCGGGTTCTGCTCGCGGAGGGGCTCCAGCGGCATCTCGACGTGGCGGAGCTCGCGGCCCATCGCCCGGGAGAGACCAGCAGTGATCTGCGGCGGGGTGAGCGCATCACCGGCGATCTGCAGCGCCCCGCCGATGTGCTCGTCGGGGTTCTCGAACGCCAGGGCGGCGAAGGTCCCGATGTCCGCCAAGGCGATCAGCGGTTGTGCCACGTCCGCGCGGAGGGCGCTGACCAGTTCGCCGTTCTCCACCGACTGGCCCGGCAGCATCCCCAGGTAGTTCTCCATGAACGACGCCGGGCGGAGCATCGTGGCCGGCACGCCGATCTCACGGATGTGCTGTTCGACCGCCCACTTGTTCTCCAGCGTCGGGACGCCGCTCGCCTGGTCGGCGTTGAACCCCGAGGCGTAGACGAGGTGCCGGACTCCGGCGGCCTTCGCGGCGTCTGCGACGTTCTTGCCCCAGCGGACCTCCACCTCATGACTCATGCCCGGTGTCAGCTCGGGCGAGACGAAGGTCGGCTGAACGCTGAAAACCCCGTGCACGCCGCGCATCGCGGACTCCAGCGACGCGCGGTCGCCCATGTCGCCTTCGACGACTTCAGCCCCCATGTCGGCGAGCCGTCGAGCCGCGGCGTTCGCGGCGCTGCGGGTGAAGGCCCGCACCTGCCAGCCCCGATTCAACAGCTGGACCGCCGTGGCGCCGCCTTGTTGCCCGGTGGCACCGACGACGAGCACGACCCTGTCTCCTGTGGACACTGCTGCCTCCACTAACCGGATTAAGCGGAACGGTCGCCCCGCTTACTCGGCGACTATACGGAACGCGCGCCCCGGTTGTCCACGGACGCGATAGAGTCAGGGCGTGACGACCACGAACAACCAGGGGAAACGACTGCGCGCGGATGCCCAGCGCAACCGGGATCGCGTCCTGACCGCGGCCCAGGAGCTGTTCGCCGCCGAGGGCCTGTCCGTCCCGCTGGACGACATCGCCCGCCGCGCCGGCGTAGGCCCGGGCACGGTCTACCGCCACTTCCCCACCAAAGAAGCGCTGTTCGACGCGGTCGTCTCGACTCGGATCCAGCGCATGGCCGACCGAGCCCGCGAACAGGCGGAAGCCGACGACCCGGGGCAGGCCTTCTTCGACTACCTCCGCCAGGTGATCGAGCAGGCCGCGCTCAACAAGGACATCTGCGACGCCTTGGAATCGACCGGCCAACAACCAGAAGCGTCCTGCCACGAAGCCGGCTTCAACACCGCCCTGGAAATCCTCCTCGAACGAGCCCAGCGCTCCGGCTCGGTCCGCACCGACATCACGACGCCGGAGCTGCACTCCCTGATCCTCGGCTGCATCGGCATGCACCGCCGAGCAGCAACCGAAAACCGCGCGCCACAAGAGATCGAACTCGTCCTCAACGCCCTCCGCTCGCCCCGCGCCACGCAGTGATGATGTCCTCGGCCCAGGCCGTGACGCGTCCCGAAAAGCCGTAGGCGGGAAAGGTCCCGTCTTGAGCGACGTCGGCGATGGTGACGCCGAAAGCTGCGGGTGGGTCCGACATGCCAAGTCCGCTGTCGGGCAACGCGGCGTCGTGGTTGCGGTGGGAATTGGCGCGACGGGCTCGTTCGGTGAGCCGTGTGGTGGCGGCGAGACCTTCGCCGACGTAGGTGTTCAGGATCGCCCAGGCCCGGCCGCGCTCGGAGGCGGGCAATCGGCTGGGGTGCTGGAGGAGGAAGCAGGAGACCGTGACGCCGTGCAACGGCCCCCAGGGCGCGCGGCGGGAGTGGTCGAGCGCGAGCACGTCTTGGAAAAGCTCTTCGCACGAGCGGGGTTTCGCTGGCGCTCCGCATTCAGGGCAGACCAAATCACTTCCCCCAGTGTCACTTCGAACGACCATGGTCCCTTCCTGACGTGATGGGCTGACAGCAGATCAGCCATCACCAACGTAATGACTCCAGCCGCTGGAGAGTCAACCGTCGACCAGCTTTCCGGGAGTGGCGGGCCGGGCGTCGGGAGGGGGTGACGCCCGGCCCACCGGGAAGGTCCGATGCCCGCGAGGTCGGGGGATTCGGGCACCGGACCAGCTCAGGGATCCGTTCTCAAGTGATGACGCCCGGTGGCCTCGACTTGTCGTCGCCGCTCAGCCTCGACCTCGTCGATCAACTGCCACACGCTCAACGCCCCACCCCCAGCACCACCGTGCTGAGCCCGAGCCGGCCGAACGAACAACATGCTCGCGATCAGCACGTTCACCAGCACCAGAGTGCTCACCTGAAGCCAGAACATCGTCATCCCCATTCCTTCGTCCAGTCGCGCGTTTGCGCAGGTCAGATATGGTCGTGAGTGCGTAACAGTGTTCGAACACTGTTACGCACTCACGACCACCGGGCTCTGATCCGCACCCAGCAACTCATGCAGGTGTCCTGGTCGATCCACTCCGACTCCGGCGGAAGCCGCTGCACCCGCCACGCCTCCACCTCGACCCCGCAGAACGACCTCACGGAGTCATGCGGCTCAGCGCGCTTCGCGGTCACGTTGAACGCGTGCCGGCCGACGCCTACCGGCCGCCAGAACCAGTCCACTCCGAAGAAGTCCCCAGCCATCGCCATCTCCCAACTTGTTGCAATCCCACTTTAATGTGATTGAAGCTACAGTTGAGGCGCAAGGGAAGCGATCAACTCCCACGCGAAAGGGTGTAACCCTCGTGGGCAGACCAGGTGCGATGCTCTACGGCATGCCAACACCGACCGTCCGGCGACTTCTCGTGGGCCACCTCCTGCGTCACGCGCGGGAGCAGACCGGTCTCGACCTCGACGCTGCTGGCAAGCTCATCGGCAAGACCAACAGCACGATGAGCAGGATCGAACGCGGCCACACCGCATTGCCGCAGCACCTGCTGAAGAAGCTCGCGAACGGCTACGAACAGCACGTGCCGAACGCTGTCGACCTGGACGAACTCCTCGATCTGGCACGAGGAAGCCAGGACCGCGGTCGGTGGTCCGGCTATCGATCCGTGTACTCCAAGTACTTCCGCATGGCCGTGGACCTCGAAGCGGACGCTTCCGCGATCTTCCAGTACCAGAACGAGATCGTGCCCGGCTTGCTCCAAACTGAGGAGTACATCCGCGCACTGTTCACAACAGCTCAACTACAACTCAGCGATCAGTCCACTGAGGATGCCGTGGAAGCACGGCTCGAGCGAAAGTCGGTCCTGACCAAGCCGAATGCGCCACAGGTCAGCTTCGTCCTGTCGGAGTCATCGCTTCGACGCCACGTAGGCGATCGGGAGCTGATGGCGAAGCAGCTCCACCACACTGCTGAAATCGCGAAACTCCGCAATGTTCAAATCCAGGTCCTGCCTTTCGACGCAGCGACCGCGCCACGTGCGACGCATGACTTCAACCTGTTCCGAGTGCCATCTCCCGGCAATGCGGGACCTCTCGAATTCGTCTACGTCGAAGACTTCACAGACGGCCGCTACCTGGACGGACACGACGATGTCCACGCCTACACTCTGCTGTGGCAACAGCTCGTAGCGGCTGCGCTAGATCCGGTTGAATCCGAGAAGTTCATCCTGCGCGTCGCCGACGAGTTCGCTCGATGAAGTCTTGGAGGCCAGCGATGACGAACTGGCGGAAGTCCAGCTACAGCCCGCACAACAACAACTGCGTCGAGGTCGGTTTTGGCTTTGATGCAGTTGGGATTCGGGACACCAAGGATCGCGACGGTGAGCACTTAGCCGTCGACCCCGTGCAGTGGCAGGCGTTCGTGCGCGCCATCAAGGACGGCACGCTCGATCGGTGAACGTGCGAAGGGCCCCTCCGGCCGGTTGGCCGGAGAGGCCCTTCTCCTCGTCAGGTCTTCGTCAGGAGACCACGTGGGGGCGTTCTTCTGCGAAGTGGCAGGCCGAGGGGTGGTTGCCGAGGCGGACCTCCAGCTGGGGGACCTCCTCCGCGCAGCGGTCCTGGGCCTTCCAGCAGCGGGTGCGGAAGCGGCAGCCCGAGGGCGGGTTCGCCGGGCTCGGGACGTCGCCGGTCAGGCGGATGACCTCGCGCTTGCCGCGCAGGGTCGGGTCCGGGACCGGCACCGAGGACAGCAGCGCCTGCGTGTACGGGTGCTGCGGGTGCTCGTAGATCTGCTCGTCCGTGCCGATCTCGACGATCTTGCCGAGGTACATCACCGCCACCCGGTCCGACAGGTGGCGGACCACCCCGAGGTCGTGGGCGATGAACACGTACGACAGGCCGAACTCCTGCTGGAGGTCTCCGAGCAGGTTCATCACCTGCGCCTGGATGGAGACGTCCAGCGCGGACACCGGCTCGTCGCAGACGATCACCTTCGGCCGCAGCGCCAGCGCCCGGGCGATGCCGATGCGCTGCCGCTGACCACCCGAGAACTGGTGCGGGTAGCGCTGGATGTGCTCGGGGTTGAGCCCCACCACCTCCAGCAGTTCCTGCACCTTGCGCCGCCGCTCGCCCTTCGGGGCCACCTCCGGGTGGATCTCGAACGGCTCGCCGACGATGTCGCCGACGGTGCGCCGCGGGTTCAGCGAGGTGTACGGGTCCTGCAGCACGATCTGCATGTCGCGCCGCAGCTTGCGCAGCTCGGCCCCGTGCATCTTGAACATGTCGCGGCCCTCGAACAGCGCGCTGCCGCTGGTCGGCTTCTCCAGCCGCATCAGCACCTGCGCCAGGGTCGACTTGCCGCAGCCGGACTCGCCGACCACGCCGAGGGTTTCGCCCTTGTTCAGGTCGAACGACACGCCGTCGACGGCCCGCACCTGGCCGATGGTGCGCTTGAACAGCACGCCCTGCGTCACCGGGAAGTGCTTGACCAGGTCCGTCACCTGGAGGATCGGCTCAGCCACGGCTCATCAACTCCTCCGCGAAGTGGCAGGCGCTGGTCCGGCCCAAGCCCAGGTTGTGGTGGGCCGGGACCTCGGCGCTGCAGCGTTCCTCGGCGCGCGGGCAGCGCGGGTGGAACGGGCAGCCCGACGGCACCTTCAGCAGGTTCGGCGGCAAGCCCTTGATCGTCTCCAGCTCCTGCCCCTTGAGGTCCAGCCGCGGAATCGACCGCATCAGGCCCTCGGTGTAGGGGTGGCCCGGCTGCTTGTACAGCGAGTACGCGTCGGAGGACTCCACGATCCGCCCCGCGTACATCACCACGATCCGGTCCGCGACCTCGGCGACCACGCCCAGGTCGTGGGTGATCAGGATCAGGCCCATGCCGCGCTCGCGGCGCAGCTCGTCGAGCAGGTCCATGATCTGCGCCTGCACCGTGACGTCCAGCGCGGTGGTCGGCTCGTCGGCGATGAGCAGGTCCGGGTCCAGCGCCAGCGACATCGCGATCATCGCGCGCTGCCGCATGCCGCCGGAGAACTGGTGCGGGTATTCCTTCACGCGCTGCTTGGCGTTCGGGATCTTCACCTGTTCCAGCAGGTCGACGGCCTGCTTCATGGCCTCCTTGCGGGACATGCCGCGGCGCATCCGCAGCTGCTCGGCGATCTGGAACCCGACCGTGTAGACCGGGTTCAGCGCCGACAGCGCGTCCTGGAAGATCATCGCCATCGACTCGCCGCGCAGCTCGCGCCGCCGGCGGTCGCTGGCCGCGAGCACGTCCTCTCCGCGGTAGCGGATCGAACCACCGGTGATCACACCCGGCGGCATGTCCAGGATGCCCATGATGGTCTGGGCGGTGACGCTCTTGCCGGAGCCGGATTCGCCCAGCACCGCAAGCGTCTCACCGGCGTCGACGTGGTAGTTGACGCCGTTGAGGACCTTGGCCACCCCGTCCCGGGTGCGGAACTCCACGTGCAGGTCCTCGACCTCCAGCAGGCGCTCCGCCGAGTCCTTTTCGTCCACAGTAGACAAAGCGGTTTCTCCTACTTCTGCTTCGGGTCGAGCGCGTCGCGGACGGCATCACCGAGCATCACGAACGCCAGCACTGTGACCACCAGGAACGCTGCCGGGAACGCCAGCAGGTGCGGGGAGGTCTGGATGTACTGGCGGGAGTCGGCGATCATGACGCCCCACGACACCACCGGGGACCGCAGCCCCAGCCCGAGGAACGACAGCGTCGCCTCGACGGCGATGAACGCGCCGAGCGCGATCGTGGCGTACACCAGGACCGGCGCCAGGCAGTTCGGCAGCAGGTGCCGAAGGATGATCCGCCCCGACCCCGCGCCCAGGGCGCGCGCCGCCTTGACGTAGTCCTGGCTGCGCGCCGAGATCGCCGCCGACCGCATGATCCGCATCGAGATCGGCCAGGACAGCAGCGAGATCGACAGGATCACCAGCGAGGTGATCTTGACCGCGTCGGGCGCCTCGGTGGCCGGGTTCAGCGTGGTCAGGATGACGATCGCGCCGAGCACGAACGGCAGGCCCAGGAAGATCTCGCTGAACCGGGACAGCACGCTGTCCAGCCAGCCGCCGAAGTACCCGGCGATCAGGCCGAACACCGAACCGATCAGCACCGTCAGCGCCGTCGCCAGCACACCGACGATGATCGACGCGCGAGCACCGTAGATGGCGCGGGCGTAGATGTCACGGCCCTGCGTGTCGTAGCCGAACCAGGCCTGCTCCGACGGCGTCTGCCGGGACCGGGCCAGGTCCATGTGGTTCGGGTCCACCGAGGTGAACAGCTGGGGGAAGGCGGCCATCACCAGCAGCACGAAGATGATCGCCATCGAGATCAGGAAGGTCGGCCGCCGGCGCAGGTCGCGCCACGCGTCGCCCCACAGACCGCGCGGCTTCTCGAGCTTGGCGGCGGCCTTGGCCGCTGCGGCGTCGGAACCGGACGGAGCCGGATCCGAAGCCAGACTGGAAGTGCTTTGTTCAGTCATATCGGATCCTCGGGTCGAGAACCGCGTAGAGCATGTCCACGAGCAGGTTCATCAGCAGGTACACCAGGACCAGCAGCGTCACGATGCCGACGACCGTGGTGCCTTCCTTGGTGAGGATGGCCTTGTAGACCAGCCCGCCGATGCCCCGGATGTTGAAGATGCCCTCGGTGACGATGGCGCCGCCCATCAGCGAGCCGAGCTCGGTGCCCAGGAACGTGATCACCGGGATCAGCGAGTTGCGCAGCAGGTGCACCCCGACGACCCGCTTCGGCTCCAGCCCCTTGGACACCGCGGTGCGCACGTAGTCGGCGCGCTTGTTCTCCATCAGGCTGGTGCGGGTCAACCGGGCGACGTAGGCCATCGACGTGCTGCCCAGCACGAAGCCCGGCACGATCAGCTCGCCCCAGGTGGCCTGCGAGCTCACGCTCGGCTTGATGATGCCGAGCTCGGTGCCCAGCACGACCTGCAGGATGAAACCGGTGACGAACACCGGCAGCGAAATCAGGAACAGGGTCGACACCAGCACGAGGTTGTCCATGAACCCGCGCCCGCGCAGACCGGTCAGGATACCGGCGATGATGCCGACCAACGCGGCGAAGGCCAGCGCCACGATCGCCAGTCGCAGGGTGATCGGGTACGCGTCGGCCACCAGCTGGTTGACCGGGATACCTGAGAAGGTCTCACCGAAGTCGCCCTGGAAGATCTGTCCCAGGTACTTGAAGTACTGAACGATCACGGGGTCGTTCAGGTTGTACTTCTCGGTCATCTCCGCGATGTACGCGGGCGGGCACGGCCGGTCCCCGCAGCGGCCGGCGAACGGATCGCCGGGCAACGCCCAGATGAGGGCGTAGATGATGAACGTGGTCCCGATGAATACCGGGATCAGCTGCAGCAGCCGCCGCAGCACGTAGCGTCCCACGTGAACCTCCTCCAGGACGCAAGCCGGGCCCGGCCCAAACTGGTCGGGCCGGACCCGGACTTACCCGATCAGGACTTCAGCTTGACTGTCTTGAAGTTCAGCATGCGGTCAAAGGTCACCGTCGCACCTTCGAGCCGGTCGGACCAGCCGACGGAGGCCTTCTGGTTCCAAAGCGGGATGGACGGCATGTCCTTGGCCAGGATCTTCTCGGCCTCGTTGTAGAGCTTGTTGGCCTCGTCCTCGGTGGGAGCCTGGTCGGCGCGGTTCATCGCCTGGTCGAACTCGGGGCTGGCGTAGCGCATGTAGTTCGACGACGCGTTGGTCCGGTAGACCTTGCCCAGGAAGGTCTCGGCCGCCGGGTAGTCACCCAACCAGCCGAAGCGGAACGGCCCGTTGTGCGCGTTCTCGTCGTGCATCTTCAGGAACTCGGAGAACGTCGGCACCGGGTTGAAGGTGCAGTCCACGCCCAGGTTGTTCTTGAACTGGCCGCAGATCGCCTCGATCCACTCCTTGTGCCCACCATCGGAGTTCGAGGTGATGTTGATCGGGCCCTTGAAGCCGGTCTCGGCCAGCAGCTGCTTGGCCTTCTCCGGGTTGAACTCGCAGTACTCGCCGCAGCCACCGGCCGGGTAACCCGGGATGGCGTCGGCGACGACCCAGCCGGTGGCCGGCTCGTAGCTGTTCTGGAAGACCGTCGAGGTGATCTGCTTGCGGTCGATCGCCATCGACAGGGCCTGCCGGACCTTCGGGTCCTTGTACTGCGGGTCGTACAGCGGGACCTGGAGCGCGTTGTTGCTCAGGATCGGCTTGGCCTCACCGCGGTCCTGCAGGTCGGTCTTCCACTTGTCGCCGACCATCGCCGACGGCGGCAGCTGGTCGATGAAGTCGAGGTTGCCCGACACCACGTCCTGGTAGGCGGTCTCCAGCTCGTTGTAGATCCGGAACTCGATGCCGTTGATCTGCGGCTTGTCCCGGCCCGCGTACTGGTCGTACTTGGTGAGCTTGATGAACGCGTTCGGCTGCCGCGAGTCGAACTTGAACGGCCCGTTGCCGATCGGGTGCTCCTCGAAGGCCTTCGGGTCCTTGAAGAAGCTCTCCGGCAGCGGCATGAACGCCGTGTAGCCGAGCATCGTCGGGAAGGTGGTGAACGGCGCGTCGAGGGTGACCTCGAAGTTCAGCGGGTCGATCACCTTCAGGCCGGACATCTCCTTGGCCGCCGGCGGCGGCCCGGAAGCGGCCTCGGTGTCCTCGCCGCCGCTCGGGTTGACGTCCCGGAAGCCCTGGATGTGGTCGAAGAAGGACGCTGCGGACTGGCCGTTCGGCGCGTAGGCGGCGTAGTTCCAGGCCTTGACGAAGCTCTCCGAGGTGACCGGGCTGCCGTCCTGGAAGGTCCAGCCCGGCTTGAGCTTGATCTTGTAGACCTTGTGGTCGGTCGTGTCGATCGACTCGGCGACCTCGTTGTACGGCTCGGTCGTCTTCTCGTCGTACGCCACCAGGCCGCTGAACATCATCTTCAGCACGTTGCCGCCACCGGTCTCGGTGGTGTTGCTCGGCACCAGCGGGTTCTCAGGCTCGGTGTGGTTGACCGACACGATGCCGTCCTCGGCACCACCACCGCCGCCACCGCCGCCGCACCCGCTGGCGAGCAAACCCACCGCCAGCGGGGCCGCGACCCAGGCGACCAAGCGTCGTTTCCGCATTTACCGTCCTCCTGTTTCCACGCGTGCTCGGAAGTCGCCTTCCCAGACATCACGCGCGGCGGAACATTCACCGCCGCGTCAGACGAGCGTAAACATAAAGGAGAACCACATCACGGCGATGCACTGTCACAAAGCCGTCACTTTCTGATTCGATACAGCTGATCTATCACCCGAAGGTTGGAATCGGACTTCCACATCGTGAGAACTAGCTGATAGACAGCGCTATACCGTCCAGAATGTCGTGCTCACTGACAGTCACGCCGGTGATCCCCGCGCGCTCCGCCAATTCGTCCGCGAGAACCTTCGTCACCAGCGCGCCACCACCGATCACATCCACTCGACCAGGGTGCATCGAACCGATTGCGGCGCGTTCGTCATGCGACATCCCGAGCAGTTCCTCGGTGATTCGCTCAATCCTATTGTGGGAAATACGGGAAAGATGAATGGCGGCTGGATCGTATTCCGGGAGGTCCTGCGCGATCGCGGACAGCGTGGTGGCCGTTCCCGCCACCGCGACCCACGTCTTGACGCCCGAGCAGTCCACCGCGGCGAAGGCCTCGTCGAGCACCTGCCGGGCCACCTTCTCGGCCTCCCGCACCTCCTCGTCGGTGGGCGGATCGCTGTGCAGGCAGCGCTCGGTCAGCCGCACGCAGCCCACGTCGGCCGAGTACGCGGCCGCGATGTCGGCGCTCGCCCCGTCCCAGGTGCCCACCACGACCTCGCTGGAGCCGCCACCGACGTCGGTGACCGCGAACGGGCCGTCCAGCGGGTCCAGGTCGCCGACCGCGCCGGTGAACGACAGCCGGGCCTCCTCGTCGCCGCTGATCACCTCGGCGTCGACGCCCAGGGTCTCCCGGACCATGGAGAAGAAGTCCTCGCGGTTGGACGCATCGCGGGTCGCCGAGGTCGCGACCATCCGGATCCGCTCGACGCCCTTGCGCACGGCGATCCGCGCGTAGACCTCCAACGCCGCCTTGGTCCGCGCCAGCGCCTCGTCGGCGAGCCGCCCGGTGGCGTCCACGCCCTGCCCGAGGCGGACGATCCGCATCTCGCGGTGCACGTCGCGCAGATCGCGCCGACCGTCCTCGTGCACCGTCACATCGGCTACCAGCAAACGGATCGAGTTCGTCCCGCAGTCGATCGCCGCCACCCGTGACATCTGCGTCCTCCTCCGCTTCGCGCAGCCCTCGCGGTCAACGCTACTTGCCCCGAGCAACCGCTCCGAGCCCCGCCCGCGGGGGTGTGAAACTCAGCGCGGAGAAGTGGGAATTCCCGTTGTGCAGCTCCCGATGACGCCCGGCTCGCCGGTCGGGACGTAGACCTCCTGGCCCGGTGCGAGGGTCGTCGGATCGGTGG
>NZ_JAQGLA010000135.1 GCF_027853915.1 Saccharopolyspora oryzae
GTGCTGCTGCGGTTCGGCCAGGACGACCTGCTCGGCGCCGAAGGTCTCGGTGGCAAGGTGCACTGGCTGCTCCCCGTCGCCGACGTGGTCGGTGCCGCGGGCGGCGTGCTGTTCGACAACCTGCCGATCCTGTTCGCGATCGGTGTCGCGATCGGTTTCGCGAAGAAGGCCGACGGGTCCACCGCGCTGTCCGCCGCCGTCGGGTACCTGGTGCTGTCCGGCGTGATGTGGAAGATCACCGGCACCGAAGCGGACAAGGTGTACAACAAGGGCCCCTACGGCGTGCTCGGCGGCATCATCGCCGGTCTCGTGGCGGCCTGGCTGTGGCAGCGGTACCACCGCATCAAGCTGCCCGCCTACCTGGGCTTCTTCGGCGGCCGCCGGTTCGTGCCGATCGTCACCGCGGTCAGCATGCTGGTCATCGGCGTCGTCATGGGCCTGCTCTACCCGATCTTCGACGCCGGTCTGACGGCCTTCAGCAACGCGGTCACCCAGAACGCGGTGATCGGCGGCGGCATCTACGGCGTGGTCAACCGGTTGCTGCTGCCGTTCGGCCTGCACCACATCCCGAACAACGTGGTCTGGTTCCTCTTCGGCGACTACCACGGCGAGAAGGGCGACATCTCCCGCTTCTTCGCCGGTGACCCCACCGCGGGCACCTTCATGACCGGCTTCTTCCCGATCTTCATGTTCGCCCTGCCCGCCGCCGCGCTGGCCATCTGGCAGTGCGCCAAGCCCTCGCAGCGCAAGATCGTCGGCGGCGTGATGCTTTCGACCGCGCTGACCGCGTTCCTCACCGGCATCACCGAGCCGCTGGAGTTCTCGTTCATCTTCGTGGCCTGGCCGCTGCTGCTGGTCCACGCGCTGCTCACCGGTAGCGCGCACGCGCTGGTCAACTTCCTGGACATCCACAGCGGGTTCGGCTTCTCCGCGGGCGCCATCGACTACGTGCTCAACTTCGGCATCTCGAAGAACTCGCTGTGGTTGATCCCGATCGGGCTCGGCTACGCGGTCATCTACTACTTCGTGTTCCGGTTCGTGATCACGAAGTGGAACCTGCGCACGCCGGGTCGTGAGGAGGACGACAACGACACGGCCGACAACGGCGCGGATAATTCCGGTGAGAAGGCCAAGTCGGGCCCCGACCAGACCTGATCCCGGCACGCCCCTTCCCCGAAACCCCCGACGAACGGAGAGCTCAATGTTCGAGCGACGGGTCACCGTGGCCAGCAAGGTGGGTCTGCACGCCAGGCCCGCGGCCCTGGTGGCGAAGGCCGCCTCGGCGCAGCCGGTGAAGATCACCATCCGCAAGGACGGCACCGAGCCGGTCGAGGCGGGCAGCATCCTCGGCCTGATGACGCTGGGTGCGGCCTTCGGCGACGAGGTGGTCCTGGAAGCAGCCGGCGACGGCGCCGAAGCAGCCCTGGACCACGTTGCCCAGCTGGTCGCCACCGACCTGGACAACGCCAACTGATCCCAGCCCCCTGACGACGAACGGCTCCTCCGCACACCCGCGGAGGAGCCGTTCTCGTTCCGTCCCGAGCCGCAGTTTCAATTGAAACTGCGATCCGCCGTGCCTGGGATCCGCAGTTTCAATTGAAACTGTGGTTCTGTACCAGGCCCGGACTACTGATCGATCAGAGCGGGAGGGGGATCTCGTTGCCGGTGGCGTTGGCCAGGGCGTCGCGCATGACCTTGCGGGGGGCCGAGCGGCCGGTGAACTGCTCAACCTGGCCGAACGCCTGGTGCAGGAGCATGTCCAGGCCCGTCGCCACGCGGCCGCCGGCCGCGGTGACCGCTGCGGCCAGCGGCGTCGGCCACGGGTGGTAGACGACGTCGAGCACGCACGTCGCCGTCGCCAGCTCCGCCACGCGCTCTCCGAGCGCTCCCGCGGGCAGCGTCGACACCACGACGTCCGCCGCTGCCGCGGCGTCCGCGAGCGCTACGCGGTCCAGCCGCTCCACGCTCGCCGCGATCCCCACGCGCTCGCGCGGGCTCGCGCACCGCGATCGTCGCTTCGCGGATCCCGAGCTCCGCGAAGCCCGCCAGGGTCGCGGCGGCGGTGCCGCCCGCTCCCAGCACCAGCCCGCGGTGCCCGGTGTAGAAACCACCGGCCGCTCGCAGCGCTCCGACGACTCCGTCGACGTCGGTGCAGTCCGCGGCCCAGCTGCCGTCGGCCCGGTGCACCAGCGTGTTCGCCGCGCCGACCGCCTCGGCCCGCGAGCTGACCACGTCGGCGACGCGCAGTGCCGCGCGCTTGCCCGGCATCGTCACCGACAGCCCGGCCCACTCCGCGCCGAGACCGGGGACGAACTCGACCAGCTGCTGCTCGTCGGCCTCGATCCGCTCGTAGGTCCAGCCGGTCAAGCCCAGCGCGGTGTAAGCGGCGCCGTGCAGGACCGGGGACAGCGAGTGCTCGATCGGTGAACCGAGCACCGCTGCCCGCCGCTGCTCGTCAGAAGGCACCGCGAGCCCGCGCTTCGTCGATGTAGGCGTTGTGCTGCTCGAAGGTGTCGGCGAAGCAGGACGTGCCGTCCGGGTAGCACTTCACGAAGTACCGCCAGTTGCCCGGCGCCGGCTTCTCGGCGGCCTCCAGCGCTTCCCGGCTGGCCGTCGAGATCGGCGTCGGCGGCAGCCCGAAGTTCTGGTACGTGTTGTACGGCCCCGGCCTTTCCCGGTCCTTCGGGTCGGTCAGCAGGCTCGGCTTGTCCAGCGGGTAGTTGATCGTGGAGTCCATGCCGAGGCGCATGGCCGGCTGGCTGAGCCGGTTCTCGATCACCCGCGCGACCTGCCCGAAGTCCTTGGTGATCGCCTCGCTCTGCACGATCGAGGCGATGGTGAGGAGCTCGTACGGGGTGCGGCCGGTGCCCTCGGCCCGCTGCGGCAGGCCCGCGACCTCCAGCGCCGCCGCGGAGCGGGTGACCACGTCGCGCAGCACGTTCTCCGCGGTCTCGCCCGGCTTGACGTCGTAGACGCCGGGCATGATCAGCCCTTCCAGCCGCCGGTTCGGCTCCGCCCTGGACGCGCCGTCGATCGCCCAGTCCGGCACGCCCAGCGACTTCAGGTCGGCGGTCGCAGCGATGCGGTGCATCTCCTCGGAGGTGGCGCACGCGGGGTTCTCACCGGCGCAGGTCGCCTCGGCGAGCCGGGTCAGGATGCCCGGGGTGTGCCCGCCGTCGGGGGCGAGCTGGTCCTCCAGCCGCATGCCGCCGCGGATGTCGACCCGGCCGACCTTCGCCTTGGGCGACAGGATGTGCGTCACCGCCGCGTCGCCGGACATCTGGTTGCGCATCAGGTAGTAACCGGGCTGGATGCTGTTGATCTGCCGGTTCTCCTCGGCGGCCTTGGTGAAGGCCTTGGTGCTGGCCACCACGCCCTGCTGGGACAGGGTGCGGCCGATGGCGCTGACGGTGTCGCCGGGCTTGACCTCGACGACCACGTCCCCGGTGCCTTCACCGGGGAAGTCCTCGTAGGCACCGATCTGCATGATCTGGCTGGCTCCGTAGAGCACTCCGACGCCCACCAG
This sequence comes from Saccharopolyspora oryzae, assembly GCF_027853915.1. Taxonomy (GTDB): domain Bacteria; phylum Actinomycetota; class Actinomycetes; order Mycobacteriales; family Pseudonocardiaceae; genus Saccharopolyspora; species Saccharopolyspora oryzae. The sequence goes on from NZ_JAQGLA010000135.1 coordinate 3,527, forward strand.
CACCAGCACGAACAGCCCCGCCAGCGCGGTCACCAGGCGACGCCGCTTGCGGCGGCGGAAGCGCTCCGGGTCCGGCGCGCGGCGGCGCCGCTCGTCGGGCTCGTCGGCGAACAGTCCGAGATCGTCGGTCACGAAAGGTCCTCTCGCGTCTTCCCCCGACTGTCCAAGAACGCCTGCAAGATCTCCACGGCCGCAGCCTGGTCCACCACGGCGCGCTGCTTCTTCCCCTTCACGCCGCGCTGCGAAAGGATCCGGCTCGCGGTGACGGTCGTCAACCGCTCGTCGGAGAAGCGCACCGGCACAGGTGCAATGCGCTCCGCGAGCGCCGTCCCGTAGGACTGCGCGATCTCCGCGGCGGTGCCGTGGCGGCCGGCCAGCGTCTTCGGCAGGCCCACCACGACTTCCACCACGTCGTGCTCGGTGACGAGCTCGGCCAGCTGCGACAGGTCGCTACCGCCCGCCTCGTCCCGCTTCAGCGTGATCAGCGGCGTGGCCAGCATCGGAGCGGGGTCGCTGAGCGCGACGCCCACCCGGACCGAGCCGACGTCGACGCCGAGCCGACGCCCCGGACCGGGGTCCGCCTGCTGGTGCTCGCTCACCCGCCAGCCACCACCTGGTCGACGGCCTTGCGCAGGGCGTCGATCGCGGCGGTGATGCCGGCCGGGTTCGTGCCGCCGCCCTGGGCCATGTCCGGCTTGCCGCCGCCGCGCCCGCCGACCTCGGCGGCGAAGCCCGGCACCAGCTTGCCGGCGGCCAGGCCCTGGTCGCGGGCCGCGTCGTTGACGCCGACCACGAAGCTGACCTTCTCCGACTCGGCGGAGAACAGCGCGACCACCGACGGGCGGGAGCCGAGCCGACCGCGGATCTCACCGGCCAGCGCGCGCAGCGCACCGCCGTCCACGCCGTCCGGCACCTGCTCGGCGACCACGGTCACGCCGTGCACGTCGGTGCCCTTCTCGGCGAGCTGGCCCGCGGACTGCAGGACCTGCGCGACGCGCAGCTGCTGGATCTCCTTCTCCGCGGACTTCAGCCGGGACACGACGCCGCTGATGCGCTCCGGCAGCTCTTCAGCGGGCACCTTGAACTGCTCGGCCAGCTGGCTGACCAGCAGGTGCTCCTTGCTGATGTGCCGCATCGCGTCCATGCCGACCAGCGCTTCGACGCGGTGCACGCCCGAACCCACCGAGGAGTCCGCGACCAGCTTGACCACGCCGAGGCGGCCGATGCGCGGCACGTGGGTGCCACCGCACAGCTCGCGGGAGTAGTCGCCCATGTCCACGACCCGGACCTGGTCGCCGTACTTCTCGCCGAACAGCGCGACCGCACCGAGCTCCATGGCCCGGTCCATCGTCGTGTTGTAGGTCTGGACCTCGACGTCGCCCTGCAGGTAGTCGTTGACCTCTTCCTCGACACCGGCGAGCACGCCGGCCGAGACCGCCGCGGGGGCGGTGAAGTCGAAGCGCATCCGGCCCGGCGAGTTCAGCGAACCGGCCTGCGCCGCGCGCTTGCCGTAGGCGCTGCGCACCGCCGCGTGCACCAGGTGCGTCGCGGAGTGGGAGCGCTCGATCGCGTGGCGGCGGGCCTGGTCGACCGCGGCCTCCAGCGTGGTGTCCACGCCCAGCTCGCCCTCGACGACCTTGGCGCGGTGCACGAACAGGCCCGGCACCGAGCGCTGCACGTCGTGGACCTCGACGGCCACGCCGGGACCGACCAGCCGACCGGTGTCGGCGATCTGGCCACCGCCCTCGGCGTAGAACGGGGTGCGGTCCAGCACCAGCTCGACCTCGGTGCCCGCGGGCGCGGACTTGGCGGGCTGGCCGTCCACCAGCAGGCCCAGCACCCGGCTGTGCGACTGCAGGTCGGTGTAGCCGATGAACTCGGTGGTGCCGTGCTCGTCCAGCAGCGTGCGGTAGGTCGACAGGTCGCCGTGGCCGGTCTTGCGGGCCTTGGCGTCCTCCTTGGCCCGGCGGCGCTGCTCGGACATCAGCTCCCGGAAGCCCTGCTCGTCGACGCTGAGCCCCTGCTCGGAGGCCATCTCCAGGGTCAGGTCGATCGGGAAGCCGTAGGTGTCGTGCAGCTGGAAGGCCTTGTCGCCGGACAGCTGGCCGCCACCGGCCTTCTTGGTCTCGGCCACCGCCACGTCGAAGATCTTCGACCCGGCGGTCAGCGTGGCCAGGAAGGCCTCTTCCTCGTTGCGCATCACCGAGTCGATGCGGTCGAACTCGGTGACCAGCTCGGGGTAGCTCGGCGCCATCGCGTCGCGCACGACCTTGCTGAACTCGCTCAGCACCGGCTGCTGCACGCCCAGCAGGCGGGTGGAGCGGATGATCCGGCGCAGCAGCCGGCGCAGCACGTAGCCGCGGGCCTCGTTGCCGGGGGTCACGCCGTCGCCGACCAGCATCACGCCGGAGCGGGCGTGGTCGGCGATGACGCGGAACCGCACGTCGTCCTCGGGGTTGTCGCCGTAGCGGCGACCGGAGAGCTCCTCGGCCTTGGCGATGACCGGGCGGACCAGGTCGGTCTCGTAGACGTTCTCCACGCCCTGCAGCAGGCAGGCCACCCGCTCGACGCCCATGCCGGTGTCGATGTTCTTGCTGGGCAGGCTGCCGATCGGCTCGTGCCCCAGCTTCGGCGAGAGCTCACCCCTGATGTCCTGCATGAACACCAGGTTCCAGATCTCGATGTAGCGGTCCTCGTCGGCGACCGGACCGCCCTCGCGGCCGTACTTCGGGCCGCGGTCGTAGTAGATCTCCGAGCACGGACCGCCGGGACCGGGCACGCCCATGTCCCAGTAGTTGTCCTTGCCGTCGCGGGCCTGGATCCGCTCGGCCGGGACGCCGACGACGTCCTGCCACAGCTGCCGGGCCTCGTCGTCCTTCTCGTAGACGGTGACCCACAGGCGCTCCGGGTCGAAGCCGTAGCCGCCGTCTTCCTGGGACTTGGTCAACAGCTCCCAGGCGAACTGCATGGCGCCTTCTTTGAAGTAATCGCCGAAGGAGAAGTTGCCGGCCATCTGGAAGAACGTGTTGTGCCGGGTGGTCTTGCCGACCTCGTCGATGTCACCGGTGCGCACGCACTTCTGGATGCTGGTCGCACGCGAGTAGGGCGCCGGGGCCTCGCCCAGGAAGTAGGGCTTGAACTGGACCATGCCGGCGTTGACGAACAGCAGCGTCGGGTCGTCCAGGATCAGCGACGCGCTGGGCACCACGGTGTGGCCGTGACGGCGGAAGTGCTCGGTGAACCGGCTGTAGATCTCGTGGGTCTGCACGGTGGGTTCCTCGGGAGGTTCAGGTGTCGGATGGCGCGGTGGCGGCGAGCGGCTGGCGGCGTTGCGCCGACGTCAGCGGCCCGCCCGGCGAGCTCGCCGAGCACCGGCCGCGTCCGGGGCCGGGGCCGCGTCGATCCGCCGGAACTGCACCGTGTCGGCGTTGTGCACGACGTCCTGCAACTCCTCTTCCCGCTCCTGCATCCCGGCGCGCACCTCGGCGCCGAACGAACCGACCGCACCGGCCAGTTCGCGAACCGCACCGCCCAGCTGCTCGGCCATGCCGCTCGGCGTCGCCTTGCGCGCGGTCTCGGTGAACTTGCGCATCGCCACGGCTCCGGCCGCGACGCCGGCGCCGAACCAGAAGAGGCGGCTCACTTGCGCCCTCCCTTGCCCTTGCGGCGGGTGTGCCGGCCGACGGGCTCCTGCTTGCGCTTGCGACGTGCCTTCAGGGCCTTGCTGACCCCGTAGGAGAACGCCGCCGTCTTCACCAACGGACCACCCAGTGTAGCCGTGAACAGCGAGGACAACGCCGAGATGTTGCCGCTGATCGTCTTGGCGTTGGCGGTGATGCCGTCGACCCGCTCCAGTTGCGTGTTGACGTGAGTGATCGTCGAATTCGCGCCGGTGAACAGCGGGTCGGAATTCTCGTGCGCCTTGCGGATCGCGGTGGTCGCCTCGTCCAAAGTCCGGCCGAGCTTGATCAGCGGGATCGCCAGCAGCACGACCAGCAGCACGAACGCTCCGGCGGCGATCAGCGCGGCGATCTGCGTGGGCGTCACGTGCCCTCCCGTATTTCCACGTCATGTCGGCAGACCAGGGCGTTGCCGCCCGGCCTGTTGATCGCCGCTCAGGTTACCGGCCCCGTTCGCGCACCTCCGCACCCGGTCGCGGCCACTTCCGCTCGTGTGAGTGGCGGTGGTGGTGGGAGCGACCATCGCCGCTCACGCGAGCCCGGTGTTGATCCGAGCGGCCTGGCGCGTCAGGTAATCGCGCTCGGCGAGATTGGACGCCTTCTGCGCGGCTTCGACGTAAAGTCGGGCCGCTGTCGCCAGGTCCCCGTCGCGCTCGTGGAGGTACGCCGCCACCGCTGCGCGGCGGGGCAGCGAGTCGTCCAGCTCCGCCAGCGCCGCGAGCCCGGCGCGCGGTCCGTCGGCCTCGCCGACGGCGACCGCGCGGTTGAGCCGGACCACCGGGCTGCCGGTCAGGCGCACGAGCTCGTCGTACCACTCGACGATCTGCACCCAATCGGTCTCCTCGGCCGTGGGCGCGTCCGCGTGGAGCGCTGCGATGGCGGCCTGGGCCTGGAACTCGCCCAGCTGGTCGCGGGCGAGGGCCGCCTGCAGGATCTCGATGCCCTCGGCGATCGACTTGGTGTCCCACCTGCGGCGGTCCTGCTCGGCGAGCGGCACCAGGCTGCCGTCGGACGCGGTCCGGGAGGCACGTCTGGCGTGGTGGAGCAGCATGAGCGCGAGCAGCCCGGCCACCTCCGGGTGGTCGATCGCGGCCGCGAGCTGCCGGGTGAGCCGGATGGCCTCGGCGGCGAGATCGACGTCTCCCGAGTAGCCCTCGTTGAACACCAGGTAGAGGACGCGCAGCACGGTGGCGACGTCGCCGGGCTGGTCGAACCGCACGCCGGACACCGTGCGCTTCGCCCGGCTGATCCGCTGCGCCATGGTCGCCTCGGGCACGAGGTAGGCCTGCGCGATCTGGCGGGTGGTCAGCCCGCCGACGGCGCGCAGCGTGAGCGCGACCGCGGACGACGACGTCAGCGCCGGGTGGGCGCACAGGAAGTAGAGCTGGAGCGTGTCGTCCACCCCGGGCGCCGGCTCCGGTGCCGGTTCCTCGTCGACGCGGTCCTCGCGACGGCGGCGCGCGGCGTCGGCCCTGGTCGCGTCGAGGAACCGGTTCCAGGCGACGGTGACCAGCCAGCCCTTCGGATCCCGCGGCGGATCGTCCGGCCAGACCCGGACCGCCTCGACCAGCGCGTCCTGCACGGCGTCCTCGGCCGCCGCGAAGTCGGCTCCGCGGCGGACGAGGATCCCGAGCACGCTCGGCGTGAGGCTCCTGAGCAGCGCCTCGTCCATCCGAGCGGTCACTCCGCGATGGTCGGCGGCGTGGTCAGGAACGGGCGCAGCTCGAGCCACTCGTGGATCGGCTTCCCGTCCTTCCCGGGGGCCGCGGACAGCTCCCCGGCCAGTTCGAGCGCACGCTCGTAGCTGTCGACGTCGATCACCATCCAGCCCGCGATGAGGTCCTTGGTCTCGGCGAACGGGCCGTCGGTGATCGGCGGGCGCCCCTCGCCGCCGTACTGGACGAACGTGCCTTCCGGAGCGAGCGCCTGGGCGTCGACGAACTCACCGGTCTCCTGGAGCCGGTCCGCGAAGTCCTGCATGAACTTCACGTGCGCCGAGATCTCCTCCGGCGTCCACTGGTCCATCGGCACGTCGTTGACCGGGTTCGGAGCGCCGCGGTAGTGCTTCAGCAGCAGGTACTTGGCCATGGTGTCTCCTCGGTGCGGGTGCGACCCATTCTGGCCGCATTCACCACCGGGGACGGAGCACATCGACGCTTCTCGACATCCGCGCCCGAGATTTTTCAGAACTCACCTCACCGGGGTGATCGGCTCGTCTCCGGTGAGGACCGCGGCGACGTTGCGGGCGGCGAGCTCGGCCATGGCCGTTCGGGTCTCGACGGTGGCCGAGCCCAGGTGCGGGACGACCACCGCGTTGTCCAGCTCCAGCAGCCCCGGCTCGACCTCCGGTTCGCGTTCGAAGACGTCCAGGCCGGCACCGGCGATCTCGCCCTCGCGCAACGCCTCGGCCAGCGCCTTCTCGTCGATCACCGGGCCGCGGCTGGTGTTGATCAGGAACGCGGTCGGCTTCATCGCCGCCAGCGCCGCCTCGTCGATGAGGTGCCGGGTCTGCTCGGTGAGCGGGCAGTGCAGGGACACCACGTCAGCGGTCCGCAGCAGTTCGTCCATCGGCAGGTGGCGGGCGTCGAGCTCGGCCTCCACCTCGGCGCTGGCGCGGCGGCGACCGGTGTAGGCGATGTTCATCCCGAAGGCGCGGGCCCGCCGGGCGACGGCCTGACCGATGCCGCCGAGTCCGACGATGCCGAGCGTCTTGCCCTGCAGACCGGTGCCGAGCATGAACCCGAGGTGGAAGGTCCAGGGCTCGCGGGCCCGCAGCAGCCGCTCGCCCTCCCCCAGGCGTCGGGTGACCATCAGCAGCAGCCCGAACGCGAGGTCGGCGGTGGCGTCGGCGAGCACGCCGGGGGTGTTGGTCACGGTGACACCGCGGTCGGTCACGGCGGGCACGTCGATGTTGTCGTAGCCGACGGCGACGTTGGCCACCACCTGCAGCTGATCGCCCGCAGCGGCCACCAGCTCGGCGTCGACCCGGTCGTGCAGCATCGTCACGACCGCGTGCGCGCCCCGCACGGCCTCGCGCAGCTCGGGGGCCGAGAGCGGCCGGTCCTGCGAGCACACCTGCACGTCGCCGACCTCGCGCAGCAGCTCCACCGCCGACTCCGGCACCGTCCGGGTGACCACGATCCGCTTGTCCACCAACGACCTCCTCACGACGATTCCGCTCGGAACCTACCCGTCCGGGGCCCGCTGATCGACCAGCCCGCGTTCGTGCGCACTTCGGGGCGCCGGAGCACCCCGAACCGCTCACGAACCGGTCAGCGGCCGCGGATGATGTCGCGCAGCTTGGGCACCCGGTCGCCGAGCGTGCGCTCCGCGCCCCGGCCGGTCGGCTGGTAGTAGTCGCGCCCCACCAGTTCGTCCGGCGGGTACTGCTGGGCCAGCACGCCTTCCGGCCGGTCGTGCGGGTACTGGTAGCCCTGCGCGTTGCCGAGCTTCTGCGCCCCGGAGTAGTGCCCGTCGCGCAGGTGCGGCGGCACCGGACCGCCCTTGCCCGCGCGCACGTCGCTGCTCGCCGCGGTGATGGCCGTGGTCACCGCGTTCGACTTCGGCGCGGTGGCCAGGTGGATCGTGGCCTGGGCCAGCACCAGCCGACCCTCGGGCATGCCGATCAGCTGCACCGCCTGCGCCGCCGCGACGGCGGTCTGCAGCGCGGTCGGATCGGCCATCCCGATGTCCTCGCTGGCGTGCACCACCAGCCGCCGCGCGATGAACCGCGGGTCCTCGCCCGCCTCGATCATCCGGGCCAGGTAGTGCAGCGCAGCGTCCACATCGGACCCGCGGATGGACTTGATGAACGCGCTGGCGACGTCGTAGTGCTGGTCGCCGCCCTTGTCGTAGAGCACGGCGGCGCGGTTCACCGTGGCCTCGACGGTGGCCAGGTCGATGACCTCGGCACCGGTCGAGCTCGCCGACTCCGCCGCGGCCTCCAGCGCGGTCAGCGCCCGCCGCGCGTCACCACCGGCCAACGAGACCAGGTGCGCCTCGGCGTCGTCGTCCAACCGCAGCGCGCCGCCCAGTCCGCGTTCCTCGGTGACTGCGCGGCGCAGCAGGTTGCGGATGTCGTCGTCCTCGAGGCTGCGCAGCTGCAGCACCAACGACCGCGAGAGCAGCGGGGCGACGACCGAGAAGTACGGGTTCTCCGTGGTGGCCGCGACGAGCAGCACGGTGCGGTCCTCGACGGCGCCGAGCAGCGCGTCCTGCTGCGTCTTGGAGAAACGGTGCACCTCGTCGATGAACAGCACGGTCGATTCGCCGGAACGGCCGAGGCGGCGCCGGGCCTCCTCGATGACCGCCCGCACCTCCTTGACCCCGGACGACAGCGCCGACAACGCGGCGAACCGGCGTCCGGTGGCCAGGGACACGAGGTTGGCCAAGGTGGTCTTGCCGGTGCCGGGCGGGCCGTAGAGCAGCACCGACGCAGGCGCGGCGCCCTCGACCAACCGTCGCAGCGGCGCCCCGGCGCCGAGCAGGTGCTGCTGACCGACGACCTCGTCGAGCGAACGAGGCCGCATCCGCACCGCCAGAGGCGCGTTGTCGGCCAACCGCTCACCGGCACGCTGCTCGGTCTCAGCCCCGAACAAACCCTCGTCGAACAGCCCCTCGCTCACACCCCGACGCTACCGGTCACCCCCGACCGGCCTCGTGGGGTGGACGGGGTCGTGGGGGGGGGGGGGGGG
>NZ_JAQGLA010000136.1 GCF_027853915.1 Saccharopolyspora oryzae
GTAGGGCCCGCCGCCGTCGGTGGGGCGGCTCTGGCTCTCCTGCGGCAGCTTCGGGTCGGCCGCCTTCAGCGGGGTCGGCAGCACCGCGTCGTCGCTGATCAGGCAGGCTCGGGAGTCCGCGAAACCCTGGTCGAGCAGCGCCTCGGTGGGCACCTCGCTGAACTTCGGGTCGCCGACCCAGCGGTTGCGGTCCGCGAAGCCGATCTTGCTGGCTTCCAGGTACCGGTGCAGGTACTGGGTCTTGTCGGCCGCCGACAGGTCGCTGCTCTCGAGGATGTTGAGCGCCTCGCCGACGGTCGTGCCGCCGGAGCTGCCCGGCGCCATGCCGTACACGTCGAGGCCGCGGTAGGACACGTGGGTCGGGTCCTGCTCGAAGGCGCGGTAGGCGCTCAGGTCCTCGGCGGTCATGTCGCCGGGGCGGGCCTTGATCTTCGCGGCCGGGTCGACCGGCGGCTGGTTGACGGTGCGGACCACGTCCGCACCGATCTCACCGTTGTAGAGCACGTCCGCGCCGCGCTTGCCCAGCTCGCGGTAGGTCGCGGCGAGGTCGGGGTTGCGCAGCACGCTGCCGACCTCGGGCAGCTTCCCGCCCGGCAGGAACAGGTCGCGGGTGGCCGGGAACGCGCGGAAGCGCTCCTCGTTGTCCGCGGTCTGCTTCCGGAAGGTCTCGTCGACGACGAAGCCCTTGCTGGCCAGCTGCTCGGCCGGGCTCAGCACCTCGGCGAGGTCCTTGCTGCCCCACTTCTGCAGCGCGTTCTGCCAGGTCATCGGGGTGCCGGGCACGCCGACGCCGAGGCCGCTGGTGACCGCCTCGTCGAACGGGATCGGCTTGCCGTCCTCCAGGAACAGGTTCTCGTCGGCGCTGGCGGGCGCGGTCTCCCGACCGTCGATCGTCTCGACCTCGCCGGTCTTGGCGTCGTAGTGCACGAAGTACCCGCCGCCGCCGAACCCCGCGGAGTAGGGCTCGGTCACGCCGAGCGCGGCAGCGACCGCGACCGCGGCGTCGGTGGCGTTGCCGCCGCGGCGGAGCACGTCGATGCCGGCCTGGGTCGCGTTCGGGTCGACGCTGGACACCGCGCCGCCGTAACCGACCGCTTCGGCTTGCTTCGGTGGTTCCGGCGGTCCGCCGGGGGCCGCTTGCGCCATCGGTGCGATCAGCGCACCGGACGCGAGCACGGCGAGGGTGAGCCGGGCAGGCCTCGCGGGCATTGCTACCTCCAAGATCGATACCCCGCCAACAATGCACAGCGGCTCTCCCGAGGACAACACCCATTTCGCCCAACGACAAAAGCGCGTTCGCTCAGCGCGGGGCCAGCGCCTCCCCGTGGTAGCGGCAGTTCGGGGCCCAGAGCAGGAAGGAGTTCATGCCGTTGTCCCGCGCAGCACCGATCTGCGCCGCCACCTCCGGAGTGCCGTAGCTCACGCCGAGGCTGAAGTCCTGCAGCCACGGGATGATCTGGACGTCGGTGCCCTGGACCGCTTTGGCGAACTCGGCCAGCGAGCGCGCCACGATGTCGTAGGGCTGGCCGTTGGGGTTGGGCACGTCGAACTCCCCGGCCGCCCAGTGCGACGGGTAGACCATCGGCGAGATGTAGTCGACGTGCTGCGCGATCTGGCGGATGTCCTGGGCGATCTCGGTCGGGCGGTTCACCGAGATGCCGAACACCGACGCGCCGAGCAGCGCCCCGCGCGAGCGGACCTCCGGCTGGGTCTGGCGCAGGAAGTCGGCGATCGCCGCCTCCGGGGTGGTGGTCAGCCCCGGGATGCGCATCTGGTCCAGGTGCCCGTCGGGCCGGCGCACGTAGTCGTAGAGGATGTCGTCGAAGCCCAGGCCGGCGGCTTCGGCCGCGATGTCGATGTTGTAGCGGACCACGGTCGGATCGGCGAAGTTGGTGAAGGCGTAGCCGCCGTAACCACCGCTCCAGGGCTGGCCACCGGCGGTTTGCACGACCCGTTCCGGGTGCCCGCCGTTCCAGGACGCCGCGCCCAGCACCGGGTCCTTGAACGCGACCAGCCGGCCGACCACCCGCACCCCCATGCCGTGCAGCTGGTCGAGCACCTGGCGGGCGTTGTAGTAGCCCTTGACCGCGCCGATCTGCTGCGCCATCGGGACCGCCGAGTCGTAGACCACTTCCCCGCTCTCGTCCTTGATGTCGAGCTCGACGGTGTCGATCTGGCCCCGTCTCGCCAGGTCCAGGACCGGTTCGCGCAGCGAGTCGCTGGTCCAGGCCAGGCCGGTCAGGTGCACCGCGCGCATCCCCGGGTGTCTGATGTGGACGGTCAGGGCCCGCTCGGTGCGGTTGCCCGCGGCGTCGGTGGCCACCACCGGGACCTCCCGGTCCGGCCGGTCGACGACCGCGCTGAACCCGCCCTGCGGGTCGGGCACCACGGGTTTCCCGGCGACCAGGACCTCGGTGGCACCTTGCGCGGTCCCCGCGACGGTGACCGGCGTGTTCGGCTCGTCGGCGCGCAGCGAGTCGTCGACCTGCAGCGCAGGTGGCGTGTTGTCCACTGTGAACTCACGACTGGTGCTGGATGCACCGATCCAGCCGGGCACCTCGACGCGCAGTTCGTGGTTGCCGTCGGCCAGCCCGACCCCCGACACCTGGTAGACGCCTTGCGCACGGCTCACCGGCACCTCGCGGCCGTCCAGCAGCACTCGCACGTCATCGGCGCCCGAGCGGATCTGAATCGCGCCCACGACGTTCGACGCGACCGGACGATCTTCCGGTAACCCGCCGATCTCGACGTCCTCTGTGGACATCATCCGGGCCAGCAGCACCCCGATCAGCAGGACCAGCGCGGCACCTATCCCGACCACGACGAACCTGGGAACCTCGGCCAGCATCGCCCGCGCACGGGCGGTTGCGGCATCCGTCATCGCTTTCGCCTCCCCGACTAGGCGAACTCGCGCGGCTGCACGAAACTCGTGCTCTTCCAAGCAGAATTCTCTGCTCCCACCACCCTCCCAGCCGGGGCGCGGCAGATCAATTAACCACTTGGAGTATCCCCAAGCCGCGAAACCGGAACCTACGGTTGGTGGCGTGCTGCCAGCTGTGCGCGCCGGACGCGCTGTCGCCGCGGTGACGGCGGTGCTGCTCGCGGCCCTGAGCGGCTGCAGCACACCCCCACCACCGCCACCGCTCCAGATGGCCGAGCTCCCGCCTCCTCCGCCACCACCACCGCCCCCGCCGACGCCGGAGTCGGTGGGCGCCAACGAGCTGGGCGACGTCCCGGTGCTGATGTACCACCGGATCACCACCACTCCCACCAGCGTCTACGACCGGACGCCGGAGGACTTCCGGGCGGAGCTGGAAAGGCTGGCGGCGGAGGACTACGTCCCGGTGACCGCCACCGAGTACGCCACCGGGCAGTTCGACATCCCGGCCGGTGCGCATCCGGTGGTGCTCACCTTCGACGACGGATCGACCAGCCAGTTCACATTGGACGGTTCGGGCGAGCCGGCGCCGGGCACGGCGATCCGCATCCTGCTCGACGTGGCGGCCGCGCACCCGGGGTTCCGCCCGGTGGCGACCTGCTACGTCTTCAACCCGCCGTTCGAGGAACCCACCGGCCGCCGCAGCCTCACCTGGTTGCACCAGCACGGTTTCGAGATCGGCAACCACACCCTCGACCACCCGAACCTCGGCCGGATCTCGGGTGCTGAAGCGCAGCGGCAGATCGCCGGCATGCAGCGGATCATCACCGATGCGGTGCCAGGCGTGCAGGTCCGGTCGATCGCGCTCCCGCTGGGCGCGCACCCGGACGACGAGCGGCTGGCCGCCGACGGGTCGGCCGACGGGACGACCTACCACCACGACAGCGTCCTGCTGGTCGGCTCCAACCCGGCGCATTCGCCCTGGTCAGCGGACTTCGACCCGGCCAACGTGCCGCGCATCCGCTCCCAAGCGGCCAACGGCGAGGACGCCCAGTTCGGCTCCACGGCCTGGCTGGACAAGCTGGCCGCCGACCCGGCCCGCCGCTACACCTCCGACGGCGACCCGAACCGGATCTCGGCCCCGGCGAGCTACTCCGCGCAACCCGCGGCGGCGGTGGCCGAACGCGTCTACCGGTACTGAGCCAGCCATTCCTCGCGGGTCATCTCGTACTCGGCGTCGCCGTGCTCGGAGCCGTCGAGGGGCGGGCCCGGCCAGTCCTTGAAGAACGTCCGCACGTACCGCATCCCGGCCTTCTCCAGCACCCGCCGCGAACCCCCGTTGACGGTCATCGCCTGCGCGAAGATCCGCCGCAGCCCGAAGTCGCCGAACCCCTTGCCGAGCAACGCGATCGAGCCCTCGGTGGCGTACCCCTTGCCCCAGGCGAACTGGTGGAACCGGTACCCGAGCTCGGCCTCGTCCAACGGCCCGCCGTCCTCCGGGTGCAGCATGAACACCCCGACGAACCGCCCGGTCCCCCGCTCCACCGCGGCCCACTTCCCGAGCCCGCCGAACTTCTCGTAGTACGACAGGTACCTGGGCAGCAGCTCCTCGGCGACCTCGGTCCGCGTCGGTGCCGGACCGCCGAAGATGTAGCGCATCACGAGCGGATCCCCGTTGAGCTCCACGAGCAGGTCGACGTCATCCGGACGGAACGTCCGCAACACCAACCGCTCGGTCTCCAAGAAAGTCCCCACCCCCCCGATCCCACCAACCCACCGAACCTCAGCGCAACGCATTTTCGCTCGCAAGGGTGCTAGTCGAGGACACAAACGTGCTGGTCGCGGTGTCGGTCGTCAACATGACCGATGTCGGACCGGCCACCGGTACAGCTCTTCGTGCGACGAGAGCCCGGGGACCGGTCGTGAGTGTTTTGGGTTGTTATAGCGACCCAAAACGCTCACGACACCGTGCGTCGGGGGATTGGGGCTAGAGCATTTCCAGGGGGTCGAGGCGGACCTGGAGTTCGGCTGCCTTGCGGGCTGCTCGGATCGCTTGGGCTGCGTGGAGGGAGGTTGCCAGGGCTCGGCCTTCGGTCCGGTCCACTCGGACGATCAGGCGTTCTCGCTCGGAGTTGCCGTCCTCGTCGACTTCGCCGAGCGGGACCGGGCCGAGGATTTCCGCCGTGGGCGGCAGGTCCGCCGAGTCGAGCAGCGCTTCGATCGCGTCCGGGGTTCCGTCGACGGCCGCGACCCGTCGCGCCGGGGGGAAGCCGAGTTCGGCGCGCTCGGCGAGTTCCAGCGAAGCGAACCAGGACGGGTCCCAGCGCACCAGGGCCTGGACCGGTTGCAGCGACGAGTCGGCCATGACGACCACCCGGCCGCCGTCCCGGGCCGGGCGCACCAGGGCCGCCGCGTCGAACCACAAGCGCAGCGTCGTCTCGGCCGCGCGCAGCTCCGGCCGGGCCAGCAGCGTCCGGCCGTCCAGCAGCAGCGCTGCGCCGTAGCCGCCTTCTGCCACCGGCTCGGCCCCGGGTGTGCACACGACCAGCGCGGGCTTGGCCGGGACCGTGGCCAGCACCTCGCCCGCACCGGAGGTCCGCACCGTCACGTTGCTGAACGCGCGCCCCATCTCCTCCGCGGTCCGACCAGCACCGACGGCGATCGCGCGCAGCCGCCGCGAGCCGCAGTTCGCGCACTTGAACGCCGCTTCCGCGGCTCCGCACCAGCTGCACGCCGCCGGCTTCGGCACGCCGCCTTCGCTGCCTCCCGGCAGCGCCAGCGGCCCGGCGCAGCGCCTGCAGCGCGCCCGCTCGCGGCAGTCGCCGCACGCGAGCGCCGGCACGTAGCCGCGCCGCGGCACCTGCACCAGCACCGGCGCTCCCGCGCCCAACGCGGCTCGCGCCGCTTCGAAGGCCACCGACGGCAGTCGCGCTGCGCGCGCCGCCGGGTCGCGGGCCAGCTGCGTGTCGTCCTCGCCGATGGCGGTCACTCGCGGCGCGGCCGCTCGCACTTCGGTGCGGTGCGCGACGAGTTCGTGCGCCCAGCCGGATTCGGCGAGCAGAGCGGCTTCCGCGGTGCGGGCGAAGCCGCCGACCAGCAGCGCCGCGCCCGCCGCGTGCGCGCGTTGGGTGAGCACGTCGCGGGTGTGCGGGTAGGGCGTTTGGGGGTAGCTGTGCAGGTCGTCGCCGTCGTCCCACACCGCGGCGAAGCCCAGGTCGTGCACCGGTGCGAACATCGCCGCCCGCGTTCCGACCACCACGCGGGCCGCGCCGCGCAGGACCGACAGCCACCGCCGGTAGCGCTCGGCGGGGGCGATCTCGGCGGCGAGGGCGACGACGTCGTCGCCGACCAGGGCGGTGCAGGCGTCCTGCACCCGTTGCAGGTCGCGGTGGTCCGGGACGACGATCAGCGCACCGCGCCCGGCGGAGGCCGCGGTGGCGGCGGCTTCGGCGAGGCGGGCGGGCCAGTCCTCCCCGGGCAGCGCCTGCCAGACCGCGCGGGCCGAACGGCCGGCGTGCACGGCGTCCAAAAAGGACGGTCCGTGCTGGTAGCGGGCCCAGCTCGCGGCCTCCGGTCGCGGCGGGGTCGGGCCGGGTTCGCTCGGGGCCTTCTTCTCCGCTCCGGCGTGCCGGGGCGGGATGGCCAGGCGCACCACGTCGGTGAGCATGCCGCCGTAGCGGGTGGCCACCGCCCGGGCCATCTCCAGCAGCTCCGGCGTCAGCACCGGCTCGGGCGAGGACACCCGCTCGACCCAGGACAGGGCGCCCTTGAAGTCGGTGGTCTCGTTGCGCTCCAGCAGGTAGCCGTCGACCAGCTTGCCGCGGAAGCGCACCCGCACCCGGCAGCCGGGCACCGCGTCGGCGTCGAGCCGGTCGGGCACCTGGTAGTCGAACGGCCGGTCCAGGTGCACGGGAAGCGGGACGTCGACCAGCACGCGGGCCACCGGTCGGTGTTGCGCAGCGGTCCGCTCCTCCGTCGCCCCCTTCCGCTTCCGGGGTGTTGCACCTGCCATACGTCTTCTCTACCAGAAGCCCCGGACCAGGCCGTCAACAGCACATCAGGACGTGCGGGCGGCGTGTCAGGACCGCGCCCGGACCCTGGTCCGCCCGTCCCGACCCGGCGTAGTCCTGGAAGCCCCCAGCGCGGAGAACCGATAGCTGCTCAACCGCACCTCGGGGGCCGTGACGCGAACCAGCCACGAGAAACCGCAGAACACGAGATCAATCCCGAACGCAACCCACACCGAGGAGAGGCGGGACAGACCCGATGACATTGGCCGAACTGCTGCCGACCTACCGCCGGAGCCTGCCCGAGAAGCTGCCCGCCGCGATCTGGCCGGACGCGGCCGAGGCGATGCCCTCCGGCGACGTGGCGGTGAGCGGTGTCTCGCTCACCGAGGTCGCCGAACGCTTCGGCACCCCGAGCTACGTGCTGGACGTGCAGACCGTCCGCTACCGGTGCCGCGCCTACCGCGCGCTGGACGCCGAGATCGCCTACGCGGGCAAGGCGTTCCTGTGCCGGCGGATGGCCCGGCTGATCGCCGAGGAAGGCCTGTCGCTCGACGTCTGCTCGGGCGGGGAGCTCGCCACCGCCGCGGCCGCCGGCTTCCCCGCCGAGCGGATCTTGTTGCACGGCAACGCGAAAACCGATCTCGAGCTGCGGGCCGCGGCGCGCGCCGGGGTCGGCCGGGTGGTGATCGACTCGGTGGCGGAGGTCGACCGGCTGGTCGGTCCGCAGGACGTCCTGGTCCGGGTGACGCCGGGCATCGACGGGCACACCCACCGGGCCGTGGCCACCGGCGTCGAGGACCAGAAGTTCGGCTCGTCCCTGGCCGGTGGGCAAGCGGCGGCGGTCGTGGCCCGGGTGCTCTCCCGTCCCGAGCTGCGGCTGGTGGGGCTGCACTGCCACCTGGGCTCGCAGATCGCCGGGGTCACCGGGTACGAGGAGGCGGTGCGGCGCCTCGTGGCCTTCCTCGCCGACATCGCGGTTCGGCACGGGGTCGCGTTGCCGCAGCTCAACCTCGGTGGCGGGCATGCGGTGGCCTACCGCCCCGGCGACGCCTCGTTCAACCTGTCCGGCTTCGCCGCCCGCATCCCCCGCGTGCTGGGTTTCGAATGCCGGAAGCACGGTCTCGTGCCGCCGCGCCTGACGTTGGAGCCGGGTCGGGCGATCGTGGCGCGAGCCGGGGTGACGCTGTACCGGGTGGTGACCGTGAAGCACACCAGCACCCGGACCTACGTCGCCGTGGACGGCGGCTTCAGCGACAACCCGCGCCCCGAGCTGTACGACTCGCGCTACACCGCGCGCCTGGTCGGCCGGGCAGGTGACGTGCAGAAGCGCTCGATGCGCGTGGTCGGACGCCACTGCGAAGCCGGTGACGTGCTGATCCCCGACGTGCAGCTGCCGTCCGACATCCGCGCCGGCGATCTCCTCGCGGTCCCGTGCACCGGCGCCTACCACCACTCGATGGCCTCGACCTACAACCTCGTCCCCCGTCCCCCGGTGCTGGCGATCGACGACGGCGCGGTCGAGGCCTGGATCCGCCGCGAAACCGAAGCCGACCTCCTCCACCGCGACATCGCCTGACCGTCGTGAGCGCGCACGCGGGCTGGAGCACGCCTGCGCACCCACGACGGGGTTCCGGGCTCGGGTGGGGCGTAATAGCCTGAGCGGCGGTTCGAAGGTGAGGAGATGCGATGGCGGGACCCATCCGGCCGACGATCGCTGACGTCGCGCGGGCGGCCGGGGTGTCGCGCACGACCGTGTCGCACGCGCTCAACGGCATCGGCAAGGTCGATCCGCGGACGCGGGAGCGGGTTGCCCAGGCCGCCGCCGAGCTCGGCTACCGCCCGAGCCTGCGCGCGCAGCGGCTGCGCAGCGGCCAGTCGCGGACCATCGGCCTGGTGTCGTCGATGCCGGTCGCGGTGGGCGGCGGCCCGTCCAAGCTGGGCTTCTTCATGGAGGTCGCGGCCGCGGCGGCCGAGACCGCGCTGCTGCACGGGTTCGCGCTGGTGGTGGTGCCGCCGCTGGACTCCTCCGACCCGCCGCTGGACTCGCTGGACATCGACGGCGCGATCGTCATCGAACCGGACCAGGACGACCCGACGACCAAGCGCCTGCAGTCCCGCGGTGTGCCGATCGTGACCATGGGCCCGCAGCAGGGCATGGACCTGCCGCACGTCGACCTGCGCGCACCGCAGGTCGGCCGCCTGCTGCTGGACCACCTGCGCGAGCAGGGCGCGGACCGGATCGCCCTGCTCATGGGCAGCGGGCATCGCAGCTGGTACGTGGACCTGGCGGAGGTCTACGCGGAGTTCGCGCGCGAGCACGGCATGCCGCCGCTGGTCGTCGAGGCCGACGAGTCGGGCGGCGAGGAAACCGGGCAGGCCGCGTGCGAGGAGCTGCTGGCGCAGCACCCCGAGGTCGACGCGATCTGCGCGGCGGTGGACGCCTTCGCCATCGGCGCAGTGCGCGCAGCGGCGGTGCGCGGGCTCGACATCCCGGGGGACCTGCAGGTGGCGACCCGCTACGACGGCGTCCGGGCCCGCACCAGCACCCCGACCTTGACCGCGGTGGACCTGCACCTGGCGCAAGCGGCGTCGAGCGCGGTCGAACTCCTGCTGGCGAACCTGAAGGGCACCGAGGCCGCCCAGGTCGTGAGCAACCCCGACCCGCGACTGGTCCCCCGCGACTCCACCCGCACCCGCTGACTCGTGAGCGCTTCGGGGCGCTATGGCACCTCGAACCACTCACGAGACGAATTCCGGACCGGTTCCCGCCGCAATTGCCGAGACGATCGGCGCATGGCACTTCACGGCAGGACAGCGGTCGTCACCGGAGGATCCCGCGGCATAGGGCGGGCGATCGTGCAGCGCTTGGCAGCCGACGGGGCGACCGTGCTGTTCAGCTACGTCCGCGACGAAGCCGCCGCCGACGCGCTCAGCGCCAGCACGGGAGCTCGGGCCGAACAGGTCGACGTCGGTGAAACCGACCAGGTGGCAAGGCTTTTCGCGGTCGCCGACGAGCACCTCGGCGAGCTGGACATCGTGGTCAACAACGCCGGGATCCCGGGCAGCACGCCGCTGCTGGACACCTCCGAGGCCGAGTACGACCGGATCATGGCCGTCAACGCCAAGGGCACCTTCCTGGCGGTGCAACAGGCGGCGCGGCGGATGCGCAGCGGTGGGCGGATCATCAACATCTCCACGATGAGCACCGTTTGGGCCGGTCCCGGCGAATCCGCTTACGCCGCGAGCAAAGCCGCGGTCGAGCAGCTCACGCGGGTCGCGGCGAAGGAGCTGGGCGCGCGCGGGATCACCGTCAACGCGGTCTCGCCCGGCCCCACCGACACCGACCTGCTGCGCGGCGCGGTCGGCTCGGAAGCCATCGCGGCGACCGAGCACATGACTCCTCTGGGCAGGCTCGGACGGCCCGCGGACATCGCCGACGTGGTCGCGTTCCTAGCCGGCCCGGACGCGCGGTGGGTGACCGGTCAGAACATCCGCGCCACCGGAGGCCTGGTCTGAGCCCGGCTGCCACGAGTTGATCTCGTCGCACCAACGGTTTTCCGCCCCGGAGTGCCGCCGGGTGTGCCGGTGTGAAACGATTTCGGGTGTTTCACGTCGTCTTCTACCACCCGGAGATCCCCGGCAACGCGGGCAACGCGATCCGCATGGCGGCCGGCTCCGGATGCGCCCTGCACCTGATCGAACCGCTCGGGTTCTCCGTGGAAGACGCGAAGCTGCGCAGAGCCGGTCTCGACTACCACGACCGGGCCGCCCTGCACGTCCACCCGGACCTCGACTCGGCGTGGCGGGCGCTGCAGCCGGAACGGATCTTCGCCTTCAGCTCGAAGGCGGAGCGCTCCTACGAAACGGTCGACTACCGGCCCGGTGACGTCCTGCTGTTCGGCCCGGAATCCACCGGCCTGCCCGACGAGGTCCTCGACGACGCGACGATGCAGGTGCGCATCCCCATGCTGCCCGGCATCCGCTCGATGAACCTCGCCAACTCGGCCGCGGTCGCGGTCTACGAGGCCTGGCGGCAGCAGGGCTTCGCCATGGGCGCCTAAGCGCGCTCGTTCCGGGTCCACGGCCAGGTCAGCAGCGCCCAGGCGACCATCCCGACGACCGCCGCCACGGCCAGGTACCAGGGCCAACCGCCCATCAAGTCGAGCAGCGACGGATTGTTCGGCTTCCGGCTCACGAAGCCGTAGTTCGTGCCCGCCCAGGCGTTGAAGACCAGCATCGCCGCAGCCCACACCACCGTCACCACCACCGCGAACCGGTAGCCGCGCCAGTCCGGGCGCACCCCGACGCCCCAGGTCAGGAACGCCGCGGCCCAGAGCACCAGCAGGTGCTGGCCCCAGAACTGGATGAACGGCAACGACGGGAAGTCCGGCGCGTCCAGGGCCGGCGTGATCATCGCCTGCGGCGTCAGCGTCAACCCCCAGTAGTAGAGGAGCGCGCACGCCAGCGGCTGCCGCGTCCACAGCGCGAAGGCGCTGACCATCCACGCGAGGCCGCACAGGTGCAGCGGCAGGGAATCACCGATGTTCCACTGGGAGGGCAGCATCCCGTAGATCACCAGCGGCACGTCGAACGCCACGACCACCACGGCGAAGACCCGCGCGACCAGCGTGATCGTCCCGGCCTCACGACACCGGCGTCCGAGCACGACGACGGCAACGGCCCCGACCACGATCAGCGCCATCAGCACCAAGTGCGACGGGCCGTAAGGCACGAACCGACCCCCACCAGCCCCCACACCCCAACCCTAAGCGCCCCCACCCCGGCCAACGAGGTCCGCAAATTCAATGGAACTCAGACCTCCAATTTCCATTGAAT
>NZ_JAQGLA010000137.1 GCF_027853915.1 Saccharopolyspora oryzae
CACTATAGGTGATCACGTGGGGTCCTGGCCTGAAGAATGATCTTGTGGTGAGACCTTCTTCTACCAGGACCCCACGCCCACATCTCTCCAGGCCACCGGCCATCCCCATTCCACTGAGATCACCTCATTGAATTTGCGGAAGTTCTCCACAGGACCCGGAACTCATCCACAACCGTCGGCGCGTCAGACCCCAAGAACCGGGCTCGGACACCGGGCTCGGACACGCCGGGGTCCGGACACGCCGGGTTCGGACACACCGGGGTCCCGACACACCGGTGATCACAGTTTCAATTGAAACTGCACCGGACCTCCGGCGTGTCGGGTGCGGACACGCCGCGGGAACCACAGTTTCAATTGAAACTGCAGGTACTCGGTGTCGGCGTGTCGGGACCTGACACGCCGAAGGTCCACAAATTCCATTGAAATTGGACCTTCGATTTCAATGGAATTTGCGGACACCCGGGTCCGGGAGGTGGTGAACGGATCGGTGGGTCGGGGACGTGGGGTGGGTGGACCGGGGACCACCCAGCGAGGAGCCGAGCGCGATGACCACGACCCTGTTTCGCCGACCTAGTCGGGAGCAGCCTCCGGAGATGCCGAGCGGGGAGCTCTCCCTGCAGGAGCCTCCGCCGCTGCCGGAGACAGTGGGCCGGGACTTCCTGTCGTCGCTGATGATGCTGCCGATGATGCTCGGCGGCGGCGTGTTCATGCTGATCTACATCGCGCCGCGGAACCCGATGCTGGGCCTGGGCATGTTCGGCCTGATGCTGACGATGGCGCTGCTGATGTTCCTGGTCCAGCTCGCCCGGGGCGGAACCGAACGGCGCCAGAAGATGCGCGGCGAACGGCGCGACTACCTGCGCTACCTCGGCCAGGTCCGCTCCCAGGTCCGGACCGCGGCGGCGAAGCAGCGGGAGTCGCTGTCCTGGCGCCACCCGGACCCGGACAGCCTCTGGTCGGTGGCGATGACCGGCCGCTTGTGGGAGCGCCGGGCCGCGCACGGCGACTTCGCCGAGGTCCGCATCGGCACCGGCTCGCAGCGCCTCGCCGTCCGGATGACCCCGCTCAGCACCAAGCCGATCTCCGACCTGGAACCGCTGTCCGCCCGGGCGCTGCGCCGGTTCATCAACGCCTACAGCTCGGTCGCGAACCTGCCGACGTCGCTGTTCCTGCGCGGTTTCGCCAAGGTGCGCTTCGCCGGTGAGGAGGAGGCGATCCGCGCGGTGACCCGGTCCGCGCTCGCGCAGCTGGTCACCTTCCACTCGCCGGAGGATCTGCGGGTCGTGGTGTGCGCGGCTCCGGACCGGGTGCACCTGTGGGACTGGGTGAAGTGGCTGCCGCACGCGCAGCACCCGGTCGAGCAGGACGGCGCGGGCCAGGTCCGCCTGCTGGCCGACGGGGTGGATGCGCTGACCGACCTGCTCGACGCCGAGCTCGGCGAGCGCGGCCGGTTCGAGGCAGCGGCCTCGCCGAGCCCGGAGGAGCCGTACGTGGTGATCGTGCTGGACGGCGTCGACGTCCCCGCCGAGTCGCGCCTGGCCGGCACCGGCTACCACAACTCCGTCGTCCTCGACGTCTCCGACGCCCTCACCGGCGGCGCCGGGCGAACCACGCTGCGGCTGGACGTCACCTCCGAGCGGGTGGACATGGTGCGCACCGACCGCACCGGCCAGGAGGTCCGCACCGAGCTGTGCACCCCGGACCTGCTCAGCACCGCGAAGGCCGCGACCCTGGCCCGGACGATCTCCCCGTACCGGCTCGGCGGCACCACCGACGTCGCCGAGCCGATGGTGGCGAACTTCGAGCTGCCGCAGCTGCTAGGCATCGGCGACCTCGACGCGTGGGATCCGAAGTCGATGGCGCGCAGCGGGTTGACCCGCGATCGGCTGCGGATCCCCATCGGCATCACCGAGAACGGCGCGCCGATCGAGCTCGACATCAAGGAGTCGGCGCAGGGCGGGATGGGCCCGCACGGCTTGCTGATCGGCGCCACCGGTTCCGGCAAGAGCGAGCTGCTGCGCACGATGGTGCTGGGCATGGCGATGACGCACTCGTCGGAGACGCTGAACTTCGTGCTGGTCGATTTCAAGGGCGGCGCGACGTTCCTCGGCCTCGACCAGCTCCCGCACGTCTCCGCGGTGATCACCAACCTCGCCGACGAGGCGACCCTGGTGACCAGGATGCAGGACGCGCTGCACGGGGAGATGGTGCGGCGCCAGGAGTTCCTGCGCGCGGCCGGGAACTACAGCTCGCTGCTGGAGTACGAGAAGGCGCGCCTGTCCGGGGCACCGCTGGATCCGCTGCCGACGTTGTTCGTGATCGTCGACGAGTTCTCCGAGCTGCTGGCCGCGAACCCCGACTTCGGCGAGCTGTTCGTGATGATCGGCCGGCTCGGCCGCTCGCTGGGCGTGCACCTGCTGCTGGCCAGCCAGCGCATCGAGGACGGCCGGATGCACAAGCTGGAGAGCCACCTGTCCTACCGGATCGGCCTGCGCACGTTCTCCGCGATGGAGAGCCGGTCGGTGATCGGGGTCCCCGACGCCTACCAGCTGCCGAGCGCGCCCGGCAACGGCTACCTGCGCAGCGACGTCGCGACGCTGATCCGCTTCAAGGCCGCCTACGTGTCCGGCCAGCACCGCAGGCGCACCCGCGAGCAGCGGCAGGAGGAGGTGCGGCGGCAGGTCGTCCCGTTCGGCGTCGGCAAGCTCCCGGTGTCCGCCGCCCCGGCTCCGGAACCCGCACCCGCCGCGGACGACGACTCCGGCGATTCCGTGCTCTCGGTCGCCGTGGACAAGCTCGTCGGCCACGGCCCGCCCGCGCACCAGGTGTGGCTGCCGCCGCTTGCCGATCCGCCGGCGCTCGACCAGCTGCTCCCGCCGCTGCTTCCCGATCCCGAGCGCGGGCTGACCGCATCGGGCTGGCCGGGCTGCGGTCGGCTCGTGGTGCCGGTCGGCGTGGTGGACAAGCCGTTCGAGCAGAGCCGCGACCTGCAGGTCGTCGACCTGTCCGGGGCGGGCGGGCACGTCGGCATCGCGGGTGGTCCGCAGTCCGGCAAGAGCAACCTGCTGCGCACCTTGATCGCCTCGATCGCGCTCACCCACACCCCGGCCGAGGCGCAGTTCTACTGCCTCGACTTCGGCGGCGGCACGTTGTCCGCATTGGACGGTCTGCCGCACGTCGGCGGCGTCGCCGGTCGGCTGCAGGCCGAGCGGGTGGCGCGCACCATCGCCGAGGTGCAAACCCTGTTGGCGCAGCGGGAGAAGACCTTCGCCGAGCACGAGGTGGAGAGCATGGCCGCCTACCGGGAGCGGCGCGCGAAGGGCGAGTTCGCCGACGACCCGCACGGCGACGTGTTCCTCGTCGTCGACGGGTGGGGCGCGCTGCGCTCGGAGTTCGAGCAGCACGACATGGCGCTGCGCGCGCTCGCCAGCCGCGGCCTCGCCTACGGCGTGCACCTGCTGGTCACCACGAACCGCTGGTCCGACGTGCACAGCGCGCTGCGCGACCAGCTCGGCACCCGCCTGGAGCTGCGGCTCGGCGACTCGATCGACTCGATGATCAACATGCGCAAGGCGGCGGAGGTCCCGCAGATCCCGGGTCGCGGCATGACTTCGGACCAGATGCACTTCCTGGCCGGGGTGCCGCGCATCGACGGCGTCGCGGGCACCGACGGCCTCGCCGAATCGACCAGGGAGCTGTGCGCGGCGGTCGCGGAGAGCTGGTCCGGCCGGGATGCGCCGGTGGTGCGGATGCTGCCCGCCGTGCTGCCCGCGGCGGAACTGCCCGCCCCGCAGCCGGGCCCGAAGGTCGCGCTCGGTGCGGGCGAGCTGGACCTGCAACCGGTGTGGCACGACTTCGGCGACCGGCCGCACCTGACCGTCGTCGGCGACAGCGGCAGCGGCAAGACCGCGGCGCTGCGGCTGATCGCGAACGCCATCACCAGCGTGTACTCGCCGGAGCAGGCGCAGGTCCTGGTCGTCGATCCGCGCCGCGGACTGCTGGAATCGGTGCCCGAGGCCTACCGCCGCGGTGCTGCGGTGTCCGCGCCTGCGGCCGAGACGTTGGTCCGGCAGCTCGCCGAGGAGCTGAAGGAGCGGGTGCCCGGCACCGACATCACCCCTGCGCAGCTGCGCAGGCGGGACTGGTGGAGCGGCCCGGAGATCTTCGTGCTGGTCGACGACTACGACCTGATGCTGGGCCCGATGGGCGGCCCGTTCGACCCGCTCGTGGAGCTGGTCCCGCAGGCCGGCGACATCGGCCTGCACCTGGTGATGGCCCGCGCGGCGGCGGGCTCGAGCCGGTCGTCGATGGAGCCGGTGACCCGCCGCTTGCAGGAGTCGAACACCCCGGAGCTGGCGCTGTCGATGCCGGCCAACGAACTACCGCTGCTCAACGGCGCCCGAGGCCGGCAGCTGCCACCCGGCCGAGCGCTGCTGGTGACCCGTCGCGACGGCATCGGCCTGCAGATCGGCTGGACGGAGGAACCGGAGTGAGCTTTCGAGGAGCCGTGCTGGCCGCGGTCCTGGGCGTCGTGGCGACCGCGTCCCCGGCCGTGGCCCAACCGATCGGGCAGTGCACGCCACCAGCGGAAACCCCGGTGACGACGATGTCCTGGGCGCAGCAGCGGATGGGCGCGGACCGGGCGTGGCCGCTGACGGAGGGGGACGTGGTCGTCGGCGTGGTCGACACCGGCGTCAGCGCCACCGCACCGGCGCTGTCCGGTGCGGTGCTGCGGGGTTCGGACCTGGGCGGTGGTCCCGGCGACGGCGACTGCTTCGGTCGCGGCACGTTCATCGCGTCGCTGATCGCTGCTCGGCCGAGCAGCGACCCGCACGTCCCGTTCGCCGGGGTCGCACCGGCGGCGAAGATCTTCCCGGTCCGGGTCAGCGACGATCCGCCGAAGATCCTGGACCACGCCGGGCTCGCGGTGGACATCGGCAGGGGCATCCGGGCGGCGGTCGACGGCGGTGCCCGGGTGGTCGCCGTCGGGCTGGTGGCCACATTGGACATGCCGGAGCTGCGGGCCGCCGTCGCCTACGCCGCCGAGCGGGACGTGCTGGTCGTAGCGTCCGCCGCGGTGCCGAAGAAGGGCCAGCTCGCCTTCCCCGCCCGCATTCCGGGCGTCCTCGCGGTGGCCCCGGTCGGTCCGGACGGCCCGTCGCAGTCCGCGAACTACGGCGCATCCCCGGCGATCGCCGCCCCGGCCCAGCAGCTCGTCGGCCTCTCCCCGCAGGGCTCCGGCCACCGCGTCTCCTCCGGGGACGAGCTTTCCGTGGCCTACGCAGCAGGCGCCGCAGCCCTCGTCCGCGCCTACCACCCGGCGCTGTCCGCGCCCGAAGTCGCCGAGCGCCTGCTCGGCACGGCCGACCACCCCTCGACGCCACTCCCGAACGAGCTGATCGGCTACGGCGTCGTCGACCCGTTCGCCGCAGTCACCACGATCCCCAACACCGACCCGCCCAAGCCCCCGGTCCCGGAACACCTGGCAGTCCCCAAACCCGCTGCAGCAGACCCGAACCCGGCGAACAGGGCCCTCTGGCTCACCGGAGCGATCGCCGCAGCGGCCCTCCTCCTCGCAGGCCCGGCGGCAGCCGCAGCAGCCCGCCGACGCCGCACGGGCTGAGCCTCACCTCTCGTGAGCGGCGATGGTCGCTCTTACCACCATCGCCGCTCACGAAAACTCGCGGTGGACGCGAGGTGAGGTGCGTCCGTAGCTTCGGGCCATGTTCGACGACACGGCACAGCACTTGATCCGCTACTCGGGGCACGGCGCCTTCAGCCCCGGCGTCATCGACCGCGCTGCAGGGAGCTGGGTGACCACCGAGGACGGGCGGGAGCTGCTCGACTTCACCTCGGGGCAGATGAGCGCGATCCTCGGGCACTCGCACCCCGAGATCGTCGCGACGATCCGGGCCCAGGCCGAGCGGCTCGACCACCTCTACAGCGGGATGCTGAGCCGGCCGGTGCTCGAACTCGCCGAGCGGCTCGCGGCGACGTTGCCCGCTCCGCTGGACAAGGCGGTGTTCCTGTCCACCGGGGCGGAGGCGAACGAGGCCGCGATCCGGATGGCCAAGCTCGTCACCGGCAAGTTCGAGGTCGTCTCGTTCGCCCGTTCCTGGCACGGGATGACGCAGGCCGCCGCGAACGCCACCTACAGCGCCGGGCGCTCCGGGTACGGGCCCGCCGCTCCCGGCAACTTCGCGCTGCCGGTCCCCGACCGGTTCCGGCCCGACATCGTCGACGCCGACGGGAACCTGGACTGGCGCCGCCAGCTCGACCTCGGCTTCAGCATGATCGACGCCCAGTCGGTCGGCAGCCTCGCGGCCTGCATCGTCGAGCCGATCCTGAGCAGCGGCGGCCTCATCGACCTGCCGCCGGGCTACCTGGCGGCGCTGCGGGACAAGTGCCACGAGCGCGGCATGCTGCTGATCCTCGACGAGGCCCAGACCGGCCTGTGCCGCACCGGCGACTGGTACGCCTTCGAACGCGACGGCGTCGTCCCGGACATCATCACCCTGTCCAAGACCCTCGGCGCCGGACTACCGCTGGCGGCCGTGCTGACCAGCGCGGACATCGAGCAGCAGGCGCACGAGCGCGGGTTCCTGTTCTTCACCACGCACGTCAACGACCCGCTCCCGGCGGCCGTCGGCAACACCGTCCTGGACGTGCTGACCCGGGACGGCCTCGACGCCCGTGCCCGCGAACTCGGCGACCGCCTCATCGGCGGGCTGAACGACCTGGCCAGGACGCACCAGGTGATCGGCGACGTGCGCGGCCGCGGCCTGCTGGTCGGCCTGGAACTGGTCACCGACGGCGCCGAGCTCGGCCTGCACATGAACATCGTCCAGCTCCCGGGCATGGGCGGAACCTTCCGCATCGCCCCACCCCTGACCGCCTCGGAAGCAGAGATCGACCGAGGCCTGGAAATCCTCGACAAGGCCCTCACCGACCTGACCTGATCACCACCAGCCTGACCTCGACAGTGGAAGGCGTGCCCCGTTCAGCGGGCACGCCTTCCAGCCGGTCACTCTTCGACGTACTCCGCGAGGTGTTCGCCGGTGAGGGTGGAGCGGTCCTTGACCAGGTCGGCCGGTGTTCCTTCGAAGACCACTCGGCCACCGTCGTGGCCTGCGCCGGGGCCGAGGTCGATGATCCAGTCCGCGTGGGCCATGACCGCCTGGTGGTGCTCGATCACGATCACCGACTTGCCCGCGTCGACGAGGCGGTCCAGCAGCGCGAGGAGCTGTTCGACGTCGGCGAGGTGCAGGCCGGTGGTGGGCTCGTCGAGGACGTAGACGCCGCCCTTCTCCGACATGTGCGTGGCCAGCTTGAGCCGCTGCCGCTCGCCGCCGGACAGCGTGGTCAGCGGCTGGCCCAAGCGGAGGTAGCCGAGACCGACGTCGGTGAGGCGCTGCAGGATCTTGTGCGCCGCCGGGATCCGGCTGTCCCCGTCGCCGAAGAACTCCTCGGCCTGCGCCACCGACATCGCGAGCACCTCGCTGATGTCCTTGCCGCCGAACTCGTACTCCAGCACCGCGGCCTGGAACCGCTTGCCCTCGCACTCCTCGCAGGTGGTGGCCACCCCGGCCATCATCGCCAGGTCGGTGTAGATGACGCCCGCGCCGTTGCAGCCGGGGCAGGCGCCCTCCGAATTCGCGCTGAACAGCGCCGGTTTCACGCCGTTGGCCTTGGCGAAGGCCTTGCGGATCGGGTCGAGCATCCCGGTGTAGGTCGCCGGGTTGCTGCGCCGCGAGCCGCGGATCGCCGTCTGGTCCACCTCGATCACCCCGGCGTCGCGGGGGATCGAACCGCGCACCAGCGAGCTCTTGCCGGATCCCGCCACACCGGTGATCACGCACAGCACCCCGAGCGGGACGTCGACGTCGACGTCCTGCAGGTTGTGCGTGTTCGCGCCGCGGATCTCCAGCTCACCGCTGGGTTCGCGCACCTGCGCCTTGAGCTTGGTCCGGTCCTCCAGGTGGCGGCCGGTGGTGGTGTCGCTGGACCGCAGCCCCTCGACGTCGCCCTCGAAGCACACCGTGCCGCCCGCGGTGCCGGCGCCGGGCCCCAGGTCGACGACGTGGTCGGCGATGGCGATCGTCTGCGGCTTGTGCTCGACGACGAGCACCGTGTTCCCCTTGTCCCGCAAGCGGAGCAGCAGATCGTTCATCCGCTGGATGTCGTGCGGGTGCAGGCCGATGGTCGGCTCGTCGAAGACGTAGGTGACGTCGGTCAGCGAGGACCCGAGGTGCCGGATCATCTTGGTGCGCTGCGCCTCGCCGCCCGACAGCGTCCCGGACGGGCGGTCCAGCGAGAGGTAGCCGAGGCCGATCTCCACGAACGAATCGAGGGTCTGCTGCAGGTTCTCGAGCAGCGGCCCCACCGACGCGTTGTCGAGGCCGCGGGTCCACTCGGCCAGGTCGCTGATCTGCATCGCGCACGCGTCGGCGATGTTGATCCCGGCGATCTTCGACGACCGCGCGGTCTCGCTGAGCCGGGTGCCGCCGCACTCGGGGCAGTCGGTGAAGGTGATCGCCCGGTCCACGAACGCCCGGACGTGCGGCTGCATCGACTCGCGGTCCTTGGCCAGCATCGACTTCTGCAGCTTCGGGATCAGGCCCTCGTAGGTGAGGTTGATGCCCTCGACCTTGATCTTGGTGGGTTCCTTGTAGAGGAGGTCGTTCAGCTCCTTCTCGGTGAACTCGCGGATCGGCTTGTCCGGGTCGAAGAACCCGCTGCCGCCGAAGATCCGCCCGTACCAGCCGTCCGCGCTGTAGCCGGGGACCTTGAACGGGCCCTCGTTGATGGACTTGGTGTCGTCGTAGAGCTCGGCGAGGTCGAAATCGCTGACCTGGCCCCGGCCTTCGCAGTTCGGGCACATGCCGCCGAGGACGCTGAACTCGCGCCGCTCCTTCACGGTCTTGCCGCCGCGCTCGAACTTGACCGCACCGGCGCCGCTGACCGAGGCCACGTTGAACGAGAACGCCTGCGGCGAACCGATGTGCGGCTTGCCGAGCCTGCTGAACAGGATGCGCAGCATCGCGTTGGCGTCGGTGGCGGTGCCGACCGTGGAGCGCGGGTCGCTGCCCATCCGCTCCTGGTCGACGATGATCGCGGTGGTCAGCCCGTCGAGCACGTCGACGTCGGGCCGCGACAGGGTCGGCATGAAGCCCTGCACGAACGCGCTGTAGGTCTCGTTGATCATCCGCTGCGACTCGGCGGCGATGGTGCCGAACACCAGCGAGCTCTTGCCCGAACCCGAAACCCCGGTGAACACCGTGAGCCGGCGCTTGGGGATCTCGACGCTGACGTCCTTCAGGTTGTTCACCCGCGCACCGTGCACGCGGATCAGGTCGTGGCTGTCAGCGACGTGCAGCCCGGACTTGCTCATCGGTGTCTCCATCTGCTCGTGGAACCCGCGGTCGCCCCCATCGAACCAGCCGGGTCGGACGATCAGCCGGGAGCCCGCGCGATGACGCACGCGGGCTCCCGGCGAAACTGCGGGCCAGCAACCGTCTTTGATCTTCGTCGGCCTGAAAACGGGCTCTTCAGCGCAGCTCGTTGATGCGGATCAGGTTCCCTGCGGGGTCGCGGACTGCGCAGTCGCGTCGGCCGTAGGGCTGTTCCGTGGGTTCCTGGACGATCTCGACGTTGCTGGCCTGCAGCTTCTCGAACGTGCCGTCGAGGTCCGGGGTGGCCAGGTTGATCATGGTGAAGGTGCCCTTGGCCATCATCTCGGCGATGGTGCGGCGCTCGTCGTCGGTGATGCCGGGGCTGGCAGCCGGCGGGTACAGCACGATCGACGTCCCCGGCTGCCCCGGCGGGCCGACCGTGATCCAGTGCATGCCGCCGTAGCCGACGTCGTTGCGGACCTCGAAGCCGAGGACGTCGCGGTAGAAGGTCAGCGTGGCCTCGGGGTCCTCGTGCGGGAGGAAGGCTTCGGCAATCGTGATGTCCATGCCGCCAACGCTAGGGCTGGCCGGGCGCTCGCGCTTCTCGATTCCTGATCGGTCTGGTGACCTGCTTGGCCACGCACGACGGCATCCCCGCGGTGGCCTCCGCCGCCTCGCGCCGGTAGCGGCTGGGCGACATGCCGACCAGCTCGGTGAAGCGGGTGCTGAAGGTGCCCAGCGAGGAGCAGCCGACCTCGAAGCAGACGTCGGTGACGCTGAGGTCGCCGCGCCGCAGCAGCGCCATCGCGCGCTCGATGCGCCGCGTCATGAGGTAGCTGTACGGGGATTCGCCGTAGGCCCGCCGGAACTGCCGGCTGAGGTGACCGGCGGACATGCCGACGCCCCGGGCGAGCGCCTCGACGTCCAGCGGCTGGGCGTACTCCCGGTCGATCCGATCGCGAACCCGCCGCAGCAGCGCGAGATCGCGGAGTTGCGCATCGGAGGCACTGGTCACCTCCGAAATCCTGCCACCGCTCCCCCGGCGCTCCCAACCGGCACCGCGTTTTCGCAGGTCAGGATGCCGGTGGAAAAAGTTCTGGAAAAATCGTCGCGGAGTGTCGATCCGGGCTCCGGCCGTTCGATGCGTTGGTGAGAGCAGGGACCGACCCCGAGGAGACAGCGATGAAGTACATGGTGATCGTCAAGGCCGACCAGGAGTCCGAGGCCGGCGCGGTGCCCAGCGAGCAGGAGCTCGCGGAGATGACGAGGTACAACGAGGAGCTGGTCGCGGCGGGCGTGATGGTCGACGGCAACGGGCTGCTGGAGAGCCGGCTCGGCGCGCGCGTCAAGTTCTCCGGCAAGGGCAGCACCACCGTCGTCGACGGGCCGTTCACCGAGACCAAGGAGCTCGTCGCCGGGTACTGGATCCTCGACGTCGCCTCCCGCGAGGAGGCGATCGAGTGGGCCCGCCGGATCCCGTTCGAGAGCGGCGAGGTCGAGATCCGCAAGGTCGCCGAGGAGGCCGACTTCGGCGAGAACCTCACCCCGGAGCTGCGCGAAGCCGAGCAGCGCATGCGCGAGCAGATCACCCAGCAGCACGGCGGGTGAGCGGGGTCGTGAGTGCGTAAACCGGTTCGAGCCGGTCTACGCA
>NZ_JAQGLA010000138.1 GCF_027853915.1 Saccharopolyspora oryzae
CCACCGAGGCTCCCAAGACAGCGGTGGAGACGACGACCGAGTCGGCGCCCGCGGTGACCTCGGCGCCGACCGAGACCACTTCCCCCGTGGAGACCAGCGAACCGCCGTCGGAGGCCCCGACCGAAACCGCGCCCCCGACGGAGACCCAACCGCCGTCCAGCTCCGAGCCCGAACGCCCGCGGCTGCTGCCGCGCATCGGCGAGGTCGTCGACGGCATCACCGGGCCGCTCCTGAACCGTTAAACGTCGCGATCCGCGGCGGCCGGTGGGACAGTCGATCCCAGGGGGTGTCGCCATGGACGTAATCGCGATCACCGGCGGGACCGGGCACCTCGGGCGCGAACTGGTGCGCCTGCTCAAGCCCGAGCACCAGGTTCGGGTCCTCACCCGCCGCCCCGGCACCGATCCCGAGGTGGAGTGGGTGCAGGGCGACCTGGCCACCGGTGTGGGCGTGCCCGAACTGCTCGCCGGTGCGCAGACCGTGGTGCACGCGGCCACCTCCTCCCCCGCCGCGCAGCGCGGGTTCCTGCACCCGGTCGA
Organism: Saccharopolyspora oryzae; assembly: GCF_027853915.1. Classification (GTDB taxonomy): domain Bacteria; phylum Actinomycetota; class Actinomycetes; order Mycobacteriales; family Pseudonocardiaceae; genus Saccharopolyspora; species Saccharopolyspora oryzae. The sequence goes on from NZ_JAQGLA010000138.1 coordinate 540, forward strand.
CTTCTGGCGCAGCCCGCCCGATGTGGACGTCGACGGCACCAGCCGGTTGCTGGAGGAAGCGGCGACGGCCGGCGCGCGGCACTTCCTGTACGTCTCCATCGTCGGCGTGGACCGGCCTGCCCTGCCGTACCTGCGGTTGAAGCACACCGCCGAAGAGCTGGTGAGCGTCTCCGACGTGCCCTGGTCCACGGTGCGGGCCACCCAGTTCCACTGGCTGCTCGATCGGATGTTCAACCGCGCCGCGCGGATGCCGTTCCTGCCGCTGCCCGCGTCGCTGCCGACGCAGCCGGTCGACGTCCGGGACTTCGCGGAGTACCTCGCCGAATGCATCGGCCAGGGACCCGGCGGCCTGCGGGAGGACTTCGGCGGCCCCGAGGTGCTGACGCTCGGCGATGCGCTGCGCACCTGGCAGGAGGTCCGCGACAAGCACCGCAAGGTCTTCGAGGTGCCCGCACCTGGGCGGTTGCGGCGCATCGCCACCGACATGACCTGCCCGGACGGTCGGCGCGGCCGGATCACCTGGGGCGACTGGCTGCGCAGCCACCCCGGCGACTGACCACCGTCCACATCGGATGCCCGCGGGGGCCGTGCCGGAAGCCCCGCCGCGCACTCCTACGATTCAGGCGTACGGAGTACGGAGGCGGGTGCGATGGCGACCGAGTACAGCGGTGGTGGCGATCCGGTGCGCAGCCTGGCGCTGCTGTGGCGGACCCAGGACGGGCCGAGCAGCGGTCGCCGGGGGCGCTCCGACCTGGGCGTGGACCGGATCGTGCGGGCCGGGATCGAGATCGCCGACGCGGACGGGCTCGCGGCGCTGTCCATGCGCAAGGTGGCCGACCACCTGGGAGTCGGCACCATGTCGCTCTACACCTACGTGCCGGGCAAGGCCGAGCTGATCGACGTCATGCTCGACACCGCCTACGGCGAAACGGCGCGCCCCGAACCCGGCACGACCGGCTGGCGGGACCGGCTCACCCAGATCGCGCAGGAGAACTGGGCGCTCTACCACCGGCACCCGTGGATGCTGCAGGTCGCGACCGGGCGCGCGGTGCTGGGCCCGAACGCCATCGCGAAATACGACTACGAGCTCACCGCGCTCACCGGCCTCGGCCTCACCGACGTCGAAGTGGACGCCACGCTGAGCCTGGTGCTCGGCCACGCCGAGGCGGCGGCCCGCCGGGCGGTGGACGCGACGCAGACCGAGCAGCGCAGCGGGATGACCGACGAGCAGTGGTGGAACGCGCACGCGCCACTGCTCGGTCAGCTGATGGACCCGCAGCGCTACCCGACCGCGTCCCGCGTGGGTTCGGCCGCCGGCGAAGCGCACGGCTCGGCGCACGATCCCGAGCACGCCTTCGAATTCGGCCTGGAACGCATCCTCGACGGGATCGAAGCGCTCATCGCCGGCCGGTGATCCGGTCGCGAGAACGAGTTCGAGAGCAGGCTCTCAGGCGATCTTCACCAGCATCTTGCCGGTGTTCTCACCGCGGAGCATGCCCAGGAAGGCGTCCGGGGCGTTGCGCAGGCCGTCCACCACCGTCTCCCGGTAGCTGATCTTGCCGTCGCGCAGCCAGCCGCCGACCTCGGCGAAGAACTGGTCCTTGAGGTGCGCGCGGTCGCCGACGATGAAGCCCTCGAGCCGCAGGCGCTTGGAGACCAGCTTGAACATGTTGTTCGGTCCGGGCTCGGGCTTGGTGTTGTTGTACTGCGAGATCATGCCGCACTCGGCGACCCGGCCGAAGTCGTTGAGCACGTCGATCGCCGCTTCCAGGTGTTCGCCGCCGACGTTGTCGAAGTAGACGTCGATGCCGTCCGGTGCGGCCGCGCGCAGCTGATCGACGACCGGACCGTCGTGGTAGTTGAACGCCGCGTCGAAGCCGACCTCTTCGGTGAGGTAGCGGACCTTCTCCGCCGACCCGGCGCTGCCGATCACCTTGGCGGCGCCGCGCAGCTTGGCGATCTGCCCGACCAGCGAGCCGACCGCACCCGCCGCACCGGAGACGAACACGACGTCGCCCTCCTTCTGCTTCGCCACGTCGACCAGGCCCACGTAGGCGGTCATGCCCGGCATGCCGAGGGCGTAGAGGTAGGCGTTCAGCGGCGCCGCCTGCGGGTCCACCTTGACGGCGCGCTTGGCGTTGACCACGGCGTAATCGCGCCAGCCGAGGTCGTGCAGCACGAAGTCGCCGGGCTGGAAGCCCTCGGCGTTGGCGGTGACGACCTCGCCCACCGCGCCGCCCTGCATCGCCTTGCCGACCTCGAAGGGCGGCACGTAGGACTTGCCCTCGTTCATCCGGCCCCGCATGTACGGGTCGACGCTCATCACCACGTTGCGCACCAGCAGCTGCCCGTCGCCGGGCTGCGGCGCGTCGACCTCGACGACGTCGAAGTTGTCCGGGGTCGGCCAGCCCTTCGGGCGCGACGCCAGGCGGATCTCCAGGCCCTTGCTCATCGGTTCTCCTCTGCGAGACGGGATCGCCGCCGACCATACCGAAAATGTCAGCGACTGCCAATTGGCGGCTGGTGACTTATGTCTTGCCCTGTCGAAATGGCAGAATGGACCGCATGAACTCCCCGAACGACCAGGGTGGCCTACGCGCCCGCAAGAAGCAGCGCACCCGCGCGGCCCTGATCGACGCTGGCTTGGACCTGTTCCTCGCCAACGGCTACGAAGCCACCACCATCGACGAGATCGCCGCCGCCGTGGAGGTCTCGTCGCGCACCTTCTTCCGCTACTTCGCCGGCAAGGAGGACGTCGCACTGGCCAAGGGCGTCGAGTTCGACGAACTCGTGCTGGACGCCCTGGCCGCCCGGCCCGCCGACGAACCGCCGCTGATCTCGCTGCGGCACGCCTTGCTGGACGTGCTCCGCGAATCCGCCGCCGACTCCGGCGTCCAGCGGTTCCTGAGCACCCAGCACCTGATCAACAAAACCCCGGCGCTGCTCGCCGGCAACCTCCGGCGGGCCGCTGGCACCGAAGAACGGCTGACCGCCGAGATCGCGAAGCGGCAAGGCCTGGACCTCGCCGAGGACATGCGCCCCCGGGTGCTCGTCGGCGCGGTGTGGGGCGCGTTCCGCATCGGACTGGAGACCACCTGCGCCGATCCGAGCCGCGAAGTGGGGCGGATGGTCGAACTCGTCGAGCAGGCCATCGATCTGGCCACCGCCGGGATTCCGCAGCGATGGGGCGGAGATCCGCGCAGCTGGTGATTACGATCAGCGGCAGTCGACGGGAGGAGCGCTGTGGACGAGATCGTGAGCTTCGCGGACGTCGAAGACGCGGCTGACCGGTTGGAGGGCATCGCGCACCGCACCCCGGTGCTCACCTCCAGCACGCTGGACGAGCTGGTCGGCGCCGAGGTCTTCCTCAAGTGCGAGAACTTCCAGCGGATGGGCGCGTTCAAATTCCGCGGCGCCTACAACGCGATCTCCCGCCTGGACCAGGAGCAGCTGCAGCGCGGTGTCGTGGCCTACTCCTCCGGCAACCACGCACAGGCCGTCGCCCTGGCGTGCCGGTTGCTCGGCGCGAAGGCGGTGATCCTGATGCCCGCGGACGCACCTGCGGCGAAGCTCGACGCCACCCGCGGCTACGGCGCGGAAGTCATCACCTTCGACCGCTACACCGAGAACCGCGAGGAACTCGGCCGGAAGCTCGCCGGTGAGCGCGGGCTCGCGCTGATCCCGCCCTACGAGAACGCGCACATCATGGCCGGGCAGGGCACCGCGGCGCTGGAGCTGCTGACCGAGACCGGACCGCTGGACGCGCTGGTGGTGCCGGTCGGCGGCGGCGGGCTGATCGCCGGGTGCTCCACGGCGGCCAAGGCGCTGCACCCGGAGATCCGCGTGATCGGCGTCGAACCCGAAACCGCCGACGACACGAGGCAATCGCTCGCGGCCGGCGAGCGGGTGACGATCCCGGTGCCGCGCAGCATCGCCGACGGGCTGACCGCCGCTGTTCCCGGTGAGCTGACGTTCTCCGTCAACCGGCGGCTGGTCGACGAGATCGCCGTGGTCTCCGAGGACGAGATCCGCGCGGCGATGCGGCTGGCCTTCGAACGGCTGAAGCTGGTGGTCGAACCCAGCGGTGCGGTGGGCATCGCGGCGCTGCTCGCCGGGCGGATCACCGCACCTCGGGTGGGCGTGGTGATCTCCGGCGGCAACGTCGGGGTCGACCGCTTCGCCGAGATCATGCGCTGATCACAGCTGCGGCCAGGGCCGCTGCGCCGGGCGCAGCCGCTCGTAGGCCCGGGCCAGGCGGAGCACGCCGAGGTCGTCGAAGCGCCGCCCCGCGATCTGCAGGCCGATCGGCAGGCCGTCCGCGGTCCAGCCGCAGTTGACCGACACCGCGGGCTGCCCGGACATGTTGTAGGGCAAGGTGAACGCGATGTGCTCCAGGCCGCGCAGCGGGTCGCCGGTCGGGTACGCCTGCTCGGCCGGGAACGCGGGGATCGGCGCGACCGGCGACAGCACGTGGTCGAAGTCGCGGACGACCCGGTTGGCGGCCACCGAGATCGCGTCCATCTGGCTGTAGCCGTGGAACACCTGCGCGGCCGTGGCGTCGCGCGCGCTGGTGGCCCACTGCGCGATGCCCGGCAGGACCCGCGCGCGTCGTTCGGCGGGCAGCGCCGAGATGTCCGTCCAGGACCGGAACCGCCAGAACAGGTCCATGCCGTCGAGCATCTCGCGGGACAGGAACGGATCGATCGGCTCCACCGACGCACCGGCCGACTCGAGCAGGTGCGCCGCGGCCACGACCGCCGCGGTGACCTCGGGGGCGACGGGCAGACCCACCTGGTGGTCCAGGAGCAGGGCGATGCGCAGCCCGCGCACCTCGCCGTCCAGGGCCAGCCAGTCGAGATCGGCCGGGGGCAGCGCCGTGTGGTCGCGGGCATCCGGTGCCGCCAACACCGAGGACAGCAGCGCGGTGTCGGTGACCGTGCGGGTCATCGGCCCGATCACGCGCCCGGCGTAGGGCGGGTCGACCGGGATCCGGCCGAAGCTGGGTTTGAGCCCGACCACCCCGCACCACCCGGCGGGCAGCCGGATCGAACCGCCGATGTCGGTGCCCACGTGCAGCGGCCCGTAACCCGCTGCGGCGGCAGCGCCCGCCCCGGCGCTGGACCCGCCCGGAGTCCGGCTGAGATCCCACGGATTCCGGGCCAGGTGGTGGAAGCTGGACGCGCCGGAGGACAGCATGCCGTAGTCGGGCATGGTGGTCTTGGTGAAGATCACGGCGCCGCTCTCGCGCAGCCGAGCGACTGCTGGTGCGTCGTTCCGCGCCGCGACGAGCTCGGTGGCCGCAGTGCCCAGCGGTACCGGGGTGCCCTTGGTGGCGATGTTCTCCTTGACCGTCACCGGCACGCCGTCGACCGGGCCCGCCGGTGCACCGCGGCGCCAGCGCTCCTGCGAGGCGAGGGCCTCGGCGCGCGCCGCGTCGGCGTCGAGCGCGTAGGTCGCGCACAGCTTCGGTTCGCAGGTCTCGACGCGTTCCAGCACGGCGTCGAGGACCTCCACCGGTGAGGTCTCCCCCGACCGGTAGGCCGAAACCAGGTCCACCGCCGAGAGATCGGCCAACTCCGCCATCCGGGTCTCCCCTCGCTCGCGGCCGGAATCACCGAGTCTCGACCACCGAGCACCGCGAGGAAAGTTGGCAAGGTGCCCGCGCCGGACGACAACACCGTGCACCTCGTCCGTTGACAGCCGGTCACCCCGGCGGGGTCACCGCCGCGGGCACCGGGAGTTCGGCGTCGACCAGCACCTGCACGCCCAGCTGGTCACCGCGACCGCGATCGTCCGGATCGCCCCACCGGCACCAGATCTGCGCGCCGGGCGGTGAAACCCGCTGCCGCAGAACGGGGTTGCGCTCGTCCGGCAGGTCCAGCGGCAGCCGGACGCGGCAGCGGGCGTCCACCTCGGCCAGGACCTGCGCCGACGCGGTGGGGCGGAACCGGCCGATGCCGCGCATCAGCGGAACCAGCACCCCGGTGGCCAGCTCGGCGGCGAAGCGCACCGGCAGCACGTGGTCGAACTGCCACGGGTGGACCGGAACCGGCAGGTGCTCCCCGGTGACCGCGTCCGCGCACCGCCGCACCTCGGACAGCAGGCCCCGGGCCGTGCGGTCGAGGAGCAGTTCCGGGATCCGGTGCGAATCGGGATCGGCGCCGAAGCGCAGCCGGTCCCGGTGCACCGCCACCCAGTCCAAGCCGAGCGGTCGACCGCGCTTCGGCCCGTAGGGGGCCAGGGTGTCGGCAGCCACGTCCCTCCTCAACCAGGCAGCAGGACGACACCCGGGACAGTAACAAAGGTTAGGCTAACTTAATACGGCCGATCCGGGAGATGCTGATCACGGGTCAGCTCGGCTTGCGGGTCCGCCCGCGAGCGCGCAGCTCGGCGTTGGGCAGCGCCGGGGCGGGCAGCGCGGGCTCGGGGTAGCCGTGCACGACGCCGAAGCGGCCGTCCGAAGCGCCGGCAACGCGCCCCTGCTCCCAGTCCTCCCGCGCTCGGACCACTTCCTCGTGGGAGCGGCCGACGAAGTTCCACCACATGACGATCTGCTCCTCGAACGGAACACCGCCCATCAGCAGCGCCCGCCCGGACACGTCGGCGCGCAGCTCGACCTGCTCGCGACCTCGTCCGAGGTAGAGCATGTCGCCGACGCGGACCGGCCGACCGTCGACGGAGATCCCGTCCGACATCGCCAGCACAGCGTGCTCGAAATCGGCCTCCAGCGGCAGTCGCATGGCCCGACCTGCGTTGATCGAGACCTCGGCACCCATCAGCGGCGTGTAGGTGCGCGCCGGTGAAACCGCCTCGTCGAGCGCGCCCATCAGCACGGTCACCGAGCCGTCCGCCGTGGACAGCACCGGCAGGTCGCCGTGGTGCTCGAAGTGCGGTGCGACGTCGCGCTGCTCCCCGGGCAGCGCGACCCACAGCTGCGCCCCGTGCAGCACCGGGCCGTGGCCCGCCGGGGACTCCTCGGAGTGCGAGATGCCCCGGCCCGCGGTCATCAGGTTCAGCTCGCCCGGGCACACCAGCTGCTCGTTGGCGAGGCTGTCGCGGTGCAGTACCTCGCCCTCCAGCAGCCAGCTGACCGTCTGCAGCCCGGTGTGCGGGTGCGGCGGGACCTGCATGCCCGGCTGGCCTGCGATGTCGGCCGGGCCGTAGAAGTCGGCGAAGCACCAGGCGCCGACCATGCGCCGGTCGCGGTTGGGCAGTGTGCGCCCGACCATCATCGCCCGCGGCCCGCCCAGCGGGACGGTGCGCGGCTCCAGCAGTTCGGACTCCGGTTCGGCGGCGGTCGCCACGCCGCCGCAGCGCAGTTCGGCCGGATCCTGTTCCACATTGCTCACCCGGTCAGCTTCCCCCACCGCGCACGCGGGGCACAATCGGTCCCCGGTCGCCGCGCCGAGTTCGAGCTCGACGGGACCACTTCGGACTGATCAACCCACGGTCGCGCCGAACACCAGGCCGAGCACGTAGGTGACGGCCGCTGCACCAGCACCGATGCCGAGCTGCCGCAGCGCGCGGGGCAGCGGCGCAGCACCGGAGAGCACCCCGACGGTCGCGCCGGTGAGCATCAGCGCGAGGCCGACGAGCACGACCGCCACCAGCACCGCCGGTCCGCCGGACATGCCGAAGAGGAACGGCAGGACCGGGATCAGCGCGCCGGAGGCGAAGAAGACGAAGCTGGACACGGCCGCGTTGATCCCGGTGCCGACGATCTCGTGGTCGGCGGACTTCTCGTCGGCCTGCGGCACCACCGGTTTCGGGTCGCGCAGCAAGGCATCCGCGCGGCGCTGCGCCTCGTCCTCGGACATGCCCCTGGCCCGGTAGACCAGTGCGAGCTCGTTGGCGTCGACGTCGAGGTAGGGCACCACGGCGCGGGTCTCCGGGTTCGGCGAGGCCGCGGCCAGCAGCTCCCGCTGCGAGCGCACCGAGATGTACTCCCCCGCGCCCATCGACAGCGCGCCGGCGAGCAGACCGGCCAAACCGGTCAGCAGGACGGTGTGGGTCGGGACGTTGCCGCCGATCACACCGAGCACCAGCGCCAAGTTGCTCACCAAGCCGTCGTTCGCGCCGAACACCGCGGCGCGGAAGGTTCCCGACACGCGGGCCCGGCCTCGAGCGGCGAGGGCGCGCACGACCTCCTCGTGGATCTGCTCGTCGGCGGCCATCGCCGGGGACGCGTCACGATCGGACTCGTACGGCGAACGGCTCTCCGCGCGCTGGGCGAGGGCGAGCACGAAGACCGAACCGAACCGGCGGGCGAGGAACACCAGCAGGCGCATCCGGAACCGGCCGCGTTGCTTCGGCCCCGCCTCGTCGCCGAGCAGCTCCTCCCAGTGCGCGGCGTGCCGCTCCTCCGCTTCGGCCAGGCCGAGCAGGATCTCGCGTTCCTCGCCGGTGCGGCGGGCGGCGAGCTCCCGGTAGACCTCGGCTTCCTCCCGCTCGTCGGCCAGCCTGCGCCGCCACCGGCGCACCGACTTCGCATCGGCCTTGGGCGATCTTCCGCTCTCACGCACGCGCCAAGCCTCGCAGCCGATCACCGGGACCACCAGTCGACAGGCCGTGAAAGAGCAGGTCAGCCCTCGAAGGTCGGTTTGCGCTTGGCCAGGAAGGCCTGCGTCTGCTCGCGGGCGTCCGCGGACTGCGAGGTCCCCGCCATCACCTCGGTGGCGATCGCGTAGGCATCGGCCTCGGGCCGGTCCAGCTGGGCGTAGAGGGTCTGCTTGCCGACGGCCTTCGCCTGCCTGCTCCCCCGCGTGGCGCGCGCCAGCAGGTCGTCCACCGCGGCGTCCAGTTCCGCGTCCGGCACCACGCGGTTGATCAGGCCCCAGCGCTCGGCCGTCGCGGCGTCGATCGGGTCGCCGGTCAGCGCCATCTCCATCAGCCGCTTGCGCCCGATCGACCGGGCCACCGGCACCGCCGGGGTGTGGCAGAACCAGCCGCCCTTGCCGCCGGGCAGCGCGAACGCCGCGGACTCGGCGGCCACCGCGAGGTCGCACGAAGCGACCAGCTGGCACCCGGCCGCCATCGCCAGCGCGTGCACGCGGGCGATCACCACCTGCGGGACGGCGTGAATCGTGCGCATCAACGACTCGCACAGCCGCAGCATCTCGCGCATCCCGGCCAGGTCGCGGTCCGCCATGTCGCCGAAGTCGTGCCCGGAGCTGAACACCGGACCGGCGCCGGCCAGCACGATCCCGGTCGCCTTGGTCTCGGCGGCCGCCTCGAACGCCTGCTTGAGCTCGGCCAGGTGCGCTGACGAGAGCGAATTGCGCCGGTTCGGGCGGTTCATGGTGATCCGGACGGTCGCACCGTCCTGTTCGGTCAGCAGGTGCTGGTACTGCGGGCTGCTCATCGGCGCTCCAAGACCTCGACCACGTCGTCGCCCCGAGCCTGGCACGGCGAATCGCGGTTGACCAGGCTCGGCCCGGGTGCGACGCGCCGTGGCGGAGTCTGGTCGGACCTCGCGCGCCCGCGCCAGGTAGGGTTTGGCGTCGCTGCGCGGGTGGTCCGACGACGGGGAGGCTGGTCCGATGAACCGCAAGCCGGTGATCGTGGTCGTGGTGCTGGTCGCCATCGTCTGCGCCTACTTGCTGGTTCGCGATCCGGTGGGCGCCGCCTCCGCCGTCCACGCCGCGTGGGAAGTGGTGATCGGCGCGATCAGCACCGTGATCACCTCGCTGACGACCTTCTTCCAGCACCTTTTCCACGGCAGCTGACCGGTTCGGAAATTCTTCCACCGGCATATCCGCGCGCCATTGTTCAACATGCTTCCAGGACTGCTCCGCAGGCGTGAAGTCGCGGTCGTCGCAATAAACGATCAGATCTTCCGCTACCCAATTCGCACGACGCGAAAACAAGCCGGACGAAAGAGCAGGGACTTAATACCCGGATTCGTGCGGGAAGGCGAAAAAACCCGTCTCCGCATTGCCGGAGTGAGCTTGTCCTGCACCTGACGACCGCTTAGTGTGGGAGGCGGTCACGTCGAGGAAAGCGAATGACCTCGGAGCCCGCAGGGCTCCGGGAACTGGGGAAGTCCGGTTCGCCCCGCGAAGTGACCCGACGTGGGGGAGAAATTCCGGAACGGGCCGCAAACCTGAAAGCTCCCACCGAGCGGCTGTTCGATCCACTGGGCCCAGATCGATTTCCGCCCGGAATAGGGTTCGCGGTCCCGACTCGAATTCACCTCGCGTCGCGTGCAAGCGCACGCCGGATGGCACGACGGTCCGGCACGCGACGTGCATCGACTGGGAAAAGAGTGATCGGAATGCAGATCAAGGACACCTTCAAGTTCGACGGTCTCAACCGCAGCTGGGGCTGGGGCTGGGGCGGCTCCGGCTGGGGC
>NZ_JAQGLA010000139.1 GCF_027853915.1 Saccharopolyspora oryzae
GAAGCGCGTCGGCGCGGCTGCGCCCTGGTTCAGCTGACCACGGACAAGCAGCGGGCCGATGCTCACCGCTTCTACCAGCGGCTCGGCTTCACCGCGTCCCACGAGGGCTTCAAGATGGCCCTGTGACCACCGGTTACGCTGGTGCCGCGATGCGACGCAAGCTCACTTCCCCGCTGCCTCAGCGGCACGGCGTGGATCCGGTCCGGATGCGGCTGCCCCTCGACGGGCAGTGGCGCACCGTTCGGGACCACCTCGTCGACCGGATCCCGAAGCTCGCGCCCGAGCGCATCGAGGCGATGCTGCGGGAAGGACTGATCGTCGGCGTCGACGGCCCGCTCGGCTTGGACGCCCCGTTCGTCCCGGGCGCGTTCATCTGGTTCCACCGCGACCTGCCGGTGGAGACTCCCGTGCCGTTCGCGATCGACGTGCTGCACCGCGACGAGCACCTGCTGGTGGTGGACAAGCCGCACTTCCTGGCCACCACGCCGCGCGGTGGACATGTCCAGGAGACCGCGCTGGTCCGGTTGCGCCGCGAACTCGACCTCCCGCAGCTCAGCCCGGCGCACCGCCTGGACCGGCTGACCGCCGGGTTGGTCATGTTCGTGATCACCCCGCAGCACCGCGGCGCGTACCAGACGTTGTTCCACGACCGGCTGGTGCACAAGGAGTACGAGGCCGTCGCCGGTTTCGACCCCGACCTCGAGCTGCCCCGCACCGTGCGCAGCCGGATCCACAAGCAGCGCGGTGTGCTGGCAGCCGAGGAAGTACCGGGCGAGCCGAACAGCGAGACCCGTGTGGAGCTCGTCGACCGGCGCGGCGACCTCGGCCGATACCGGCTGCTCCCCCGCACCGGACGCACCCACCAGCTGCGGGTGCACTTGAACGGCTTGGGCATCCCGATCGTCGGCGACGAGCTGTACCCGGTGGTCCGGGAGCGCGCCGCCGACGACTTCGGCGAACCGCTGCAGCTGCTGGCCAAGGTCCTGGAGTTCACCGATCCGATCAGCGGCGAGCGGCGGCGTTTCGAATCCCGCCGGACGCTGAGCGGCTGGACCTGAGCGGGTCACGCCGCCGGGGTCAGGACCTTTCCGCTGGTGCGTCCGGTGGGGTTGCCGTCGAGCAGTACCGGCACGCCGTTGACCAGGACCGCCGAGCAGCCCGTCGCCAACTGCCACGGCTGTTCGAAGGTCGATTTGTCGATGATCGTGGCGGGGTCGAACACGGCGACGTCGGCGGCTCTGCCGGCGGCCAGCACTCCGCGGTCGGTGAGCCCGATCCGGGCCGCGGGCAGCGCGGTCATCTTGCGCACCGCGTCCTCGAGGGCAACGACGCCGCGTTCCCGCACGTAGCGGCCGAGGACCCGGGCGAAGGTGCCGAAGCTGCGCGGGTGCGGTCGGCCTTCGCCCTGCTCGGTCATGATCCAACCGTCGCTGGCCACCGACACCCACGGGTGCTGGAGCACCGCGTCGACATCGGCTTCGCTCATCGCGTGGTTCACGATCGTCACGTTCGCCGAGTGCCGGTCCAGCACGCGCAGCGCCGCTTCTGCGGGGTCCACGCCGTCGCGGCGGCCGATCTCGGCGACCGACAGCCCGATGTCCGCGCTTTCGGCACCGATCGGCAGGTCGGCGATGACCAGGCCTTCCGGGTCGATGTCCCGGCCGAACCTGGCGCGCAGCTCGGCTGCGATCCGCTCCCGGGTCGCCAGATCCGCCAAGCGCTCCAGGAGGGCGTCCTTGCCGCCATCGACCGCCCACGGACTCAGGCGCGAGACCAGGGACGTGCTGGACGCGGTGTAGGGGTAGACGTCGGCGGTGACGTCCACGCCGCGTTCGCGGGCGGCGTCGATGAGCGCGAGTGCTTCCACGACCTTGCCGTGGTTCTCCGGCCCCATCGCCTTGAGGTGCGAGATCTCCAAGCGGGCGCCGGCCAGTTCGGCGGCTTCGATCGCCTCGCGCACCGCGTCGAGCAGCGTCGCGGCTTCGTTTCGCATGTGCGTGGAGTACAGCAGCCCGGCAGATGCCGCCGCGGCCACCAGCGCACGCACCTCCGCGGCGTCGGCGAACACGCCCGGGGCGTAGATGAGTCCGGTGGAGAAGCCGACAACTCCTTGCTGCGCGGCGGTTCTCACCAGTGCGCACATCCGGTCCAGCTCGGCCGCGGTCGGGGCCCGGTCGGCGTCGCCGAGCACCGCCAAGCGCACCGCGTTGTGGCCGACCTGCAGCGCGACGTTGACCGCTGCTCCGCCGACCGCGTCCTGGAATCCCGCCGCATCGCGCCACTTCCAGCTCATCGCCCGGTCGTCGATGATGCTGGCGCGGCGGATCAGGTCCAGGTCGGTGAACGGGAACGGGGAATGCCCGCAGTTGCCGGTCACCAGCGTCGTCGCGCCCTGGTGGATCTGGGTGACGGCGGCCGGGTCGCCTTCCAGGGTGTAGTCGGCGTGCGAGTGCAGGTCGATGAAGCCGGGGGCCACGATCTGGCCGGTGGCGTCGATCTCCCGCCGCCCGGCGAGCTTGTCGGCGCTGAGCTCGGCGATCCGGTCGCCTGCGATGCCGACGTTGCAGCGTCGTCGCGGCGCGCCGGTCCCGTCGACCACCTCGCCGCCGTTGATCACGATGTCGAACACGGGCACTTCCTCGGACTCGGCGGGGCCGTGCGGCGTCGCGACACCGCACGGCCCCGGCTTCAGCTGGTTTCGAAGAACAGGATCACCGCGTACATCAGGCAGCACGGCACCAGCAGCGCGAAGCCGGTCAGCAAGATGTTCTTCAGGCTGGTCGAACGGGCCAAGCTCATCGCGCCGACCATGTTGGCGTTGGGGAACGGACCGTAGGTGTCGGCCTTGGAGGCGAACAGCAGCACCACGACCCAGGCGCCCGAGCTGATCCCGAGGCTCACCGCGAGCCCGCCGAACACCTTGTTCAGCAGCACCACCTGCGCGGCGGTCGCCCCCGGCACACCGACCCAGCCGAGCCCGGCGATGAGCAGCGCGAACACGAACGGCGACAGGCCCTGCATGCTGGTGCCGTAGGTGTCCAGGACGACCTGGAACGGCTGCAGCTCGTCGATCTCGGCGAACAGCACCGCCAGCAGCCAGAACAGCAGGAACACGTTCACCAGCCGCGCCGCGCCCCGGTACATCTGGGCCGCGATCTCGGTCGGGCTCAGCCCGCCGACCAGGCCGGCGACGATCCCGAGCACCGGCAGGGCCAGCAGCGGGAACGTGGTGCCCGCGCCGGAGACGATCGCGTAGGCGACGCTGACGACCAGGGCGATGGCGAACGCCGCGGTCGCCCGTCCGCTGCCGCGCGCCGGTTCCTCGTCGACGGCGCCGAGGTCCTCCGCGTTGTAGTCGTCCCCTGTTCCTTCGGTCCGCCGCTGCATCCACGGCACGATCACCAGGCCCGCGATCAGCGACAACACCGCCAGCGGCCCGGCGCCGTAGAGCAGGTACTGCAGGTAGCCGACCTTGGCGGCGCTCATGATCGCGACGTTGGAACCGGCGAACGGTGCCAGCGCCAGGCCGGCGCAGCCGCCGGTGAACATCATCGCCGCCGTCGCCGAGCGGGTGAAGCCGAGCCGGGCGACGACCGGCAGCAGCAGCGGTGCGGCGATCGCCAGCGCGCCCGCCAGGGTGCCCAGGCTGGCGACCAGCACCAGGCAGGAGATCATCACGCCCAGCGTGGCGGCGGTGCGGTTGCGCTCGCCGACCACTCGCATCACACCGCGCACGATGGTCGCCGCGATGCCGGTGCTGCGCAGGATCTCGCCGACCCCGGCACCGAGCATGATGACCAGGCCGATGACGGTGACCTGATCACCGAGCGATTTTCCGAGCATCTCCCCGATCGCGGCCGGGGTGGGCATCATGATCAGCAGCGCGGAGACCACTGCGACGACGGTGGCCACCATGATGTCCATGCCGAGCAGCGCGAGCGCCGCGTAGAGCACGATCGGCACCAGACCCCACAACGTGGGGGCCTCGACGAACGGCCCGAGGGCCGCGGACAGGACCAAGCCGGCGATGGCGGATATCGTGATGATCGATCTTCGGACCTTCGAGGGCCCGGTCGGGATGTCCGCGCGCGGCGGTGCACCCGCACTGTCCACATTGCTCATGAGGACTGCTTTCTGTGGGTCTGGTGGCTGTGCTGGGCGATGAAGTCCTCGTCGACCTCGACGCCGAGCCCCGGGGTGGTGGGCACGGCGACGACCCCTGCGTGCGCGACCAGCGGTGGGTTCACCACATCGCGGGCGTAGTACTTCTCCGACGCCGAAACGTCGGAGGGCAAGCTGAATCCGGGCAGGCTGGACAGCGCCACGTTGGCGATGCGGCCGATGCCGAACTCGTGCATCCCGCCGCACCACACCGGCCAGCCCGCCTCGCGGGCCAGGTCGTGCGCGGCGACGGCGGTGGTCAGCCCGCCCATGCGGGAAGCCTTGATGTTGAGGATCCGCGCCGCCTTCAGCGCGATCGCGGTGCGCAGGTCGTCCAGGGTGTCCACGGATTCGTCCAGGCAGACCGGGGTTTCGATGGACGCCTGCAGCTCCGCGGAGGGCAGCAGCGCGCGCGGCGCGAACGGCTGCTCGATCATGGCCAGCTCGAAGTTGTCGAGTTCGCGCAGCACCGAGCGGTGCTCGGGGATGTCCAGGTAGGCGCCGTTGGCGTCGACGTGCAGGTTCAGCTCCGGGAAGGCGGCCCGGACCTGCTTGACCGGCTCGACGTCCCAGCCCGGGGCGATCTTCAGCTTCACCCGCGGGTACCCGGCGTCGACCTGGCGCTGCACCTGCTCGAGCAGCTCGTCGATGGTGGGCTCGATGCCCAGCGACACCCCGGCCACCACGGTTTCCCGCTCACCGCCGAGCGCCCGGGCCAGCGGAACGCCCTGCTGCGCGGTCCACAGCGCCCAGCCGGCCGCGTCGATCCCGGCGGCGGCGAAGCGGTGCCCGCGCACCTTGCCGTAGAGCTCGCCGAGCCGGCTCGGGTGCTCGACCTCGCGGCCGAGGATGGCCGGCAGCAGGTATCCGGTGGCGATCGTCCAGCTGGTCTCGACCGTGTCCGAGGCGTAGTACGGGTCGCTCGGCGAGGCGATCTCGCCCCAGCCGACGGCGCCGGACTCGTCGACCAGCTGCACCAGGACGTGCTCGAGGTGGTCCTTGCGGTGCGAGCTGGTCTGGAAGCTGTGCTTCAGCGGCAGCCGGACGCGGTGCAGCGCGGCGCTGGCGATCTTCATCATGTCTCCGATCAGAAGTTCTCTGCTTCGTCCGCGTAAATCCCCAGGGCGCGGGAGAAGCGGTCCCGCTCGCCGAGGCGGCGTTGTGCGCCCTTGGCGCTGGCGGTGGTCAGGGTGGCCAGCACGTGGGCGACGGCGGCGACGGCGGTCGGCGAGTCCGAATAGGACGCGCTCTCGGTCTGCACGACGATGACGGCGTCCGCGACCTGGGCCAGCGGCGCGTCCTCGGCGTCGGTCACCACGACCAGGGTGCCGCCGGAGGCGGTGAACTGGCGGGCGACCTCGATGCTCTCGCGGCGGTAGCGGCGCAGCGAGAAGACGACCAGCACGTCGCTGGAGCGCACCTCGGTCAGCACGTCGACGGCCTGCACGATGCGGCCGTCGATGGTGGTCACGTTCGACAGCGACGCGCCGAGGTCGGCGGCTAGCAGGCAGGCGTAGGCGAAGGACTTGCCGGAGCCGAGGATGAACCGGCGGCGGGCCCCCACCACAAGCGCGGCGGCCCGCTCGACCGAACCGTCGCGGGCGATCGATCCCATCGCCGCGTCCAGCGACCGGACCTCCTGCTCGACGACCCGCTGCTGCAGAACGGCCGCCGAGCGGCGCTGCACGCGCGCGTCGTAGCGCTGGCGCGGGCTGGCCAGGTCGCGGTTGGCGTCATGGGCGGTCATGGCCACCTCCGGTGATCGGGACACGGGTGAACCAGTAAACCGAGGTCTCCGCCGAGACCTTCTGGCAGGAGCGGGCGGCGAGGCCGGAGGCGAGGAAATCGTGGAAGCCGGCGCGCACGGCGGACCTCACCTCTGCCGTCCGGGCCGGTTCGAGCAGCGCCGGGTCCGAGGGCACCACGAGCAGACCGTGGTCGCCGAAGCCCTGCTTGGTCCCCCAGTCCGCGCTCGTGAACCGCGGTACCGGCTCCGGTGCGAAGGGCTCGGGCGTCTGCTCCAGATCCCATTCGACGACGACCCGGTCCGACTGCTCGTGCAGGTAGAAGTCGTCGACGTACCAGCGGCCGACCGCGCCCAGCACGTCGAGGTTGAAGTGCGCGTTGCGGGAGATCAGCGGGTCGTAGCTCCAGCGCATGAAGCGCATCCCGGTGTCGCGGGCGACCTCGGCCTGCGCCTGCTTCAGCTTCCGGCCCAGCCCGATGCCCTGACTCTCCGGCGCGACCACGGCGGCCTGCGAGTAGTGGTACATCCGCGTGCCGTCGCCACCGCGCATGCCGTAGGCGAAGCCGAGCAGCGCACCGTCCTCGCCCACCGCTCCGACGACCGAGCCGCCGTTGCGCAGCAGCGCTGTCAGCAGCGGCGGGCTCAGCCCGACGTCGGAATCCCGGTAGCCGAACACGCGCCGGTACAGCGCGGCGGCCTGCCGCTGCAGCTCGGCGGTGTTCAAGTTCTGGACGACGAAACCGGCCGCCCGGACCTCCGACGCAGGTCCGCGTCCCACGGCCCCTCCTCACGCACCGCATCGGAACGATCGCCCCATGCAGCCATCTTACGAAACGTAACTTGCAACAACATGCGCGCCGGAACAGCGTTTGTCAACTGCCTTGCTTAAGCCAGCTCGAAAAGATACGTTTCGTATCTGTGAGCCTGATCGAAAGCGAAGCTGTCGACGCGGGCCGGATGCGCGACCGGCTGCACCGCTACGTCCGCCTGGAAACGCCGAGCGGGGACGCCGACGCGCTCGACGCCCTGCTCGATCTGCTGCGGCGGCGCTACGACGAACTCGGCGCCCGCACCGAACTGCATGCCAGCGCCACCGGCGCCAACCTGGTCGCGCACTTCCCCGGCACCGGCGACGGGCAGGACCAGCGACCGGTCCTGTGCCTCGGCCACCACGACACGGTGTGGCCCACCGGCACGCTCGACGGATCCGTGCCGTGGCTGGAGCAGGACGGCCGGATCCACGGGCCGGGCGTGTACGACATGAAGGGCGGCCTCGTCGTCTTCGAAACCGCCGTGGAACTCCTCGCCCAGCACGGGATTCCGCACCGGCCGATTACGATGGTCCTGGTCGCGGACGAGGAAGTCGGCTCGCCCTCGGCCCGGGGACTGGTGGCTGAGCACTGCCGCGACGCGGTCGCCGCACTGGGCTTCGAGCCCCCGCACCCCGATGGCGCGGTGAAGACCGCCCGCTGGGGCAGCACCCGCGCCCGCATCCGCGTGACCGGGCGGGAATCGCACGCCGCGCTGGCTCCCGAGGACGGGGCGTCGGCGATCGAGGAACTGGTCGACCAGCTCCTCGTCGTGCGGCAGATCGCCGCCGACCATCCGGACATGCTGTGCAACGTCGGCACGATCGCCGGCGGCGGCCGGACCAACGTGGTGCCCGGCGAGGCGTCCTGCGAGATCGGCATGCGCTTCACCGACACCGCGACCGAACGCTCGGCGCTGGCAGCGCTGCACGAATTGGCGCCGGTCCGCCCCGGAACCACCGTCACCGCGGAGATCCTCACCAGCCGTCCGGTGTGGACGGAACCGGATACCGGTGAGCTGACCGATGCGCTGGCCCGCGCCGGACGAGCTGTCGGGCAGGAAGTCTCCGGACGCCCCGCGGCAGGAGCGGCCGACACCAACTTGACCGGATCCCTGGGTGTGCCGAGCCTGGACGGTCTCGGCCCGGTCGGCCGAGGTGCGCACGCCCCGGACGAGCAGATCATCGCAGCGACCCTGCCTGAACGGGCGATCTTGACCGCTTCCCTGCTCGCGCACCTCTGAGCCGCCGCTCCGTCGGGCGGGTTGTGCGATGCGACCCGCGCAGGGGCGCTGGGGTTTCGCGAAGTGATCGTCCGTCCGAATCGGACGAGAAAGGCGGGAGGAACTTTCCCCGCCTGTTTCAACTTATAGCGCACCCCGGGGCTTGCGGCAAGACCCGGGTCGTGCCGCAGAATCTCCGTCCGAAGCCAGGACCTGCGAAAATCAGGGACTGGCGGGATGCGCCGACCGACGGACATGGGAGAAGCAGTGGTTGAAACCGGCAGCAGTGCGGGGATGTCCTCCTCGTCCGGTCGTTGCGTGCTGGATTTCCAGGACATCGATCGGAGCCAGGTCGCGCTCGTCGGCGGCAAGGGCGCGCACCTCGGCGAGCTCTCCCGGATCGAAGGCATCCGCGTGCCTGCCGGCTACTGCGTGACGACGGACGCGTTCCGCCGGGTCATGGCATGCGCACCGGAGCTCGAGAACCAGCTCGACCGGCTCTCGCAGCTGAGCCCGGACGACCGGGATGCGATCGCTGTGCTCAGCGCAGAGATCCGCAGCGCGATCGCGGGAATCCCCCTCCCCGACGATCTGGCGGCGGCGATCACCGGCCCGCTCGCCGGTCTGGGTGAGACGGCCGCCTACGCCGTCCGATCCAGCGCGACGGCCGAAGACCTCCCGACGGCTTCGTTCGCGGGCCAGCAGGACACGTACTTGAACGTCGTGGGACCGGCGGCGATCCTCGAGCACATCAGGTCGTGCTGGGCCTCGCTGTTCACCGAACGAGCCGTGACCTACCGCCTGCGCAACGGTTTCGACCACCGCAAGGTCCACATGGCGGTGGTCGTGCAGCGGATGGTCTCGCCGGACGCGTCCGGCGTCCTGTTCACCGCCGACCCCGTCACGTCGAACCGGAAGGTCACCAGCGTGGAGGCCGGCTTCGGCCTCGGCGAAGCCCTGGTCTCCGGTCTGGTGAACGCGGACGTCTACGAGGTGCGCGACGGCAAAGTCGTCGACAAGAAGATCGCCACCAAGCAGTTGGCCATCCGTGCCGTGCCAGGCGGCGGGACGCAGCGGCAAGAGATCGAACCGGAGTTGCAGCAGCAGCCAGCGCTGACCGATGCGCAGGTGGTGCAGCTCGCGCAGCTGGGGCGGCGGATCGAGGCGCACTTCGACCGTCCGCAGGACATCGAGTGGTGCCTGGTCGACGGCGACTTCCAGATCGTGCAGAGCCGGCCGATCACCACGCTGTTCCCGGTGCCACCGGTCGACGACCAGGACAACCACGTCTACCTCTCCGTCGGCCACCAGCAGATGATGACCGACCCGATGAAGCCGCTGGGCCTGTCGTTCTGGCAGATGACCACGCCGCGACCCATGTCCGAGGCCGGTGGGCGGCTGTTCGTCGACGTCACCGACCGCTTGGCATCGCCGGCCACCCGCGACGGGCTCCTGAAAGCCATGGAGACGTCGGATCCGTTGATGAAGGATGCGCTGCAGACCGTTCTCGATCGCGGCGACTTCATCCCGGCGCCGTCGGGGGATGCTCCGGACGTGCCCCTCCCCGGCAATCCGCCGGAGCCGATCGAAGCCGATCCGGCGATCGTCGACGAGCTGCTCGAGCGCGGCCGGACCTCCCTCGCCGCGCTCGAGCACGACATCCGGGAGAAGCGCGGGCCGGAGCTGTTCGACTTCATCCTGGCGGACCTCCAGGAGCTCAAACGCGTCTTGTTCGCCCCGGACAGCACCAAGGTGATCATGGCCGGGATGGGCGCGGCGTGGTGGATCAACGAGAAGATGCACGAGTGGCTGGGCGAGGACAACGCAGCCGACGTGCTCACGCAATCCGCCCCGAACAACGTCACTTCGGAGATGGGGCTCGCGCTCCTGGACGTCGCCGATGCGATCCGCCCGCACCCGGACGTGGTGGCCTTCCTGAAGGACGTCGAGGACGACGGGTTCCTGGACGAACTGCCCGAGCTCGCGGGCGGGCGCGAGGCGCAGGAGGCGATCCGCGCCTACCTCGACCAGTACGGCATGCGCTGCGTCGGCGAAATCGACATCACGAGGCCTCGCTGGAGCGAGCACCCCAGCGCACTCGTGCCCGTGATTCTCGGCAACATCGAGAACTTCGAACCCGGCGCCAGCAAGCAGCGCTTCGAACAGGGGCGGCAGGAGGCGTGGAAGAAGGAGCAGGAGCTGCTGGAGCGCTTGCAGGCCCTGCCGGACGGAACGCGGAAGGCCGAAGAGACCAGATCGCAGATCGACCGCCTGCGCACCTTCGCCGGGTACCGGGAGTACCCGAAGTACGGCATGATCAGCCGCTACTTCGTCTACAAGCGGGCGTTGCTGGAAGAGGCCGAGCGCCTGGTTCAGGCCGGAGTTCTCCGCGATGGCGAGGACATCTTCTACCTCCGGTTCGAGGAGCTCCACGACGTCGTGCGCACCGGACAGGCCGACGACCAGCTCCTCCTCCAGCGCAAGGAAGCGTTCAGCGGGTATCAGGCGCTCACGCCTCCCCGGGTGCTCACCTCGGACGGCGAAACCCTCTCCGGGTCCTACCGACGAGAGGACGTGCCCGCCGACGCGCTGGTCGGCCTGCCGGTTTCCAGCGGGATCGTGGAAGGGCGCGCCCGCGTCGTCACGGACATGACCGATGCCGATCTCGAAGCCGGCGACATCCTGGTCACCGCCTACACCGATCCCAGCTGGTCGCCCGTGTTCGTCACTGCCCAAGGCCTGGTGACGGAGGTCGGCGGCCTGATGACCCACGGCGCGGTGATCGCCCGCGAGTACGGCTTGCCGGCCGTCGTCGGCGTCGACCACGCCACCCGCCTGATCGAGGACGGCCAGCGGATCCGCGTCAACGGGACCAGCGGCTACGTCGAGATCCTGCCCGAGACCACCTGAACCCTGCGTCGGGGGTGGGGCGGCGGGGGGG